>JANYDS010000073.1 GCA_025363475.1 Terriglobia bacterium
TTCTCGCTGGCCAGCGAACGTCGCACTACGGTGGCACTGGACTCCCTCGGGCTTCTCACCCGTCGGGAGACCGTGGAACCCGGGTTTCATCACTCCGCAATTCAGGCAAACCCTGATCACCGGACTCCAGAGAATCAAAAAACATCATGCGTGTTTGAGCACGGGTCGCCCTCCAGCACCCTAATACTCCCGCAGATATGGTGCGATTCAATCCAGCCGGTGGCTGGTAAGGCAACCCACTATGGCTTGTCTTGCCAGCCGCCAGCGACGTTACGATTTCCAGAACGCGAAGCCGTCGTGTGTCCAGTGGTGTGTCCAAGTGTGCCCGTCCACATGCGATTGGCTTCGTTTTGCAAAAACACCGAAATCGAACTGGCTTCGTTTTGCAAAACTTGCCGCACCCACCGCACAACGATATGATAATCAATCGCTCGGAGGCCTATTCGCAAATGCGAGCCGTTCAACTCGGAAACATCTTTCTCACCCTCACCTTCGCCGCAAGCATCATCTCCGCTCAAACCGGACCAGCCGCCGACGGTCAGCGCCTCTATCAGGCCAACTGTAATAACTGCCACGGTCCCAACGGCGACAGCATCACCGGCGTCGACCTCGGCCACGGCAAGTTCCGCCGCGCCTCCACCGATGACGAACTGCGCAACATCATCATCAACGGCATCCCCGGCACCGGCATGCCCCCTGCGTCAATCGCCCCGCCTCAGGCCATGAACATCGTCGCCTACCTGCGGTCGCTCGCGCCTACCACCAGTGCCACGGGTGACGCAGCCCATGGCAAGGCGCTGTTCGCCTCCAAAGGCTGCGCTAGTTGCCATCGCGTTCTCGGCACCGGCTCCCGCACCGGCCCTGACCTCACGGAAATCGGCTCCTACCGCCGTGTCGCCGAACTCGAAACGTCACTCACTGATCCCAGCGCCGAAATCCTTGCCGAAAACCGGACCTTCAAAGCCACCGCGAAAGACGGCTCCACCATCACCGGCCGCGTCATCAATGAAGATGCCTTCACCCTCGCCATCCTCGACTCCCGCGAGCGGCTCATCTCAGTCGAACGCGCCGACCTGCGCGACCCTTCTTACTCCAAAACCTCAGCCATGCCGCCCTTCAAAGACCGCCTCACCTCCCAGGAACTGGCCGACCTCGTAACCTACCTCAGCTCTCTCAAAAGGATTGACGCCAAATGAAATCCCGCCTGCTGATTTCCGCTTTCCTCGCCTGCACTGCCCTCTCCGCGCAGGTCACCTTTGACCGCATTCAGAAGTCGGAGCAGGAGCCGCAGAACTGGCTCACTTACTCTGGTAACAACCTCGGTCAGCGTTATAGCGCCCTCACTCAGCTCACACCGGCCAACGTCGGCAATCTCGAAATGAAGTGGGCCTTCCAGGCACGCTCGCTCGAAAAATTTGAGTCCACGCCCATCGTTGTCGATGGCATGATGTATGTCACGCAGGCCCCGAATGACATCGTCGCTCTCGACGCGGTCACCGGCAAAACTTTCTGGGTTTATAACTACACACCCTCCACAGACGCCCGCCCCTGTTGCGGACGCGTCAACCGCGGCGTTGCCATCCTCGGCGACACACTCTTCATGGCCACCATCGACGCGCACCTGGTTGCCGTGGATACGAAGAACGGACGCCCCGTCTGGAATACGGAAGTCGCCAGCGCCAAAGCCGGCTATGCCATGACTCTGGCACCGCTCATCATCAAAGATAAAGTCATCACCGGCGTCGCTGGCGGCGAGTATGGCATCCGCGGTTTCATCGCCGCATATGATGTCAAGACCGGCAAGGAAGCTTGGCGTTTCTACACCATCCCCGGCCCCGGCGAACCCGGACACGATTCCTGGGCAGGTAACTCCTGGCAGCACGGCGGAGCACCCGTCTGGCTCACTGGTTCCTATGACGCGTCCACCAACCTGACTTACTGGGGCATTGGCAATCCCGGTCCCGATTACGGCGGCAAGATTCGTGGCGGAGACAACTTATACAGTGATTGTGTCGTAGCCCTTGATGCCGATACCGGCAAACTGAAATGGTACTTCCAGTTCACCCCGCACGACGTTTACGATTACGACGCCGTTCAAGTCCCGGTGCTCGCTGATATTGACTGGAAAGGCAAGCCCCGCAAAGTCATGATGTGGGGCAACCGCAACGGCTACTTCTATACCCTTGATCGCACCACAGGCGAGTTCCTCCTTGGCAATCCGTTCTCAACCGTAACCTGGTCCAAAGGCCTTGATGAACGCGGCCGCCCCATGCGGGTGCAGTCAGATAACCCTGTTGCCGGGGGACCCGTTATCTATCCCGGCCCCATCGGCGCCACCAACTGGTATTCCCCGTCCTTCAGCCCGCGCACCGGCCTGTTCTACATTTCCGCGTGGGACAATTACCACGCCAATTTCACCGAAACTCCTTCTGACTTCAAGGAAGGTTCCAATTACATGGGTGGACGCGGAGTCTCATCTATGACCGGAGCGCTGCGTGCCCCGCAGGTAGTCAGGCAGAAAGAAGAAAACGGCTACGGCACAGTACGCGCCATCGACCCTAAAACCGGACAGAAAGTCTGGGAGTTCAAGATGGCCGACGTAACTTCAAGCGGCCTGCTGACCACCGCGACAGACCTGCTCTTCACCGGTTCCCGCGAAGGTTATTTCGCCGCACTGGATGCCCGCACCGGCAAGCCCCTGTGGAAAGTAACCGTAGGTGGAGAAATCGCCATGGGACCCATCACCTACCAGGTCAACGGCAAACAATACGTAGCCTTCTCCGCAGGCAGTTCACTTTTTAGCTTTGCGCTTAGGTAAAGGAGGGCGGGTCCCCAGGCGGGTCCCCCGACCCGCAGCTGGTGCCCTCGCCGGCACCTTGGGCTGAACAACAGGCAGAAGAGGCTTACCAGCATAGATCTCTTTATAGAGATCCGCATTGCGAAGCACAGCCTGCACATACTCACGAGTCTCATTGAAAGGGATACTCTCAACAAACTCAGCGGGCTCGCGGTAAGTGCCCCACGTATTCCATTCCTTAACCCGGGTCGGCCCGGCATTATAAGCCGCCAGAGTCTTATACCAGTCGCCGCTCCAGACATCCAGCTGCCCGCGCAAATATTGTGTCCCCAGCTTGATGTTCAATGCAGGCTGAAACAACATATTCGTCGGCATGGCCTTAATCCCAATCTGCCGCGCCAGTTGCTTGCCGGTGGGAGGCACCAGTTGCATCAGCCCATAAGCATTTGCATGTGACTTAGCCACCGGATTAAACTCCGATTCCTGCCGGATCAGCCCGGCCACAAAGTAAGGGTCAAGATCCCGCTCATGCGCACTGCTAAACAAGTCATCCTTGTAAGGCAGCGGAAACAACATCTGCCAGAATTTGGGCGAAGCCGCCTCAGTCGGCAAAGAAAGATAATCCGAACCAAAACTCTTCATCGCACGCAAAGCCTTAAACGGTGTCGGGGCCGTCGCCGCCAGATCCATCCCCAGCAACTGCGCCTGCTCGCCTTCATTCCTCGCACCAAACCGGAATTCAGCCTCAGCCATATCGCCCAGTCCGGCCAGTTGCAGCAAATGTCCGCGCTCGATTCGAACACGCGTCGCCACATTCGCCTCAGTCGCCGTAAAGTCCTTGTGAACGGTCCAGTTGATTTGCGACAGCCACTGCTTCACCGCCAAATCACCCGCCACAGCTGCCAGTTTCGCGTCTTTGAGCCGTTCGCGCGCCAGCACTCCGTAGAAAAAATGCGGATACTGCGTGCTCACCCGGTCATAGTAAGCGCGCGCCACCGTCGGTTTGTTGTCACTCTCTGCCAGCCGCCCCAGAAAATAGAGTGCCGTGCTCGCATTCGAATCGGCAGGGTACCGCTCTACCTGTTCCCGCATCAGCGTCACGGTCTCTGAGCGCTCGGCCAGATAAGCATCCCACGCAACCCGCCAGTGACCCAAAGCCGTCGTGCTGCTGGGCGGAAATCCATCCGCCATTGCGCGGTAGAGAGGCGTATACTGCTCGCGCTGATTCTTCACCAGATACCGGTTGCCCGCCGCCCCCAGCGCCTTCAGCAACCACGGCGATTTCGGATAATGCGCTTCCAGATCCTTCACCGCCTCCATCATGGTGGAATCGTCGCTGGTCTTGCGTGCCGCTTCCGTCAGATAGTACAGGCGTTTGGCATCGGCTTCCGAGGGAGAAATCCGCAAGACCTTGAGATACTTCTGCGCCGTGAAGGCGTCACCGCCCAGGAAATCAGCCGCGCCAATACCTGCCTTCGCATCGTCTCGATCCAGCCCGGTCAGCGATTGCGCCAGCACTTCATATTCTTCCCGCGCCTTCTTATACTGCCGCGCATCCAGCCACTTTTCACACCGCTCCAGCTGCTGCTTCGGAGGAGCCTGCGGAAATGAAGTCCCGAGCACCGCCCGCAGTCGTTCCATCCCCAACCAGGCCTGCGCCGCCATTTCAGTATTGGGGAAACCGTAATAGACCCTCTGATACGTCACCGCCGATTGCGGCTTCTCGCCCAGCGCCTCATAAGCCATGGCCAGCGCGAAATCACCATCCGGCTGCGGCAACAGACGATAGTCACTAGTCAGAATTTCCAGAGCTTTCGCCGAAGCCGGTGGCTCCTTCTTGTCGAGCAAAACCCGCCCGTGCACCAGACTGATCTTCCCCGCCAGCGGTGAAGACGTAACCGGAGCTTCACGGTAAGCCGCCAGGACAGTGAGCGCCCCGTCGAAATCCCCCGTCAACTGCTGCGACGCTGCCAGATAATAGACGAAATAGTCAGAGATCTTTTCAATCCGACCCACGCCCTTCAGCGACTGTACTGCCCCGTTGAAATCCCGCGAATTATAGGCGGCAATTCCCCGCCCCAGCCGATTGAGCGCCTCATTGACTGGCACTGGCTCAGCCGCAAGGGTTGAAGCCGCGAGACAAAATACGGCCCAGCGCCTCATTCTCAAACCATTGGCCCCGGATAGCTGGCGCCCAGTAAAACATCTTCATCGTTCACCAGACTGCGCAGAATTTCCAGATGCAGGTAATCCACCATCGTCGGCGATTGTGAAAGATAGGTCTGCAGAAACTGCTGCCGCGCCACGTCGATATGGGGCTTCAGCGCCAAATACACATCGCAATCCTCAGTGCCTTTGCGCAAAGCCTCTTCCTGATAGATACGCCACTCGGCCACCCGCACGCGCGCCATCCGCTGCGCCTGCAAGTGTAGTTTCTGGTCCGCCGCACTCAGAGCATCCCAGGCATGGTTCTCCGTGGCAGTCTTAACCGCAGGCTCAACTTTCGCCACCGGTTGCAGAGCCTCAAGGCGCATCGCCGCTGCTTCACACAGCAATTCAATGTGGGCCGCTTTGACGCTGCCGGCCGCCACCACCATCGCGACCACAGCCTCGCGGACCACTACGGGAACCAGGTACGCCTTATCATCCACATCGCTGTCTTCGCTGCGCAACGCATTCGCCAGGACTCGCGAAAGTTGACCATCAGACACCAGGGTGACAATCAAATCGCGGCTTTCCACTGCCGAAACAATGGCTGGTGCCTGATTCAATTCAAATGCTCCCCCAGCGAACCGCGCCACCGGCTGGCGATTGTTTTCAAAGGTCAGCAACAGGGTTTGCTCCGCGCACGGGGCACAGGTCTCATTGAGCAACTGCAGCACCTGGCCGTCACTTGTCGCCTGACGAAAACGGCGCACCGTTTGATTCAAAGACTCCGCATGGGAGCGCCGCAGCGCTGCCAGTTCCGAATCGAGAACCGCCGCCAGTTCATCCGCCATCGCGGCCTGATGCTTCCCCACTACCTCACGCCATTGCATGCTGTCTCCCATGTTACGGCACACGGTTACGGCACACGGTCCAGTACCGGGTTTCCGCTGAAAAGGAAACGCCGCGAAGTTTTACAGCATCCTTAAATACAGCACGATCTATCGTTGACGCCGGGTCCTGCCGATATTCAAACAGAAGGCGCGCAACATGATTGGCAGAACGCGTGCTCTTCGTAACAACAGGGGGAAGCGAAATGGTTCGTTTGGGCAAAAGACTGGATCCGTCGCAGACGGGACATGACGCGGCAAAACTCCACGGAGATTTGCAAAAACTCATCGTGGGTCAGGATGAAGCAGTTAACCAGATCGTCAACATTTATCAGACCTACCTCGCGGGTTTAACCGGAACCGGGCGTCCCATTGGGAACTTCCTTTTTCTGGGTCCCACGGGAACCGGCAAAACAAGAATAGTGGAAGCAGCGGCGGAATCTCTGCTGGGCGACAGTCGGGCCGTGGTCAAAATAGATTGCGCAGAGTTCCAGCACAGTCACGAAATCGCTAAACTGATCGGTTCGCCTCCCGGCTATTTGGGACACCGCGAAACCCATCCTCTGCTGAGTCAGGAAGTGCTCGGCCAGTATCATACGGACCAAATGAAGATGAGCTTCGTGCTTTTCGATGAAATTGAAAAGGCAAGCGATGCCCTGTGGAATCTTTTACTCGGAGTGCTCGATAAGGCAACGCTGACTCTTGGTGACAACCGGAGAGTTGATTTCTCCCGGACCATGATCTTCATGACCAGCAACCTGGGAGCGGCTGAGATGGGTTCCATGTTACGTCCCGGGCTTGGTTTCGCAAACTCTGAAGTGGTGCGGAAACAGGCTGCAGGCGAAGATGCGGACGAACTCAATCAGAAACTGAACCGGGCAGGAATAGAAGCGGCGCGCCGCAAATTCACACCCGAGTTCATGAACCGCATCGACAAAGTGGTGGTGTTCCGCACACTTGGCGGCAGCGAACTCGAAAAAATCCTTACGCTGGAACTCAACTTGCTTCAACAGAGGGTTTTCCAGTCATCCCAAACCACACCCTTCGTCTTCCAGGTGGCGACTGCCGCACGTGAATTTCTCCTCCGTGAAGGCACGGACATTAAGTACGGTGCACGCCACTTAAAGCGCGCCATCGAACGTTCTCTGGTGCATCCGCTCTCGAACCTGATTGCCTCTGACCAGGTGCGCGGCGGTGACCTGATCCGCATCGATTACGACGCTGGGGCTAACTGTCTGTCATTCACCAGGGAAGCGGAGAACATGCCCGCCTATACGATGGTGCAGATGATGGAGGCTACACCGAACTCGCGCACCGCCGCCGCTTCCACCGGATTGGGCAGTGACTACGAAAGGCAAAAGGTAGCCAGCGCGCGCGGCAGCCGAACCCGCTAAGCACCGGGTATATATTGGGTGCCTATGGGCATCATCAAATTCGCTGCGACTGCAGTCGCAGTGGCCGGACTTTTCTCAAGCGGGCTGGCAGCCCAGCGCATCGACCAGATTGATCCGCAGTATCCTCACGCTTATCCGCGCGAGGGCGTGAAGCAACTGTTCGATAACGACCGGGTGACGATTTGGGAAGTCCACTGGCTGAAGAACGTCCCGCAGCCCATCCACCGCCACCTGTATGACATGGCGGGGGTTTACCTGCGGTATGGCTTCATCAATGTCACGACGCCTGAAGGCAAGGTGAACCCTTCAAACATGTTTGAGGTCCCCCGCCCCTACTACCAGCCGCGCGCCATCACGCATAAAGAAGAGGCCGCGGGCGGCCCAAACGATCCGGAACGCATGGCCATCATGGTTGATTTGAAAGAAGAACTTTCAGGCCCTGAGGGCGTGGTGATGGGGCTCACTGCGGCCTTTCCCCGCGAGGGTGCCAAAATCGTGCTCGACAATCCGCGCGTTCGCATGTCCGACTTCACGTGGGCTCCGAACAAACCCATCGAAATGCACGTTCACGCCAAAGACGCAGTGGAAGTGTTCGTGACCGGGGGTACGATCAAACGCACCCGGCCAGACGACACGGCAGAAACCGTTACCTACAAAGCGGGCGACGCCCACTACATCAAACAGCACACCGTGGATACCGAAGAAGCAGTGAACAGCTCACCACGCATTATTACGATTGAACTGAAATAGAAGTACGGCCCGACGCTAACCGCGCTTTTTCCAGGGAGCGAGCTTTTGGCCATAGGCGCGGTTGATGGCGGGCATGGCCCGTTCCGCCGCGTCAACGCCGCGCTGAATCAATTCATCTGACCGGTAATATTCCACCCACGTGAAGTCCGATAATTCCGGATTGATCAGCACGTCGGCAGAAATCGCCTTGAAATTCCCAAGTTCATACTGCAACACCTGCATGGCGTTCATAATGATGTCGAACATGTTGGGCATGTCCTGACTGTCACCGAGGTATGACATGGGATTGAACTTGTTCGCCTGCCGCATGAAATGCGACACAGCGTTCTCGACGCCCAGTTTCAGCGGCGGTACAACGTTTACAGCAATACAAAGATCCGCGCCCATGGCGTTGACCACTTCAGCCGGCACCGGATCAGAAACACCTCCGTCAACCAGGATGTTGTCGCCAATCCGGATCGGCGCAAAGACCATGGGGACAGACGCGCTGGCGCGGAAAGCCGCCGTAAGACTGCCGGAGCCAATCGGAATCCGCTCACCGCTGCGGATATCAGTAGCGACGGTTTTACCGGGCAGCACCAGATCTTTAAACGTGCTCTTGCGCCCGAGAAACGGCGCGAAGATATTGATGAAACGGTCACCCGCCAGCAACCCGGGCTTGGTGAAAGTGAGATCCACCGCAAGCAGCGCGTTGCTGCGTTTGCCCAGCTTGAGGGCGATATCGATCATCTCTTCCGTCGTAATACCGCAGGCGTAACCGACGCCGATGATGGACCCCTGGCTGCATCCGGCCAGCATATCGATGGGGATGCCGTTCTGTTCCAGCACCTTCAAAACGCCAAGGTGGGCGATTCCGAACGCAGCGCCGCCGCCGAGCGCCAGACCCACTGTCGCGCCGAGGATCTTGCGCGCCACGCGGTGTATAGGCAGCGAAGCGATGGCCCGCCCGTTGGCTCGGATGAACGCCGTTGGATCATCAGCCGCATAGGCGGGATCACGCGGCAGTACGAACGGTTCGCAATGGCTGATGGCCACACGGCGCGAACCGTTAAACAGATTGATGATGCGGTAATGCTTGAAATCCTTGGGCTGATCGGCAGGGAGCGGTTCCAGTTTGTGAACCACTTCGAGAAAAATATCGGAGAACTTCGAGACCGAATTCACCAGGCCCGGCAATTCCGCCGCCAGATCGAAAATCAAAAAAGGGAAACGTTCACTCAGCTTCGAAATCAGATTCGATGCACGCTCTTCGTAATACTCGGCAGGCATCGCCTCACGGGCCGGGATATCGAGGCTCCACAGGCCTGGCGCCGTCTGCTTGATGGATTCCTGGATGGCAGCAGCGTTGGCCCCGAGCGAACTCGAGATGAGCTGGCCAACAGCACCGGTGACAGGCTCTTCACCCAGGCGGACATTGAGCACCAGAACGTCGTTACCGGTCAAGTCGTGCAGCACTGCCGCGACGCACCGGGCAACCAGGGTTTTCCCCTTGAGGCCGGTGGTCCGCGAACCCACGCTGATGGCCATGGTTGAGCCACGCGAAGATTCGCCTTTTGAGGTACTTGCGAGGCGTTTGCAAAGGACGCGCGTGAAGTATTCCAGTGCCTTCGGATTCTTGAGAAACAGGCTGTTGAACGACGTCCGGTCGAGCGTCATCAGACGCACGCGGCGGGCACAGGATACGGTAGCTGTTCGCTTGCCGCCCTGCAACAGGGCCATTTCACCGAAGAAATCGCCGCGTTTCAGCACGGCGATCACCTTGTCTTCCTTCTCGCCTACAAGGACTTCGAGTTCCCCGTCCAGAACCACATGGAAGGTGTCGCCCTCATCACCCAGATGGCAAATGACATCGCCCTTCTGGTGGGTGGACTCCACAAAAAGCTCCTGCACGGCTGCAAGTTCGTTGCGGCCGAGGAAGCTGAAAATCGGAATTGTAGAAAGAATATCCTGCAGATCCGCCATCGGTTAGCTTTGCAGCCCCGCAGCAAGATGTTCGATGTACTCAGGCAGCGGGTGATAACGGAAAACTTCACCCATCTTGTTGGCGGCTTTCAGCGTCTTGCGGTAGAAAGCAAGCCGGGCTTCGCAATCGGTACCGATAAAGCGCTCCCAGGCTTCGACTGCAGGTTTGTCATTGGGGTCGGGCTTGAACTCGGCAAACGCTTTGACGTAGGCATGGTCGGGAACCATTTCGCCCGCCATGAGAAGAGTGGAGTAGACGCCCGTTGTGAAAGCGTCATTCCCTGCGATTTCAAAATTGCGGTTGCGGAGGAAATTGCAGTGAATCTGCGGCTGCCGGATGTTCACGATGGTGAACGCCCAGGCGACGCCCGCCCGTGCATTGCGGCGCGCAGTATCGTCTGGTGGTTCGGTATTGGCAGCCTGCCAGGGCGAGAAGCCCGGCAGCATATACATAGGAGCAAAATACATGGCCCGGCCAGCCCCGCGCCAGAAATACTCAGAAGCAGCCTGGTCGATTTTGAGCAGTTGCGCATAGATGAGCTGAACCATCTGGCCGTACCAGGTCCGGGTTACCAGACCGAGCGACTCCACCGCCGCACCCTTATAGCGTTCCTGAGAATTGGCATCGCACATATCGAGGAACTGCTTGATCGCTTCGCCAATTTCGCCTTCAGGGCTGCAAGGGGTAAGCTTTGCGATGCAATGTTTGGCGAAGATAATACCCATGCCCGCATGCATCATGAGTTGCGTTTTGTCGGGGATTTCGAGACCCTTGCCGCTGGAGAGCAGGCCATACAGTTCCTCACCGTCATTCAGGTAGGCGTGGGCATACCTCTCGCCCAGACCTTCCACCAGCCAGAGCGCCGGATAGTCGCCCCGGGAGTACATCTTAGCAATCATTTCATCAATCGGATAGTCGCCATCCGGCGTGAGTGTGGAAGGGGCATCCACGTGGTTGACGTAACTGATGACGTCAAAGGTATTGCCGAACTGTTCGCGCAGCAGATTACGCGCAAAGGCAGTGCCCACGGCACCGATGGCTCCGCTGGAACCCTGCATCAGCCCGTTGAACATGTTGCGCATGTAGCTGGGCGTGAAAGCTTTGAGTGTTACGGCATCCGCCGCAAAATCGATCAGCGCGGATTGCGCCTTGTCACTGAACTGAAACGCTCCGAACAGAGCGGTGTTGGAGGCAAAATCCTGTTTGGCGGATTCCCCCGTTTTGTACAGACTGGCGCGAACTGCCTTGCCTGTCTCCGTATCTCCCAGGGGCAGTGCCCCTACGAGCTTCTGAATGCCGAAACTGGAAAGTGCGACGGGGAATTTCAGCGCGGCGGTTGCGATGCCTGACATTTATGTTCTGTTCCTCCTCAAAATGTGCTCAATATCCATGCGTCAACCGTGGTGCAGGATGTCCACACGGCATAGTCAATAAGCCATGATACTCAATATGTTGTGAATAGGATATTACCGTACCGGTACTTTCGGTCTTTGGGGCCAAATATCATCGCGGACGTTCGACACGGAATTGAGACAGAGTCAGTTTGTCGGCGGGCAGATCGAGCGCACCGGCGGGGAAACGGTTGGAGCGCAGGATGAGGGCGAGCAAAGCGGCAGTCTCTTCGCGGGTTAGGATGCCGGGACGGTCGCCGGGCATCCAGACGCGGATGCGCTCGAAGATATCGGCCGCAGTCATGCCCTTCCAGTCCTCCAGAAATTCGGCGCTGTTGAGCGCAGGGCCTTCGTCGCCACCGAGGTCTTCACCGTGACAGCGGTCACAATGTTTTTCGTAAAGCGCCTCTCCGCGCAGGGCCTGTTCCAGTGAATAGATGCCATCGCGCACAGAGCGGGCAGGGCGGGGTGTCTGGGCTTTGAGCGTGGTCCAGGCGCAGACGGCGAGCAGGATTCCGGCCACTGCGGCGGCTAAGGTGTTTCGGGCCATTGAGTGTAAACGCTTCCAGCGTTTACTGTACAGCGAGAACGACGCCGTTGGGCGTCTTCGCTCCGGCGACTATCGCCTGGAGCGCCTGATCTCCAGAGGCGGTTTGCGGAATCACCACGTTGAACTGATACAGGCCTGCGGATACGAGACCCGAGAACTGGACTTCGGCAGGCACACCGCCTTTTGTGATGACTACTTTACCTGTTGTTGCCGCCGCGCCGGAATAAGCTTGTCCAGCGGGGACCTGAGGATCAGTCGGGCCAAAACCGACGCCAAAGAGCAGTATGGTCTCGCCGGCTTTCACTGCTCGTGTGGGAAAGGCAAAGCGTCCGGCCGGACCCGAAAAATCATAGGTGCCGCCCCCCTGACTACCGGAGCCATCTGTTGTCAGAATTACCCCAGCGGGATATTTGGCGTCGAAGAGCGAAAATGCCGGTGCCGCATCGGCAATGGTCACAGTCGCCGTTGCAGTGCCGTCCTTAGTAGCTACAACAACATTCACCTGCCCGCGAGCAGCGGTTTCGGGCACTTGCAGATTGATCTGACCGGGACTCACGAACCAGAGATACGCAGGTTTGCCGTCAATTTGAACACTGACTCCGCCCAGGGCAGTTTCAAATTTATTTTCCCAAATGAAAACGGCGCAGGACAGATTACCGCCGTAAATGGAAATCCACGACCCCGGCTGTACGACGGAGGATGTACTGCCCAATGGCACCACACCACCCGGGCTGATGAACGGCACGGCTAGTCCGCCGGTAATAGTGAATGTCGCGGAATTAGAAGAAACTGTGGCCGTTCTGACCGTCACCAGCCTAATACCGGGTTGCAGTAACAAGGTGGGCGCAATGTTAGCCGAAAGCGTTGTCGCGCTGACGAATTTCGTCGCAAGGGCGACGCCGTTCCACTGAACGATACTGCTACTGGTGAACCCGGTGCCGATCACGGTAAGGGTAAACCCGGGGCTGCCAGAAGGCAGCGACGCAGGCGACAAGGTGGAAACAGCGGGCGCAAAAAGAATCGTAAAGGCGGAGCTTGCTGAAACCACGCCCCCTGTGACGACGGTTACGGATGCGCTGCCGGTGGTTGCGACCAGTGACGCCGGAATCGTTGCTTTGAGCTGACTTGACCCGACATAATTTGTGGGCAGGGCACCTCCATTCCAATTGATTACAGAGGAACTGAGGAAGCCGGAGCCATTCACTGTCAGCGTAAAGTCCGCTGAACCAGAATAGGTGACAGAGGGACTGAGGCCCAGAATCGCAGCCGGGGCAGTCACGGTAAATTGAAGAGGGCTGGTGGCAGGCTGGCTGCCGTTGACCACAGTAATCAGGGCAGTGCGCGCGCTGGAAATCAGGGCGGCAGGCACGATAGCGCTGAGTTGCGTCTCACTCACGACGGTGGTAGTCAGCTGCTTGTCGTTCCACAACACCACAGCACTTGCGAGGAAGGCTGCGCCGGACACTTGAAGGGTAATGTTTTTTGCCGAGACCTGCACTTGAGCGGGGCTCAATGATGAACTTGTCGCCCCACCCGTACCCGCTGAAAACGAGGCAACATTGGAAATCAGGGTTCCCGATTCGACGACAGTAACGTTCACTCTGCCCGAGGAGACCAGCAACGTTGGTGACACGACTGCCGTTAAAGTAATGGGGCTGACTACGGTTGTATCGAGAACCGCGCCGTTCCATTTGACCGCAGCGTCAGAGAGGAAACCGTTGCCGGTTACGGTGATTGTCAGGGTCGAGGCGCCGGTCTGGACCTGAGAGGGACTCAGTGACCAGATTTCAGGAGCAGGTACGATCCAGGTTCCGGCAGTCCCTTCAGTGATTGCTCCGGACGATGCGTAGGCGGTTACCGTCATGTGATGCGCCCCGGCAAAGGCAGGCTTAAAACCAATTTGCACGATTCCCGATGATCGGGTTCCGCTTGCCGAAAGCGTTGGCCCGAGAGAACCGCTGATGCTGCAGGAATTGTTTTGAAGAAAGCTCCCGCTGCCCCTGAAGATGGGGCCCAAATAGTTCGCCCGGGCATCGTCTACAAGGAAAAACGCAGAAAACTGCGGCAATATCGATACCGTGCAGGGAGCGCTGCCGGAAAGTTCATAATCTACCTGCTTCAAATCTGCCGAACTGGCGGCGTCGTCGATCAGGTACGAGAACCCGCCCGTATTTCCGGAACCAAGGGCTGGCCCCACGCTTACGACGCTGAGCGCTGTTGCTCCAGTCCCGGTTTGAGTCAGCGTCGTGCTTTGTCGCGACAGGGAAATTGTTCCATTGCGTTGAATTTTATTGGGGTTCGCTGTCATCTGAAACCCAACAGTTCCTGCTCCGGAACCTGAAGTCGCAGAAGTCAGGGTGAGCCAGGAATCATTGGGCTTGACTGTCCACTTGCAGGAATCCGGCGCAGTGATTGAAAATACTCCGGTCCCGGAAGTTCCGGCGAATGGGACAGGGACTGGACCGGCCAGCGCACAGAACGAGTCGTAGCTCACAGTCACCGTCATTCCGCTGTAATCGGCGGAGTTAACTTTGAGGGTAAGGGCTGAATACGGATCAGACCACGTCTGCCCCGGTGCCAGCGTCACGTTATAGAAATCACTGGCTGCACCCGGCGGATGAAAGGTGAGCAGACGAGTATGAAGCAAATCGAGATTCGGATCTTCATAATGAACGAGCGCGCCGCCAAAAACATCGCTCGCCCGTGCGCCTGACAAAAGAGACAAAGTGCTGTCAACGGAACCGAGCGGCTGCCTGTACTCCAGCCACAGCCAGGATCCGCGCGCTGCGTCGCGAAGAACTTGCAGGGCGCGAACGCCGGAGCTGGTTTCCACTGGAAGCACTTTGAAGGTACCTGCGGAAGTAACATCAAAATAGTCCGCCTTCTTCGGCCAGTGCAGGACCTGGGCTTTGTGCTGGGCAGAAAACTGTCCGATCGATGGCAAGCCTGCATGTCCCATGACAGAAAACGGGTCGCCGTATTCAGTGTCGATTCCTGGATCGTCAAACGCCCCCAGTGGAACGGTCAGATAGTCCTGCGAATTCGCATGGTCGAGACCAAGATTGTGGCCAGTCTCGTGTGCAAAAACTCCTGTACTGGTGACCGGCTTGTCACCGGCGAAAACCGGGAACCACGCCGTTGAAACCCTCTGAGAAATCCGGGGGCTCGTCGAACATCCAACGGTACCGAGACCCGAGAAACTCACGCCCGAACTGCTTTTGCAACTGGCCGAATTCGCAACCGGAAAAATCATCGCTATGCGCGAAAATTGTGAAAAATCCGTCAGCGGCAGAGCGGCCAGGATTGCGGCGGTTTCCAGTTGGAAGTCTGGATGCACTGAATATCCGAAGTGAGTGCAATCGGCCCTAAAACCTGGCCTGCGGCAGATGTTTGGCCATAGGAAGCATCCTGTAGAAAGATATTCAGGGTGAGTCCGTCTGTTCCGAAGAACGCCTGGCCGACAGTTGACGCGTCCCAGCCGGAAGGGAAAGTCGGGTTCGACGGTGTGGCTACCATGAGAACGGCAACTTTTTGCGGACCCGTGGTGCTAAATTCAACAGGCGCAGTCGCCTGTGGCACAACCCGTTGGATGCGAAGATGTCCGCCTTCGCGCACGCCCGTCGCCCGGATCGTTGTCCCTCTTCGCAGATTCCGGATGCCGATAGTGCTGGCGTCGATCAGCAACTCCTCCGTGCCTGCCGCTGTTGTCAGACGCCAGATCCTGTGGCTGGAATGATTCACAAAGTCATCGGCCACCGATATTTCGATTTCACCGGAAACTTCTTCTCCAGACGCTACAGGTGTTTGTGCACTGGCCTGGGATAAGAATGAAATAAAGATCAGGCCGACGCAGGTTAAAGGACAAATGCGCATGTATTCGAACACGATACCGCATTAAATCCGCCCTCACCCAACAATGCCTCGCGGGATGCAGGAGCATCTTCTGTCTGGCCTGCTGCCTGAACGCCGGATGTTAAACTGGCGACTTGCCCACAGCACTTGCGCTGGCCCGCGCCGGCCGCTGGTTCCTTGAATCGGGCATTCAGGAACCCTGCGGCGGCGTGGCTCGCTACTACCGCTCCGAACTCGGTCGGAACAAACCGGTTTCCACCGAAATCACCGGCTACACCGCCAGCGCCCTGGTCTACCTTTTCCGCACAACCGGGAACGACGAATACCTCGACCGCGCGCGTAAGACAGCTGACTTTCTGATGACCCACGCGTGGGCGGCGGAACTCCAGACGTTTCCGTTTGAACATCCTTCGCCCTGCCCGGTCAGCCCGCACGCTGCTTATTTTTTTGACTGCGGCATCATTATCCGGGGCCTGCTGGCAGTGTGGAACCAGACCGGTGAAGACCGCATTCTGGATGTCGCTCTCGACGCGTCACGGGCGATGGTGGCCGACTTCCATGCCGGGCCGGATTATCACCCGATTCTTGATCTGCCGTCGAAACAAGCCCAACCGCGCACAGACCACTGGTCACGGTCTCCAGGCTGCTATCAGCTTAAAGCCGCACTCGCCTGGTATGACGTTGCGGAACAGACCGGGGACTCTGCCCTCCGCCATGCCTATATGGAAATGCTGGAAACAGCGCTAACGACTTATTCGTCATTTTTACCTGCGGCTACACCGCACCAGACGATGGACCGTCTGCATGCCGCCGGTTACTTTCTGGAAGCGCTGACGCCGGTGCTGGACCGTCCGGACTGCGCCGCCGCTTTCACGTCTCTGCTGCTCAGCGCCGTTGATTATTTACACGAAATCGCGCCCACGTTCGCGCGGTCTGACGTTTATGCCCAGTTGCTGCGGGCGCGAATCAACGGAGCCTCTGTGGTGCCGGTGGACCATGCTGTCGCAGTACTCGAAGCCGCAGCTTTGCGACATTTTCAGATTTCTAGTGATGACCCGCGCGTTGATGGCGGCTTTTCATTTGGCCGCCGCCAAGGCGAAATGTCCCCGCATATTAATCCCGTTTCCACGGCATTTGCCCTGCAGGCGCTGGAAATGTGGCGGGAACAGCAGGGTGGAAACCCGCCGCCATGCCGCCATCTGCTGATCTGATCAAACTCGTCTTTGCGTCAGGGCCGGAGCACTTAAACCGGGCGCTGATTGACCGCGCGGCTGCGATTGATCCGGAAATTCCACTGTGGGTGATCTCTGAATTCGAGTTTCCCTGCGACCATTGGATGCCTTTCCATGTGCTGCGCAGTGTGGAAGAGAATACTGAGGCAGTTCGCGCGGCACTTGCGGGTAAACAAATCCAGTCAGCAGCGATGGTGTTTTCTTCGGCAGTTCCAGTGGTCAAAATGCGGGCGCTGGCGAAGGCCATCGCGCCCGATACGGTGGCATTCGATGACAGTTTGCGGCCAGTGAGCTTCGCAGCCCATCTGATGCGCCAGGCTGCGGAAGCAGTGACTTCGCCGCGTACCCGAAAGTGGCTGCGCACCTTGACTCGTCCTGCCGATGCGGAGATTCCGGTGCGGGCGCGGCTGGCGCAATTGCGGGGCAAACAGCCGAGGGCACTGGCAGCGATAAAAGCGGCTCTCATTTCACCGGAACTGCCCGAAGGCATCACGGTTGTCATACCGAGTCGGGATGGCCGGGAATTGCTGGAAACATTGCTCGAAACCCTGCTGCCGCAGATGCATGAAGGCGAAATTATTGTCAGCGACAATGGCTCAACAGATGGAACGGCGGCATGGCTGGCCGCAAACCATCCGGCCATCCGGGTGCTGGAATCGATTGACCCCCTTTCTTTCGCGCGGGCTGTGAATGCGGGCATCCGCATCGCGCGCTTTCACCGGATTCTGCTGCTCAATAACGACATGATTGTGCAGCCGGGTTTTGTAGACGCGCTCAGCACAGCGTTTGATCAGATCCCCGGCCTGTTCTGTTCTACGGCGCAAATTTTCTTTCCCCCCGGCATTCGGCGCGAAGAAACGGGCAAGGCTGTCTGGCGTACCGAAGGTCCGCTTGATTTCCCGGTTCGCTGCGATGACCCGCTACCCGGAGAAAACTTCACGTGGGTGCTTTACGGCAGCGGCGGCTGTTCACTTTTCGATACCGCGAAGCTGCGCGCGCTGGGCGGTGTGAGTGAAGTCTATGAACCCGCGTATGTCGAGGACATGGATTTCGGGTACCAGGCCTGGAAGCGCGGCTGGCCCACCGTTTTCTGCGCAGGTGCTCAAGTGGAACACCGGCACCGGGCTACCACTTCGCGGTTCTATTCGCAGCGCCAGCTGGATGCTTTTGTCGAGATCAATTACCTGCGTTTTCTGGCCGAAGCCATTGGCGATGCGGGGCTTTTCCGGCAGCTCTGGAGCCAGGCAATACGCCGTCTGCAGCTCATGGGCGCGGTTGATGCTCTGCGCGAAGTTCCCCCTGTTGGCGCGCAGCCTGCCCCTGCTATCGGGGTTCTTTCCGAACCGGAAATTCTGGCGCTGGGGAATGGCGATATTGCGGTGTTCCCCGGTGGAGCGGCACTCAAAGAATGTTGCGTGGTGATTGCCAGTCCGTATCTGCCGTTTCCGCTTTCGCATGGCGGCGCGGTGCGGATGTACAACATGATGCGGGATTCGGCTCCCATCCTGATCGCCTTTTGCGATGAGCTGGCAACCCCTGCGCCGGAGCTGCTGGCCATTTGTCGCGAAGTGATTCTGGTGCGGCGGCATGGGACTCACTACCGGAAAGATACTCCAAACCCCGATACTGTTGAGGAATTCAAATCGGCAACGTTCCGGGCTGTGATCAAGCAGACGGTGGCCCGCTGGCAGCCCGATATTGTGCAACTGGAATTCACATGGATGGCGCAGTATGCGGACGCCTGTGCACCCGCGAAAACGATCCTTGTAGAACACGACATTACGTTCGATCTTCAGGAGCAGTTACTGGCGGCCAACCCTGCCGATTGGGAACTCCGGCAACAACTCGCCAAGTGGAGGGCCTTTGAAACCGCGGCGTGGAGTCAGGTTGATGCAGTGGTTACGATGTCGGCCCGCGATCAGGTGGCGGTGCAGGGTGCGGTAAACGCTGCGCGGTCTGTGATGTGCCTGCCCAATGGCGTTGATACGCTTCGGTTCCAGTCTGTTGCGGCCACACCTGAACCGCGCCGCCTGCTTTTCATTGGTTCGTTCGCACATCTGCCGAACGTGCTGGCAGTTGAGTTTTTTGTGAACGAAGTGTGGCCGCTGCTTGGACCTGGCTATACGTTGCACATTATTGCCGGCATGCGGCGGGAACGCTATCCCGTGCGGGCGGACCTGACCCAGGCGGGCATCATACTGGAAGGCTTTGTCGCCGATGTGCGCCCGGCTTATGCGCAAGCGGAACTGGTGCTGGCTCCCCTGCCCGCCTCAGCCGGAACCAATATAAAGGTGCTGGAAGCGATGGCGATGGGCCGCGTTGTGGTGAGCACTCCCGCCGGCATCAATGGCCTGAAGCTGACTCCCGGCAAAGACATTCTGCTGGCTCATACGGCAGCCGAAATGGCAGAGATGATCCGAAGCGGCCGCCGCGAAGTGATGGAAAAAGCGGCCCGCGAAACGGCGCTCGGTTATGACTGGAGCCGCATCGCAGAGGCTCAGGCAGACCTGTACCGGCAGCTTACCGGCGAACGATGACTTCCCGCAGATTGTCGCGGGTGAGGAAGAACTTCACGGATTCAAACTTGGCGAACAGCTTTTCCAGATTGCGGTTGTTGAAGACCTGAGCGGCTGGTCGCAAGCTTCGCTCAGTAAGCTGAAGGGTCTTGTTGTCCACAATGCGGAAGGCATAGGACGGCACTTCGGTCGCGCGTTCAGAGGCGGAGAAAAACGCCAGTAAATAGGAATTGGGCCGCATCACTTCATAGAGACGATCCACGGTCGCGGTCAGTAGCGCGGGACTCATGAACTGAAGTGCATCCCACAGCAGAACGCCGTCGAAACTATACGACGGGTACTCGAAATTCTGAGTTAGAAAGTATTCAATACGACCGGGATTCGTCTGCTCGGCGAGGCCGGGTCCGAATGCTTCGTCGATGTTGCGGACCAGATCCTGCGTGTAGACTTTGTGGCCCAGGTTGATGAGGAAGTTGATGTTGTCCTGGCTGGCACCGGCGCAATCGAGGACCTGCAGCCCCACTACATCGCGGATGCTGAAGAAAAACTGTTCGAGGCCACGGCTCTGGCGCGTGGATGGCAGTTCTGGCTTCTGTGGCTTGCGCAAGGGAGTGAAATGCGGAGCCGAGGATGAAACCGGCCCCGCATCCTTGCGAAAAAGCGCTCGAAGTTTTTCCCCCAGCACAGGCGCTTCCTGGCCTAGCGGGCTGCGCCAGGCGTTGGTGCGGGTGTGGCAACGGCGGGTGCGGCTGCGGGTGCAGTGGCAGCGGCTTTCGGTTCCGGTTTGCGAATGTCGATGCTGCCTTTGAAAACGGCGCCATCTTCAATGCTGATACGGGCGGTGGTGATGTCACCGACCAGCTTGGCATCCTTGCGGATGTCCACCTTGTCGCTGACTTCCACGTTCCCCTGAACCTGACCGAGGATGATAACGTCGCGGGCTTTGATGCCTGCTTTCACGCGGCCGTTGGGACCGATTGTGACCTTATTTTCCAAAGTCTCGATGGTGCCTTCGACATCTCCATCGACGTAAAGGTCTTCCTTGGCGAAGATCTGGCCGACGATCCGGACGGATTTGCCAATGGTCGCGGCACTGCGCGAATCCGGCTCTGGGGTACGGAAAGCTGTTGATGACACGGGTGTAGGTTCCTTCCTGGGTTCCGCAACAGGTGCGGGGGCGGGCTGGGCAGTGACCGGGCGCGGCGCAGGAGGCGCCGGCGGATCTTCTCTTTTATTCCAGATGCTCACTATCCTCAAGTTTACCCGAGGTGCAATGAACCCCGCAACGCAGCTTAAATTGGGTTACCGAAAAAGTCGTGCGATTGCGAACGCTGCCGCAGCTGCCACACCGCCGATGAGGGTGGTCTGCAGGCCGCCGCGCCACATGGGAATGCCTGTGAAACGGGCTTTAATACAGCCGAAAACGGCCAGCGCGGTGAGGGTGACGACGACGGAGGCGATGAGGGCGTCGCCGAGATCTTTCATCAGAAAGTAAGGGCCCAGCGGGATGAATCCGCCAGCGATGTAGGAAACGGCGATGGTGGCTGCGCTGCGGAAGGCGCGTTTGGGGTCTGGTTCTTCCAGGCCGAGTTCGAAACGCATCATGAAATCGACCCAGCGCTTTTCGTCGGAACTGATGGCTTTGACGATGGGGCCCACCTGTTCGGGCGTGAGGCCCCAGTCTGCAAAAATCTCTTCCACTTCAGCGATTTCTTTTTCGGGAACGAGGCGCGTTTCGTCGATTTCGCGCTGGAGTTCGTTTTGATAATGCTCTTCGTCGGTGCGTGCGGCGAGGTAGCCGCCGAGGCCCATCGCGATGGAACCGGCGGCGATTTCGGCCAGGCCTGCGAGCACTACGACGGAGGTTCCGACTTTGGCACCGGAGAGTCCGGCGGCAAGGGCGAAAGGTACAGTGAGGCCGTCTGACATGCCGATCACGACATCGCGAACGGTTTCCGTGGCGGTGAAGTGGTGTTCGATATGAACTGTATTTCGCATGGTTTTGCCTATTGTTTCACGAATGTTCAGGTATATTGAAAAGCGGTTCCGCTCATCATAAAAATAGCTGTCGTTCTGCTGTTCGCGCTTTCGGTAAGCCTTTATGCTACGGAGTTTTGGGAGGCAATTCCGTTTGAAAAATGGAATGACAAGCAGGCCCACAGGATCCTGACAAACTCACCGTGGGCGCATGAGGTTCTGGTAACTATTCCGGGGGGATCTTCGGCAGGGGCCGCCAGGCGGCCCGATGGAACTCTGAGTCCGTTTGCCCAGAGTTCCGCACCGGTTAAGGAAGAACATCGAACTTTGGGAATCGGGCCGGAAGGAGGGTCACGGCCCGCTGGCGATCCGAATCCGAAGGACGAGCCGGCACTGGTTCCTGGCGGGAACCTCTTTAGACACATCCGCGCTGGTGAACGTGTCATGGGAATCTGCTTTGCCCGTTCGCCAGGCTCTGGAACATATTCGAGGCGCGGTTCAAAACCCGGTTCCGATGCCAGAAGGAACCTATGTCCATTCCATAGCCGTGACGAATGTGACGCCGGAGATGGAACGGATCTCGACAAGGCTTGCGATGGCCGAGGGTGCGAGTCTTAAAATCGGTCGGGCCAAACCGGCCAGAGCCAGCGCCATGAAGGTCACCCAAAACGGGCACAACGTAAGATCTTCATTTCGAGTTCTTCGCGGCTCCGGTGCAGGGTCAGGAGGCAGACTTCGCGCTTCAGATCGGCCCTGCAATTCTGCGCCAGCGCTTTCACCTGGAAGACATGATGTTACCAAGAAAAACCGGCTCTCTAAAAAGAGTCTACCGACCAAATCGCTGCTCCTTCTCACCGCCGCGGCCATTTGGGTGGAAAACTGGTATTCTTGAGTCTAGGGGGGCGTAACGGCTTCGACGGGATTGAATCGCGGTGTGAGAGGCGTGTCGGGTTCCGAGCTCCCGTTAAACGATCGGAAAAACAAAACTGCCAATAACATGCAGTTTGCATACGCTGCTTAATTAAACCTAAGTCAGCGCGCTCCGACCTTCCAGCCCGCGGGTTGGTTAGTGAGCGTCATTCAGCGGGATAGGGAGCAGACTTCTGTTCGGAGTCGAGACCCGAGATCAATCGGACTAGGTACAGTGCCCCGTTTGCCGGCTCTGAAGTACTGACCGAATAAAAAGAACCGCGCTACACACGTAGTCTCTTCACTTCGGGCTTTTTCGGACGGGGGTTCAACTCCCCCCGCCTCCACCAATTTGACGTAAGCGACAGGGGCAATTATGTTCACGGCGTTTGGAAGATCCACAACAAACGCCGTGTTCCCTGTGGCCGAGTGCATTTCACCCTCTGGCTATCGACTGGATGCTGGCTGCCAGCCATAACGGGTAGTGATATACCAACGTAATCGAATTACCTCCCGCGGCGGGTACAGGAGAAGCTCGTCGAAATCTCCACAACATTGCGTTGTGCCTGGCTTGTTCTTTTAACTCCCGCCTCCACCGCTGTCTTACTGCGCTGCTGTGCGCTCGCGATCGAGCGCTGCATGCACCCGACATTGCACTCGCGCAGCAGGCAATCGAATCGAAATCGCACGCATCACAGGACGGTACATTAGACCCCGCTCCCAACCAATCCGATTACCTTGCCCGGGAATATGACTGAGACTTATGCTGACGGAAACCTGGACTTACAACCCAGTGGGGCAGTTGAGCACGCGCGAGTAAGCGTGGAAATCAGAAATCAGGGGGCAAACAAGTAACCCCGGGCGTCCGGTGTCGAGATCTCAGGCCGCAGGGAGTAAATCCAGCTATGCTTATTCCCCCAGACCAGATCCGTGTTCCGCACCACCAGCGCAGCAATTCCGAAATGCTGCGCCACCGCGATCACATCATCCGGGGCCATTTGTCCGTCAAACACTTCGAGCAGCGCGGGCAATGCTCTGCGGCACGCAGCCGCATCCCCGCCCATCACCGTGAGACACTCCGGACCGGTCGCAACCGTTTGCCTGTGCGAGTACAGGCCCATCTCATAGTCCGCGTCAAGCCCCGGGTTTCCCTGCACAATGGCGGTCGCCGGCAGTTCACGGTCAAGTTCCCGGTAGATCCTGCGCAGCGACCAGGCGAGTCGTCCCGCATCCCCGCTCCGGTCATCCGCTGCGTGATAAACCCTCAGTTGCGTCACTTGATAAACCGTCCCCGCCAAACCGACAGCCATGAAGCCGTAAACGAGCGGTATCACCCGCGTCTTCGGTAAATCAAACAGCCCCGTGGCCCATATGAGCAGCAGAAACTGTAGCACCATGAACCCACGCCAGCCCAGATCGTTGTTCGCAATTGTGGCCGAGCGGACAAATGTGCACAGCAGCAGAATCGCTGTCGCCATCGCTGCGGCCACGCAATCCTGCGGACGATCCCGCTTTAACCTCCGCGCCGCCACAATGCCGGCCAGAAGGAAGAACCCGAACTCAACCCCATACGTCAGGGGAACGAACAACACCCGGATCAGCGGCACTCCGGCATTCAGGCCGAATATTCCCGCCAGTGGCGCGCTCTCCCACAAACCCCACATCACAACGCGGCCGCCCGCGCTTACCTTCATCAACTGCAGCAGATTTGGCATCGCAAACAAAACACCAGCCGCGCCCCCGGCCGCAATTGCTCCGGCGTGACGCCACCATCCCTGTGTCACCGCCAGCAGCAGCCACGCGCAGACTGCCACCGCCGCTGCGAAGCCCACATAGATGGAACAGCCCGCCGCGCCCGCGAAGACCGCGCCCGCAAACAAACAGTGCAAGATCCGCGCCCGTTTGGTTTCACAGACCCTGGCGGCCTGCCACAACAGCAGAATCCCCGCGAGCCCCGCAACCACAGCCGCGACGTGGTGCGGAACCCACAGCGTCGCATCCACCCATGACGTGACCTGGTCCGTCGCCCACCACTCCATATCCCGGGGCGGCTTCTGATTCCGAATAAAGTACAACAGATTCGGAATCAGATCGAGACCTGTCACCGTCAGCAACCCGAACCCGATGATTGACCGTCTTCGCAGCACCGCGCCCCGCAGCCCTTCGAAAATCCGCAGCCATAGCGGTATCAGGGCCATTAACGAAAAGCCACTCCAGACCACACTCGCGTTGAACGCATCCCGGGCCGTGATGGCCCCATTGCCGAGGGCCTGCGCAACGCTGCACAGCGCAAACCAGAACACGTGGTAACGCAGCGCAGTGTCGCCGCTCACATGATTGAAGGGGGTCATTGGAGGCACGCCCGTCCGCGTCACAGCGTCAATGACCGCCACGCGGAATTCGTGGTCCCAGGCTGCGGCAGAATGATAGACCCGGTGTCCGAATTCAAGGTCACTCACGGAAAACAGACTGACCATTATCCAGACGCCAGCCAACAAAACCGCCGTGAACGGTATACGGCCCCAGCCGCGCTCGTGCCGATTTAACTGCGGCACGATCAACCACAGAAACGCGCACTGCGTCAGGCCGAACGCGATCCACAGGATGGGTGCGGAGTGCAAAAGTAGAAGAAGATAAACCGCCAGCGGTGTCAAGCCGGCAGAGAGTGACAGACTGATGGCAAGACGGAACGCCACGCCGGAGGCCCGGAAGCCAAACAGATCACCAGCCCAACCGGCCACATAACCCGGCGTGAGCAGCAGGGGAACAAACAGGCTGACAGCCAGGGCGGAGCCGGGAACATCGGGAAAAAGAAACATGTGCGGGGCTGTTGGCTATTCGCCAATATACAGCCGCCGCACGCAGGGAACACTCCTGCTATTGGTTATCGCTTCGTCACCACGACGTCAGCGCCCTCAGAATGTGGTGAACGTCGTCGGACCGGAATATCCGGGGACTGTGGGGGATTACGGCTGGGCTGGCTGTGGGGGATTAGTTTCGGGGTAAAGTCGGGTTTAGTCGGGCTTCCCTGGGTTTTTGTCGGGTTTTGTTGGGATGATTCTCGGGTTATTTCCCGGGTTGTTATTGTTTGTTTTCAATCACTTCGCCGGGTTCGGTGGTTATTTTTTCATTTTCTCGGGATCGGAGTGCTGCCCGGAAGCTTTGTTGGCTTGTCGGCTTCCGGGGCAGAATGGTGGCGCTGGCTCTCGGCTCGATCAAAATATGCGATTGTCAAAAACCATTGGTGCCCCGGTTTGGCGGGGAAGCCCGGATTTCTGTGTGGACCATAGCATGTGTGGCGGCGGAAAACGGGTGCGGGGTTGGGGGCTGATGGGTTCAGGCCCTTATTATTCAGCGAGATGGCGATATTTTGAGGCTGCGTGACTGATAAAGGTTGTGTATCGGGTGTGACGTGCGTTTTCAGATAAACCCAAGCCCTTGAGATTTACTGAACAATGGTGTTCTGCCTACTGTCCTCAGGTTTGGCGGAGTGCGGGTGGTTATCTACCCACACCACGTGATACTTCACGTCGTACACCGCGTGCGCGCTATGCCTGTATTCCGCCACCTCCCCCATTCTCGTAGATCGGAACGGGCTGCTCAAAGCTGAAACCGCCTAAAGGCGGTGGGATTGGACCGGGCGGACGGAGCTAAACCCAGTAAATGCCGCGCCTCACTTTCACCCCCGCCCTGGTACTTGCTGCCGCCGCCCTGTCCGCGACGATTCTGACTGCCGACGATTTCCCCTATCACCAGCCCTCCAGTGTGGTGATGGACGTTTTGAATGCTCCGCCGACTCCCTCTGTTTCGGTGAGTCCCCAGCGTGATTATGCTGTGTTTTCGCAGGGCGTGAGGTATCCGCCGATCAGTGAAGTTGCCCAGCCGATGCTCCGCCTCGCAGGCATCCGCATCGATACGAACACCACTGGGCTGCACATGGTGCCCTATGCCGTTTCATATCTGGTGAAGCGCCTTTCAGACGGTGCCGATGTGAAGCTGACGATTCCTGTTGAAGCAAAACTGGGTGCGCCAGTGTGGAGCCCCGATGGAAAGCATTTTGCATTTACCAATACGACTGGGCCATGGAATCGAACTCTGGCTGGCAACGGTAGCCATGGGCCAGACGTGGCGGTTTGATGGTGTGGCGGTCAACGGCGTCCTCAGCAGCGACGGCGTTCGCGGCGGCCCGGCGAGCGTGGAATGGCTGGGCGACAACAAGACACTGCTGGTACGTCTGGTGCCTGGCGGACGCGGCGCGCCTCCTTCGATTCCCGCAATTCCGAAGGGTCCGCATGTGCAGGAGAGTCTGGGCCATGCCGGGCCCGCCCCGACGTTTGAAGATCTGCTGGCCACGCCGCACGATGAAGATTTGTTCGATTACTACGCGACAGCGCAGCTGGCGTATCTGGATTCGGTCAGCGGCAAGGTTTCACCGCTGGGCAATCCGGGGATTTATACAATCGTGCGGCCCTCGCCGGACGAAAAGCACTTGCTCACAGGCCGCTTGCACAGACCATATTCCTATCAGTTGCCCGCCGGTTCGTTTCCGCAGGATGTCCAGGTTTGGGACCGCGCAGCCAAAGTAGAATACTCGATCGCTCGTCTGCCGCTGGCCGAACGTGTACCGATTGCCGGTGTGAGAACGGGGCCTCGATCCTATGACTGGATGAACCGCAAGACCGCTAGCCTGACTTGGGTGGAAGCCCTTGACGGTGGCAATCCCGTAGAGCAGGTTCCTTTTCGCGGCCGCATTCTTTCTCATGCCGCGCCGTTTCAGGGTGAGCCGGTTGAGATAGCGAAAGTAAAGGAACGCTTTGCAGGAATGCAACCGCTGGACAACGGCAAAGCGCTGGTGGAAGACTACGAACGCAAGAGCCGGGTGGTCCGTACCCTGGAATTTGATCTGGATAAACCGGGCAGTGAGGCAAAAGTTGTTTTCAGTCGCAATGAGGGGGATGCGTATCGGGATCCGGGTTCGCCTTTTTCGCGCGTGTTGCCCACTGGCCACAGAGGCGTGATTCAAACAGGGGACGACATTCTGCTGTCAGGTCCGGGATCTTCACCCGCCGGTGACCGGCCCTTCGTTGATCGCTTCAATCTCGCGACCGGCAAGGCCCAGCGCCTGTTCCAGGCGGATGCCGGCGGCTACGAAGGTATTGAAGCTGTGCTGGATGACAACGGAACACGGCTGCTCACGCGGCGCGAGAGTCCGACTGAGCTGCCGAATTACTTTGTTCGCAACCGGGCGGAGTTGAAGCAGCTCACGAACTTCGCCAATCCTGTGCCGCAGACCGCCGGGATCAGGAAACAACTGGTCAATTACAAGCGCGCCGACGGTGTGCCGCTTTCTTTTACCCTGTATCTTCCTGCCGATTACAAACAGGGGACACGCCTGCCTGCGCTGCTCCGGGCTTATCCTTATAAGTTCTTTATGAGTTCCTTATGAGTTCAGTATGAGTTCAGTGATGCCGATACAGCGGGTCAGGTGACCGGTCATGATTCCCAAAGTTTTACGCTCCTGAACTACCACCAGCTGGGCGTGCCGCAGGGCTATGCGCTGATCGATAATGCCGCCATGCCGATTGTGGGCGATCCGGAGACGGTGAATAATACCCAGGTCGAGCAGTTGCAGATGGATGCTCAGGCAGCGATCGACAAGGCTGTGGAGATGGGCGTTGTGGACCGGGATCGCGTGGGCGTTTTCGGGCATAGCTATGGTGCGTTTATGACCGCAAATCTGCTGGCGCATACAAAGCTGTTTCGTGCCGGAGTGGCAGAGAGCGGGGCTTATAACCGCACGCTAACGCCCTTCGGTTTTCAGTCTGAGCGGCGCACATTCTGGCAGGCCGGCGATGTTTACACCAAGATGTCGCCCTGCTGGTTTGCGGATAAGATCAAGACGCCGATTCTGATGATTCATGGCGAGGCCGATGACAATACGGGAACGTTTCCCATTCAATCGGAACGCATGTATGCGGCAATTCGCGGTAATGGCGGCGTGGTGCGGCTGGTGATGCTGCCCTCGGAAGCGCATGGTTATCGCGGCAAGGAAACCATGGAGCATGTGCTTTATGAAGAACTGACCTGGTTCGACAAGTATTTGAAGGCACCGGCGAGTGGCGGGACGCAGAACAGGCGCTAAGGCACCGGGCGTTTTGTGATAGCGGCGCTTTTTGTGATAGCGTCTTGGGTGAATGAAATGGACGCTTGCGTTGTTATTGGTGGCGGTTCCGGCGCTGCCGCAGCTGGTACAACTTCGGCACTGGTCGGGCCAGAGTGTCTCACCGGCGTATGAAGGGTACGACGTAAATCCCGACGGCTCCTTCAACATGTGGTTCGGGTATATGAACCGGAACTACGAAGAACAACTGGATATTCCGGCGGGTGCCGAGAACGGCTTTTCTCCGGGTGCAGCGGATCGCGGACAGCCCACTCATTTCCTGATCCGGCGTCAAAAAGATGTTTTTCGCGTTGTAGTGCCGAGAGATTTCGGCGAGCAGAAACTGGTGTGGACCGTCAAAGCTAACGGGCAACTGCAGCAGGTGACCGGGAGTTTGAAACCGGTCTGGATGATTGACCGCAACCGGACGACGCGGGGCGGCAATATCGATGTGATCAATTCGAATACGCCTCCGGTGGTGGTACTGCCGGAGACTGCTTCCGTTGCGGCGGGCGAAGCGCTTACTCTGAAACTCTCTGCGACAGATGATGGCTTTCCCAAACGCGCTGGTATGCCTGTTGGAATGACGGCGGCGTGGGGTAAGTACCGCGGGCCAGGCGTGGTTACGTTTGAGCCGGTTGATGGAAAGCTGGCGGGCGGTGAGATGGCAACCAGCGCAGGGTTCAGTGAGCCGGGCGAATATGTGCTGCAGGTAGTGGTGGATGACGGGTCCGGCGAACTGGCAGGGAATTTTGGTTACCACTGCTGCTGGACCAACAAACAGATTCGGGTTACGGTTAAACGTTGAGTTACGGAGGCTGATGATGAAACTTTTCAGGCTACTGGTTTTGGTGTTCCCCGCCCTTGCGTTCGGCGCGGATTTCAGTAAGGACGTTGCACCAATTTTCGAGCGGGCGTGCCAGAGTTGCCACCACGCGGGAACATCGACTCCCATGTCGCTGGTGACTTACAACGATGCGCGGCCCTGGGCTAAGTCGATTAAGGAACGTGTGGCGCTGCGCGACATGCCGCCCTGGCATCTGGATAAGACTGTCGGGATCAGGCACTACAAGAATGACCGGTCATTGACCGATGCTGAAATCGCCACCATTGTGAAGTGGGTGGATGCGGGCGCACCGGAGGGTAACAAGGCTGATCTTCCTGCTCCGCTGACTTTCACGGCGGACAACGTCTGGTATATCGGAAAGCCGGATCTTCTCGCGCGGACGGACAAAGATTTTAAGATGTATGCGAAGGGTCCGGACTGGTGGATCGATCAGTACGGCGATATTGCGCTGACGGAAGACCGCTGGATCAAAGCAATGGAAGTGAAGCCGAGTAATCCGAAAGTGGTGCATCATGCGGTGCTGTATGCGATTGAGCCGGATGCGCCGGCGGGGACTCCTGAAACAGGTATCCAACTGACTGAATTCGCGGTGGGCAAGTATGGCGATATTTTCAACGAGAATACCGGACGGCTGCTGAAGAAGGGTACGCGGTTGCGGTATGACATGCACTATTTCGCAATTGGTTCGGAACAGTCGAACTACATGACCGTGGCGTTCCAGTTTTATCCGAAGGGCGTGGTACCGAAGTATCAGGTGCGGTCAATTCCGATTCGCAATTTCCCGAATGATGAGCTGGAGATTCCGCCAAATTCTGTGGTGCGTACGGATGGCTATTACCGGTTAACGCGGAATGCGCGGATTGATGCGTTTCAGCCACATATGCATATGCGCGGCAAGGGGATGACGCTGGAAGCGATCAAACTCGACAATACTACGGAGATTTTAAGTTCGGTGGATCACTTTGATTTCAACTGGCACATCAATTACATTTACGCGGATGACGTGTCGCCGCTCTTACCGGCGGGGACGGTGCTGCATATGATCGGCGTCCATGACAATACGGCGGCAAACAAACGGAATCCGGACCCGTCAGCGTGGGTGGGTTTTGGGGAGCGCAGTGTGGATGACATGGTGCAGGTCTGGATCAATGTAGTGTATCTGGACGATGCGGAGTTCAAACAGGCGCTGGAAGCAAGGAAGCCGAAGCTGGTAACGAGGTCAGGGATATGAAAAATTACGTCGCGATTGCAGTGCTGGCTGCTGTTTCTGCGGCTGCGGGGTTTGCTGCATCTGCTGCTTCACTGCCGGTTTCGAAGGCCGAGGATGTGGGAATTTCTGCGGACCGGTTGAAGCGGATTCATCCCATGTTGCAGAGCCATATCGAAGCGAAGGATTTTTCCGGGGCCGTTTCGCTGGTGGCGCGGAAGGGCAAGGTAGTTCATTTCGAAGCGCACGGCATGGCGGATGTTGAAGCTGGAAAGGCGATGAAGACCGATACGCTGTTTCGGCTGGCTTCGATGACGAAGCCGATGACGGCGGTGTCGATTCTGATGCTGGTGGAGGAAGGGAAGCTGGTGATCAGCGATCCGGTTTCGAAGTTTATTCCGGAGTATAAGAATCCGAAAGTGGCGGTTTGGAATTTGCCGAATGACCCGGCGGGCGCGGGGCCGCGACTGGTGCCTGCGGCGCGCGAGATTACCATTCAGGATTTGCTGACCCATACTTCAGGACTGGCGAACGGGTTTGAAGGGCCTGCGGGAGACTACGTGCGGAAGGCGAATTTGCCACGCGGCGGATCGCTGGATGAGCGGGTGAAACGGCTGGCGAAATTGCCGCTGAATTTTCAGCCGGGGACGCAGTGGGAGTATAGTCCCGGAACTGGTTTCGATACGCTGGGCCGGATAGTCGAGATTTTGAGCGGCATGAGCCTGGAGCAGTTTTTTCAGGCGCGGATTTTTCAGCCGCTGGGGATGAAAGATACGTTCTTTACTGTGCCTGCGAATCGGATGGCTGATTTGACGGTGCCTTATACGAAGGGTGATGGCGGGTTGGTGCGGCCTCCGGCTCCGGTGGCTGCTCCAGAAGCTGGCGGGCAGTATTTTTCGGGTGCGGGCGGGTTGACGGGGTCGGCTGCGGACTATTTGAGTTTCGCGCAGATGCTGTTGAATGGCGGTCAGTTGAACGGGGTGCGATTACTGAGCCGGAAAACGGTTGAGCTGATGACTTCGGTGGCGACCGGGGATCTGGATTTGCGGAATTATGCCGGGGACCAGGTGCTGAAGGGTTATGGGTTTGGGCTGGGCGTTCGGGTCCGGCGGAGTACGGGGGATAGCGGGTGGATGGGGAGTGTCGGGGATTATGGCTGGGCGGGTGCGCTTGGGACGTATTTCTGGATTGATCCGAAGGAGCAGTTGATTGGGATTGTGATGATTCAGACCCGGAATACGAAGTTGCGGATGGAGTATCCGAACCTGGTCTATCAAGCTGTGGTGGATTAGGTATTCAGGCTCCATCGCCAGGTCCAATTCCTCCTCGCTTGAGCAGGTTTGACTTTGCCTGGCAGGGACCTGGCGCACGCTCTCTCGGAGCGTGCCGTATCGAGATTCTCTCGACACCGGTTTTTCGTACGGCAAGTGTGCCGACGCGGCACGCAAAGTGCGTCCGCCTGCACCCTTGACCAGGGAGGTCAGTTTTCAGGTCCCCAAAGCGTGCGAAAACTTACGAAATATTGTTGAAGGCTTTATTCGGCCATTACGTCTTCTTTCTTACACTTCAACTGGGGAGGGGATACTTACGACCGCAACTGCCGTTGTTTGCTGGATTCGACGCCACCGATGGAACTCGTTTGGGCACTGCAAGCGATGCCACGCCCGGTGTTGTCACATGGCCACAGTATTCGACCCTGCTCATGGAATGGAAACCTGTATGGACTGCGGTTATCGACAACTGAGAATGCCAAAAACACGAGCTTATGCCACCGCATCGTCTTAACAACCTGATCGAGAGGCTTCGCTCGGCCATCCTCAAGGCTTTTGGCTGGGACCTTGATCCCTATGGCGGTACCAGCTAATGTTCTGGGATCGCGGGTGTCCGTGTGGCTATGATGACCTGAAAGAGTCACGCAAGAAAAGTCGACTCGACTACATGGTTGCCTTCCTGCTCACTGCCTACCGTTGCCGTGTGTGCGACCGGCGCATGTTCAAGCTTAAGAGTATGTACTGATCGGCTGCTGACGACTGGCCGGTTACTTCGAGCCGCCACAGTGGTGCGTGTCCAGAAAATCAAAGGTTCCTGGCAGAACCTCTGCCCATGACCCTGTATGTGACCCGCCTTTGACATCCACAAAGCGGGTATCAATTCGGGCTTTTTTAAAACCTTCCACCATCTGTTTAGTGGCATCAATTGAAGCCAGTTCATCATGGTCACCGTGGATAAACATCGCGCCTTTCAGATACTTCACCCGGTCGTATTCGTAAGTATCCGGTTTCACCGGGCCGTCGTTCGGAGCGATAGCGCACCACTTGCCCGGATACTTCTGAGCAAGGTAAAGCGTCCCCATCATGCCCATGGAATTTCCCCCCCAGGAAGATATTGTGGCGGTCAACGCCGTACTCCGCAGCCGTCTGCTCGACAACCATCATCACATCGCTTTCGCTGGTGCGGCGGGCGAGGTCGAGCTTCGCGGTTTCTTCAGCCGTACGGTTTGCTGCAGGCGCGTCCGGCGCACTGGCGGGCACGCGGGCGCCAGCCACCAGAACCGGACTGTAGTGCGCTCCGTAGCCGCCCGACGGCCCGCCGCCGAGGGGTGACACTACAATGCAGGCATGCTTTTCCGCTTCGTTCATGAGCAGTCCGTCACCACGTTCGAACGGCGTATTCTGATCTGAGCCGCCACCATGGAGAACGACCAGCAAGGGCATCATTTTACCGCCGCCCAGGTGGAAGGGACGAACACGCGGTAAGGCTGCGGGGCTTTGGCGTCGGGGTGGATGTAAGTTTGGGCATGGTCACCCTTTTGACTGATAGTGAGGGTCCGCACCAAAAACAGCGGGTAGCGCGAGGAACAGGACAAGGAATATTTTCATGGCGGCGTATGAAGGTTCGCCCGTATTGTACTGCGAGACTTTAGAGCTGCGTGCCTTGTTACAGCGTTTGGAAGGAAAATTGCAGCGAACGGCAGGATTTATTGCACCAGACTGTTGACTTGCTCCTGAAAGCCGTGTCAGTCACGCTGTAACAACTACCAATGCGCGGATCACTTTTAGTCGCAGTCGTTTAAACTGAAGTGAATTGAAGGAGATCTATTCCTAATGAGGGTTCTTGTCGTTGACGACGAAACCGAAGAGCGCGAATACGTGGCGGGTGTTTTGCGGAGCTGGGACTATGAGGTGCTTGAGGCCGTTGATGGCCAGGACGCTCTCAGCCTGCTTTCAACTGCTGCCGTCGATGTTCTGATCACCGATCTCATGATGCCGAGGGTAGACGGTTTTGAGCTTCTGCGCACGCTGGGAGCCGACACCCGTTTGCCTCCCGCCATCGTGATGACCGCGTTCGGCAGTCTGGAAAAAGCGCTGTCCACAATCCATGATCTGGGCGGGTTCTGGTTTCTGGAAAAGCCGGTGGATATCAGTGCACTCAAGATTCTGGTGGCCCGTGCGGGCGCACAAAGCCGCCTCGCGATTGAGAATGAAGGGCTCCGGCGCGAGTTGGCGTTCCGCGGCGTGCTGGGTGGTCTGATCGGACAGTCAGCCCCGATGGCCCACGTATTCGACATAATCAGGCAGGTTGCGCCCACGTCCGCCCCCGTACTTATTACCGGTGACAGCGGAACAGGAAAGGAACTGGCGGCCCGCGCCCTGCATGAACACAGCAGGCGCAGCGGTGGTCCCTTCGTGGCCCTGAACTGCGCCGCTATGCCGGAAGCCCTGGTGGAAAGTGAACTCTTCGGTCACGAAAAAGGTGCTTTTACAGGTGCGGTGGACCGGCGTACAGGCGCAATTGAATCGGCGCGGGGCGGAACGCTTTTCCTGGACGAACTGGGCGAGATGCCGATGCCGGTACAGGCCAAGCTGCTGCGCTTTCTGGAGGATTTCCAATTCCGTCGTCTCGGTTCGAGGCAGGAAATGAAGGCGGATGTCCGGGTACTGGCGGCCACCAACCGCGATCCTCTGAAGGCAATTCAGGAAGGCAAGCTGCGTGAAGATCTTTACTACCGCATCAATGTTTTTCAAATTGAACTTCCACCGCTGCGGGACCGCAAGGAGGATATCCCCATCATCGTGGAATCTATGATTCACAACCTCAACCGCAAACACGATACGCGGGTTACACATGCAAGTGTTGATTTCCTGGCTATGCTTCACGCACGCAACTGGGAGGGCAATGTCAGGGAATTGCGGAATGTGATTGAACGCGCCGTGATTCTGGCCGGAGAAGGCCCTTTGCGCCTGACGCATGTTCCTTTCCCGGGGAGCCGCGTCGACATTTCCGCCGGTTCCACGCTTGCTCCTCTTGCCTCTACGCCGCCAAGTCTCCAGCCCGCTGCGCCCGGCGATGTGCTGCCCGTGAAACTGGGCATGTCTGTTGATGAGGCCGAACGGGTTCTGATTGAAGCCACGCTGGTTCATGCCGGGATGAACAAGACCCGGGCCGCGTCCGTTCTGGGTATTACGGCACGTACACTGCATACCAAGTTGCGCCAATATCAGCTCGAAACGGGTGAAGGCGCGGAGGAGGAAGAACTGGCGGCCAGCGCCTGTTAAATGACAGAACCCGGGCAGAACGACAACCGGCTGATGTTTGCCTTTGCGCATGACTTGCGCAGCCACCTGCGAACCATTCGGACCAGGGTAGAACTAGTCCAGTCCGGTGATGCGCAACTGCCGGAGCAGGATTTCTCCCTGCTGCAGGAGGCAGTTACCGCGGCAGGTGAAATGAATGGCCTGATCGATGCGATGGTTTCGTACTGCGATGCCGGCTATACAGAAGGGGAGGTCCCGCTGCGCCTTGTGCTTCGTGGTGTGCTGATCGAAACCCGTGCCTTGATTGCCGACGCAGGGGCGACAGTAAAGATCATCCATGAACCGGATGTCACGGTACCCTTTGCTCTGCACACCGTGATCGGCGAGTTACTGACCAATTCGTGCCGGTTTTGTTGCCCCGGGACTGACCCTGAAATCCGAATTGAGTCCACGCAAATCAAGCCGCAGGAATTGGAAATTTGTGTGTCGGACAATGGCCCGGGAGTTGGCATGGAGTGGCTGGGCCGGATTTTTCAGCCGTTCGTGCGCTTGCATCCGCATACCGACTATCCCGGATTTGGGTTGGGCTTAGCACGGTGCCGCAAAGTAGTTGAAGCCCATGGGGGTTCTGTTTCAGCCGCCATCGCAGCGGGCGGCGGACTCGCTGTCACCCTCCTGATTCCTGTCGCCTGACTTCGGACCGGGAAACTTTTTCCGGCGATTCCTGCGCATCCATAAACAACCGGGAAAGAAACACCCGATTTGCGCCATCAGGAAGCCGTTTGTCCTGGCATTGCACTTGCCTTATCTAAGCTTCTACGGGAGATGACGTTTAGGGCGTTCCTTCGGACGTCGATCAGTTTATGATGTCTAATTGCAAACGGGACAAAGATTAGAGGTGCTTCACCGTCGCTGGCTGCGGTATCTTCGTCCAGGTCATTTTCTGCTTCCGATTTCCCTGTGTCTGGTATTTTTGGCCGGGTTTCTAAACTTTCGAAATGATCGTGATCTCAAACAGTCCGCCGCCGAACTGGGGCGGCTCAATGGTTTGTTGTCTGCCAATGCCGCAGTGCTCTCGGCGCTGACGGATCTTGAGACCGGGCAACGGGGATATCTGCTAACCGGAGAGCCTGCCTACCTGGAGCCGTATCAACAAGCTTCAGGCCGGCTGCCCCGATTGCTTGAGAAGCTGCGTGTGGAAATGGTCCAGCCGAGACAGCAGGAACGCTATAGCCAGCTTGAGAACGTGATTGCGGACAGGCGGGCCGAGATGTCAGCAACGATCCTGATGCGTGGGCTGGCAGGCACTGACGCTGCGCTGACGATTGTAAAAACAGAGTCGGGCCGGAACAGTATGGACGCGATTCGCAGGCTATCCGGGGAAATCAACCAGCAGACACAGGAAACCCTGGCAGCAAATGCGAACACCCTGCTCAGACGCCAGAACGGGGCGGCATTCACCTCTTTGGGAATTACGTGCAGCCTGTTTCTTCTTCTGAGTCTGGCTGCGGCTATGATTCAGCGGGGTGTACGGCGTCGCGATGACCTGATTGGACTGCTGGATAACTCGCGGCAGCAGCTTCATACAACGTTGTCCAGTATCGGCGACGGTGTTGTGGTTACAGACGCCGAGGGGCGCATTACGTTTATCAATCCGGTAGCCGCACGAATCTCCGGCTGGGACAGCAAAACGGTTACAGGCAGAAAGGCGGACGAGGTACTACCGCTATTGCGGGAGGACACGCGTGAGCCGATAGACCATCCCGTGCTGCAGGTGCTTCGGGACAAAAAGCCCAGCGGAATCGCACCAAGCACTGTATTGATACGGCAGGACGGCACGGAAATTCCGGTGGATGACAGCGCCGCAATCATTCCTGTGAGCGACGGGTCCGGTCGCGCGGGCCCAAGCATCTTCGGCGTGGTTATGGTGATTCGCGACATCACTGGCCAGCGGATGGCGGAAAACTCCGTGCGGCAATGGGAGCAGGTGTTTGACGACGCCGGATTTGGCATCGCCATGCTTTCGCTGGACGGCGTGCCATCATTCCAGGAAGTAAATCCCGCCTTTGCCAGAATGCACGGATACACTCGCGATGAAGTGCGGGGCACGCCCATGTCTGCCCTGGTTATGCCTGCCGCGCTGCCTGAAAAGATGAAGTCGCTGTACGAGGCCGGAGCAAGCGGCCGGGTGGTCATCGAGACCGTACACCGTCGCAGGGACGGCAGCACCTTTCCCGTTATCGCCGACGTAACGGTGGTGCGCGATGCGGCAGGGAATGCCATTTACGGAACGGCCTATTATTCAGACATTACTGAGCGGCGGAAGGCGGAAGATGAATTGCGCAGCAACGAAGCGCGCTTCCGAACTCTGGCTGATTCGCTTCCGCATCTGGTGTGGACTACCCTGCCCGACGGCAGCCCTGATTATTTCAACGTTCGCTGGCAGAACAGCGACAACGATGGAGCGCTCACCGACTCAAAACGAGGCTGGCACGATTTTTTGCATCCCGATGATCGTGATTCCTGTCTTCACAGTTGGAACGATGCACTTCAAAAAGGGACCGTTTTCCAGACGGAATGCCGCCTGCGGCAACAGGGCGAGGATCGCTGGCATATTTGCCGTGCAGTACCTGTCCGCGACAATGACGGCAAGATTGTGCGCTGGTTCGGATCGTGCACGGACATCCACGATAACCGGCAGGTGGCGGATGCTCTGAGAGTCAGTAAAGACGACTTGCAGCGCTCTAATCTGGATCTGGAACAGTTTGCTTTTGCGGCCAGCCATGACATGCAAGAGCCGTTGCGCATGGTGGTAGTTTATTCCCAGCTGCTCAAAGAAGAATTCGCCTCAAGTCTGGGAGAAGCCGGGGTGGCTTATCTGAATTTCGCTGTTGAGGGGGCCTTGCGCGTGGAGTCCCTGATCCTGGACCTGCTCGCCTATTCCCGCGCTTCCGCTCCTGCGGATGAACAAGCGGAAGGGGTGCTGGTTGGCGGAACGGTAAGTACGGCAATTGAGAATCTGAACCTGCAAATCACGCAGACTCAGGCGACGGTAGAGGTGGGAGAACTTCCGGTGCTTAACGTGCCTAAACTTCCAATCGTCATCGTGTTTCAGAATCTCATCAGTAATGCTATTAAATACCGGCAGCCCGGGGTTGTACCTTTCATTACGATATCGGCGGATCCGAGACCAGGCGAATGGGTGTTTTCTGTGAAGGACAACGGGATTGGTATCGATCCCCAGTATCATGACCAGATTTTCCGGGTGTTCCGCAGGTTGCACGGGGCTGAATATCCGGGCACGGGGATTGGCTTGGCGCTGTGTCAGCGACTGATCGAACGCCACGGCGGGAAGATCTGGATTGAATCAGGCGATACAGGTTCCACTTTTTGTTTTACTTTACCGGCGCGATAAATCATATGCCAGCCAGCGATCAGCAACCATGGACGATTCTTCTTGCCGAAGACAACCCGGGCGATGTGTTTCTTGTCCGCAGGGCACTGGACAAGCATCATATAAATTACGAATTGCGGCTGGCCAGAAACGGCGAAGATGCTCTGGCCATGGTCCAACAGGCGGACCGTGGCGAATTCAGGCTTGACCTGATGCTGGTGGACCTCAATCTGCCCCGCTACGACGGAGGGGAAATTGTAGCCGCTGCGCGTGCGGGCGGGCGGCTGGCCAAAGTACCCATCATTCTGCTGACCTCATCGGATTCGCCGCATGACCGCCAGCGGCTCACAGAACTGGGAGCGAATTTGTATTTCCGTAAACCGTCTGATCTAAATGGCTTCATGAAAGTGGGCGAACTGGTGATCGCGGTCATGAATAGTGCTGCAGAGAATAGCTGCAGAGAATAGAAGATGAAGGCGTTCAGGCGGGGCACGCCGGCAGCCGGATATAAAACCTGCTTCCCTGCCCTTCGCCTGAACTTTCAGCGTGGATGTCTCCACCCACCCGCTGGAGCAGACGCCTGCAGATGGCGAGGCCCAGGCCGGTACCCGGATATTCGGTGGTATGCAGCCGCTTAAAAAGTCCGAACATTCTTTCTGAGTACTCCGGCGCAAAGCCGATGCCGTTGTCGCAAACGGTAATGATCCAGGCCACCTGGTCAGCTTCCGCTGAGATATGAATTACCGGTGCCTGATCCGGTTTCCTGTACTTAATCGCGTTGCCGACCAGATTCTGAAAGACCTGCGCAAACTGGTGTTCATCGCCTGGCACGACAGGCAGATGGCCAAACTGAATCTCGGTGTGATCCACTGGATATTCAAAGGATCAGAATCGGGCACAGATACGCCGCGGACGGCTACGTCCCGGTAGCATTTGGTGGAGGCATGCCACAATCGGTATTCGACTTCCAGTATGGAACTTTCTGCCACAGCCCGCTGCCACGCTTCGGCAACCAATTCGCGGTCATCCGGGTGGAGAACTGCCAAACCGTCCAATCCGCGATATTCGGCGAAAGTCTGGCCGGTGAAAGTTTGCCACGAGGGCTGTGGCCGGGTCATGTGGCCTTTACTATCGGTCGTGAAAATTATATCCGCGAGCGCAGTGACCAGTGCCTTATAGGGTTCCGGGCCAATCGGCGGAAACGTTGCCATTTAAGAACTCTACGTTATCTGCGATGGCAGACGATGCCCTGCTGATTTGTACTGCTAGCATCGAATCAGACTCATGAATATCGCAAGTCTCGGCAAAGTACTGGCCAATCAGGCTATCGAAGGCACTAAAAATACGGTTATGGCCGCCATGACCAGCCCTGAACCCGCCAAACCGGCGGAAGTGAAACCAGAAAGCCTGGGGTCTGTGATTCTGGGCCAAATCCAAGCCATGCAGCGGCCGCTCACCTGTGAGCAGGAATTGGCGGTTACGGTTCGCGCGGGTGAAGAAATGCTGCGCGTTATTGAGATCTTTGTGCCGAATCAGGCTGTGCTGGTTTTCTCCGGCCTTGACCCGCAGGGCAATGTCACCCGTGTGATTTCGCCCGTTGACGCCGCACAGGTGGTTTGCAAGGTTGTGAAAGTTGCCCCCCAGGCAACCGCTGTGCGGGTGAATATTCTTACGCCGAAACTGAGACCGGAACAAGCCGGGTAGCTGCGCCGCGCACGGCCGGGCTGATCAAAATCACCGCCATCGCCAACAGGTACAGGCCCGCGCCAACCAGCATGGTCTGTACAAGGCCGAGATAGAGAGCCAGGACCAGCGCACTCACTGACCCCAGAACACTGGCCGCCGCATTGAGTGACCAGGCCCACCGGACTGAGGGTTGATGGCGCATTTCGAGCAGACGCAGGCCTGTGGGGAACGGAATCCCCATCACGAAACCGGCCGGGGCCAGCATCAGCACGGTAGCCAGCATCTTCACCGGCAGAGGCAGACCGACGCCAGCCGTCAGCACTGGCTGAATTACAGCCGCGAGGATGGCTACGGCCACGGCTACCAGACCGAGGACCTTGACCAGGCGAGCGTTTTTACCACCTACAATCTTAAGGCTCATGAAGCTGCCCAGGCCGCTGGATACCAGCATAGAGAAAATCACCACGGTCAGCGCGTAGGTGGGATGTCCCAGGAACAGGACAAACTTCTGGATCAGTGCCACTTCAATCAGGATGTAGCCTGCTCCAATGGCAAGGAAGTAGAAAAGGAAACCGCGTACAGAGCGTTCATGCGGCAGCTTCGTACCCAGCAGCACGGGCGGCAATAACAGGATGACCAGAACCGCCACGAAACTTACCGCTAGAGCAGAAAAAAGCTTGGGCACGGCAACGTTTACTTTCGCGTCGGCCGCGCCGCTGCTGGACAGAAGGAATGCACTGATATCGCGCGGCTGAACCGTGTAAAAAAAGAAGGGACGGTTGTCATCCACCGGCGTGATATCGAACTGGTAATTGCGCTCATATTCCAGCGGATCTTTCGCCAGCAGCAATTTTCCGAATTCGTTTAGCGGCTGATCGCCGGGCATATATACGGCGGTCATGTGCGCGGCTGCGAACGATTCACGGGCATTCGAGACATCGGTGTCTGAAAGAGCTTTGCGGGAGATCAGGACTGTGTCTTTCGCCCCCCAGCCTGCCAGATCCTTCTGCCCGCCTTCACGGCCCACCAGAATGTGCCGCGCGGCGTTGTGTTCGCCCAGATCATCGAGCGCCGCCATGGCCAGCGAAACCAGCCGCAGGGATTCGCGGGGGGGGTCAAAACCCCATCGTGTAAAGGTCAGCAGCCCGTCGTCAGTAAGATGCGCCAAATAGTCGCGGAACGCATCCGTTGTGTAGAGATTGTTTTCGGAAAGGGCAAAGGCTCCGGCTGCAGTTGAGGCCCAGGTGTCCACCAGCGTCGCCTGGATTACCTGATATTTTTCCGGGCTGCGGCGGATGAAGCTGCGCCCGTCTTCTACAAAAATATGGACGTCAGGCCGCAGGTAGAGGCTCTGGCTGAGTCCGGGGAATTTTTCCCGCATGATAGTCGTGGCCGTGATGGGGTTAATCTCGACGCCGGTTACGTCACGACTCCCTGACGCGAGGGCACGCGCAATATCCCAGCCGCCACCAGGGCCAATCACCAGCGTTCGTGCGCCGGGCCGCAGCAGATAGGGCATACTGGGGCCCTGATGCATCAGAGCGTCGACGTCTTTCGGTGAGAGGCGGTCGAAATTGAAATTGGCAATACCGGTTGACGCATCGGCATCGATGAAGATCGTCTGATTGCCGGTTTCATCGTCTTTGGCAAGACCAATCCGCGAAATGCTGTTCCACTTCGTAAAGGTTTCGGCGTGCAGTTTCTGGCCCTTGGCGTAGCGAACTTCCAGCACGTGATATTTCGTATTGCCAATGATGGCCATGGTGAGGAACAACCCGACGAATACGCTGGCGATCCGGCCGATTTTAACGCCCGCCAGTGCAAACCAGACGGCGGCAGCGGCGGCAAACATTACGGCCACCGCGATTACGGTATTAGGTCCACCGAAGGTATTGAGCAGCAGCACCAAGGCAAGGCAACCTATGGCACCGCCCATGAGATCGAAGAAATAGACACGGTCCACACGGTCGATAGTCTCTGAAATCACCAGCGAAACGATGATTCCGGACCCGACAAAGGGGAACGCGGTAGTGAAGTAGATAACGCCGAGTTCGAAGGTCCCAATATCGGCTCCGCGCGTGAGCACAAAGAGCGCAGCCAGCAGCACCAGACCCGCATTGACCAGGCTGACGATTCCCAGCTTGCGCATAAGGGAGCCGGGCCAGGCAGAAATGACATAGGACAAGACTCCCCCTGCACCGAGACCGAAGAGCGCGATTGAAATGGCGAGAAACGCAAAATGGTAGTAGAAAACTACTGAAAAGATGCGCGTCAGGGACAGCTCAAGCAGCAGGGTTGCAAGAGTGGTAATCCCAATTGCGGTATAGAGCAGGGGCCAGTTGGCTTGCCTGGGAGAGGAACTTGTGGTCAACCCTATATTTTAGATGATGGTCAGGTCCAGACAGGTCAGGTCATCAATGAGTACGTCCGGATACAGTTCTTCCAGTTCATGGGCGGAACTAACGCCGGTACGGACGGTGATGGAGCGGATGCCGTTTTCACGAGCCGCGATTACGTCCTGCGGGGCGTCACCGACCAGCGAGATGGAATCTCCATCGGCTATTAAACCTTCGCGCCTGGCACGTTCAATGGCGAGCCGCGCCAGACCACCGCGCGTGGCAGCAGTTTCGGCGAACGCTCCATAACGGAAATAATGATGGAGGCCGGCGCGCTCCAGTTTTCGCCAGCCAATGCGGGTCAGATTGCCGGTGACCAGCGCCAGAACAATTCCGCGCCCCTGAAGTTGTTCGAGCACGGCTTCCACGCCAGGGCAAAGTTTGTCTCGAAGGTCAGGGACGCCTTCCTGGTAGACGTCCTGGGCGGTTTCGATCAGAGCAGGCATGGCCCTTTGGATGGCGGCGTCATCTAGACCACCTTTGCGCATCATCAGCGTGAGGATGTCTGGGTCGAGCATGCCGTGTACGGGAATGCCGTCGGTAGTGAGGTCAAGACCGGTTACTATCCGCACGGCTTCGATGAGAGCAAGACGGTGATGGGGACCGGCACGGCGGACCAGAGTGCCGTCGATGTCGAAAAGGACGAGGGGCAACTTCTACAATAACGGAGTGAGTGAAATCTTCCGTATCGGCCTTGTGCAGACCGCTTGCAGTCCGGACCCCGAAGCCAACCTTGAGCATACTGTGGCGAAGATTCGCGAGGCGGCATTGAAAGGCGCGCAGATTATTTGTCTGCAGGAGCTTTTCCGCTCGCAGTACTTCTGCCGGGAAGAAGACGCGCGGCTGTTTGACCTGGCAGAGACCATTCCTGGCCCCTCGACGGCGCGGCTTTGCCCGCTGGCAGCGGAACTGGGTGTGGTGATTGTCGCGTCGTTATTTGAAAAGCGGGCGACGGGTTTGTATCACAACACGGCGGTGGTTATTGATGCGGATGGAGCGCTGCTTGGTTTGTATCGGAAGATGCATATCCCGGATGACCCGCTGTTCTTTGAAAAATTTTACTTCACGCCGGGGGATCTGGGTTTCCGCGCTTTCAATACCAGGTTTGGGCGTATTGCGACGCTGATTTGCTGGGATCAGTGGTATCCGGAAGCGGCCCGCCTGGCGGCGATGGCTGGGGCGAATATTCTGTTTTATCCGACGGCGATTGGCTGGCATCCGGCGGAAAAAGCCGAGTATGGCGTCGCGCAACATGATGCCTGGCGCACGATGCAGCGTTCTCATGCCATTGCCAACGGTATTTTTGTGGCGGCGGTGAACCGGGTTGGTTTTGAGGGGCCTGCGGATCAGGGTCTTGAATTTTGGGGCGCTTCGTTTGTCAGTGATCCGTATGGCCGTGTAATCGTTGAGGCGTCGCATGATCAGGAAGAGATTCTGATTGTGGAATGCGATGTGGCGAAGATGGAGGAGTTTCGGCGTAACTGGCCTTTCTTCCGTGACCGCAGGATTGACGCTTATGGCGATATTACAAAGCGGTTTTTGGCATGAATCCCGGTTTGACGCCAAGAGCGTCAGGGTTTCGTATGCCCGCCGAGTGGGAGAAGCACGAAGCGACGTGGCTTGCCTGGCCGCACAACGAAGAAGACTGGCCTGGGCGTTTTGAGCCAATTGCGTGGGTTTACGGCGAAATTGTGCGCAAGCTTTCCCAGGTGGAACGCGTCCGCATCCTGCTGCAAAATGATGACACTGAGTTTGCGGCGCGCAAGGTGCTGGAAAAATGTGGCGTCAACTGGGAAGCGATTGAATTTTTCCCGCTGCAGACAGACCGTGTCTGGACGCGTGATTTCGCTCCACTTTTTGTAAAGAATGAGGAAGGCGAAGTGGCTGCGGTGAAGTGGAGCTTCGACGGCTGGGCGAAGTACGAAAACCATCTGCGGGATGAGGCCGCGGGGCGCGCGATTCCGGAGCTTGTCGGGGTGCGGGCATGGGAATCGGGCATGGTGCTGGAAGGCGGAAGTATTGATGTAAATGGCGCAGGCCTGTTGCTGACGACGGAGGAGTGTTTGCTGAGTCCGGTGCAGGCGCGCAACCCGGAGCTTTCGCGGGAACAGATTGAGGCGGCTCTTTCGGATAATTTAGGGATTGATCAGGTTCTTTGGCTCGGCAACGGGATTGAAGGCGATGATACCCACGGACACATTGACGACCTGGCGCGTTTCACTGATGCGGAGACAGTAGTGATGGTTTCTGAGGATGACCCGAAAGACCCGAATTATAAACCGCTCAAAGAGAACTGGGAACGGCTGCAGCGGATGCCGGTAAGGTCACGCAAGCTGCCGATGCCGCAGCCGCTGTGGTTTGATGGCGTGCGTTTGCCTGCCAGCTATGCGAATTTTTATATCGCCAATGAAATGGTGCTGGTGCCGACGTTTAATGATCCGAACGACCGCATTGCGTTGAATACGCTGGCGGAATGTTTTCCTGAGAGACAGGTGGCAGGGATTAACTGCGTTGAACTCGTTTGGGGCCTGGGGACACTGCACTGTATGACTCAGCAGCAACCGGCGGCTACTCGATAAACCTGGCTTCAGGGTCTGAGCAGCCCGGCAAATTTCTTGCGGAATTTCATCACCTTGGGCGCAACGATATAAGCGCAGTAAGGCTGATGCGGATTGTTTTCAAAGTAGCTCTGATGGTAGGTTTCAGCAGTGAACAATGCTGAGGCCGGTTCAAGCGCCGTCACAATTTCTCCGTCGTAAACCTTTTCCGCATTCATCTCAGCAATTACTTCTTTCGCCACCGTTTCCTGTTCGGGCGAATGCAGAAAAATCACTGAACGGTATTGCGTCCCGACATCATTCCCCTGACGGTTCAGCGTCGTGGGGTCGTGGGCGGTAAAGAAGATGTGCAGCACATCGCGGAAGGTAATGACGGCTGGGTCAAAAGTGACCTGAACCACCTCCACATGACCGCTGGTTCCCGAGCAAACCTGTTCATAGGTGGGATTAGGTCTGGTGCCGCCCATATAGCCGGAAATGGCCGCCGACACGCCGCGGGTTTCGCTGAAGACAGCTTCTACACACCAGAAGCAGCCGCCCCCCAGTGTGGCGATTTCCAGCTTGCTGTTCGTTCCCGTGTCGTTCATTTACCTAACCCCGTTTTTTTGCGCCAGTTCGTACTGCAAATTATTCTTCACCACGTCTAGATCAGGCTGAAGCCGGAAGGCCTCACGCAGCGCGGCAATCGCCTCATCGGTCTTGCCTATTGTGTGATAGGAGGCAGCCATGTTGGCGTACGCTTCGGCAAGGTCCGGCTGAAGCTTCAAAGCGCTCTTACAGGCTTCAATAGAATCTTCAAACCGACCGTCCTGAAAATACAGCGCCGAGAGTTTGAGGAAATGATCAACCGAAGGTTCTTCCTTCGCAAGCTTAACCGTTGAGGTTACTGCTGCGATGCCGGCGAGAGCCACGTTGCGGCCCCGTTGCGCATCTGCATCCTCAGGGTCCAGCGTCAGAACATTGTTGGCACTCTGGAGCGCGGCAGGCCACTTGTAGTTCTGGACATTGATCTCCATGAGGATCTTGCGCGCCCCGATATCGGAACTGTCCAGGCTCTGCGCCTTCGCCGCCATTTTAAAGGCTTCTTCCGTTTTGCCGTGGCGGAACAACCAGTCGGCATAACCAGACCAGGCGCGGGCCGGAGGTGCAGCGGACGCGATGGCTTTTCGAAAATGACCTTCCGCATCCTTTTCGAGGCCTACCTGCTGGCAGGCAATACCGAGTTCGGTTTCAAGTTCGGCGTTGTTCGGCAGTAGTTTCAGCGCTCTCTGCAGATAATCATAGCCAAGGCTGTAGCGAACGCCGAAAACATCCGCAGCTCCGCTGGACATGAAGGTCAGACCGTAATTCATCACGGCATAACCATCTTTGGGATTGTGATTGACTGCATCGCCCCACAGCGCTTCATCCGTGACCCAGAATTTATTGCGTTCATTCGTCACCACACCGCAGGCAAGCAGCACCGCTCCGGCCAGAACCGGCGTGCCGAACTGAACAAAAAGGCGGCCAGGCGCGGTTACTTCCACGCGTCCCAGCAGCAGGCTGACCGCACCGACCACAATAATCACGAGGCCCGCCATGGCCAGAAACGCACGTGAAAAAGCTTCAGGCTGGCGCTGCGGCATTAGCACAAAAGGTACCAGGCTGGCGAGGAACCACCAAAGCCCGAATGCCATCAATTTCCATTTCGGTTCTCTGCTGATCAAGCGGGCAAGCCAGACCAGTGCCGCCAGCCCGGCATAACCCGCCAGCGCCAGCGGTGACCACACGTGCTCGAATGGCAAGTATCCGTCGACGCCGCGGACCGGAAACGTTACAAAAAACGCAAACAAATAACGAATTACAACCCATGGCTGGGTAGACCAGTAAGCAAGAGAAGGAACCAGCGCCTGCCCTGCGTGGGTCCCAATCACCGCCGACTGCCCCAGCCAGATAACCGTACAAACCGCAGCTGAAGGGACCACCCGCAGCTTGCCTGCGCCACCCTCGAACAGACAAATATAGGCCAGCAGCAAGAGCGGGAACGCGAGGGCCGCAGGCCCCGCCAGCATCCCAAGGACAACAGGAATCAGGTAAAACGGGAAGGGAAAACCACGAAAAAATCTATACACCGCTGAAATACGCGGACGCATTTTGATCCGGAACATATCCCAGTCGTTTTTCGGAACCCGCGGAGTCAGGATCAGAAAATCGACAGGAAGAAGACGCGGCCACGCAATCCAGACCAGCAGGCCGCCGATCACGCCCACCGAACTCAGAATCATGCCCCTTTGCAACGCGTAATTCAAAGTTTCCGCCGCCAGCGGGTGAAAACCATAGAGCGCCGCGCCAAATAAAGCCAGATTATGGGAACTGCGAGGGAGTGCTCTGATCAGCACATAAAAAAGACAAAGTTCAATGGTGAACCAGATGAAGTTTTCAACCTGATACAGAATGGGTTCCACCTGCCCTGCAATTTTGTGGTCGAGCGCAAAAGCGGTGAGCAGCACTGGCTGATATTCAGCGTATTCCGTGCGGGAGCTGTATTTTTCGGGGCTGAGGAAAAACTGGCCGGTATTGGAAAGTGTACGAATGGACTGGTTGGAGACGATTACATGAGAATCGTCAAGATGAAAACCGCTTTCAAAATGGGTTGACCACGTGACAACAAAGCCCAGCAGTACCAGGATCAGGGTGAGCCAGAATACAACAAGGTCGGTCGTTTGAGAGGGCTGTTCTGAAGGTGCTATACCCTAAAGTATAGCCAGTGGTATCGTCACCGGCAAGCTAGCCAGTACTACACGCGCGGGCTAGTACTGAGACGTCCGGCAGCGATTCGATTCTCCAGCAGAGGTCAAGCAGGCGGGGGGTCTGAGAATCCGAAATTACGCCCGCCGCAAGGCCCAGGAATTTCGCTTCAAGATCAGTGTCCGTCATGGGATGCCTGGTACTGCCCACGGCATGTTCAATGTACTTTTCGAAGTTTTTTCCGTCGTTCAATGTGATGGTGATTCGGACCTGATCCTCGGCCAGCGAGGAATCGATGGCGGTTGACACTCGTCCGCGCAACGCGATTGTTTCAGGGTTCTGAACCGCGCGATCTGAGAACTGCTGTTCTCCGGCTGCACCTTCCACGATTGCCACGGCAGCGGCATGGTAAACACTGAATTTGCCTTCAAGTCCTGTATGCGGACTGGTCTTGCCCGTAAGTTCCAGCACCAGAGGATGAACTCGCAGGTGAATGGACCGGATTCGATCTGCCGTGAGACGGAACTGATCGCGGAGCTGGATACACCCGTCGATTGTCGGGTGAATGACAATTCCGCAGGCAAACGGTTTGTAGGTGTTAAGCGAGACCTCCCATGTCGTACCGAGGCCTGCAGTGACTTCGGACCATGTTTGTTTGGTGCTGACCACATTCGCCCAGCCCGATTTGGCTTCAATTCCATGATCTGAACTGGTGAAGTTCTGTTGCGCCAGAAAGGCTGCGGTGAGGCCGTTCTGCGCGGCTCTGCCCGGGTGAAAACTCTTGGTCATCGTCCCGAACATTTCCCGCAGACCCACCGGCTGGGTTGCCGCCAGGCCCAGCGCCCACACCATTTGCTGCTTGTTGAGGCCGAGCAGTTTACCGGCGGCAGCGGCGGCCCCAAACACGCCTGTCGTTCCTGTGATGTGCCAGCCTCTGTCGTAATGCGCGGGATAGACAGCGTTGCCGAGGCGGCACTCAACCTCTATGCCCAGGATCATGGCATTCAGGAAATCACTGCCGGAAACGGGCTGCCGTTCGGACAGAGCGAGGATCGCGGAAACTACGGGTCCGGCCGGATGGATTACGGTCTTGAGATGAGTATCGTCATAGTCAAGAATATGCGAAGCGATACCGTTGATCAGCGCCGCGTGCAAGATATCGACGCGTTCCGTGCGCCCGATGAGGGTAGCCTGCGGAGGCCCGAAAAAGGGAGTGAAAGCGGCGATTGCACGGTTGACACCATCGCTCCTGGCACCTCCCAGAGCACAGCCGGCGTAGTTCAGCAAAGTCCGGGAAGCTTCTTTGCGTACGGCGGCCGGAACGGAATCAAGACTTGCGCCCACCAAATACGCCGCAAGAAGGCCCGTTACATCGCCCGGAGGCGGTTCGGGGGCAGCCGATGCAGAGGGGACAGTGAAGGCGACCGAGCCTGCCAGCGCGGAAGTGGCGAGAAAGCGGCGTCGTTTCATAGCAGCCTGTGGCAACTACAGCTTAATACGAGCCGCCGCAGGGGCCGATGAGGCCTTGTCATCGCGGTATACAGGAGTTTGCTGTTTTCGTATCCGTGCGTAAGCGCAATCCATGCATGTTTCAACCCCTGAAGCCGGGTTGAAGACAGTCGTCATGTGTTCGCAGGAGCGCTTGCAGCGCTGGCAAACGCCCTCCGGGCTCCAACGGTGATGGCGGAGCAGGCAGATCATGCCCGCCAGAGATATGGCTGAGCTTGGCATCAACTGATTACAAGTATAAGAACAATTCCATAAGGCCGAGAAAAAATATGAAGATTTGAGAATCAGGCTCCAGTAGTCCCGAGACAGCCGCTTGACCAGTTAGTAAGCATTTACTTACAATAGATCTTGGCCCACCCTCTCCACTGCCGGATGCCTGCGGAAGACCGCCGCAAACAGCTGATCGAGATCGCTATCGACCTGTTTTCACGCAAGGGTTTCGGCGGCACAACCACCCGGGAAATCGCGGCTGCCGCCGGGGTGACCGAAGCCATAATATTCCGGCATTTCGCGACCAAACAAGATCTCTACACGGCGATCCTCGAAGTGGAAGGTGCCGGCAGCGGAAGCGACCAGTGGCTGGCGGAAACGCAGGGTTTTCTGGACAGCCAGGACGATGAAGGTCTGTTCCGCGTAATTGTGACCAGAGTTGTTGCCCTGCACCGGACCCAGCCTCGTTTTGAAAGGCTGATGATGCACGCGGCGCTTGAAGGCCACGAACTTGCCGTGATGCACCACAATCAGCTGACTCTTGGGATCGGTGCACGCATCAAAGAATACATAACGGCCAGACAGGCCTCCGGTGCCCTGTTGCAGTGCGATCCGGAAGCGGTGCTGTTCGCAGTGGCGGGTGTGGCGCATTTTTACGCAACGCAAAAATATATGTACAGGCTTTGTGACGAGCAAATACAGGACGAACAAATGGTTGATTCATTCGTACGCATTCTTATGAACGGTCTTCGGGGAGACAGCAAATGACAAAGTGGAGACTGGTCTTAATCCCGGCGGCACTCGCGATGCTCGCCGGATGTGGTGCCAAACAGGCGGTGACGCCGGTAGCTGCTGAGCCTGTGAAAGCGATCGTGGTTACAACAGCCAAAGCGGTGACAAGGGAAGTTCCGGCCGATTTTGAAGAGAGTGGCAGCTTTGTGGCTGATGAGATTTCCGACATCGCTCCACCGGTGGCAGGGCGCGTGATTGCGACACCTGTGGACGTGGGTGCGCGAGTGAAAGCCGGCCAGGTGATCTGCGAACTGGACCATCGCGATGCCGAACTGAAATTGCAGCAGGCGCGAGCCATACTGCAGGAAGCGACGGCAGGCGTGCGGCAGGCGCGGTCGCGAATCGGTTTGACGAACGGCGCATTCGACGCGAATCTGGTGCCGGAAGTGGCGGCAGCTCAGGCTAATTTCCGGTCGGCACAGGCACAGGCGAAACTGGCAACTGCAGATTCACAGCGCTACGCGAGTCTGGTGGCAACTGGCGACGTTTCCAAAAGTGCGGCAGAGAAAGCTCGCACCCAGCAGGAAACGGCTGAAGCGCAGGCGAATGCCGCGCGGCAGCAATACGAAGCAGCTGCCAATAATGCCCGCTGGAATTTTGAAGGCGTGCAGACCACTACCGCTTCGCTGGACAGCGTGAAGGCGCAACTGGCACAGGCCGAGAAGGGTCTGGCTGATACCACGATCCGCGCACCCTTCGATGGCTTCATCACAGCCCGTCCGGTGGCGGCAGGTGAATATGTGGGGCTGGGGGCGAAGATCGCAACCATCGTTCGCATTGCTTCGCTCAGGCTGGAACTGCAAACGCCCGAACAGAGGGCTTCACAGGCTCACCTGGGCGATGCGGTTGTTGCGCATGTGGCTGCGTTTCCGGATCGCGATTTTCTGGGCCGCGTGAGCGCGATCAACGCCGCAGTGGACCCGGCTTCACGTGTCTTCATTCTGGAAGCGCGCTTCGACAATCCGGACGCGGCGCTGAAGCCAGGTATGTTCGCCATTGCTAAAGTGCGGCAGCCCGGTGGCATGCCCGGTGTGTTCGTACCGAAGGTCGCCGTGGTTCGCGACAAAACAACGGACTCCAACCAGGTGTTTGTGGTTCAGGACGGCAAGGTTCGGCTGCGGGTGGTTTCTGTTGGTGACCAGAGCGGCGATTCGGTTCGCATCCTCTCAGGCATTGCAGATGGTGATGTGGTTGCCACCAGCAACCGCACGGAACTGTTCGACGGCGCCCAGGTTACTCAAAAATAAATCGATATGCACGCACTTGCTCAGCTTTGTATCAAACGACCTGTCTTCGCGACGATGCTGATTTTATCGCTGGTGGTGGTCGGCGCGTTTTCCTATTTCAGTTTGGGCGTTGATCTGTTTCCCAAGGTTGATATCCCGACGGTTCAGGTTTTGATTGTTGACCCCGGCGGCTCGCCGGAAGAAATTGAAACTGAGATTTCGAAGAAGGTAGAGGATTCGGTCAACACCATCAGCGGTGTGGATCAGGTAAGGTCGATTTCTTCAGAGGGGCAGGCGCTGGTTGTGATCACGTTCGATCTTTCCAAGAACGGCGATGTGGCGGCGCAGGAAGTGCAGAACAAGGTCAACCTGATTACGAATGAACTGCCGCAGTCAGCAAAGGTGCCGATTGTTGCAAAGTTTGATCCGGATGCGCAGCCTGTGCTGCAGGTTGTTGTGTCGTCTCCGCGGTCGCTGCGGGATCTGACGATGATCGCGGACAAGCTGATCAAACAGAAGCTGGAGAATGCTTCGGGCGTGGGTCAGGTGCGCATTGTGGGTGGTGCGCGGCGCGAGATTCATGTGCTGGTGGATCCGGACAAACTGCGGGCCTACAATCTGACCATTACCGATGTTTTTGGAGCACTCCGGTCCCAGAATCTGGAGCTGCCTGCGGGCACGCTCAAAGAGGGAGCGAAGAATTTCACCATCCGCACCACCGGGCGCATTACAGACCCTGAACAATTCAGCCATATCGCGATTGCCAACCGCAACGGCTATGTGGTGAAGGTTAGTGATATCGGGCGCAGCGAAGACAGCTATGTGGAACCAACCACGTCTTCCCGGCTGGACGGAGTCCCGGCCGTGACGCTGGTGGTGGCGAAGCAATCGGGCGTCAATACGGTCAACACCGCGCGGGACATTAAGGCGCGCATGGCAGAGATTGCCGCCAGTCTGCCGAAAGATGTGAAGACAGAGATCATTGGCGATCAGTCGATTTTCATTGAGGCTGCGGTGAATTCGATCAAGGAACATTTGATCGAGGGCGGCCTGTTTGCTTCCATCATCATTTTTCTTTTTCTCCGGAACTGGCGGACCACACTGATTGCGGCAATTGCGATTCCGACCTCGATCATTTCCACCTTTGCGTTAATGGCCGCGATGGGCTTTACGCTGAACCAGATCACGATGCTGGCGCTGACCCTGATGGTGGGTATCGTGATTGACGATGCCATCATCGTGCTGGAAAATATCTACCGTTTTATAGAAGAAAAGCACATGCCGCCGATGCAGGCCGCGGTCGAAGGCACCAGCGAAATCGGTCTGGCCGTGATGGCAACCACTCTTTCGCTTTTGGCGGTGTTTCTGCCTGTGGGTTTCATGGGCGGCATTGTAGGCCGGTTCATGAGTTCGTTCGGCTTTACTTCAGCCTTTGCAATTGCAGTGTCACTGCTGGTTTCATTTACCCTGACGCCGATGCTTTCGTCGCGGTTTATTAAGCCGCCCGCGGAGGGACAGAAGCACAACTCATCCAAAGATGGTTTCATCTATAAGTGGGTTGACGGCACTTACACCGTGTTACTCAAGTGGTCGCTGGCGCACCGGGCGTGGATGGTGGGTTTTTGTCTGCTGACTATTGCGAGCATTGTGCCGCTGTTTATGCTGGTGGGTAAAAACTTTCTGCCAAATGATGATCAGTCGCAGTTTAATGTGCTGGTGCGGACGCCCGAAGGCACATCTCTGGCGGCCACAACGGCGCTTACAGAAAACATTGCCAGCGACATCCGCAGGATGCCTGGAGTGCAGCATACGCTCATGACGGCAGGCGGCGGGGCCAATGCTTCGGTGAACACATCATCGATCTTCATCAAACTGGTTGATCTCGATCAGCGCACCACCACACAGTCTGATTTTATGCAGGAGACGCGCCGGTTCCTGAAGCGCTATCCGAAGGACATTCATTCGAGCGTGGAGCTGGTTTCGAGCGTGGGCGGCAATCAGAGCAACGCTGAAATTCAGTACTACATTCAGGGTCCGGACCTGGGCCATCTGCAGAAGTATTCCGACGAACTGGTCAAGAAGATCAGCCAGATTCCAGGCGCGACTGACGCCGACACAACGCTGCGGAGCGGCAAGCCGGAAGTGCGGCTGCTAATCAACCGTCCGCGGGCGGCAGATCTGGGTGTTTCGGTGCTCGATATTGAACAGGCGCTGAATACGCTGGTGGCGGGTCAGGTGGCTTCTACCTTCAACGCCGGCGATGACCAGTATGATGTTCGGGTCCGCGCAGAAGAAGAGTTCCGCACCAGCGCCGAGGGACTGGCGCGGATGACGGTGCCCTCAGCAAAACGCGGTTCTGTGGGCCTTGATGAAGTGGTTGAAATCCGGCAGGGCTCCGGGCCTTCAGCCGTGAACCGCATCAACCGGCAGCGGCAGGTGACTCTGACCGCAAATACATTGCCGGGCGGATCACAGGCCGCGATCTTGAGCGGTATCAGCGACGCTGCGGCGGAAATCAATATGGATCCGGATTACAAAAGCGGTCTGGACGGGACTTCAAAAGAACTGGGTCGTGCAGGCTATTACTTCCTCCTGGCATTCGCCCTTACCTTCATCTTCATGTACATCGTGCTGGCCGCGCAGTTTGAATCGTTCATTCACCCGATTACGATTTTGCTGACACTGCCGCTGGCTGTACCTTTTGGAATCCTGTCGCTGCTGGTGATGCACCAGACAGTGAACATTTTCTCAGGGTTGGGACTGCTGCTGCTGTTCGGTATTGTCAAGAAAAATGCCATTCTGCAGATCGATCATACGAATGGCTTGAGGGCTTCCGGCTTGCCTCGTTACGACGCCATCGTGCAGGCGAACCGTGACCGTTTACGTCCAATTCTGATGACCACGATGGCGCTGGTGGCCGGCATGATGCCGCTGGTGATTTCAAATGGCACGGGCGCGGCCACCAACCGGTCTATTGGCGTCCTGGTAGCCGGTGGCCAAACGCTCTGTCTGGTACTAACGCTGCTGGCTGTGCCGGTATTCTATTCGCTGTTTGAAGATCTGCAGGAACTACCGATATTCCGTAGAGTGGGGAAGAGTTTGGGGAATGTGAAGAAGTTGCTGCCGGGTAAAGAGAAAGTGCTTGAACCTGCGCTGCGGCGTGAACTGAATGACGGGGATACAGTATGAGACCGGTATTGATAGCGGTCATCGGCGCGGCAGCCCTGGTTGCACAGGAGAGCACTATGCCTCCCGTAAAGACCGTGGAGGTGCCTGCGCGGGTTGGGGTTCTGGGGTCAGTTACATTGGGGCTTCCGGAAGTGATTCAGCGCGTGCTGGCGAGTGACAGAGACCTGGTGATTTCCCGGATCCTCAGAGAAGAAGCGTCGTATAGCGTGAAGGGTGCGCGCGGCGTTTATGATGCGCGACTGGGTTTAAATGCCTCGAAGGTGAAGAGCGTGACACCGGTGACATCGCTGATTGGCGGCTCAGCCAACGGGAAGCTGACCAGCGCTCAGTTCATTGTAGATCCACAATTGAGCGGGCTTTTTCCTGCACTGGGCGGGTCTTATAAGGTGGATTTTTCATCAGCACGTCAGGCCAGCGGCAGTACGTTCCTGACGCTGAATCCGCAGTATCCGACATCGCTCAATTTCAGTTTGAGCCAGCCGTTGTTGCGCGGGTTGCTATACGACGACAACCGGCACCGCATTGCTGTGGCGAAAAAGAATGTACAACTGACGAACGAACAATTCCGTCAGCGCGTTACGGATGTGATTACACAAGCCGTGCAGGCTTATTGGGAGCTTGATTTCGCGTATCGCAACTTACAGGTGCAGACCCAGGCCGTGACACTGGCGGAGCAACAGGATGCCAGTAACCGGCGGCAGGTGACGCAGGGTCTGCTGGCGCCTTCAGATGTGGTGGCAACACAGACTCAGCTGGCAACGTTCCAGCAGAACGTTTTCAGCGCACAGCAAACACTCACGGTTGCAGAAAACAATTTGAAATCGCTGATGCTGCCGGACCGAACTGATCTGATGTGGGGAATGGCGCTGCAGCCTGAGGACCGCGACAATTCCCGTGCTGCGTTGCCCGCACTGGATGAAGCTGTAAAGACTGCCCTGGCAGGACGTCCGGAACTGGCAGAGAGCCAGCTCGCCATCGAAGTGAATCAACTGGATGCGCGGCTCAGCCGGGACCAGGCCAAGGCTCAGATTGACGCAGTGGCCTCGGTAAGTTCCACAGGCGTCGCCGGCCGGGTGATTGGACAGGCGAATCCGTTTACCTCAAGCCTGGGACCGATTATTAACGGGATCAACAGCCTGAATGCTGCCGCCGGTTTGCCGCCCCTTGTGGTTTCATCCGGCACCAGCACAATTGCGCCGGTGTTTGTGGGTGGCTATGGGCAATCGCTCAGCGTGCTCGGGAACCACGATTACACAACCGCCCAGATTGGCGTCCAGATGTCGCTGCCACTGCGCAACCGCACTGCACAAGCGCAGGTTGCGGTGGCAGGGGCGGAAGGGCGCAGACTCAAGGCCGTGCGCCAGCAGATTGAAATGGCGGTTGAACTGGATGTCAGAAATTCGCTGCAGGCTGTAAGTTCAGCGCGCGGGCGTCTGGACGCCGCTGCCACGGCTCGCGAGTATGCGGAGCGTCAATATGGAAGTGAACAGCGCCAGTTCCAGGCGGGAACATCCACGGTGTTTCTGGTATTGCAGCGGCAGACGGATTTGATTGCGGGGCGGACACGTGAAGTTCGGGCACGGGCGGATTTGGGCCAGGCAACGGCCAGTCTGGACCGGGCGACGGCACGGACGATTGAATCGCAGGGTATTCAACTACAGTAGCTAAACTGCCGGGTCGTCAAAACACACAGCGAACCGAAGACCGCGCCTACAGCAGCGCCACTGGGTGTAGAGACCCGCTTTTCATGTCAATAGACACAAGCCCGCAGCCATCCGACGGCTGTCAATTGACGCACGAGGCCTGTATTGAGTGGTTTGGAAGGGTCTGCGCTACTGGCCGCAGAGTTGCATTTAGTCCGGCCAGACATGAAATCCTTCATTCGTCTTGCCACCCTCGCCACCCTGGCCGCCCTGGCTGCGGGCGCAGCAATGGCGGGACAAATCACGAGTATCTTTCAGCCTTTAGCAACACCCGCTGACCAGGTTTACAGCCTGTCTGTGCTGGTCCTCAGCATTTGCGCTGGCGTCTTTCTGATTGTTGGCGGCCTGATGCTCTACGCGATCGTGCGCTTTCGCGGTGGCGGCAAAGATCACGCAACGGAGCCCGCGCAAGTCTACGGCAGCAATCAGATTGAACTGGCCTGGACGGTGATTCCCAGCCTGATTGTGGTGGTGCTGACCATAGCCACAGCGCGAATTACTTCGGCAGTTCAGGACCACGCGATTCCGAAGGATGCGCTGCATGTAACCGTGATCGGGCATCAATACTGGTGGGAGTTTCAGTACCCGGATCTGGGCATTGTAACTGCCAACGAACTGCACGTTCCGGTGAATTCCAAAGACAAACCCAGAACCACCAGCCTTACTTTGAAAACGGCGGATGTGACCCATAGCTTCTGGGTGCCGGAACTGGCGGGCAAGACCGACCTACTTCCGGCCCAGACCAATTCCATGTGGTTTGATCCACGCCAGCCCGGCGTGTATCTGGGCAATTGTGCGGAATACTGCGGGACACAGCACGCGAAGATGCAACTGCGCGTGGTCGTTGATACGGCAGAAGACTTTGAGCACTGGGTAGCCCATCAGCAAGAACCGGCTGCGACAGAGGCAAGTGCGGTGCCATTTTTGACGTCAGCCTGCATCGCGTGTCACACCGTGCAGGGGACAGCAGCGCGCGGCAAACTGGGACCGGATCTGACTCACTTGATGAGCCGTCCGCAACTGGCCGCTTATGATTTGCCGAATACTCCACAGAATCTGCGTGCCTGGATTGAAAACCCGGAGGTATTCAAGTCGTCAAGCAGGATGCCTGCGGCGCATTTACCGGGTCAAAAGCTGGACGGTATCGCCGCGTATCTTTCAACCCTGAAGTAGACGGACTCACATAAACATGGCATCCATCAATTACCCGATCCCTTACGCAGAGGAACGAAGGAAGCGCTCCATCTGGAGCATGCTCCTCGAAGACTGGATCTTTACCGTCGACCATAAACATCTGGGGTTGATGTACGTCATCATCGCCCTGCTGTTCTTTGTGGTCTCCGGGCTGTTCGGCGCAGTGATTCGCGCGCAGTTGATGTATCCGAATGGCCATGTCGTGACGGCGGATGTCTTCAATCGGATGTTCACGGTGCACGGCACCACGATGGTCTTCTTTGTCGGCATGCCGTTCATTGCGGGCCTGGCGAATTACCTGATTCCGCTGATGATCGGCGCCCGCGACATGGCGTTTCCGCGCATGAATGCACTCGGCTTCTGGCTGACCCTGTTTGGTGGTCTGCTGTTGTTTTCCAGTTATCTGATGCCGGCAGGCGCGGCGGGACACGGCGCGGTTCCTGACTTCGGCTGGTTCGCTTATGCGCCATTGACCGAGCGGGCGTTTTCTGAAGGAACAAGCGCAGATTTCTGGGTGCTAAGTGTGTTGATGAGCAGCACAGGCAGCACTTTAAGCGCCATCAACGTGCTCTCCACCACTCTGTGTATGCGAGCCAAAGGCATGACGCTGGCGCGAATGCCGCTGTTCGTGTGGATGAACTGCGTAGTGGCATTTCAGATTCTGGTGGCGCTGCCACCACTTACCGCCGCACAAATTATGCTGATGATTGATCGCTTCCTGGGCGGGCATTTTTTCGATGCCTCTGCGTCGGGCGCAGCGATCCTCTGGCAGCATTTCTTCTGGCTCTTCGGACACCCGGAGGTTTACATTCTGATGATTCCGGGGTTCGCCTCGGTCACCGAAATTGTGCCGGTGTTCTCGCGCAAGCCGATCTTCGGCCGCCAGGCAATGATCGGGGCCAGTGTGGCTATAGGCTTTATCAGTCTGGGAGTCTGGGCACACCACATGTACACGGTGGGCATGCCATCGAAAGCGAACATTTTCTTCGCCGCCGCAACCATGCTGGTGGGCGTACCGACGGGCATCAAGATCTTCAACTGGGTGGCAACCATGTGGGGCGGCAAGATTCGTTTTGCGACACCCATGCTGTTCTGTGTCGGCTTCCTGTTTCAATTCCTGATTGCGGGGCTGACAGGAATCATGCTGGCGGTGGCCCCGTTTGACTGGCAGTTGAAATCCTCTTACTTTCTGGTGGCGCATTTTCATTACACGCTGATCGGCGGGCTGCTGTTCACGTTGTTCGCGGCCATCTATTATTGGTTCCCGAAAGCAACCGGCCGAATGCTGAGTGAAAACCTGGGCAAGTGGCATTTTTGGCTGCTGGTAGTTGGTTTCCATGTCACGTTCGATCCGCTGCATGTGGCAGGCTGGCTGGGGATGCCGCGACGCATCTACACCTATCCGACCGGACGCGGCTGGGACACATGGAACTACATTTCGTCGCTGGGCGTCGGCATCCAGGCAGCCGCCATTCTCATCTTCGTCATCAATGTTCTGGTTTCCCTCTTTGTCGGGCAGCGAGCCGGTAACGATCCCTGGGATGCCTGGACGCTGGAGTGGGCCACCACTTCCCCGCCGGCCAAATATAACTTCGCTGTAGTCCCCGAGGTACACAGCAGCAGACCTCTGTGGGATTTGAAACATCCGGAAGATCCGGACTGGAAATATGAATAGGAGCGATATGCCTTCCGCTGCAATGACTTTTGAAGCGAACACCAACGAGGTGCAGAACCTGGACCGCGGCAAGGTGGGGCTGATTTGCCTCATGCTCACCGAAACCGCACTGTTTGCGATCTTCGTCACCGCCTACATTTTCTTTCTGGGCCAAAGCACTACCGGGCCGCAGCCAAAGGATGTTCTGACGCTGCCCGTCTGGGCCACTATTTGTCTGCTTTCGAGCAGCGCCACGGTGGAACTGGCGGTACGGGCGCTGCACTCAGGTGCGACTGGGCGCTTTCAGCTTTGGCTGGGGGCCACCGTGCTGCTGGGTGCGGAATTCCTTCGCCAGACAGGAATCGAATGGAACAAACTGATCAACACAGATGGACTTACTATTTCAACTAACATCTTTGGCACCACTTACTTTTCGCTGGTGGGCCTTCATGCGACACACGTCGTGATAGGACTGCTGCTTCTGACCGGCTTGCTTCTAGCAGGCCTGACGGGCAAGGTCAAGGGACACGAACGACGGTTTGAGTTAGTCGGGTGGTACTGGCATTTTGTAGATGCGGTATGGATTGTAGTTTTCACAACCGTCTATGTGGTGGGTTTATGAAGCATATTGAGCTTCCGGCACCGACTCCGTGGCCCATGGCCTTCGGTCTCTCCATAGCACTGTTATTTGCAGGCGTGGTCACGACACCGTACGTCAGTATGGTCGGCGGCGTTCTGTTTCTGACTGCGGCAGTGGGCTGGTGGAGGCAGGTGCTTCCGGCAGAACGCCACGAGCAGGTGGAAGTCAGGGGCGAAGTTACCGAACCTGCGTTCATTCCCCGGGGCGAAGTAGAGAGAATCCGCGTGGGTCAGGCAGGGCACCGTGTCCGTCGCATCTCGCGCACAAGGCCTTTCAGTGCGGCATTACGCGGGGGCATAGTGGGCGCGATTGGCATGGCTGCTGTCGCCTGTCTGTTTGGTTTGTTATCGCAGGGCAGCATCTGGTATCCCATCAACCTGCTGGCCGCCGCAGCTATACCTGATCTGGCTGCAGCAAGCGTGGAGCAGTTGCGACAGTTCAGCATGTCCGGCCTGGTGCTGGGGACTCTGATTCACGGAACCACCTCGCTGCTGGTGGGTTTGCTCTACGCCGTGATGCTGCCCATGTTCCCTCGCGGCGCATTCTGGTGGGCCGGTCTGACTGCGCCGGTCCTCTGGACTGCCCTGAGCGCGGCTGGAATGGAGCTGGTTAATCCGGCTCTGAATGCCCGTATCGACTGGCGCTGGTTTATCGCTTCGCAGCTAGCCTGGGGTTTGACGGGAGGTTTCGTAATCGCCAGAACCGAGAGCATCGAGACGCTGGAAGATCTTCCGCTGGCCGTGCGGGCCGGTATTGAAACTCCCGGCGTCGATTTGCACCTCTGATGGACCCCGTAGCCGCTGCCGTCTTTGCCTCCTGGCGCATCGAGCCGGGTCTGCTGCTGGTGCTGGTGGCTGCGGTTGCACTGTATATTCGCGGCTGGCACAAGCTTCGGCGCGAACTTCCTGACAGGTATACCAATGAGCGGCTAACGGCCTTCCTGAGCGGCGTGGCTCTGGTTTTTCTGGCTCTGGCCTCGCCGCTGGATGCCTTTGCCGGAATGCTTCTGCAGGTTCACATGGTGCAGCATCTGATCCTGATCATGGCTGCACCGGTGTTGATCTGGCTGGGGCAACCAATAATCCCGTTGATGCGCGGTTTGCCCGGCGCAGTCTTCACAAATGCGCTCGGCCCGTTTCTGGGCTGGCAGGCTTTGCGCCGCGCCGGTCGCGCGATCACACATCCGGTTGTCTGCTGGCTGGCACTGGCGCTTGCCGTGGTCTTCTGGCATCAGCCGCGCTGGTATGAACTGGGCCTGACGTCACCCGACTGGCATAAAGTGGAGCACCTTTGTTTCCTGTTCGCCGCGCTGCTCTTCTGGTGGCCAGTGGTGGGAGTGTGGCCGGGCAAACCGCAATGGTCCCGCTGGATGATGATTCCCTATCTGGTCTTCGCAGATATGGTGAACACTGGAGTTTCAGCCTGGCTGGTGTTTTCCCATCACGTTGTCTATCCCACTTACGCGGCGGCTCCGCGTCTGTGGGGAATCTCCGCAATGGATGACCAGGCAACTGCGGGCGCACTGATGTGGGTACCCGGTTCGATTGCCTATCTGATCCCCGCATTTCTGCTGACCATGCAGGCCTTGAAAAGCGGGGAGCGCAGTACTGCTGTACGCGCGGCGCGGCCTGCGGTGTTTGTACGACACGAGGTTTGGGATCTGCTGCGTGTGCCTCTCATCGGGCCGATCATGAGGCACCGCCACTTCCGCAGAGTGCCGCAGGCAGCGCTGTTCGCCCTGGCGCTCGCGGTAATGGTTGACGGCATGGCTGCGCGTTCACAGCCTGCTCCGCTCAATCTCGCAGGAGTGCTCCCGTGGACTTACTGGCGAGGCTTCACGATTGTGGCACTGCTGGCGGGCGGGAATTTTTTCTGCATGGCCTGCCCGTTCATGCTCACGCGCGACCTGGGCCGAAAATGGCTGCCGGCATCATACCGCTGGCCGGTGAGACTACGCTCAAAATGGCTGGCCGCAGGTTTGATCGCAGTTTATCTGTGGGCTTATGAGGCGTTTAGCCTGTGGGCCAGCCCGTGGTGGACGGCCTGGATCATCGCAGGCTATTTCGTCACCTCGTTCGCAATCGACGGAATCTTCGAAGGTGCGTCGTTCTGCAAGTATGTGTGTCCTGTGGGGCAGTTTCATTTTGTGAATTCGCTGGTCTCGCCACTCGAAGTCAAAGTGCGTTCCGCTGCAGTCTGCGATTCCTGTTCCACCCACGACTGCATTAAAGGGAATGCTCAGCAGCGCGGTTGCGAACTCCATTTATTTCAGCCGCAGAAACGCGGCAATATGGACTGCACGTTTTGCCTGGACTGTGTGCAGGCCTGCCCGACCGGAAATGTTGGAATCCTGCGCGTCGCCCCGGCAGCGGAGATCGGAACAAAACAGCGTTTGGACGTGGCTGTACTCGCCATGGTTCTCGTCTTCGGCGCACTGGTCAACGCGGCAGGCATGGCCGGACCCGTGATGATGAAGCTGCACTCTGTCCACGGCGCTCTGACTGCGTTCTATGCTGTGGGGCTGATCGTCCCAGCCGCGCTTGTGGCGCTGGCCGGCAAGCGCACGGCCAGTTCGGCAATGGCGCTGGTTCCGCTGGGCGCAAGTATGTGGGCTGCCCATCTCGGGTGGCATCTGGTCACAGGCTGGACCTCGCTGGGGCCAGTCGTCGCGCGGATTCTTAACAAAGCTGTAACAGTTTCCCCCGGGCAAACTCCCGACTGGCTCACCGGCGCGCAAATTCTTCTGATGGATACCGGTTTACTAATAACGCTGGCGGTGGTGTGGAGGGTTTCAGGAAAGAGGCTGGCTGCCGCTGCTCCATGGGTTGTGATCGCAGTTTCCTATTTCGCCGTAGCAGTTTGGGTGGTATTGCAGCCGATGCAGATGCGTGGCATGGTGATGAATCCATGAAGGTGTGTCTTTTGATCGCTGCGGTGCTGCCCTGTCTGCTCAAGGCGGACGGCGGGGCTGTAATTTTAAGGCAGGACACGTCGTCGTACACCGTGACCGTGTTCGCGGCCCCCTTGCCTGTACAAACCGGTCCGTCCGACATCAGCATTCTGATTCAGAAGCGCGGCTCACTGGAGCCTGTTCTCGATGCTGAAGTGGAATTTGTCACGAGCGCCGGTTCGGTTCCAGCCACCCACGGCCAGGCGCAGAACAAACTGCTCTACGCCGCAATGGTGGATATGACACGAGCAGGGAATATACCTTGGTCCGCACGCGCGAACCGGGCAGGACACACCGAGGAGGTATCAGGCACCCTAAACGTTGGCGTCGCGCGAGCCCGCTCAGCGAATTGGCTTCGTTTCGCAATTCCTGCGCCTCTGGGAATCCTGCTGTTCACCATCCATCAATACCTGGCAGGCAACCGCAAAAAATCTGCCATTTTGATCATTCCTTAACATCCCTTAACCACGGCGCAAGTGGCTGTTGTATGATCGTCAACTGAGCCTTACTGGCCCCCGTTGCGGGTCGGCGGGGTGATGACAACAAACGACTGACCTGAACAATCGGGAATACTGACACGAATGTCTACACATAAAGCAGTCCACCACGGAGACGCTGCAGGCTCAACCCGCCGCGGCTTCCATCTCATCGTTCTGAACGTGCTGGGGGCGGCGGTGACCTTTGCCATTGCGATCCCCACGCTGGTCTACCTGCTCTTTCCGCCCAAAGGCGTCAAAGACAACGGTTGGCTCGACGCGGGCGACATCAGCCAGCTGGTGCCCAATGACCCCGTCGAACTGAGCTTTCAGAAGACCCGCATGGACGGCTGGCGGCTGGTGACGGAAAAGAAGACTGCCTGGGTCGTAAAGGGCGAAGACAATAAAGTGACGGCTTTCGGGCCGCAATGTACGCACCTCGGGTGCGCTTATCACTTTGAGAACAAGCAGTTCGTGTGCCCCTGCCACAACACTTTCTTCTCCATCGATGGCAAGGTAACGGCGGGACCGGCACCCCGGCCGCTCGACCAGTATCTGGTGAAAATTGACGGCAACCGCCTGCAGGTTGGCGAACTCAAGAAATCCGTAGCCTAGGGATCCGATATGCAAGAAAAACTTAATCAACTTATTGATGCGATTGACGAGCGTACCGGCCTTCGGACGAACCTGCAGCATTTCCTGTTTGAAGAAATCCCCGCTTCGAGCGGCTGGCATCAGATTTTCGGCAGCGTAGCGCTGTTTTTGATTTTGGTCCAGTTCTTCACCGGCTCCATGCTGGCATTCAACTATGCGCCGACGCCGGGCGATGCGTACGACAGCGTCCGCTACATCATGACGGAAGTCACTGGTGGAAGGCTGATGCGCGGCCTGCATCACTGGGGTGCCAGTATGATCATCGTGATCGTCGTGCTGCATATGCTTCAGGTCTTCATCTGGGGTGCCTACAAAAAGCCGCGTGAAGGTACGTGGATTGTGGGCGTAATTCTACTGCTGCTCACTCTGGCTTATGGCCTGACCGGCTACCTGCTGCCTTGGGATAACCGGGCTTATTGGGGCACGGTGGTAACCACTCAAATCGGCGCAACAGTGCCTGGTGCCGGACCGTATGTCAGCAGACTGCTGGCGAGTACCGGAGACATCGGCGTGGTGACATTTGCCCGGTTCTATGCCGCGCATGTGCTGCTGCTGCCGCCCATCACCATGATCCTGATCATCTTCCACGTTTACATGGTGCGGCGTCACGGTGTGGCTCCGGCCCCCGGCGACGAACACAAGCCAAAAAAGATGTTCTTTCCGGAACAGGTTTTCAAAGACACTGTCGCCGTGTTTGTTGCCTTTGCGATCCTGTTCGTACTGTCAATTTGGGCGAAAATTCCGCTGGAACGAATGGCTGATCCCACGGATACAACTTACATCCCGCGCCCCGAATGGTATTTCCTGTTCCTCTTCCAGTCGCTAAAGTTGTTTGAAGGCCCGATGGAAGTAATTGGCACGGTAGTGCTGCCTACGGTCGCTATTCTGGCTCTGATCATGACTCCGTTCATTGACCGCAGCAAAATGGTGAAAGTTCGCAATCGCGGCATTGCCATGCTAATCGTGCTCTTCGCCGCGCTGGGCTGGGGCGGTCTGACTGCTGCCGCGCTGAAATCCACACCGCCGCAGACGGAAGCGTCTGAAATCGACTATGCGGGGCCTGTGCAGTGGCTCAACCTCACTGCCTCGGAAAATGCGGGCGTGCAAGCTTACCGGCAGGCAAAGTGCGGAACCTGCCATGTGACTTCGGGTGAGGGTTCGGGCTCCGGCCCCAACCTGCTGGAAGTTGTGAGCAAGCGGAAAGACAGCGCGTGGCTCACCGGCCATCTGAAGGACAAGTCTTCGGCTGCAAACCTTGATGACGGGCAGATTCGCGACCTTGCGGCTTTGACGCTTAAAATCGATGTGGCAAATGGTGACCTGCCTGGTACAACTCCGAAGTTTGCGGCAGAGGGCGCGGCGCTTTATCAAAAGAACATGTGTGGTGCCTGCCACGCGATCAACGGGGCGGGTGGCAAGATTGGCCCGGCGCTGAATGGTTTGGCCAAACGGCGGACGGCGGCGTGGGTGAAGGAACACTTCCTGAATCCGCAGAAGATGTCGCCCGGTTCACCGATGCGGGTTTACGCGTTCAATGCGGCTGAGATGCAGGCGGAGAATTCGTACCTGTTCACGCTGCCGGACAAGGTTGCCGGACAGTAGCTTTCGAAACTTGACTGGTTGCGAACAAAGGGCCTCCTGCAAGGGAGGCCCTTTGTTTTGATATGGCCATAATTCCGTATTGTGGCGGAGCTATTCGGAGCGTTGCGGCTGACTGACCAGACTGAGCAGAAAAAAGATAACGCCTGCCACCATAATCGGCGCCCCAATGCCGACAAACACAATGAAGGCCAGCGGATGGATGGGTAACAGCGAGAGCATCTGGATCAGAAGCCCGAGCGCAACGAATAAACCGGCGATGCGCAGACGTTTTTCGAAGGTCATCGGCTTTCTCTCCAGAATTTCGCGCCCTTGAGGTCGCCCACTTCATGGACGATGTCATGACAGCCTGAAGATATGCAGGATGTCTCGCCGGACTTCACTTTCATCAGCAGATCCGGCGTCTTATGGTGGGCGTTGACCTCTTCAAACCTACGTGCGCCGAGATGGCAGTGCAGACAGGTCGTATTACTGAAGGGCGTATAAAGCTTGATGTCTTTGGGCACCGGGATCGTGCCCAGATACTGTACGTAAATATGCCGCAGACCGCGGATTTTGGCTTTCACGCCGCCGAACATTGCGTAGTCCGTGTGACAGGTATAACAGGCGTGGTCGCGCGGCACGAAGTTGTTCTGATAATGCCTCGCGGGGATGTAGCCGGGGTCGTCGTATTTCAGGCTCTGGCCGAAATCCTTCATTACATGACAGGAGAGACAGAACTCTGTTGACGTCGCCCGGTCAAGATGTTCTTCGAAGCCTCCCCATAAGGAGAGGACCGGCAGTATCGCCAGTGCCACGAAAGCGAGAATCTTGCCCGCGCGTGACTGAACAAGGTCTCTGCGAAACCCAACCAGGAGGGCAAGCCCGAGGCTCAGCGCAATGAGCGTCAGGGTGATGGAAAGCTGCATTGCGCTCTATTTTCCGAGCGAGCGGTAGTAATCAACCAGCCCTTTGATTTCAGCCGGTTTAAAGTCTTTGCCAAAGCCATCCATATCTTTGCCTTTGCCTTCGGTAACGACCTTGATCATTTCGGCTTCGCTCATTTTTGCCAGAGTTTCGTGGATATCCTTGACCTTGAGTTTCTTGCCTTTGGCTGTCTTGCCGGCACCGTCGGTGCCGTGGCAGATGGAGCACTTGTCCAGGAAGATATCGGGCGAACTCTTCTGCGCCAATAACGGGAGACTCAACACAGAACTCAAGGCTGCCATGCCGGCGATGATTTTGATTTTTTTCATTTAGAAATTCCTTGTATAAGCGATCAGGAGGATGTTGGCGCCGAAGTTATTAGCTGGTACTATTTGTTCGGTGTAATAAGTGCGTTGTAGTTGCAGAGTCAATTTGCCCACCCGGGGTGCGTCGTATGCGAGCGAGCTGCTGGCATACGGAAAAGTGAGAGGGCCATACAGCGGCAATTCACCGAGAACGGTACCGAGGCCATTCACGCGGACATAATTTCCCGCAAAACTAACAGTCAGGCGTTTGACCGGGACCAGATTGAAGCCACCCTGCCATGCGCGTTCGACATTCTGGTCAATCAGGCTAACGTTGGTGAAAGGAGCGACGCCGCGCACAAAATTGACGAAGCTTTGAGAATAGAAGCTGTCATACGCAAAACTGACGAAACCCGAGACCCGGTCATTGAATTCATAAGTCGCCGTAGTGGAGTTGGCGCGCACACGATTGACATAGTCCGCAGTCAGGAGTTTGCGGTTGCGGATGGTGGTGTTGTTTTCGATCCAGAATTTCTCTGTCGGCCGGATACGGGCGATGATACGTCCGCCGATATCGGTGTGGGGCGTCTCGCGTGTATAAGAGGTCCCGTTGTTGACTTGTTCGATGTCGCCCCTGATCGAAAACATTTGATTGGGCTGGTAATGAATACTGAGCGTCGGCCAAACCGATTTAATGCGTTTGGTATGGGTTGCGTCAACCAAACCGTTGTCAATGAACTCAACATCGCTTTTTAAATAACGCACTCCGACTCGGACCAGCAGGGATGACAGGGGCGTGAGCACCAGATTGTAATCCAGCGTGTGTGTGCCGACCCGCCATTCATTGGCCTCTGTGCCACTCAGCGTTGCACCGGCGGCAAGGCTGCTGAACGTGGCGTCTGCGAAGACGTTAAAGCGGGAGTAGCGGTAGTCAGCCTGCATGCCCAGCCACTTATTGACAGCGTAAGTAAAGCCCTGGTCAATTACATGGTTGGGTTCCCGCACGGTGGCGCGGGATGAATCGGAGAAGGAATAAGGATTGATGATGGCAGTGGATGCACCGCGGGCAAAGCCGGAAGCAGCCATGCTGAGCGTCGCCGGACCGCTATACCGGTAGAAAATATAACCGCCGCGTGCTTTGAGCTTAGTTGTGATTTTCCCGTTATAAGAGAACTCACTGACCGGCGTTGTGAACTTGTGATAATCCGACCATGTGACTGATGTGAGAAGCTCTTTCGCGGTAGTCGCGTCATCTATATTAATGCTGCGCTCACCGGTGTAAGGGTTGGCCCCGTTAAACGTATCTTCGAAGCGCTGCAGGCCGAATTTGTAGTGGAAGGTCCAGTCGTCATGCAGGGTGTAATCCACTCCGGCAGCAACCCGGTTGGATTCTTCATTGATCTGCCCGACCAGGTAATAAGGGTTGGCCCGCGCGAAAGAACCCCACGTCGAAGAAGATCCGAAGTAATCCATGGCACGTGTCGTACCTTCAGCACCGTCGCGGGTGTTGCGGGCATATTCAAGACTGAAACGGAGGTTGCGAGTGGCGTGAACCAGCAGGTTGAACGAACCCATCTTGCGCACGGTGGCCCAGTCGTGGTTCGAAGTCTGGCCGTGAAGCCCGGTGGGGAGCACGGCGCTGTCGTTGCGGTTCCAGTAATAGTGCGACTGGCGGAGGTTGATGCGCAGATCGTAAACATCTTTCTTACGGACGTTGAGCTGGATGGTGCTGAACGGCTCGCCCCCGATGCCGCTGGTCACCAGGGAGTAACTGTCCGCAAAAGTGCTGGCACCCTTCACTGCTTTGCCGAAGAGGCTAAAGTCAAGTACACGGAAGCCGCTGTTGAGATCGAAGAGCTCCTGATACTTGGGTTTGTAACCCTTGACGTCAGTAAAACGGTAGCCTGTGGCGACGGAACCGCTGTTTTCAAAGCTTCCGACGACCAGCGGTTTGTCATCCTGACCAAATAACGGGAGCGAAAGCACTGAAAGCACTACAGTTGCCAGATATGTTGTTTTCATCGCTATTTTTCCCATATACGCGTTCTTAATTCAGGAAGTACTGGTTGAAGTTCGAGCCATGAATGGCCGAATGGCATCGGGTACAGTCGCTGCGCGTCTGAAAGCTCAGGCGGTTGTGCGGAACGTTGGCGGCGGAGGGATCCACATGGCACTGCAGGCAGAGCATGCGCTCTTCCCGGCGGGCAAGCAGCATCTTGTTCGTACTGCCGTGAGGAACGTGACAAGCCGTGCAGCCTTCCACTTTGACGGCGGAGTGTTCAAAGACCATAGGGCCGCGTTTTTCGACATGACAGCCGGTACAGGTCTCCCAGCCGGACTGTCGGAGTGCGACCTTATTTGAGGTCCCGTGTGGTGTGTGGCAATCAGTGCATTTCATGGCGCCTTCCGGCACGCGGTGGTGGGTGGGCAGGGCGAAGGCGGCACGGACATTGCCGTGGCACTGGTAGCAGAGTTCCGGCTGATTCTTCTTCAGAAGGCTGCTGGTGAGCCAGCGGTTCTCTTCGGGCAGTGACGGGACGGACATGAACTTCGCCTGCGCCAGCTGAACTCCCTGCTTTTTGGGGTTGTCGGCGGCTGAGGTCAGGTGGGTGGCATGGCAATCATTGCAGCTGACGCCGTGCATGGCGTGGTTGGAATGATCGAACTGGCTTTGATCCTTGCTGGAGGCATGGCATTGCTGACAGCGCTCTGAATTCGCTTTCGGATTACCTTTGAAGGCAAAGATGAGTTTGCCGGCTGCGAGAGTTTTGGCGTCATCGCCGTGCGCGGCTTCTTCGGCATCGGAATGGGGTTTGCCTGCGCCGTGGCAGGTTTCGCAGCCCATCACTGCGTCTTTGTGCGCTTTGAGGGTTGCGTGGGCCGTTTTGTTGAATTCGGCGAATTCGGGTTTGTGACATGACCGGCAGCGGTCAGCTCCGACGTAACCGTCGCCGCTTCCCTGCGTAATCACCCGGGCTGTGACCGAAGCCGGTTCGTTGGCGGCAGGGCGGGTTTGGGCTCTTAGAAACCCCGTCAGGACTGGCAACGCCGCACAAAATATGAGTATTTTCAGCTTCATCTGACGAACTCCTGGCGAGATATAGAGGTAACGCCTTGCAGTGCGGCCCCTCTGTGGGTGGAACTGTCGGGGGTGCAATTGGTTAGCAATGCCGTTGTATGGCAATTGGGTAGCCGCGGCGAGAGGCCTTTGTTTGGAGGAGGAGAAAGGAACGCCTGAGTCAGATCACGCAGTTTGGTTGCGGGATTTGACGCTGGCTTCGGCCCGGCATTCGTACCAGCCGATGAGGCCGCGCAGCAGGGCGAAGCCTCCGCTCATGATGAGTTTGAGGCCGATTACGTAGCCCCACATCCAGGTGAATTCGCGGTGGTAGTCGAGGATCACGAGGGCAATGCCGGCCGCGACTGCGGGGCCGCCGAGGTAAACTTCCCGCTGGTGGTAGCGGAGGCCTTCGTATTTGTGGCGCTCGCCAGTGTTGTAGACGGTCTCGACAGGGTCTTTGGATTTCCCTTCGTGATCGTAAATTTCGCAACAGAGTACGGGATGACCGGTGACGACTTCCTGGGCGAAGTCCGCAGCCTCAGCCAGAGTTTCGCAGAGGGCGATGGAAGCCGTTTCCGCAACTTGAAAGGGCCTGCCTGCGGCATCGCGGGCCACGTGTGACCGGGCATCGAAGATGAATACTGCAAATTGCCCGGGACGAACGAGATCAGTCCAGTGCGCGGGTGTGCGTGCGGGGTTGAAAGTGCGGAGCCAGAGCACTCTTTATTTTAGTGGGTGCGAAATGCCCTCGCTGTTCAGGCTGCCACTGCGGAGGGTTTTTGCCGGGCGATACAGTCCATCAGGGGTGCGGCCATGAACGTCGTGGCGAGCGCCATGAACACCATCATCGAGAACAACTGGGGAGAGAGGATTCCGCGCTCCTGGCCAACACTCAGGACTACCAGGCCGACCAGGCCCCGGGTATTCATCATCAGTCCAAGCTGGCAGGCTTCGCGCCATTCCATCCCCTTAAGCATGGCGCCCACCATGGTCGCGCCCCATTTGCTGGCCATGGCGACGAGAAGGATGAGGCCCAGATCGAGCCACACAGTGAGACCGCCTGTGAACAGAAGATTGGTGCGGATGCCCGTGAGCGCGAAAAATATCGGAATCAGAATCAATAGAGTGATGGCTTCCAGTTTGTCGATGAGCTGCGCGCGGAAGTGCCTGGGTGTCACCAGGCCGGCGATGAAGGCCCCAACCAGAGCATGGATACCAATCCACTCGGCCAGACCACCGGATGCCAGCGCGATGACGACGAAGAACAGAGTGGCATCCAGCGGCAGTTTGCGCTGGTGCATATGGTGTGACAGCCAGTTGAGAAATTTGCCCAGTGCATACATACCGGCGGCGTAGAGAACTACATAGACGAACATCAGCCAGAGGGGGCGGGCGTCCTGATCATGTTTAGTAATGGCCACGATGGTGGCAAGCAGGAGCCACGCGGTAATGTCATCCACGGCGGCGCAGGCGATGGCGACGGAGCCGAGGCGTGTGTTGAGAAGATTTCGTTCGGTAAGGATGCGCGCCAGGACGGGAAATGCCGTCACGCTCATGGCCGTTCCTATGAAAAGGGCGAAGGCGAGGGGGTCTCCGGAACCGTAGCGGGGGAATAGCCGGGTCGCGAGCGCGAGGCCCATCAAGAGGGGAATAATGATGCTGATGTTACTGGTAACAACGGCCAGGGAGCTGTGGCGGCGCATCTCAGCGAAGTCGACTTTAACGCCCACGAGAAACATGAAGATGGCAAGGCCCGCCTGGCTGAGCGCGTTGAGGTAACCGAGTGATTCGGGGGGGAAAAGAGCGTGAAAAGTACCGGGAGCGATCAGGCCCAGCAGAGTGGGACCCAGTGCGATGCCTGCCGCCATTTCACCCACTACCTGGGGCTGGCCAAACTTATGAAATAGCCATGCCACAAGGCGTGAGAAGCCCGCGATTACGGCAATCTGGACCAGAAAGAGGGCGTTGTTGAACATAGTGGCGAGTCGGCTGGTCTGCGACCTTTTTCAGGATAACGCTACAGGGTGACGCGCGGGCGTGGTTCGTTTCAGCCGTTCAGTCGGATAAGATGTCACGAGAGGCCGGGAACATCATGAACTGGAACAGAAGAACCATGCTGCAATCATCACTTGCCGGGAGTCTGCTGGCGGGGGATTTGGTGCGGAGCGCACTGGGCGCGACAGCGAGCGGGCGTTATGAAGGCGCGGTGGTGGATACGGCTTCGGGCAAGGTTCGGGGCGTGGTGAATAACGGGGTCCATGTCTACCGCGGGCTGCCTTATGGGGCTTCAACGGCGGGGAAGAACAGGTTTATGCCACCGCAGAAACCGGAAGGGTGGTCGGGAATTCGTGATGCATTTTATAACGGCCATACGGCAGTGCAGGCGCCTCCGGGTGATCTTCCACACGCGACGGGAATTCGTTCCACCGAACCGCAGGGTGAAGATTGTCTGGTGCTGAATGTGTTTACGCCGGGTCCGAACGATGGCAAGAAACGGCCTGTCATGTTCTGGATTCATGGCGGTGGTTACGCTTATGGCGCGGCGACTTCGCTGGGGTATGACGGGACAAATCTGGCGCGGTCGGGTGATGTGGTTGTGGTGGGGATCAATCACAGGCTGAATATTTTTGGCTTCCTTTCGCTGGCGCAGTTTGGCGGGAGTGCTTATGCGGATTCCGGCAACGCGGGGATGCTGGATATTGTGGCGGCGCTGGAATGGACGCGCGATAACATCGGGCGTTTTGGCGGCGATGCGGGGAATGTGACGATATTCGGGCAGTCCGGCGGTGGCGGCAAGGTGAGTACGCTGCTGGCGATGCCTGTGGCGAAGGGTCTGTTCCATAAGGCGATTATTGAGAGCGGCTCAACACTGACGCAGGCGCATCCGGATGAGGCGCAGAAGACTACGGAGAAGGTTTTCGCGAAGTTAGGGCTAAAGCCGAGTCAGGTAATTGAACTGCATTCGCTGCCGGTGGAAAAGTTGTTGGGGGCCATGGCGGGGGCTGGCCGTTTGGGGCCGGTGGTTGATGGACGTTCCCTGCCCCGTGACCCGTTTGAACCGGATGCTCCGGCGATTTCGGCGGACGTGCCGGTGTTGATTGGGACTACAGCGACTGAGGGAAGTTTTTTTGCCCCGAATGAATTGCTGACGATGACGGAGGCGCAGGTGAAGGCGCGGCTTGAAAAGTCACTGGGGGCGGATACGGAGCGGGTGATCGCGTTGTTCAGAAAGACGCGTCCGAAGGCTTCGCCGAGCGAGATTTATTTCACGATTTCTGCGTTTCCGACAAATGCTATGACGCAGGCTGAGCGGAAGGCGGCGGCGGGCAGGGCACCGGCGTATGTTTATTACCTGACGTGGAAGACGCCGATTCAGAATGGCTTGCGGCTTTCTCCGCATACGATTGAGATTCCGTTTGCGTTTAATAATCACTGGTTGTTGCCGGAGCTGGTGGGGACCGGGCTTGATTTGCAGACGATGGCAGACCGTGTGAGCGGGTCCTGGGTGGCGTTTGCACGTACGGGCAATCCGAACAATGAGAATGTGCCAGTGTGGCCGGTTTATAACGGTTCGGACCGGGCGACGATGATTATTGATCGTGAGTGGAAGGTTGAGAAGGATCCGAATCACGAGGAGCGGATGGTGATGGCAAAGCTTCCTCGTTTGCCGATGTTTTAGAAGAAAATCAAAATCGGTCTCATGCTATGTCTGATCGCAGAGAATTTCTAAAACGTGCCGCCGGTTTCGGTGCCGGAATAGCTTTCACCAGTTGCGGCCAGCTTCGTTCACAGACGCCATCAGCCCGCCGACGGGCTGTTACTGTTGGCGGGCGGCGGGTGAAAACCATCGACGTCCATGCGCACTGCGTGGTACCGGAAGCCATGGCGCTGATGGGAAACAGGGGGACGCCCGCGCGGAACCAGATTCTGGACTCTGCGCAATTGCGTGGTGAACGTTTGCGTGTGATGGATGAGCAGGGTATCGACATAGAAGCACTCAGTATCAATCCGTTTTGGTATGCCACCGATCGCGACCTGGCGGGCAAGATTATCTCCGTGCAAAACGAGCGGCTCGCCGCCCTGTGCGCGGAGCAGCCGGACCGCTTCGTGGCTTTTGCGTCGGTCGCGCTGCAGCATCCTGAACTGGCGGCGGAACAGTTGGAATCCGGGATGAAAACGCTGGGTCTGCGGGGTGCGGCGATTGGGGGCAATGTGAATGGTGAAGAAATATCCGCCGCGCGTTTCAACCCTTTCTGGGCCAAGGCTGAAGAACTGGGAGCGCTCATCTTTATTCACCCTCAGGGGCTCTCGGTACCTGATCTGCAAAAACGTCTGCAGGGCAACGGCTTTCTGTCGAACGTCATCGGCAATCCACTGGAGACGACGATTGCGCTCTCTCATCTCATCTTCAACGGCACGCTTGACCGCTTCCCTGGCTTGAAGATCTGTGGTGCGCATGGCGGCGGGTATTTGCCTTCGTACCCGGACCGATCCGACCATGGTTGCCTTGCGTTTCCTGCAAATTGCGCGGGCACCGTTCTGAAAAAGCAGCCCACCGAATACCTGCGGCAGCTCTATTTTGATTCGCTGGTATTTTCGCCCGAGGCGCTGCGTCATCTGGTGGCGGAATGCGGAGCCGGGCAGATCATGGTCGGCACAGATTATCCATTTCCGTGGACAACTACGGCCGTCGAGCATGTGATGGGGACACCGGGATTGAGTGCTGCGGATCAGCGGGCAATTCTGGGCGAGACCGCGGCAAGGCTTCTGCGGATCTCACTTTAAGGAACGTGGCTGGGAATTATCCCTGTACCTCTTGGCGTACCCCTATGAGAAGGAGCGCAGATCATGGCAATTCTTGATTGGTCGCAATGCGGGGCCGTGGAGAGCATCCACGGCAAGCGTAGCGGCGCGTGGGTGTTCCGGGATTCGCGGACACTGGTTTCCGTGGTCTTTGACAATCTCGAGGTTGGGGCCACGGTTAGCGAGATTATGGAATGGTTTTATTTGTCGCAGGAACAGGTTGCATCGGTGATCGAGTTCGCCGCGCAGAGTCTTGACGCGCCCCCGATCTTTCAGTCGCCCGCTAAAACCGCCCGACAAAAACCATGCGTTACCAGCAGAACCTGACTGGTCGGACAATTGCGTTCGTGGTGATCGGTAATCAACAATGGCCGACCTTGCTCCGGTACGTCCATAAGGGTTGTTGACGCTGTAAACGCAGCCAAACCCGGCAGCTTCGCCGAGGTTGAAATTCCCTTCAAATAAACGCCCTCGCCGTGTTTTTCTGCGGCGCCCACCACGGCAATTCGGCTTGGATCAGCAGTATTCACGGCGGACATCTGCCACGATTATGGCGCAAATGTTTAACGCTGATCCTTTTGGACGGCCGGGACGGTGCAGTCGCTGGTAAAGTCAGTTTATGCCGGGCCTGCTCTATGTGGTTTCCACGCCTATTGGCAATCTTGAAGACATTACCTTTCGGGCGGTTCGCATTCTGAAGGAAGTTGCCTGGATTGCCTGTGAAGATACGCGCACCTCGCGGCGACTACTTGACCATTATGAGATCAAGACGCGGGCCGTCAGCTATCACGATCACAATGAAGCCAGCCGCACCGAAGACCTGATTGCCAGGCTCCTCCAAGGCGATTCCGGCGCTTTGGTTTCAGACGCCGGGACACCGCTGCTCTCTGACCCCGGTTACCGGATTGTTCACGCCGCCGTGGAAGCGGGAATCCGGATTGAAGCCATCCCCGGGCCGTCTGCCTTGCTGGCGGCGCTGGTAGTTTCAGGAATGCCTACCGACCAGTTCCACTTCGGAGGCTTTCTGCCGGCGAAACAGGGCCAGCGGACGCGGTTGCTGGAATCGCTGGTGGATGAACAATCCACGCTGATTTTTTACGAAGCACCACACCGGATTCTGGAATCTCTGGATGACATTTCGACAGTGTTCGCGAAGCGCCCGGTGGCAGTGTCGCGCGAACTCACCAAGTTCCATGAAGAGACGCTGCGGGGTACGGCTGCGGAAATTAAAGCCACTCTCGGCGGGCGCGATTCGGTACGCGGCGAGTTCGTGGTCTTGATTTCAAAAGCTCTCGAAGTGGCTGTGGATGAGACCCCGCTGGAAGAAGCTTTGGAGCTGCTGGTGCGCGCCGGTGTCTCCCGCATGGACGCTATGAAAACCGTGGCGAAACAACGCGGCCTGTCGAAACGCGAAGTTTATAAACTGGTTGCGGGAAAATAGAAATTGCGGCAAAAAGCGAGTGTGATTGGCGGGGGCCTGGCGGGCTGTGAAGCGGCTTGGCAAATGGCGCAGCGGGACATCGACGTTACGCTCTATGAAATGCGGCCGGTTCGGACCACGGACGCGCACCAGACTGATCGTCTGGCTGAACTGGTCTGCAGCAATTCACTGAAGAGCGACCAGCATCCTTCGGCTTCGTGGCTGCTGAAACAGGAACTGCGGCGGCTGAATTCCCTTCTGTTGCGAGCGTCCGTTAAAGCGCAAGTGCCAGGCGGTAACGCACTCACGGTTGACCGTGTGACCTTTGCTGAAGAGGTAACGGCGCTGGTGGAAGCTCACCCCCGCATTACTATTGAGCGCGAAGAAATCAGCGACATTGATCCGGCGCAATTAACGGTGATTGCCACCGGGCCGCTGACCAGTGATGCGCTGGCGGGCAGCATCGCCCGTATGACGGGTTCAGGGCGGCTGTTTTTTTACGACAGTATCAGCCCAATTGTCGATGCGCATACAATTGACCGCAGCATCGCGTTTGCGGCGTCAAGGTATGACAAATCTCTGGATGGCGGCACCAGCGATTACCTGAATTGCCCGTTCAGTAAAGCCGAGTACGAGAGGTTCGTGGATGAGTTGCTGGCGGCGGAGGCTGTTGAAGCCCACATCCCGAATGACACGCCTTACTTTGAAGCCTGTTTGCCGATTGAAGAGATCGCGCGGCGGGGACGCGAGACGCTGCGGTTCGGGCCGATGAAACCCACAGGGCTGACTGATCCGCGAACCGGCCGGTGGCCTTATGCGGCGGTTCAGTTACGACAGGAGAATCTGCGGGCCGACAGTTATAACCTGGTGGGCTTTCAGAATCATTTGCGTTTCGGGGAACAGAAGCGCGTGATGCGGCTGATTCCGGGTTTGGAAAATGCGGAATTCCTAAGGTACGGGCAAATCCACCGCAACACCTATGTCAACGCGCCGGAATTGCTGACCGATACGCTGCAACTGCGGATGCACCCGAATGTGTTTTTTGCCGGGCAGATTTCGGGCGTGGAGGGTTACGTGGAATCCATCGCCACCGGCCTGATGGCGGGGCTGCATGCTTCGGCGCATCTGAGCGGGCAACAGACGCGGGCATTCCCGCGTGAGACAGCACTCGGGTCGCTTTGCCACTACATTTCGCACGCGGACTCGCGTAATTATCAGCCCGCGAACATCGCGTTCGATCTGTTTCCGCCGCTTGATCCGAATCCGCGTGACCGCAAGGCCCGCCAGGCAGGGGTTTGTGCGCGGGCGCTCGCGGCGCTGGAACAATATCTGGAAGGGCATGTCTGAATTAGGCGACGCGATTACGGACTTCCTGGCCGAACGCGCGCGGCACAATGACTCTCCTAACACTTTGCGCAGCTACGGCGCGGATTTCCGCGAATTCCTGGAATATTTTTCGCCGCACGAAACGGAACCGCCTGCACTTGCGGCCCTCGATCTGCTGACCCTGCGAGAATGGCTGGCGCATCTGTATGGGCGGGACCAGAAACCTGCCACCATACGGCGCAAACTGGCTTCACTGCGCGCATTGTTCAAGTTCTTGTCGCGCGAGCACCGAATTGAAGTTGACCCTTCCCGGTTGTTACGGCTGCCGAAGATGCCGAAGACGCTGCCACAGGTGCCGAATGCGGAAGTTACCAATGCGCTGGTCGATGGCACAATGCGCGAGAACCTGGCTCAGCCGCATCCGTTGCGCGACCGGTTGTTGCTCGAACTGCTTTATGGATGCGGGCTGCGTGTGAGCGAAGCAGTGGGTTTGAATCTGGAAGATTTCGACCGCACGGAACGCTGGGTACGCGTGCGTGGCAAGGGGCGTAAAGAACGGCAGGTGCCGTATGGGCTTAAAGCAGCTGATGCCATGGATACCTATCTGGCGGAACGTGAACCTTCTGAAGCAGAGCGCCAGGCGCTGTTTCTGAATCACCACGGCGGGCGGCTTACAGATCGCGGTGCCAGGAATGTCGTCAAATTCTATGCCACACATGTGAGTGGCGATTCATCGATTCATCCGCACACTTTGCGTCATGCGTTTGCCACGCATCTCTTGAGCGACGGTGCTGACTTACGCTCAATCCAGGAACTGCTGGGCCATGCACGGCTTTCCACCACGCAGAAATACACGCAGGTTTCCCTGCCTGACCTGATGCGGGTTTACGACAATTCGCATCCGAAGGCGAAGAATTAGTGATTGAGATTACGCTGCCGGAAGACCCGATCGCGCTTGAGGAAGTGCTCGAAGCGATGCCTGACAAGCAGGCGGTGTATCTTCTGTGGCCGCGAGAAGGTAAACCTGAGCTGGCGCGCACGAATGTCCTGCGGCGGCGGTTGCGCAGGGCCTTGCCCGAACTGAAAGGCACCATCACGCGGGTGGAATACCAGCGCACCGGTTCGCGTCTGGAATCCCAGTTTCTGATGCTGGCGCTGGCGAAGACGCATATGGGTGCGGGGTATCGCGATGAGATCCGGCTGCGGATGCCTCCGTGGGTGAAGCTGGTTTTGACGAACAAGTTCCCGCGAACTGTGCTTACACGACAGCTTGCGGCGGCCCCGGCTGTCTATTTTGGCCCGTTTCGCAATCGTTCAACAGCCGCGCGGTTTGAATCGGAATATCTGGATCTGTTTCAGCTGCGGCGGTGTCAGGAAGATCTGGAGCCTGCGCCGGAACACCCGGGCTGCATCTATGGCGAGATGGGCCGGTGCCTGCGGCCCTGTCAACAGGCAGTGGGCGTGGCGGAATACGAGGGCGAAGCGGAACGGGTGGCAGAGTTTTTCCGCAGCAACGGGCGAAGCCTGGCGGCACCGGCTGAGAGCAACCGGGAACGCCTGAGCGCGGAGATGGATTTTGAAGGTGCCGCGCTGCTGCATGAACGCTGCCGCCGCATTGAGGAAGTGCTGAGTCAGCGCGACGAAATGGTGCGTGAGCTGGGGAATCTGAATGCGATTGCCGTGGTGCCCTCGGCCGTGCCGGAAGCAGTGGAACTGGGGTGGCTTCGCGGCGGTAACTGGAAGGGTTTCACGCGTCTGGAATTCGGGCTGGTGGATGCCCGCGCGGTATCGCTGGACAGCCGTGTGCGGGAGATCGCGGTGGCTGTGAATAATGACCCTGCCCACAATCCGAAGGACCGGATGGACCATCTGGCGACACTGGCGCGGTGGCGCTATTCCAACTGGTGTGATGGCGAATTGCTGATGGTGGATGACTGGTCGAAGATCCCGTACCGCAAACTGGTTAACGCGGTTTCAAGAGTTGCAGGCGGGCAACCACAGCCTCGTCCGAACACTCATTCCTAGCGATGGTATTGGCGGCCAGGGAAACGCCGGGGGCCGCGCCCACACAGTGCCGCGACATGCCGTAACCCGTGATTTCGTTGCCCGTAACGATGTTGCGTTTGGCAAGGTCAGGACGTTCCGCGCCCGCACCCAGATAAATGCCTGTGCGCAGCAGATCCGGCTGGTTTGGCGAGTACCCGCAGTTGATGGGGCCGGGGTCATTGCAATGCGCGAGATTCATGTGGAGCAGATGGTTGCCGGTGACGGTGTGCCCTTCCCCGATTATGAAAATGCCGCCGAACAGGACGCCGTCAACGGTGTTGTTCACGATGCGGATATTGCGTGATTGCATATCCGGATTGGCGTTGTTCATGATGATGCCGTAGTTGCCGTACGGATAGCTTTTGACGCCCTCCTCATTGAGGCAGGTATTGCCGCTGACTTCGCCGTCGTGAAAGCCATCGAGGTCAAAACACTTGCCGTCGATTTCTTCAAAACGGTTGTTGCGGTAGAAGGATTTATCGACGTTACCTGCGGTGTCAACAGCGACAGGAAAGGCTTGGGTTTCGAGATCCACCTCGGCTGTCGGATAGCCGATCATACGGCCCCGGTTGTTCTCGACCTTGATTTCTGTTGCGTGGCCCACCTGAATCGCATCGCGGGCCAGCATGACAAATTCATTGTCGGCAATGCGTCCGCGGGCGTTGCGGGGGGAGCGGTAGAGGGAGTGGGTCCAGATACCGTTTCCGCGCACGTTGGCGATGCGGCAGCGCAGAACTTCAAAATCAGTGGTGCCTTCTTCGAGTAGAATGCCGCCGGTGGAATTATTGCGCTTGCGTGCGTTAAGGCCACCGCTGTCTGATATTTCGATGTCGTGGATTTTAACGTTGTGACCGGCGTTGACCAGGATGGTGAACCCGGCGATGGCGGTGGCTTTAATTGCAGAAATTTCGAGGTCTGTTACTCCCTCTGCGAGGATGCCGTTGTTGGCGGTGAAACGGGAAAACATGGCGTCGGAGGGCGGAAGGCCGGTGGGACGTGAGATGGCGTCGCGGTTGCCGTTGAGGGCAAGGTCGTGAATTTTGATGTTCCTGCCTGCGGGAATTGTGAGAAGTGAGCGTCCGCGAAAAGTGGCTGCTGCCTTAATGATGGTGGTGCCGCTGCCGCGAATTTCGAGGTCATGGGCATCTGCGGCCAGGACGATTTCGCGTGAGATTTCGATGGTGCCTGCCGGCAGGGTAACTACGCCGGTCTTCGCTGATAAAGCGGTGCGCAACTGCGTGTCAGGGTCAGCCGCCAACAGCAGCAGTGCCAGCGTCAGTATCAACGAATCACCTCAATCCCCATGACAGTCAGACTCCTTCCGCCGAGCTTGAGTTCCAATACATGTCCTCCGGCGGCGATGCTGTCGGGGATGCGGAAATTGACTTCGTACCGTTCGGAGAGCGGGTCGGTGCGGAAAGCTTCGATATCGTCCGCAGCCGTGCCATCAATCAGAGCAGCGAAGGTGTCGATGGTCTGAACTTCTTCAAGAGTGGCCTTCATTGATCCGCTGTCAACCCTTTGCCACGACATGAGATTCACTCCATCGCTGATGGCGACGAGGCGAGGTACAGAAGGCCCGGCAGGAATTACGCGCACGATGGCATCCGGGCAGAGTTTGCGTCCATGCCATTCGAGGCGCACAGGAACCAGGCCAGTGCGAACCTCTTCGGGCAGAAAAACATTGAACTGCGAGAGGCCGTTCGTTACCGGGCCAAGATAGCAGCCGACTCCCGGCACGCCATCAATCAGAGCAGTGAGCGAATTCAGATCGCAGGCTGCGGGCAGGTTTTCAAGCTGGAGCGTGACGCAGGCAAGACGCCCGGTGGCGGGCACGGCTTGCTCACCACTAAAAGCGTTGACGACATGGCGCACCTGGCAGGTGGGTGGTTTGCGCCAGGAGGTCCACATGTATTGGGTTTCGAGGCCCGTGAGCGAAAGCAGATCCACACCGTTTGCTTTGGTGAATTCCCGGATTTCATCGGCTGAAATGCGCACTCCGGACCATGTCGTATAAGCTTTGGCCGTCTTCGGCAGACCGTTAATTTGCAGGCGGGCGAAACCACCGGGTTTCAAGACGCGTATGGTTTCGCGGAGATAAGAAAAGACGACTTCAGCGCTGGGAATGTGCTGAAAAACAGCGTAGGAATAGACGAAATCGAAATGGTTGTCGGCAAACTGCGCCAGGTCGCTGCCGCTGGCGCGGTGGGTGTGGGCGTGCGGAATATCGCGCAGTTTGATGCGGGCCTGGGCGATCATTTCATCCGAAACATCAATGCCATGGATCTCGCCGAAATGGCGACTCATGGGCACGATGAGACGCCCCGGGCCGCAGCCGATTTCGAGGGCGCGGCGGGATTTCAAAGGAACGTCGGACGAGAACCGTTTAAGTTCGCCTTCCAGATCGCGGACTACATCAGCTGCGGTGGAAAGAAATTCCGCGTCATCCTGATCGCGGCGACCAAACGCCACATAATAATGGGCGTCCTCGCGGGCGCGGTCATTCCACTCGGCACGCATGCGGTCGCGGACGGCCTGATCGGGGAGGGCGTGTTCCAACCCGTTATTCTAGCGGGTCGGGTTCTGCCCGGTCGGGGTGGTGCCAGACCCGAATATAGTCGATGTCGAGCGTGCCCGAAGCCAGATCGATCAGCAGGAAGGCTGGCAGAGATGAAACGCCTTCGGTGGAAACGAGTTTCTCTTTGCCATCAAGCGTCCATGCGATTCGGTCCCGTTCCCAGACCACAGTTACGGTGTGGAAACGGGCGGTCAGATCAGGCACCGGGAAAACGTCGCCATAGGTTCGTTCCGTCTGAGGCGTACCCCAGGAATTGGCCACACTAATCTTGTTCGATTCTCCAGTCACTTCAAACACCGTGATCGCAGGCAGAGGAGCCGGCGGAACAGGCAGCAGACGGAAGCGCGCACGTGTTTCCGCGCCGGTGCGAAAGCGGATTTCAAAGCGGCCGTATGGCTGAGCGAACAGGCCAAAGGTGGAAAGGGCCGATGGACTCGTCATGTGCAAACTACCGCCTGAGACAGGCAGATTCGCGGGCGAAGAGGAGGCCACAGGCAGCAGAGGATCGCGCGGAGTCCAGCGGGTGAGGTTCAGTTCCCGGGCTTCAAAATCGTCAGTGAACGACGGCTGCCAGCCTGGTTTTTGAGCAGCCAGCAGCGACGACAGGAACAGTAGAGTGGCAAACCTGGCGAGTAACAAGGAATTTTCATTCTACCTTCGGTGAAAATGCAACAAAATCAACGGTGAAGTAACCTGATTTTAGATGAGGATTCTGGTTGTAGAGGACGAAACAAAGATCGCCGACTTTCTGGGGCGCGGACTACAAGGCGCGGGTTATGCGGTGGATGTGGCACCGGACGGGGCTTCCGCGCTGCAGTTCACAGGCACTACTGACTATGACCTGGTGATTCTCGATCTGATGCTGCCCGATATGGATGGGCTGAAGGTGCTGGAACGCATCCGCAGCCGCCGCGCCGGGCCTCCGGTTCTGATTCTGAGTGCGCGCGGGCAACTGGATGATCGCGTGAAGGGCCTCGAAACGGGGGCTGATGATTATCTGACCAAGCCGTTTGCGTTCGTGGAATTTCTGGCTCGTGTGCGGGCGTTGCTGAGGCGCGGGCAGCCGTCGCCTGAAAAGCTGCAAGTGGCCGACCTGGCGCTGGATTGCGCGCGCCGCCGTGTGGTGCGGGGCAATGAATCCATTGAACTGGCCCCGAAAGAGTTCGGCATCCTGGAATATATGATGCGCAATAAGGGCCGTCCGCTCAGCCGCACCATGATCGTGGAGCATGTCTGGGATATGGATTACGACGGGCTGACGAATATCGTGGATGTCTATATCCGCCACTTACGCAGCAAGATTGATGACCGGTTTGCCGAGAAGCTGATCCATACGGTTCGAGGCATTGGATACATGATTGAAGCTCCGGAAAAATCGGCGGCGGCACGGGGTAATCTCGAGAGTCATTTTGAATCGCAGATCTAGTCTCAAGGTGTTGTTACAGTAGTCTGCGGAGGGTTCCCTGGCGAAACGCAGACACATTACGCGGGGCCTTCGCTTTACCCTTACCGCTGTTTATACCGTGGTTTTCACGCTGCTGCTCTCCGGCGTAACCTACCTTTTCTGGCAGACCCTTTCTTCCAACCTGAATCAGCAGGCCAGGGACAAACTGGAGCAGAACTGGGCTGAAGTCAAAGCTTACATGCACATTGTGAGCGACCAGGGCCTGGGCAACTATCACCCGATCTGGATCTACGACTACGACGATCCGGATGAAAGCAGCGCTGTTGCAGGAGTGCAAAGCGTGATTCTGATTGCCGATGCACAAGGCCACATCCTGTATAAATCGCCAGCGTATCAAGCGCTGGGGATTGATACGCCGGAGCAGATTCGGGCAGCGCTGGCATCCCCGCAGGTCACGCTGCGCGAGAAGGCTGACCCGGGCGGCATTCCGTATTTGATCCATGCGAATTATGTTTACGATGATGGTGCGGCGCGCAAGAAATTCTATGTCGCGATCGGGCTGTCGCTGGCTGATTCGCGCAAATTGCTCAATCGTTTTACACTGCTCAGTTTCGGTCTGATACCGCTGGTAATTTTGACCGGCTGCGGGATGGGCTGGATCTTCGCGGGACGCGCACTTTCGCCAGTCCTTGACGTGGCGCATGCGGCCCAGCGCATCAGCGGCTCAAACCTGAGTTTGCGCATTCCTTTGAGAGGGTCAGGGGATGAGCTGGACCGGTTGATTGAAACCTTCAATGAAATGATTGAGCGGATCGGTGTGAGCTTCAACCAGGTGCGTCAGTTTTCGACTGATGTTTCGCATGAACTGCGGACACCGATTACGGTGGTTCGGGGGCAGCTTGAAGTGGCGCTTTTCACGGCCACGACGGTAGAGCAGTATCGTGATGCGATCGTAAATTCTCTTTCCGATATTGAGCGGCTGTCACAAATCGTGCGGGCGCTGCTGCTGCTGTCGCAGGCCGAAACCGGTCAGGTGGTTTTGCAAAAGCAGCCGCTCGATCTGGTGGCTGTAGCGGAAAACATCACCGATCAGTTCCAGATTCCGGCCGAGGGCGCTGAGCTTACGCTGCAGTTCATCGCGCGCACCAGCAACTGCCGGGGAGATTTTGACCGCGTGCAGCTTGAGCGCATGTTGTCGAATCTGTTGTCAAACGCTATCAAATTCACGCCTGCGGGAGGCGGGGTCCGCGTGACTGTGGACCGGCGCGATCAGGAAGCGGAAATTTGCGTTGAAGATACGGGCGGTGGTATTTCCGCGGAGCATTTGCCGCATATTTTCGACCGGTTCTATCGAGTTCGCGGGCCTGGTGAACAGGCTTCACCGGAAAAAGGGCTGGGGCTGGGCTTGAGCTTTGTGGCGTGGATCGTGCGGGCACATGGCGGGTCTATTGATGTGCAGAGCGAACCGGGCAAGGGCACCAGGTTTCGTGTGACGTTGCCGTTGACTCTGGACAGCCCGGTGCCTCAGCTGGAGAATGTAGTTAGTTAGCCGCAGGCTTCGACACTTGCTCGATGGGTTCGCCCTGGTTGGTATGCCGCTTACTATTCCTTCATCGAGTGGTTATGGCCGCGTACCGCTGGGGGACTTGTTGGGAGGCGTTCGGTATATTAACAGTCCCTACCGGACACCTGCCCACAATAAAGCCATTAATTAAGGGAACGGCGCGTGTCAACGTGTTTGAGACACCTCGAAGCATAATTTGCTGAGTTTTATTTTCTGGAGTTGGTTGTGGTTTGTTGATCCAGACCTCCTTTGGCGCGGGCAATGGTTGGGGCGGCTTGCGGACGAAGCGCTCGGGATGAGCGCTGTAGGCGGCGTTGAGAACAGCGCGACGCCGTTCAATCGTTTCCGGAGCCAGACCATAATGAACCACAGCCGGAGAGAGAAGGCCCAGTCCGGAATGGCGGTGCTCGTCGTTATACCAGGCGAAGAACTCCTGGGAGAAAGAACGGGCATCCTGTAGAGACCCAAAACGTTCCGGGAAGCCGGGCCGGTATTTCAGAGTCCGGAAGTGGCTTTCCGAATATGGGTTATCGTCGGATACGTGGGGGCGGCTGTGGGTCTTGGTGATGCCGAGGTCGGCCATCAAAAAGGCGACGGGTTTGGATGTCATTGAGGAACCCCGGTCCGCATGGATCGTCAGCTTCCCCGGTTCGATTGCCTGTTTGTTGCAGGTGTCCGCAATGAGCCGTTTGGCCAGCTCCGAACTTTCACCGTCGGCAACCATCCAGCCCACCACATAGCGGCTGAAGACGTCGAGGATCACGTAGAGATAGAAGTAGGTCCACTTGGCCGGACCGAGCAGTTTCGTGATGTCCCAGCTCCAGAGCTGGTTGGGTCCGGTGGCCAGCAACTCGGGTTTCGTGTAAGCCGGATGGACAAGTTGGTCGCGGCGCTCACGCGTCTCGCCTTCGCTTTCCAGAATCCGGTACATGGTGCGAATCGAGCAATGATATCTGCCTTCGTCGAGCAGCGTGGCGTAAATCGCAGCTGGCGCGCTGTTTTGAAATCTCTCCTCATGAAGGCTGGCCAGCACTGCTTCCCGTTTCGCGGAATCCAGCGCCCGCGGCACAAACCGCACGGCGGCAACCGCCGGAGAAACAACCGCCGAAAACCCCTTCCTATAAAAAGAAGAACGCGGAAAATCGAAGGCCTCGCAGGCGGCTCTGACTCCGACCGTCGGCGTAAGATCTCCGATGGCCGTTCTCACGACACCTCCGTTTCCGCGATCGGAATGCCCAACAGCATAGCCACTTTTTTTTGAACGTCGATCACGATCTCCGCCTTGCGCAGCCGATCGGTCAGGCGCTCGTTGTCGCGTCGCAGTTTCTGATTCTCCGCTGTCAGCGGATTGGCCTTCGACTTCGGCCCTCGCTTTTGCGGAGCCAAGCCTTCCAGGATTCCGGACTTGCGTTCCTGGCGCCACTTCGTCAGATGCGAAGAATACAGACCATGCCGACGAAGCACGGCGCCGATATCGCCGATTCCCCTCGCGGCATCCGCTTCAGCCAGAACCTGCTGCTTGTAATCGCCCGAGTAAGTGCGCCGTTTCGCGCGAGCCAAAACCTCGGGATTCGGGCGGGGCGCTGCGCGCCCGCCCGAAAGATCACCCAATATCGAATCCAAAACTCCCGTCTCGTGTGCCGTAGCGCGGGCAGTGCCGATCATCGTTGCCATGCTGAGTCTCTTTCCCGCCCTGCTCACTAATTGCGGTCACACAAGATGTCTCAGTCATGTTGGCACAGAGCATTACCGTGAAACCGAGACGACCATTGACAGGAATTACTGTGCCCGGCGTGAATCGCTAGCCGGATACCAGCCTCACAAACTGTAACTCGTGCAACTGGGCATTCCCTTATGGGAATACCAATGAGACTACCGCAGACTTGCAGAACGACCGATTGGACTTTTTGTCACATTGGGCAACAAATCGGGCCACGCAGTCCGGATTCCCGAAGACTCCATCACCAGTTACGTTGTCGACGTCAAAAACCAGAGTGGCGGGACCGTGGCGGACCGGGCGGGCAATAGCAGGCAAAATGTTCGTTCCGTAGCTGGATGACCAGTCCACCCTAAACTGTAATAAGATCAGAAACTATGGCTGATCCTGTTTCCAGCTTCGACGTTTCCCGCCGCGAATTTCTCGAAGGTACAGGCGCTGTTGCGCTCGCCGCCGTTGCCGCCGTCCCTGCCTTGGGCGCTGATGAACTCCCCTCCGTTCCCCATACCGCAATTCAAGTCACCATCAACGGCGTCAAACAGAAAATCGACGTCGAAGACCGCTGGACGATGGTTGAAATGCTGCGCGACGGCCTCGGCCTCACCGGCACCAAAATCGGCTGTGATCGCGGAGAATGCGGAGCGTGTACAGTGCTCCTCGACGGCAAGCCCGTCTATTCCTGCAGCAACCTCGCCGTTTGGGCAGACGGGCGGTCCATCCAAACCGTGGAAGGCCTCGCCAAGGGTGACAAGCTCGACCCCTTGCAACAGGCCTTCATTGATCATGATGCGCCGCAATGCGGCTTCTGCACAGCAGGCCAGCTCATGAGCGCGAAGGCTTTGCTCAACAACAATCCGCACCCTACCGCCGACGAGGTGCGCGCCGCCATGACCGGCAACATCTGCCGCTGTTCCAACTACAACCGCTATGTGGAAGCCGTAATGTCAGTTTCGGGAGCCCGCGCATGAATACGCTGAAGACCGTCGGTATCTCAACAACCCGCATCGACACGCTCCAGCGCGTGACAGGGAAAGCCCAATACACCAACGATGTGAAGCTGCCCGGCATGCTCTACGCAAAGATCCTGCGCAGCCCGCATCCCCACGCCCGCATCCGCAGTATCGATACCTCGAAAGCGCTGGCCATGCCGGGCGTCAAAGCCGTCCTGACCAATGAAAACTGCAAGGTTATCTGGGGTGCCGGTTCCATCGCGGGCGGCGTGCAGTATTCAGATGAGATCAAGAAAATCACGAAGCAGCACCGATACGCGTTTAACAACCCTGTGCGTTTTGCGGGCGAGCCGGTAGCGGCAGTCGCAGCCGTGAACCGGCACATCGCCGAAGAGGCACTGCTCAAGATCCATGTGGAATATGAGCCGCTGCCGTTTGTTCTGGATCAGGAAGACGCGATGAAGCCGGACGCGCCGCAGATCTGGCCGGAAGGCAATCTTGCGTTAAGCAACCGTAATGAAGCCGTCCCCATGGGGCAAAAGCGCGGCAACGTGCAGGACGCTTTTGCCAAATCAGATCAGGTTTTTGAAGACCGTTTCTCCACCGCGTTCGTCCACAACGCGCAGATGGAACCGCGCTCCGCCGTTGCCCACTGGGAAGGCGATCACCTCACTCTCTACACTCCCACCGGCGGCATAGCCAATTGCCGCACCGACATGGCGCGCGACCTCGGAATCGGGCAGGATAAAGTCCGTGTGATTTCGCAATACATGGGCGGCAATTTCGGCAATAAGAACCAGAATCAGGATGCCGATCTGATCGCCGCCATGCTGGCGAAACAAACCGGCGCACCCGTGAAACTGGAACTGTCGCGCAAGGAAGATTACATCGGCATGCACGGGCGCTGGCCCACCACGCAGTACTACAAAGTCGGTGTTTCAAAAGACGGTGCGATTCAGGGGATTCAGCTGCGCGGCTATTCCGGCATGGGTCCCTATCGCAAAAATTCCGGTGCCATGGCAGGCGTGGAACTCTATGAAGTCGCGAACGTGGAGACTTCGATTCATCCCGTTTATACCAACAAAACCGTCTCCGGCAATTTCCGCGGACCGGAATTTCCGCAGGGCTATTTCGGCATGCAGTCCATGACTGATGAGGTCTGCGCCAACCTCAAAATGGACCCGGTCGATTTCGTTCTGAAGAACATGACCCGCAAGCCGGGCGGCGGGGCAAAGTATACGGACTATTCACTCGAAGAGTGCGTGAAACGGGGCGCTTCCGAATTTGAATGGGCGAAGCGCTGGAAGAAAGTACCGGGTTCCGACCCGGGTGCCATCAAGCGCGGCGCGGGCATGTCGTTCATGGCTTTCCGCTCCGGCCTCGGCCGCAGTGATGCTGTTATTACAGTGAACGCCCAGGGCAAATACACCGTGCATGTCGGCGTCACCGACGTGGGCGCAGGAGCGAAATCCACCATGTGGATGATCGCAGCCGAGGAGCTGGGCGTGCCGCTTTCACAGGTAGATGTGATGTGGGGCGATACTGACCATTGCCCTTACTCCGTTGGCGAATCCGGCAGCCGGACAACGATCATGACCGGCGGCGCAGTTGTTGAAGCAGCGCGTGATCTGAAGAAGCAAATCGCCGCAAAAGGCATGCCTGCAGGAACGGCAATGCTGACGGCCACTGTGAGCGCGAATCCGCGCCTGCCTGAAGGCCTGGTGCGGAGCGCCTTTGCCGCGCATTATGTGGAAGTGGAAGTGGATGCCGAACTGGGGCGGATCAAAGTTCTGAAATACCTTGCCGTTCATGATTGCGGCCGTATCATCAATCCGCTGACGGCCCACGGCCAGATTCATGGCGGCGTATTGATGGGTATCGGCATGGCCCTGCATGAAGATCTGATTTATGACAAACGGTCCGGCACCGCGCTGACTGCGGGTTATTACGGGGCGCGGGTTCTGACTCACCGCGATGCACCGAAGATCGACGTCATCTTTATCGAAAATGATGATGGCTACGGCCCGTATGGCGCCAAAAGTATTGGCGAGGCAGGCAAAGTTCCGGCGGTGGCCGCTGTTGGCAACGCGGTGGCCAATGCGATCGGACACAGGATGAAAGACCTGCCGATTACGCGGGATAAAGTGATTGCGGTGATGGCATGAAGACCTTTTCGAATGTAAACGCGCGGGATGCGAAGCAGGCTGTGGCGCTTTCACAGCAGGCGCGTAAAGACGGCAAGACGCCGGCTTTCACAGGTGGTGGCAGCGACCTGCTGGGTATGGTCAAGGAGCGCATCATTACGCCCGATGTCCTGGTACATCTGCGCGGCATGAAGGGCTTTGATCAAATCGAGCAGCGCGGCGGAGGGCTTGAGATCGGCGGCCAGGTGACCCTTGACACCATCAGCCACCACCCGCTTATCCGGAGCCGGTATGCAGTATTGGCGGAGGCCGCCGAGACGGTTGCTACTCCGCAAATCCGCAACGTGGGCACCCTCGCGGGCAATGTTTCGCAGCGGCCCTGGTGCTGGTATTACCGCAACGGTTTTCCTTGTTTTAAAGCAGGCGGCAACACTTGTTTTTCCATCGCGGGAGAAAACCAGTTCCACGCTATTTTCGGCGGCGGCCCCAGTTTCATCGTGCATCCTTCCGATACTGCGCCTGCACTCGTAGCGCTCAACGCGACTTTCAAAATCGCCGGCCCGGGTGGAGATCGCACCGTTGCGGCTTCTGATTTTTTTGTTCTCCCAAAACAGAATGCCGCGCATGAAAACATATTGAAAGACGACGAGTTTCTGGCGTCAGTACATCTGCCCGCGCCGAGGCCCGGCACCAGAAGCACCTACCATAAAATCATGGATCGTGAAGCCTGGACCCATGCGGTAGTCAGCGCCGCAATCGTCCTCGAAATGGATCATGACATCTGCAGGTCAGCCCGGATCGTACTGGGCGGCGTGGCCCCGGTTCCATGGCATGTACCCGGCGCTGAAAAACTCCTCGTTGGTCAGAAAATCACGCCCGAACTGATCGCGAAAGTTGCGGAGGTCTCCATCGCGGGGGCCAACCCGCTGGCGAAGAACGCTTACAAAGTGCCGCTCACGCGAAACACCGTCAAACGCACTTTAACGGAACTCACGGGACTCACGGGATGATCGTAAACGACCCGGCGGCGGGCAGCCATCCCTGATGGCAAAACCGGACTCGTTCGATTTGAACCAGGCCGCGTTCTGCGTCCTGGCCGATTCGTACGCTTCCGGCACCGCTGGCATCAAGGGTAGTCCAGTTCTTCCAGATGCCTGATCGTGCCAGTTCGTCTTCCGGCATCCGGTACTCAACATCCACAGGACACGAGGCGTGTTCTGGCAGACTAACCTTTACCACCAAACCCCGGTCAACCGTGTCAGGAACAACCCTCATCAGCACCGGAGAGGCTGACTCCGGCTGAGTCACCGCCACTACCCGGACCGGATCCTTACCCGCATAAATCACAGTCTGATAAGCCGAGAGATCCCCGGCGTCATACGCAGCGCCCATTTGCGGAATCCGGTCTACCCAGATCGAGGCATCGTGATAGGCCAGCCGCATCAGAAACAGCGGTGACCACGCGACATCTGAATACCTGTCTTCGGCCACCAGAATCCGGCTGCCCTTCGGCAAACTCGGACGAACCATCAACTGCGCGTCAAGCATAGAACGCAGCCTGTGCTGCTCGTCCGCAAACAAAGCCCCCATTTGGGAAGCAGGCACCCGCTGCCAGACAAACAACCCGGCCGCCAGACAAAAGAGAATCGCGACTTCACGATACGAAAATTCCGAAGTCCCCGGAATCTTCGCCAGTAATACGGAAAGCAGCGACGCGCCGTACAGAGCCCAGCCCAGCCACGGAATGTACCAGACAAAACCAGCCCGGTCTGGAATCACCAGAACCGGAACCAGTGTCACCAGAGCGAATAGCATTCCGAAAACCATTCCCCGGTTTCGCAGCCACAGTGCGGTGGCGAGGGCGATAGCCACGCCTACACCCAGAGCTGCCGGCGTCAAATCCCCCGAAGGAAGCCCCATCGCATAATAGTGCCTTGCCTGGCCGATGATGAAAGCAGCCGACGCCCTTGGCTGGTAGAGCGAATTGATGCTCATCTGACTCGGAACTCTTGTCTTCACCAGAGCAAACAAAATCGTAATCGCCGCCGCAATGCCGGGTACCATGATCCGTTTACGAAAGTCGTGCAGGTTCCGGTGGAAAACGCCCTCATAGATCACGAAAACCACCGGCCACATGATCGCCATTTCCTTGAACTCCAGCGCCAGGCAGTAGAGCGCGATGATTCCGCACGCCGCGGCAACTGACGGCAGCTTTCCCGCCTGTCTGACTCGCAAATACCAGATAAGGGAAGCAATCCCAAACGAAAAGCAGAGAATGTCATACAACGTACCGGTGTTGAAATAAAGCTCCGCCATCAGCACGTGAAAAGCGAACACGAGCACGCCAAACATCGAAACCCGGCGGGATCGCGTCAGCGCGAACAGAAACTCTTCCGCCAGCCCCAGATTGAACACGAGCAAGGCGTAACAAAAGATTCGGAATCCAATCGGATTCAGACCCAACGCGCCATAAAGCGCCCGGTAAACCACGCCGCCTGCTGGCCGGTATTCTGGAGTGGCAACCACGAAGACATTCAGCAACAGCATCCAGAAAGAACGCTGCCCATATCCGTGCAGAAACTGAATATTCATCAGGTCGTCCTCGCTGAAAAAGGCAAAGAGACCCCGCCAGGAAAGGCTAAAAAAATACACCAGAATCACCAGCCAGGCAGCAACCAGAGGCCACTTGTTGCGGCGCCCGGCCGGGTTCAGAATCGGTTCCAGATGGCTACCCGTTCAGCCGCGCTTCAAGGTCCGCCACCCGGCGCTTTAAGTCTTCGATTTCCTGACCCTCAGGGTCAGGCAGCAGCCCGTGATCCAGCACGCCAAGGGAACCCTCACCGGTGTGTACGATCCGGCCAGGAATCCCCACCACCGTGCAGTCATTCGGCACCGACTTAACCACCACCGAACCTGCGCCGATTTTCACGCGGTCACCGATCTCAATTCCGCCCAACACCTTGGCCCCGGTCCCGACAACCACGTTGTTGCCTAAAGTGGGATGCCGCTTGCCGCGCTCATGCCCGGTGCCGCCGAGTGTCACGCCCTGATAAATCAGCACATCGTCACCGATATCCGCAGTCTCACCGATCACTACGCCCATGCCGTGGTCAATGAAAAACCGACGTCCGATTTTCGCGCCAGGATGAATTTCAATCCCGGTTAAAAACCGTGAAAGCTGGGAGATGAACCGGGGCAAAATGGGGATGCCCATTTCATAGAGACGATGCGCCAGCCGGTGAAACAACACCGCGTGAAAGCCCGGATAACAGAGCACGATTTCAAGCAGACTCCGCGCCGCAGGATCTTCCCGGTAGATGGTGGCGATCTGCTCGCGGATTGTGCCAAACACTTGGTGATTTGGATGCGCGCTAATGCGCTGACGCTTCAGACCAATCAGAAACAACCGGCGCCTGCGCGCCAGCCGGAATCGCTACCAGCATGTCTTCTTTGCGTTTGATCAGCGTTGAAGTGTTGTAGCTGGCCACTTCAAAGCCGTGGCCGTGGGTAATCGCATCGGTCGGGCAGGCTTCCACACAAAAGCCGCAGAAAATGCAGCGGTTGTAATCGATGTTGTAAACCTTCGCATACCGCTCGCCGCCGCTGATGCGCACGGTCTCGGTATTTTCGGCGGCTTCGATGTAAATACAGCTCGCAGGGCAGGCAGCAGCACAAAGGAAACACGCCACGCACTTTTCCATCCCGTTCTCATCCCGCTGCAGCTCATGTACTCCGCGGAACCGCTCCTGGAGCTTTGGCGGTTCATCCGGATAGTTCTCGGTCACGGTCGGAGACATCATCTCCTTCATCGTCACGGTCATGCCTTTGGCAATGGCCGCAGCAGCGCCGATTACTTCTCCGAGGATATTCGCCATATCGTCTTATTATCTTAACGAATGGCTATTCATCCTTGAGTTGATTGACGAAGGCGAGCAGGTCGAAGCGCTTGATTTCACGCTCGGGGAAGAAGCTGTTGACGGCATCCAGTTCCTCTTCAAACACTTCAAAAAGCGTGTCCAGACGGGTCATAACAATCAGTTCAATATTGCGCCGGTTCACGTGTACCAGCTTGGCCAGGCCGCCTGAATTGGAAGCGCGTTTTGAACACATCACCATCGCGCCCAGACCCGTGGAATCCACTTTGTCCACCAGTTTCATGTTCAAAATCAGCCGCGCATCGGGCAATCCAGCAATTTCTTCAAAGGCAGCACGAAACGCCGTTGCCTCATCACCCGCGCTGATGCGGCCCTTCAGGTCCAGCACCACAATGCCTTCTCGTTCGCGGCGGATAATTTCAAGGCTCATAAAGGTTAGAGTGCAATTGCAGGACCAAAGTTGCAATCGGGCTTCTGCATGCTTCCAGGCTGTGCCCAGCGTTCTTCAAAACGCTTCGAAGGAGCACCTGCGAAATGTGAAACCAGTGGCACGCCGCAAGCCGCCGCCGCATGCTGACCCGCCGAATCGTAGCCTGTATAAAAATCGCTCTGCTGAATAATCGATGCGAAGCCTGCAAATGAACCTTCCCAGAAACGCGCCCTGCCCGCACCTGCCGCCGTAGCCCGCGCCGCCTCTTCCCCGCCCGCACCACGGTCCAGCCACACCGTGGCAAAGCGCGCGGTAAGGTCACGTATCAGTTCAGTTTCGAATGCGGCCGAGATACGCTTGCTGTCATTACCACCCACCCCCAAACTCACAGCGGCGCGCGGTCGTGCGTCATCCAGTTCCACCCGAGCTGGAGCAATATAGGCCCTGCCCGCGACACCAAAAGTGGCCGACAGCCAGTTCCGCGTCAGGTCGGTAAGATTGGGCGCGCTGTCGGCAGTCCGACTGGGAAAGTGGAAAAAACTTCGCGGTTCACAGACGGGAATCAGACCCAGCTGTGTCATCCGCGAATCCGGGTCAATCACAATGCTGTTCACGGCATCCAACCGCCCGCGAAGTTCAGAAGCGAACGCTATGCGCTCACTCACAGGTCCGGAACGCGGGTAGTTGGCTTCAAGATGAACAATTCGGGTATCCACCGCAAATAATTCCGCGGATTTCCTGTTCGCCACAAACACAATTCGCGCTGAGGGAAAGCGCAGTTTCATGGCATCCAGAACAATGCTCGTGATCTTGATATCCGCACCCAGGGTAACCCGTGAAAGCACGTAAACGGTTTCAACATACGCCGGAATTTCAGGCTGCGGACGCTCCACCACCGGAATCCATGCCGTCATCAGCCGGTTATATGCTGCCGCCTGTTCCGGTTCAAACGAATCGGCCAGCGGTTCAATGATCAGCCGGAAGAAATCCGCCGGCTTGTTCTCACCCAAATCGAAGATGAAACCAGGCGGCAGGTCACCACCCTCACGGATCGCTGCCAGCGCCTCGTTACACGAAATACTTGCGGACAATGGGTCCCAGCTTTTCGATGGTGGCTTTCGGCACCACTGCCTTATCTGTAATCAGCGCGTGTTGCAGCGACGTACCGCACTTGCACGTACGATCCGCAGGCATCGCTTTCACTGCCTGCGCCACCACCTGGCAGGCATTGGCCGCATTCTGATTCAGCACACGAATAATATCGGTAACTTCAACTGCTTCATGCTCGGAATGCCAGCAATCGTAATCGGTCACCATGGCGATAGTGACGTAGCAGATTTCGGCTTCCCGCGCGAGCTTCGCTTCCTGCAGGTTCGTCATGCCAATCACATCCATGTTCCATGACCGGTACAGATGTGATTCGGCCTTCGTCGAAAACGCCGGGCCCTCCATACACAGATAGGTTCCGCCGCGTTTCGCATTCACGCCTGCGGTTGCACACGCCGCTTCCGCGACCGCCGACAACTGCGGACACACCGGATCAGCAAAACTGACATGCGCCACGAGACCTTCGCCAAAGAAGGTAGAAATACGACCGCGCGTGCGGTCTACAAACTGGTCCGGAATCACGAAATCGAGCGGCTTGTGTTCTTCCTTGAGTGAACCCACCGCACTGAGCGAAAGTATCCGTTCCACGCTCAGCGATTTCATGCCGTAAATATTGGCGCGAAAATTAAGCTCTGACGGCGAGATGCGGTGACCACGGCCGTGCCGCGCCAGAAAAGCCACCTCATGGCCTTCCAGTTCACCCGTAATAAAGTTGTCGGACGGCGAGCCGAACGGGGTCTCAATCGTAACCTCCCGCTGGGCTTTGAAACCCGGCATAGAGTAAAGTCCGCTGCCACCGATAATGCCGATTGTTGCCAATTTCGCTCCTCTTATTCCTGAATAAGTTCCCATAGTACGCCACCCGTGCTGGCCGGATGGATGAACACATACAGGTGCCCGCCGGCCCCGCGTTGTGGCTTGCCCAGCAGCCGGACACCCGCACTTTCGAGGCGGCTTACAGTGGCGGGCAAGTCCGGAACTTTCATTGCGACGTGGTGCAGGCCGGGTCCCCGCTTTTCCAGAAATCTGGCAATTGTCGATGAGGCGTCAAGCGGCTCCAGCAGTTCCACGCGGGCCTCGCCAGCGGGCAACATCGCCACTTTAACTTTTTCATGTTCAACCGTTTCGCGCGAAAGGACAGGCAGACCCAGACTCGTTTCATAAAACGGCAGAGCTTCGTCCAGAGAGCGCACCGCGATCCCCAGATGATCAACTTTCCAGCTCTGCTCCGGCTGAAGGTGCAGCCTGCGCTGCCGGGTTTGCAGTTCGTCCGCAAGTTCGGGGACACCGGTGCCATCAATCGCAACCGTGCGCAGAATCACTGGCACCACCGCCCCATGGCCCAGCGAGAGCATCGCCTGAATCTCGCGCTGCGTCTGTTGCGCGCCAGGCCGGTCGGCTTTGTTGATTACGAAGATGTCCGCGATCTCCATAATGCCAGCCTTGATCGCCTGAACATCGTCACCCATACCGGGCACCAGCACCACCACCGTAACGTCGGCGAGGGAGGCAATTTCAATCTCATCCTGCCCCACCCCCACGGTTTCGATGATGATGAAATCGAATCCGGCTGCACGGAACAAGCGTGAAAGCGCGGCGCTGGTTCGGGCCAGTCCGCCCGACGCCCCGCGCGTAGCCATCGAGCGGATAAACACCCCGGCATCTGCATGATGACGCTGCATCCGGATACGGTCGCCCAGAATAGCCCCGTGCGTCACGCGGCTGGTAGGGTCAACCGCAATAATCGCGACCGTCTTCCCGCGCTGGCGGAATTCAGCGGTTAGCCCGTCGACGAGCGAGCTCTTCCCTGCGCCTGGGGGGCCCGTGATTCCAATAATCAGGCCTTCGCCGGGGGGCAGCGCGGCAATGCGTTCCAGGGCTTCGGGTGCACCGTTTTCAACTGCAGAGGCCAGTCGGGCCAGGTCACGAATCGTCATGGGTTAGCGGGGCAATACAACCGGACAGTGCTGTTTCCGTGCCAGATCGGCAAGCGCCAGATCAAAAGTAACGAGAGTCGCGCGACTGTTTTTCGCAAACGCCAGGAGGTAGCAATCGCCTACCCATTGAGACGCTGGCTTACCTGAGAAAGGTGCCGTCGACTCCCTGAATGCCGCATCCAGATCCCTCGGTTCGACGTACAGTTCCACGCGAGGATCCTGCTGCCAGCTATCATAAACTTCCCACGCCTTTCCCAGCGTGAGTATTCTGTCACCCATCGCTGCACTGTTCGTCAGCAGGCGCAATAAACCCATCTGAGTGAAGCGCGAGAAAACAAGTCTGGTGTCATGCGTCTGGCCACGAAACCAGTTCCAGGCGTCTTCCTGGTGCTGATGTTCCGGGACGGAAAGGGCCATCCAAACATTCAGATCAGGGAAAAATGAGGTCATACGGATTCTTATCGACAGGAAAGGCAGGTCCCAGTTTGCCTGTGCCTTTAATCATCGGTCCGGTTACGTACTTACCCTTCCTGGGAGTGGTGTATGTCTGCTCGATCGCCTTCACGATCAGAGAGCGGATGGACGCACCGGATCGTTCCGACTGGGCGCGAAGCTGATTGTGCAGCGGCTCGGGAATATCTACCGTCGTGCGAATAGCCATGACATGATTATGTCACGAATATACAGCTTCAATCGAAACCGTATCCGTCATCCGAAAAGCAATAATATCGGCGCGTTCACCCGCCACCAACCCCCGCATCCGGCCCTCCAGGCCTATCAGCCGGGCGGGATTCAAAGTTGCCATCTGAACCGCCTCCGCCAGATTCGCAAAATCTTTTTGAATCACGTTCCCCACCGCCCGGTTCATGCGCAACGACGATCCGGCGAGTTTTCCCGATCCTGCCAGAACCACGCGGTCATCCTGGGCCAGTTCGACATCCAGTTCACCCAGCCGGTAAGGCCCGGGAACAGCCCCGGCCGGAGCCGAAGCATCAGTTACCAGAATGGTTCGCCCGACGCCCTTCGCCCTCATCGCCACCCGGGTGAAGGCATCGCCCAGATGAATGCCATCGACAATAAAACTCGCGCTCAACCGGTCTTCTCCCAACTGATCCCACAGGTAGTTTGGATGACGGGGCAGCACACGGTGCGCGGCGTTGCCGATGTGTGTGGATAGCGTCGCGCCGGCATCCACTCCAGCCCTGATCTGTTCCGCGCTCGCGCCTGTATGGCCCAAACTTACCACCACGCCCGCCCCGACCAGTGCCCGAATATAGGCAGGTGCTTCCGACCAGTGCGGCGATACCGTCACCAGCCGAATGTTGCCGTCAGTCGCGTCCTGCCAGCGTTGAAACTCTTCCACATCGGGTGGACGCACCCACCGCACCGGGTGCGCGCCGCGTGGCCCGTCATCCGCACCAATGTGAGGGCCTTCCACGTGAAACCCGGCGATGATACGCCCTTGTGGCAAATCCCGTTGCGCCCGGCGCAGATTCCGCAGACTGGCCAGCATTTCCTCCGGCGCATTCGTAATTACAGTAGGCAGGCAGCAGGTGACTCCGGTCGCAAGAATTGTTGTGAGCGCCAGAGCAAGCGCTTCCTGCGTGACTGCGGGGCTGTTGAAATCCACACCCGCAAAGCCATTCACTTGCAGGTCAATAAATCCCGGTGCGAGGAATAGATCAGGCGGTGCAAGCGGGTCGGGACGCACGGAAAGAATTGTTTCTGTGAATTCAACCGCGACGCCCAGCCCGGTCAGCGCGTCGATGCCGGAGAGTCTGTTCGCCACGGTACCAGCATAGTCCGCGGGTCCGCTGCGGTCGAAATATTCTTAGTGCGCGCGGCTGGAAGCACTGCCAGCGGTTTCATCCCGGCTTCACTTCGCACGATCTGGCGTCTATTTTAAGTTTTCCTTCACCAGCGATTCATGCAGCAAACTCTTGATGTACGTCTGATACCGAAGCCCTTTGGCAGCGGCAAGTTTGTTGGCGAGAACCAGGTCAACGGCACTCAGCCGGATACTGATATGTCTCGTCTCCGGCCGTGCGAACAAACCACGAACCGCTCCCGACCATTGCTTGTCAGTGATTTCCGGAATATCGCTAAAATCAATTGCCTCATCCGGCATTGCAGCGAGGGCTTCGAGTTCTTTTTTTTGTTTCTTAGTTGGCATAACGCCTCCGTTCCGATGGACTTGCTTTTCGTGCAGAGATGATCCGGATCACTTCATTGCCATCACTGTCGTGAACCGTGTGGGCGACCGTCAAAATTACGATGGTATCCGCGCTTCCGAGGCTTTGCCAGCGTTCCTCGCCTTCTACATTCCGTTCAGGGAATGAAACCACATGAGGATCATCGAAGACGAATTTCGCGGTTTCAAAACTGATTCCGTGCTTGACGACGTTGGCCCGGTTCTTGGTTTCGTCCCATGCAAAGCATACCGCCATCTGTATGCACACTGTAGCACAGTACGGAGAACTGTCAAATGCGAAACAGCCCGGCATCTGCACGCCCGGGGATCAACGCTCCTGGTGCAGCCGGGTTAACCTAATTGCCCGCTTGAAGCAACCTGGTTATCAAGGTCCCCTCTCCGGTGTTAAGCACCAATTCGTTCGCGGTTCTCCGCGCCAAGAATCGAATTCCTGATGCATCGCCTCGGCTGCCATCCCAATGAACCGCGCACCATTCCCGCGCGTCGTGCAAATGGGCAACGCGAATGATTGGGAGCACGGCAGAAGACAAGCCCGCGCATTCGCCATCGTCACCCGCGCGAACCATTTGCCGTCCGGCATACACTCCTCGCCAGAAAGCCCGAGTTTGCCTGCGTCGCGCTAAGAATCGGATTTGACTCAGGAACGACCAAGTCGTCCGCCTCACGTTGGGACACTCACGTTGGGATACCTTGACAGGGTACGCTCAGCGGAATAACATTGTTATCACTATGAAGGCTGTACATGTCAGCATCAGACAGATCGGTAATTCGCAGGGCGTCGTAATCCCCAAGCCAATATTGGCGCAACTGGGCCTGAACAGCGAATGCGGTGCGGAGATGACCGTCGAGCACGGTGCCCTGGTATTGCGCAGGCCCGCGAACCCTGCCCGCACGGGTTGGGCCGACGCAGCCAGAAAGATCGCCGCGGCCGGTGATGATGCACTGGTGATGGGCGAATTCGGCAATGCTGCGGACTCGGATTTAGTCTGGTGATGCGTGGAGAGATCTGGCTCGTAAATCTCGATCCCACGATCGGGAGCGAAATCAGGAAGATGCGCCCCTGTGTCGTGGTTTCTCCGGACGAAATGCACGATCACCTGCGAACCGTGATCGTTGCGCCGATGACCACGGGCGGTCATGCAGCACCGTTCCGCATAGGTATGTCCCATGCAGGAAAGAAGGGACTGATTCTTCTGGATCAGTTGCGCGCGGTGGACAAAGTCCGCCTGGCAAAGAAGCTGGGAGAAGTGTCAGCGAGGACGCTCAGTTCAACCTTAAACACGCTACAGGAAGTATTTAAGGAGTGAGATTCGGTCGGGTTCACCGGGCACGGGTTATGGGAAAGGAGCTCCCGCTAAGCCAAGCGCTTCGACCGTAATATGTTTTCCGGTACATACTTGCCGCCGGGACAGTTTCGTTGATTCGGAGCACCACGCAACTCCGAATCGCCGCAAACGATTCCCTGGGCGGATGATAATCAAGAGAGCATCAAAACATGACCATCCCTGCCGGAATAGAATTGCCCGAAGCCGCAATCGCGGGTATATGTCGCCAGCATCAGGTCAAGGAACTTTCCCTTTTCGGTTCCGCCGCACGCGGTGAAATGCGACCCGACAGCGATTTTGATTTCCTGGTTGATTTCCTGCCCGGTGCCCGCCCGAGGTTGCTGTGCCTGTCAGCAATGACACGCGAACTAAGTGCCTTGCTCGACCGGCGCGTTGACCTGGCAGTCAAGCCGGCATTGAAGCCTCCGATCCGCACCGCAGTTCTTTCCGGCATACTGCTCATCTATACGGCGTGACCACCTGCGCCTTACAGACATACTGGACGCGCTGGATTGGATCGCCAGGTGATCGATTCACACAACGCGGATTCGGGATACCTCGAAGCGCCGGGCTATACCCCAATGGCGTATAGTTGGATCTGAGTGCAGACCGTAGTCGAAACACTTGCATTTCTTAACGATGCGCGGTCTATCGGTCTGTCCGACGAGGAGCGCACCAGCATCGTGATTTGGATCGCAGCTAACCCGGACGCAGGTGATGTCATCGAAGGGACCGGCGGTGCGCGGAAGGTCCGTTTCGCAGGAAGGGCAAAGGAAAAAGTGGGGGCTTTCGCGTCATTACATTCTTCAGCGGCCCGGCCATTCCGGTGTTCCTGCTGAACATCTTCGCGAAGAACGAAAAGACCAACCTGACGCCGAAGGAACGGCAGACGTTGAAAGTGGTTCTGGCGAACGTCGTCAGAACCTACGACGCACGAAAGGGTTCGATATGAAACGGAAGCTAACAGCAGGACAGCGAATGATTGAGAGCGCGAGACAAGCCCTGGCTTTTGCTGAAGGACTCGAAGACCATGGGTGCGAAGTGCATGTCCCCAGCGACATCGATGTCAGGGCGATCAGGGAAAAAATCGCTCTATCTCAGAGCGAATTCGCCCGTTTGTTTGGCCTCAGTAAGCGAACACTGGAACATTGGGAACACGGCAGAAGGGTTCCAACGGGACCAGCCCGCGCATTCCTTACTGTCATCGCGCGCGAACCAGATGCCGTCCGGCGCGCGCTCCTCGCATGACTCCCGAGCTACTTGTGCCGCGCTAACCACGGCTTATAGTGGATTTACTGCGCGACCCGAAGATCTGACGATTGGCAAAGAAGGCGCGCAACTCTTCAGAGCCGCGCTCTCCATAACCGAATTGGGCGATCTTGAGACGGCGCCTTCCACCCAGCCAAGTCCTATGCTTGAGTGGCAGGTTCAGGGGAATTCTTTAGGGCGTTTGTGTAAAAATTTGTAAACTGACACTCGACAGCCAGATCACCTGAAGGCGGTCGGCCTCTTCAAGACCGCCGAGCATCCGAGCGAAGGGACGATCCGCTACGTGGCCCCGGCAACGCGA
>JANYDS010000085.1 GCA_025363475.1 Terriglobia bacterium
GGCGTTTGGTAGCTGAGGTCTCTCTTACGGAAGGTGGCGACAGCCCTTTTCGTTGCTCCGTTAGCACCGATGAAGATGCGCGGGAATATGCGCCCGGAACGATTGTTTCCGCAGAACTCCTCCGGGGGCTCCTAAGTGAGACCGAGATCCTGGAAGTGATCGGCACGCGGTTCATTGTTGATCCGTCCTTCTCGATCCTCCTTAACGGTCGCTCAGTTCAGTTGTTCGATCTGCAAACACTCAGAACTGACAGCATAACCGTAGATCCGTGTTAGGGCCGGTTTAGAACACCCTCGGAAGCGCCGGTTTTGACGGCATTTTTCTGTGCAAAGGGCTGGGATTTTGATGTGAGCGCACACTTCGGCGTTGACGCCGGAGAGGGAAGCGCGTGGGGACACCAGTCCTGTTCGTGTGGGAAGAACCTTTGATTCAGGCGATGGGCACCCCTCCCGCGCCGTTGGCAGGAACAGGAACCGTGGAGGACCGCGCGTGTCTGGTGTCCGGCCGGACCGATTCGATCACGAGGTAGAGTTTGTCGGCACTGTTGACCTTGCCAGCTATGCAGTAGGCCACATTGGGCCGGATAAGCTGGGCTTTTGAGAAGTCGTAGAGCCGGTAAACGCGCTGCGTGTCGAGGTCCTGCAACAAAAACACCGCGCACGACGGGTACTCCGTCCGCGAGAGCAGAAACAGATGGTTGGCGCTGAAGTTGAACATGGAGGGAACAGTGGAACCGGGAGCGGAGGGCGTGAAAGCCCTCCGCTATTGGCAGCGCCGTTGAGGGGTTAACCCGGCGAACTCCTCCGCACGGGGTATCTCACAGTGCGGCGCCTGAGCGGAGCCGGAGTGGAAACTACTCTTCCGGCGGATTGGAGTTCCTGCTTGCTTTGCGCATACTGTCGCCGCCCAGCAGGAAGATTTCGGAGTTCTCGACCAGCCGGTCGGCGATGGCCGTGGCAATGGTCGTATTGAAGAGGATGTTGCCCCAGTCGGAGAAGGGCGTGTTGGTGGTGATAATGGTTGAACGTTTCAGGCTGTGGCGTGTGGAGATGACCTGATAAAAGAGATTCGACGTCTGCTGGTCGAGCGATAAGTAACCGAGTTCATCAACGACCAAAAGTGTGGGGTCAGTGAACGTTTTCAGCTTGCGCACCAGCGAGTGATCGACCTGCGAAGCCAGCAGATGATTCAGCATGTCCATCGCAGTTGTAAACAGGACGCGCTGGTTTGCCTGGCAGGCTTGCCATGCCAGCACACGTGCCAGGAAGGTTTTCCCCACGCCGGGGTTGCCGATCAACACCACATTGGTGCCCAGAGGCAGGAACGTGAGATCCAGCAGGTGAAGGATGCGGTTCTTCGCCTGCACGCGGCTCTTGTGATGGTGGAAGTGGAAGGCGTCGATGCTCGGTTGCGCTAACAGGCGCGAGCACTTGAAGCGGCGCTCGATGGCACGGCCCCGGCGCGCTTCCAGCTCCATGTCGGCGAGCCGTTCTATAGTGGCTGAGACGCTCAGGTTGCGGGCTGCGGCTTCAGCGATCGTCGTCTCGATCTGGTGGCTCATTGCCTTGAGGTTTAGTTGCTGTAGTTTCTGTTCGAGGGGAGTCATCACTTTCCTTTTCGGATTCAAGAATGAAGGCGTCGTATCCCAGCAGAGAGAGGGGGTCGGTAACAAGTTGGTTGAGCAGCGGATCGCGAAGCCTGAGCGGTGGTTGCGGCCGGCGCGGGGATCGCTGCTGGCGCAGGATATTGGTGACGTAGTCAGCGCCGAAAGCGCGGGCGGCAGAGGCTTTTTCGATAGCGACAGCCACGTCCTGCGGGCCGTACTGGCGTATCAGCTCCAGCAGTTCCGGGATCTGACGGCCCAGCGCCCGGTCGGTATCGGCCATGTCGCGGAGATAAGCCTCCAGCAGTGATCGCGAACACAGGTTGTCGAGCGAATCGATCAGTCGCTGCTGCGCCTGGGAACGGCGCGCTGCGGGCCGCTGTTCGGCGAGGAGTTTTTCAAAACGAGCAGCGCCGAATGTTTGACCGCGCCGCCACGAGCGCGCATAGCTGACGACTTCCTCAACGCGGTCATAGATGGTGACGGAGCTGGAATCCGCTTTGATGGTCAGCGGTCGGCCGACGTAGCGGTGAGGCACGCAGTAACGGTTGCCGTCGAACGGGAGCCGGAGATCTTTATGCACGAGCGCTTCGGATGAATCGCGGTAATCGTAAGGGATGACAGGCAACGGTCGCAGCGCTTCAGGCTGGAAGCGCTGCAGCGGGCGTTCGCGGGTCTCGCGGTGCAAACGTTGATTGGCAACCTCGCTGAGCCACTCCCTCACCTGCCGGTTCACGTCATGCAGATCGGTGAACTCGCGCAGCGGCCAAAAATTCTGGCGGATGTAGCCGATAGCTCGTTCGACTTTGCCTTTTTCCCAGCCGCTGGCCGGATTGCAGGCATGAGGAAAGAAACCATAATCACGGGCGAAGCCGAGAAAGCGCGGGAGGAAACGAACCAGACGGCCATCGTGTTCGGCAACGGCGGTGGCCAGATTATCGTAGGCGATTTTACGCGCTACGCCGCCCAGCACTTCGAATGCGTGAGTGTGACAGCGGGCGAAGGTTCCAAAGCTCTGGCTGTGAGTGAATTCGACATACAGCGTCCGGCTGTGCGCATCGACTAACGCGAAGGCATAGAGTTTGCGCGAATCACCAGAGTAACTGAGCGCGCCGAAATGCCCCCAATCAACTTCAAACCTTTCCCCGGCCAGCGGTTCCATCCTGACGAAGGCGCGTTTTGGTGCTTGCGGACGCGCATTTCGTACGTATTCCCGCACGATACTGTGGCCACCCTGATAGCCCATGGGGCGGAGCTTCTGCTCGATGACGGCGGCGCTCACCAGCGCGTCTTTCTCAAGCCATTCGGTGATAGCGCCCTTGAACGGATCGAGTTTGCTCGGGCGGTCACGGCGAGCCAGTTCCTGCGCCGGCGCATCGAGATACTTCCGGATCGTCTTTCCGCACATGTTGAGCTGCCGCTCGATCTTGCGAATGGGCCAGTGTTCGGACCAGTACAGCCGGTGCAGCTCATTGATCTGATCGGTGCTCAGCATTGCTTCCTTCATTTATGCGGCAGAATCGGCGAGCGAACCAGCAGGATGTTGTTTGCAAGATGGTGCCGGCGGGACCGCGTGAGGCGGAAGTGCTTCAATTACCCAGACTTGTGAGGGAGCTAAGTTGTTGTTTGCAAGATGGGCGGCTCCGGACCCGATGAGCCAAACCTGTGCAGTGGAATACTTTAAGTCCAAAGCTGAGGTGTTGTTTGCAAGATTGCACAGCTTCCGTTTCCGGTCGCGGAGCTTTTGCTGTCTGCGGTTTTTCTCAACGGCGGCAGGATTCTTCTCTCGGTATTGCTTCCAGTAACCCGGATTGCGGGAGCGCCATTTTATAGGGCTGTCGAGGCACCCCTGGCGGTATTCGGGATCGGAGCCGATCTTTCTCCGGTGATACTCGGTGCGCCGCTTTCGCTGGCACCCGACTTCGCCGCAGACGGCCTGGCGAGACTGGAACTTCGATGGCTGGAAAAGTCTCTCGCAGTAAAGACAACGCCGTTCACCCATAAGGGCGTTTGTCTCACCCCGGAGCATTCCGGGTTACGGGAGTGGCCTTTAGAACCTGATATAGAGTGACTACCGCATCCCCGCCAATAGCTCACCTGCCAAACCGGCGGAATTGCGGGCGTTTCTCACCGGCGATAACCCAGGATACTCCCAAACATTTCAATATAATAATGTTATTTTGTTACGAGCCCTTGGGACGTTGATGAGCGTGGCCCGTTCACGTACTTCTCTACAGGATCGAGTTGGGTAGCCTGCGGCAGTCAACCCCAAAAAACTCCACAGCAGGCCCCGCCAACACCCCCAGCCACGATAAGCTGTAACTCACCGAAGGGATCACCCAAAAAATGCAAAAAAGAACCATAACCACACTGGCCCTGACATTGGCCCTAACCGCCACAACCGCCCTCCAGGCCCAATCCCCCCCAGCCACAATCACCGGCCCGGTAGGCCCCAGCCCCTACAACATAATCCGTTACTGGCACCAGCCATTCTCCGAACCAGGCTTCGCCTTCGGCGGCAATTCCGGCGTCTTCGCCGAATCTCCTGACCGCATCCTCATCGCGCAGCGCGGCGAAACCCGCCTCCCGGACCCCCTCCCCGCAACCTACACCGGGTTCGCCGGCTCCCTCGGCATGAACGTCCTCTCCGCCGTCGACAAACGCGTCATGAAGAAGAACTTCCTCTACGTCCTCGACGCCAACGGCAAAGTCCGCGAACACTGGTCCCAGTGGGACAGCCTCTTCGCCGACGCCACCGGCCCCGGCCCCCACCGCATCCGCATCAGCCCCTACGACCCGCAGCACCGCGTCTGGGTCATCGACGAAAGCTACAGCGTCATCTACGTCTTTTCCAATGACGGCAGCAAACTCCTCAAGACCCTCGGCGAAAAGGGCGTGCAGGGCACCGACGGCACCCACTTCGGCAAACCGCAGGACGTCGCCTTCCTCCCCGATGGCCGCATCCTCATCGCCGACGGTCTCGACAACCACCGCGTCATGATCATGGACAAGGACATCAAATACATCGGTGAATTCGGCGGCAAAGGCAAAGGCCCCGGCCAGTTCAACGGTGTCCACGCCGTCGCCGTCGGCCCCGAAGGCCGCGTCTTCGCCCTCGACCGTTCCGGCAGCCGCATCAACGTCTTCCACACCACCTCAGACCCCGCCAAATTCGATTTCGTCGAGGCCTTCGGCGGCTTCTCCCTGCCCCTCGACATCATCGTCAATGACGACGCCATCTGGGTCACAGACCTCACCCCCCTCCGCTTCAACAAGCTCGACTTCAAAGGCAACCACCTCTATACATGGATGGTCCCCCGCGAACTCCCCGACGGCTACATCGAAGTCCACACCTTTTCGGTGGACTCCAAAGGCAATCTCTACGGTGGAGACAACCAGTACGGTCGCACCCAAAAGTTCGTCCCCAAACCCGACGCAGATCCAAAGTTACTAATCCACGAACCCTGGCACGCCAAATAAATTAGGGGTTATCCGTGAAAAATCCGTGGGACATTCGCGTTCATCCGTGTCGCCGTTGAATTATTTTTCTCTTATTTTCAACAACATAGCTCCAAAGGGTACAGGCGAACACCAAAACGCCTGCTACCCTCAGTGGCCGAAAGGCACACATCAATGAGAACAGTCATCCACAACGCCATCAAAAAAGCCACCACCCCCAAACCCGTTCCCCCCACCCGCACCCCGCTGCACCTGGCCGACGCCGTCACCCAAACCAACCTTGAAGGCAAAGCCCGCGCCGCAATGAACGCTTTCCAGCACGGTCTTTCGGGCCACCGCATGCTCCTCCAGCCCCACGAACTCGAAGGCTACCGCCGCCTCAGTTCGGAACTCTACCGCGACTACAAACCGGCCAACGAAGCCGAACGCCAGTTCGTTCAGAAAATCATCGACTGCCACACCCGCATCAACCGCATCGTCGCCATCGAAAACAACATCCTCAACGTCGGCGTCTCTTCCAATTTCCGTCCCGATTCCACCAATGACGACGAGACCGAAGCCATGATCGCCCAGGCCCGCTCGTGGACCGAAGATGAAAATTCCTTCGAAAAGCTGGGACGCTACGAATCCCGCATCTCCCGCCAGCTCGTGCAGTACTCAAAGGAGCTCGACCGCATTCAGGACAGACGAAAAAAGCACGAAAAAGAGCTCGAAGAAATCAGGCAACCCATTGCAAAAAAGCCAGATACCGCCAAAGTCATTCCGTTTCGCCAAACCGCCTCGGCCACCGCCACGCAAACTGTCGAAGTGCAAAATTCCCCTATGAAAGAATGAGGGAAGCTATACACGCCCGATAAATTGCGGACCATCCGTGCCGGATTCGTGTGGAATCGGGGTGAATCCGTGGCCGACTTTGACTTGCCAAAGCAGCCTCACCCCAACCTGTTGTATAATCGATATTTCCGGTTCTCAATCCCCTTTACAAGCAGATAGAATACAATGCCGAAACGTACTTTCCAGCCGAATAACCGCCGTCGCGCCAAGACTCACGGCTTTCGGACCCGCATGAAAACCTCCGATGGTCAGGCTGTCATCTCCCGCCGTCGCGCAATTGGCCGTAAAAAGCTGACTGTCAGCTCAGAAAGGTAGCCCCGACACCAGGTTTTCCTGATCGTGTCAGCAGGCTTTCCCAAAAGTGCCCGGATCCTCCGCTCCAGCGATTTCCGAAAAGTTTACGACAACGGGACTAGATACACTTGTCCCCTGTTCGCCGCTTTTCGTCTCGCCAAACCGGAATTCGGTGGTCCGTGCGTCGGGTTTACCACTCCCAAAGCCCTCGGCAAGGCCGTCATTCGCAACCGCATCAAACGTCGCGTGCGCGAAGCGGTCCGGCTTGAGCTGGCCGTCCTGAGTTCCGAGTGGTCCATCGTCTTCAATCCCCGGCGCAAAGCGTTCGATTGTCCTTTCACCGAACTTCAGGCCGAAGTGAAACGTCTCTTCATCAAGTGCAATCAGATGGTTTTGCCGCCAGATTTGTTGTCGCCTGCCTCAACGGGTACAAACGTCTGATTTCCCCCTGGCTGCCTTCCTCCTGCCGCTTTTACCCCACCTGCTCCCAATTCATGAGGGAAGCGGTTGAGGTTCATGGCGCGGGCAAAGGAATCTGGCTTGGTTTAAAGCGGCTCGGCCGTTGTCACCCTTTTCACGCAGGCGGGTCTGATCCCGTACCCCGCTAAATCCGCATGAGCTCTCCTACACCGCCCCAAAAGAAAAAAGAACTCTCCAGTGAACTGCGAATGGTCCTGGCCTTCGTGCTCATGGGGCTCATCCTCGTTGCTTCGCCCTACATCTACAAGATGCTCGGCATCGCCCCCCCTGCCGATACTAAGGCGCAGACCGCGAAAACAACACCTCCGAAGACTGATGAACAGCAGAAGGCTGCGGCAACCGCCAGCGGAACACCGATGGCCATGTCTGACGCCCCGGCAACCCCTGCGCCTGACGCCGTCTCGGCTGCCAGCGAGCAGGAAAGCATCGTCGAAACTGACCACTACCGCGTCGTCTTTTCCAACCGCGGCGCAGTCGTCAAGAGCTGGACTCTCAAAGATCACAAAGACAGCAACAACAAACCGCTCGAACTGGTTAACGTCAAGGGCGCGCAGAAGGTCGGCTTCCCCTTCAGCCTCGCCTTCCGCGACAAACAGCCCGGCACGGACATCAATAAAGCTCTCTGGGTAGCTCATCCGGAAGGGCTCACGGTTCGTTTCGAATTCTCTGACGGCACCACCGCCGCTTCCAAAACCTTTGCTTTCCAGCGCGATGCTTACCTGCTGCAGTATTCAGATGAAGTGTCTATGGGCGGCACCGGCATCAATCACCTGACGCAATGGCGCGGTGGGTTTGGCGATATGGCGGCGCAGAACGCAGCCGGTCAGCAGGCCACTCTTTATTACGACGAGACGAAACAGAAGCTGATCCGCGAGGCCGCCAAGAACGCCAAGAACGGTCCCGTCAACGCCGACGGCCAATATTCATTCGCCGGAATTGACGATCAGTATTTCGCCGCCGCTTTTCTGCCCCAGGGCAGTTCGCAAATCCAAACCACTGCGTTTGACGATACTGTTTCTTCCGAAGTGAATGGGTCTGAAGACGCCTATCCCGGTATGGCTGTCGGTGGCGCATCCCGCAACCAGATGGCGCTCTATGTCGGGCCCAAAGAAATTTCGCTGCTCCACAAGGTCAACCCAAAGCTGGATGGTCTGGTCGACTGGGGCTTCTTCGGCATCATCGCCAAGCCGCTTTTCATCGTCCTGCACTGGCTCAACGACAAGTACATTCACAACTACGGCTGGGCCATCATCGTCCTCACTATTTTCATTAACATCGCCCTGTTCCCGCTCAAGCTCACCAACCTGAAGTCGATGCGGAAGATGCAGTCGCTTCAGCCGGAGATGAACAAGATCACCGAGAAATACAAGGGCATTGGCATGAGCGATCCCAAGGCTGCCAACAAGCAGCAGGAAATGATGGACCTCTACAAGAAGCACGGCGTGAACCCGATGGGTGGCTGCCTGCCTCTGCTCATCCAGATGCCATTTCTGTGGGCGTTCTACAAAGTTCTGTCGGTCACCATCGAGATGCGCCATGCCGACTGGCTGTGGATTTCCGATCTCTCCCGGCCCGAATCTTTTGCGCTTCACATGCTGCCGCTCATCATGGTGGTCACCAGTTTCATGCTGCAGAAGATGACCCCGGTTCCCGCCGGTGGTGATCCCAGCCAGCAGAAAATGATGCAGTTCATGCCACTGATGTATCTGTTCTTCTTCTGGTCAGCATCCAGCGGACTGGTGTTATACTGGCTCACTGGCAACATCGTAGGCATCGCGCAGCAGTGGTTTTTCAACAAGACAGCCCTGCCCGCAGTGCTGACCCCGAAGCCGCCGCAAAAGCAGCTGAAGAAGGCTTGAGCAAGAAAGCGAAACTGGCTTGAATCCAAAGTTTTCCGTTAACGAAACCGGCCCCCGGATCGAACAGTTCCTCCGCATGATGATTGTGGACGCGGGGTTTGACCTCAGCTTCACTATTGAAGCGGGCGACCACAGCGACCCCGACGAATGCCCGGATCTGATCATTAAATTCAGCGGTACGGATGTCGACCTGTTGCTTGCCAACCGGGCCGAACTCCTGCTGGCGCTGGAACTGGTAACGCAGGAAGTGCTCCGGCTGCATTCCGATGATCATTCGCGCATTTCGTTCGACGCCAATGATTACCGGGCGCTGCGCATCGCCGAACTGCGCATCAGCGCTCAAACCGCGGCAGAAAACGTGAAGCGTACCGGCACCGCGTTTCGCTTCAACCCGATGAACAGCCGGGAACGGCGCGTGCTGCACATCGCACTCCGAAATGAAACCGATTTGCGCAGCGAGAGTGGTGGCTCCGGTCCATTCCGGCATGTAATCATTTATCCGGCTGGCATGCCTTCGCTCCCCGACCCGCCCCAGCCGCCTCCGTCGCGTTTCCCGGGCAGCGGTGGCCGTGATCGCAGCAGTGATCGCAGCAGTGAGCGGGGTAATGACCGTCGCCCGCCGCGCCCCCGCCGCTAATTGCGTTATCAGGACACAATCGTTGCGCTTTCCACTCCCCCAGGGCGGGGTGGCCTCGGTATTATCCGTTTATCTGGTACCAATTCTCTCTCCTTAGCCTCGCAATTCCTCCGGTTTAAAATACCGCCCGAATCCTGGCGGGCCACCCGCGCGGATCTGCTCGACGAGGAAGACCGGATCATTGATGATGTCGTAGTCACCTGGTTTCATGCCCCGCGATCTTACACAGCCGAGGATGTAATCGAAATCTCGTGCCACGGCGCACCCGTCATCCTGCGCCATTGTCTGGACCGCGCTCTGGGTGCAGGTGCCAGGCTGGCTGAACCCGGCGAATTCACGCTCCGCGCGTTCCTCAACGGTCGCATTGATCTGCCGCAGGCCGAAGCTGTCCGTGACCTGATTGATTCCACAACGCTCTATCAGGCACGCATAGCGGCACTACAAACACAGGGGTCTGTTTCACGCAGCCTTACGCCGGTTAAAACGCAGCTTCTCGAATTGATCGCACTCCTCGAAGCGGGCATCGATTTCGCGGAAGACGACATCAGCGTGGCACCACCAGCTGAAATCCTGCGTCGGCTGGAACCACTCATCAAAGAAACGGCACGCCTCGCCCGCAGTTTCGCCTGGGGGAATCTGGTCCGTAACGGCTTCTCCCTGGCAATCGTAGGGTTGCCCAACGCCGGGAAGAGCAGCTTGTTTAACCGGCTGCTGGAACAGGACCGGGCCATTGTCACCGCCATCCCCGGCACCACGCGCGATCTGGTTTCGGAGAGCACAGAATTTGAAGGTATTCCGGTTCGTCTCTCAGATACCGCAGGCATTCGGGAAGGTGCGGACCTGGTGGAGCGGCTCGGCATCGAACGCAGTTTCGCAGCGATGGCAGAAGCGGATCTCACCATTGTTGTTGTAGATGGAACCCTGCCGCGTTCTGCTGCTGACTGCGACCTGATCGCCAGAGCTCGCACGCAGGGACGCTGCCTAATCGTGGCCAATAAATCTGATCTTCCAGAATGTCGTGCGAAATTACACGAAATCCCGGTATCCGCCGCCACCGGTGACGGAATTCCCGAACTGCGCAAAAGCGTCCTCGAAATTCTGGCCCCGGCCTCGCGAAATGAAGTGGAAGGGGCCTTTATTACCAGCGCGCGCCAAGCCGGATTATTGCGTGAAGCCCTGCAAATGCTGGAGAAAACGGCCGATGCTGCACGGCACGCGCTGCCCCATGAATTGCTGCTGCTTGATCTCTATTGTGTCCTGCAACCCCTTGATACCATGACGGGAGCCACCACTGCGGACGATATTCTGAACCGTATTTTTACTTCTTTTTGCATCGGAAAATGAAACTGTTGCATCCCACTTTAATACTGTTGTATAGTTTTAAAAAATAGCGTCCGGCCTGTTTTGTACGGTAGTGGGAGCATGGGGCATGTCTTTACGATGGGTGTTGTTCGAATTCTGATCGCTGACGATCATGAACTGGTGCGCAGGGGGCTGATCAGCATTCTGCACCAGTCACATCCGGAATGGGAAATCGTGGTGCAGGCTGCCAACGGTGGTTTGGCCCTGGAACTGGCTGCCGAACACCAGCCTTCGCTTGCCATCCTGGATCTTTCGATGCCCGACATTAACGGCCTTGAAGTAGCCACCAGGTTGTTCCAAATTGTACCGGGTATTCGCATTCTGATTCTGACCATGCATGCTGCCGCCCCGATTCTGCACCAGTTGCGCAAGGCTGGCGTCAGCGCTTATCTGGCCAAGAATGAAGCACCCCAAAAGCTGGTGCTCGCAGTGGAAAAAGTCCTGACCGGCGAGCCGTTCTTCGCCTCCGTCTCAGCCTCCCGACGCGAAGTGGACCTGGAACCCGGCGAATATGTCCCGGCCCAGTTTCTTCTTACACTGCGGGAGCTGGAAGTCATGCGTATGCTGGCCGGCGGCCACAGCAATAAGGAGCTGGCGGCGCGTCTCGACATGAGCGTCCGCACTGCGGAAACCCATCATTCCAATATCCTGGCCAAACTGAATGTGGAGTCGATCGGGCAACTGGTACGAATCGCCGTCCGCGACCGGGTGATTTAGAACCACCCGGTCTTAGCCGCTTTTCAACCGGCTTAATTTAATGGCTGCGCCACCGTACTGGCATTCTTCGGATCGCGCAGGCGCTCTGAGCGCAGCTGATCGTAAGTGGGAAGAGTTGATGCATCCCAGCCGCCGCCCAGCGCTTTGATCAGGCCCACCGCAGCAGTCATACGACGCTGCAAAATAGTCACAGCCGTTCGTTCATTGTTGAGCGTAATGGTCTGCGTCGTGATGACATCCAGATAAGAATTCGTTCCTGCTTTATACCGCTCGGTCACCAGAGCCAGAGACTGTTCGGCTGCCCTTACCGCCTCACTCTGTTCAATCGCTTCCTGTGACAGAATACGCAGCGCCACCAGATTGTCTTCCACATCCTGGAAAGCAGTTAATACCGTCTGCCGGTAAGTGGCAACCGCCGCATCATAATTCGCCTGTGTCTGCTGCACGGTGGCACCCCTGCGCCCGAAATCAAAAATAGTTGTCGGTGCCGTGGGCCCTGCCGACCAGATCCGTGCCGGACCCGTGAACAGGTTGGCAATGGTGTTCGCCGAAAGTCCCGCCGAAGCAGAGATCCCGATCGTCGGGTAGAACGCAATTTTCGCGAGGCCGATATTGGCGTTCTGAACCGCCACCGCACGTTCAGCAGCAGCAATATCAGGTCGGCGTTCCAGCAACTGCGAAGGCAGCGTCGACGGAATTGGAGGCGGAGGAGCTGCGATCCGCCCCGGAGGCAACGTCAGATTCGAGGGTGGCTGGCCCGTCAGTACAGCGATCGCATGTTCAAACTGTGCCCGAGCGACTCCCAGGTCAGTCTGCTGCGCCCGTGTCGTCGCCAGCTGAGTCTGTGCCAGAGCCACATCAGACCGTGACGCCACGCCGCCATTAAAGCGGTTCATCGTCAGTTCCAGGTATTTCTGATAAGCCGTGATCGAATCGCTCAGAATGGCGTACTGCATGTCGAGTGAAGCAATCGTGAAATAGTTAGATGCGAGCGTCGACTGAACACTCAGGCGCAGGTTTTCAAGATTAGCGGCGACAATCTGGGCGCTGTCCACGGAGCCTTCCACAGCCGTATGAATCCGGCCCCAGACATCGGCTTCCCACGAAGCGCTGATGGGAAAATTGAAGGCGGCTCCACGAGTGCTTCGGCCCGCGTTGCCTGCCTGAGTCTCGTTGATGATTGGAGTTGTCCCGATGCTGGGAAAGTAGCCCGAATGCTGCAAATCCACCAGCGCCCGCGCCGCCAGAAACTGCGATTCCACCTGTCTGATGTTCTGGTTTGAGACGTTGACCTGCTCTTCCAGTTCATTGAGTTTCGGGTCGGCGAACACCTCCCACCACTTGCCGCGGATCTGTCCGTCGGCCGGGTTGGCGGCTTTCCATTCATCGTTGCCGGTGAGTTCCTTGAACGCGGCGGGGAAAACTGCCGGGGCAAATGCAACGGGTCTCTGGTACTTCGGCGCGAGGTTGCAGCCCGTGCAAAGAACCGCCGCAATCGTCACCACTTTGAGTCTCTGCATCATAAAATATAGAAGGTTTTCCTTGAAAGACGAGACAACTAATCGGCTCCGCTTTCAGCCCCACCAGGAATCAGGATCCCCGGCAGCCGTTTACTCGGCTCATGACTGAAGCGTATGCGCAAACGGTCAAGCGCCAGATACACCACCGGCGTTGTAAAGAGCGTTAGCATCTGGCTGACTACCAGCCCGCCGACGATGGCAATGCCCAGCGGTTTGCGCAATTCCGCACCATTGCCCCAGCCCAGAGCCAGCGGCATTCCGCCCAGCAGAGCACAGGAAGTAGTCATCAAAATAGGCCGGAAGCGCAGCATACAGGCGCGGAAAATAGCTTCGCGCGGTTCCATGCCCTGGTTGCGCTCCGCAGCCAGCGCAAAATCAATCATCATGATCGCGTTCTTCATGACAATTCCGATCAGCAGAAAGATGCCGATCAGGGCAATGATGCTGAGTTCTGTCCGAAACAAGACCAGCGCCATCAGCGCTCCCACACCTGCCGACGGCAGCGTGGAAATGATGGTCAGCGGATGGATCAGGCTCTCATAGAGCACGCCCAAAATAATGTAAATCGCCAGCAGCGCCGTGCCGATCAGCACCGGCATATTGGCCATCGAATCCTGAAACGCCTTGGCCGTTCCGGAAAAGCTGCCGGTGATTTCCGCCGGCATACTCATTTCGATTTCGGCTTTGTGAATCGCAGCCACCGCATCGTCCAGAAGATAGCCTTCACTCAAATTAAAGGAAAGCGTGGTGGAAGGGAACTGGCCTTGATGCGGCAATTGCAGCGGAGTAATTCCCTCAGAGAATGTCGCGAAGGAAGACAGCGGGACAGCAATGCCGCGAGGCGTCTGCACATAAATGTTATTCAGATAATCCGGGCTCTGCCACCACTGCTGCTGCAGTGCCAGCACCACATGATACTGGTTGATCGACTTGTACATGGTGGAGACCTGGCGCTGGCCGAAGGCTGTGTAGAGAGCATTGTCCACCGCCTGAGCAGTAAGACCCAGTCTCGACGCCGTATCGCGGTCGATTTTTACATACGAGGAAAGTCCGGAATTCTGCTGGTCGGAATAGACATCCGTAATCTGCGGCAGCCGTGAAAGGCGGGCGTAGACGCGCGGTCCCCACTTGCCCAGAAGTGCAAGATCCTGCGTCTGCAGCGTGTACTGATACTGCGAATTGCTCATGCGCCCGCCGATGCGGATGTCCTGCTGGTTGCCGAGGAACATCTGCGCCCCGGGCATTCCGGACGTATTGCGCCGGATCCGCGCAATTACATCGTCAGTGGAGATTTTGCGTACGCTGAGGGGCTTCAACTGGATATTAACGCCCGCGCTGCTGGTACCCCCGCCACCCGGGCCGCCGCCCCCGCCCATGGTTACGTTCTCTGATTCCACAGCCGGGTCGCGTCTGATTCTTTCTTCAAACCACTTCACTTTCTCAACCATCGCCTGGTATGAGATGTGCTGCTGACCCTGAATGCCGCCCCCGAGCCGGCCCGAATCCTGCTGCGGGAAAAAGCCTTTCGGGACGTTCACATAAAGATAGACATTGGCGCTGATGGTAAGCGCCATCAGCAGCATGGTGGGCAACGGATGGTTCAGCACCGCCTGTAAAGCGGACCCGTAGGTAGAAAGCACCCACTTGAACATCTTCTCTGTGACGTTGTAGAGCTTGCCATGGGCCTGATGGCCCTTGAGCATTCGCGCGCACATCATCGGTGTAGCCGTTAGCGACACCACAAGGGACACAGCAATCGCCACCGAGAGCACCACGGCAAATTCGCGGAAAAGACGTCCGACAATGCCGCCCATCATCAGGATCGGGATAAAGACGGCAATCAAAGAAATGCTCATCGAGAGCACGGTAAATCCGATTTCAGCCGCACCCAGACGGGAAGCCTCCATTGGTGTCATGCCGTCTTCAATGTGCCGGGAAATATTCTCGATCACGACGATGGCATCGTCAACCACGAACCCGGTGGCGATGGCCAGAGCCATCAGCGACAAGTTGTCGAGCGAATAGTTGAGCAGATACATGGCGCCAAAAGTGGCCACCAGAGACACGGGAACCGCCACGCTGGGGATGAAGGTAGCTCTGAGATTACGCAGGAAGAAGAACACCACGAAAATCACCAGGATGATGGAAATGATCATGTTCCGTTCCGCGTCCCGGATCGATGCCTGGATCGAAATGGTGCGGTCGGAAACAATTTTCATCGTGGCGGTAGGCGGCAGCGCCGCACGAAACTGCGGGATCAGCTTCTGAATCAGCGCCACGGTTTCGATGATATTGGCGTTCGGCTGGCGGTTGATTTGAATCGTTACGGCAGGCTTGCCATCGGTCAGGCCGATGTTGCGCACATCTTCTGTTCCATCAATCACGCGCCCCAGATCCGACAACCGGATGGGCGAACCGCGCCGGTACAACACAATCAGATCTTTATAGTCTTTGGCCGAATTCAACTGATCGGTAACCATCAGGGGAATCGACACCTTATCGTTTTCCAGCATGCCCTTCGGCCGGTTGGCATTGGCACTGGCGAGAAAGCTGCCTACCTGATCCATGCCGACGTTGTAACGGGAAACCGGCTGCGGGTTTAATTCGACACGGACGGCGGGCAGGGAACTGCCGTTTACGCCCACTTGCCCGACACCCCGAACCTGGGCCAGCTTCTGCGCGAAAACAGATGACGCCAGATCGTAAAGCTGCTCCCGCGGAATGACCTCCGATTCCAGCGAAATAATGAGGATGGGTGAATCGGCGGGATTGATCTTGCGATACCGCGGCCGCACCGGAAGATTTGCCGGCAGGTAGCCGAGGGACGCGTTGATCGCAGCCTGGACGTCGCGCGCTGCGGAATTGATGTCGCGGTTCAGATCAAATTGCAGCGTGACTTCCGCTCTTCCCAGCGAACTCCGCGACGTCATTTCCGTAACGCCCGCAATGCGCGTAAACTGTTTTTCGAGAGGTGTTGCCACCGACGCCGCCATCACTTCCGGGCTGCCGCCGGGCAGGGACGCGGAAACGTTGATGGTTGGATAATCGATCTGCGGCAAAGGTGACACCGGCAGTTGCGTATAGGAGATTGCGCCCGCCATGGTGACCGCCACCAGCAGCAGAGTTGTAGCAACCGGTCTTTCGATGAAAGGAGTGGATATGCTCATGCGTTCACCGCGTTACGTCATTTCCGGAAGAGACAAGTCGTCCGGTTTCGATTCCGCTGCTGCCTTGTTACCTGCAACCAGCTTGGCCAGCCGGTCGAAGTAAAGATAAATCACCGGGGTTGTGTACAGCGTGAGCACCTGGCTCACCAGCAAACCGCCGATGATGCTGATGCCCAGCGGCTTGCGCATTTCTGAACCCACGCCTGAACCAAACGCCAGCGGCACCGCGCCCAGCAGAGCAGCCATGGTTGTCATCATGATGGGCCGGAACCGCAGCAGACAAGCCTGATAGATGGCCTCTTCCGGCGATTTGCCTTCCTTGCGTTCGGCTTCGAGGGCAAAATCGATCATCATGATCGCGTTCTTCTTCACAATACCGATCAGCAGAATAATGCCAATCAGCGCAATAATGTCGAGGTCCTCATGGAACAGAATCAGCGCAAGGATGGCGCCGACGCCGGCCGAGGGCAGTGTGGAAAGAATTGTGATCGGGTGAATGTAGCTTTCATAAAGCACGCCCAGCACCAGGTAAACCGTAACCAGCGCCGCCAGAATCAGCACCGATTCATTCGCCAGCGAGTTCTCAAAGGCGCGAGCTGTACCCTGGAACCGGGGTTCAATGCTGGCCGGCATTCCGGTGGCTTTGGTGACTTCGCGGATATGTTCCACCGCTACGCCAAGTGACGAGCCTTCCGCCAGATTAAACGAAACCGTAACCACCGGAAACTGGCCCTGATGATTGATCGTGATGGGCAATTTCACTTCACGAACGCGTGTAAAGGCAAGCAGTGGCGCCTGCGCCAGCGCTGCCGCACCCGTAAGTGCCGAGTTGGTACCGGCCAGCGCGATCGTGTTCGCCAGATTGGCCGAAGCCGACCCGATCTGCACATAAATCCCCTTGAGTGCCTCTGCATCCTGCTGCCACGACGGCAAAGCTTCCAACACCACGTGATACTGATTCGCCTGCGTGAAAATCGTCGAGACCTGGCGCTGCCCGAAGGCGTTATACAGCGCGTCGTCCACCTGTTGCGGCGTAATGCCGAGGCGGCCCGCGGTATCGCGGTCGATATCCACCAGCAGACCCAGGCCGTTATTCTGCTGATCGCTCGCCACATCCCGCAATTCCGGAATCTTCTGCATGCGCTCAACCAGTTTGGGGATCCACTCATCCAGGATGGCCTTGTCTGGCGCATCGAGTGAATATTGATACTGTGTGCGGCTGATGCGGTCTTCAACCGTAAGATCCTGCACCGGCTGCATATACAATTTGATGCCGTTGACCCGCTCCACCAGCGGAGCGATACGCCGGATCACCGCTGCTGCATTGAGCTTGCGCTCATCGTGCGGTTTCAGCGTAATCTGAATGCGGCCGCTATTCGTGGTCGTATTGATGCCGTCAATCCCAATGAAAGATGTGACGTTTTCAACTGCGGGATCTTTAATGATTTCCTTCACCAGCGCCTGCTGCTTGACGCTCATGGCGGTGAACGAAATGGTTTCCGGTGCCTGGGAAATGCCCAGGATGATGCCCGTATCCTGCACGGGGAAGAAGCCCTTGGGAACGATGATGTAGAAGTAGACCGTCGCGCCCAGCGTACCGATGGCAACCATCAGGGTAATGAACTGGTGGCGCAAAACGAATCGAACGCCGCGTCCATAGGCGGCAATAATGCGCACAAAGATGTTTTCCGACCAGTGATAGAAACGTCCCTGTTCCGATTCAGGCTTATGCTTCAAAAGACGCGCCGCCATCATCGGCGTTAGCGTCAATGACACAAAGGCAGAGAAGATAATAGCCACGGCCAGAGTAACCGCGAATTCACGAAAAAGACGTCCTACAATATCCGCCATGAATAACAGCGGAATCAGCACCGCGATCAGCGAAACTGTCAGTGAAACAACCGTAAAACCGATCTCTTCAGAACCCTTGAGCGCCGCATCCATGGGCGAATAGCCCATTTCGATATAGCGCGAAATGTTCTCGATCATGACGATTGCCGCGTCCACCACGAACCCGGTTGAGATCGTGAGCGCCATCAGCGAAAGATTGTCCAGACTGTACCCCAGCGCATACATCACCGCGAAGGTGCCAATCAGCGAGAGCGGTACCGCGACGCCCGGAATAATGGTGGCCGAAAAGCTGCGCAGGAACACGAAAATGACCGCGACGACCAGCACAATAGTCAGGATCAGTTCAAACTCAACGTCTTCCACTGAAGCCCGGATCGTCGTGGTCCTGTCGGTAATGACCTGAATTTTGATTCCTTCGGGCATCGAGGCCTGCATCTGGGGCAGCAGTTCCTGAATGGTATCGACGACGTTAATAATGCTGCTTCCCGGCTGCCGCTGAATATTGAGAACGATGGCCGGAGTCTCGTTGACCCAGGCGGCTTGTCTCTTGTTCTCCACGCCGTCAATCACCGTCGCGACATCTGAAATCCGCACCGGTGCGCCATTGCGGTAAGCAATAATAATCGATTTGTACTGCTCTCCCGATTGAATCTGATCGTTGTCGTTAATCGTCCAGGCCTGCTGCAGACCGTCGAAATTACCCTTCGCCGCATTAACGTTCGCGCTGTTCAAAGCGCTGCGCAGAGTATCAAGACTCAGTCCGTATGACGCCAGTGCCGTTGGATTTGCCTGCACACGCACCGCTGGCCGCTGACCGCCACTGATGCTCACAAGACCCACACCACGCAACTGCGAAATACGCTGCGCCATGCGGGTTTCCGCCAGATCTTCAATTTTGGGCAGCGGAATGGTTTTTGACGTAATCGCCAGCGTTAGAATCGGCGCATCGGCTGGGTTCGTTTTGCTGTAAATCGGAGGATTCGGCAGATCACGGGGCAGAAAAGTCCCGGCTGCGTTGATGGCTGCCTGGACTTCCTGCTCGGCGATATCAATATTCAGATCCAGCGCAAACTGCAACGTAATCAGCGAACTGCCGTACGAGCTTACTGATGTCATCTGAGTCATGCCCGGCACCTGGCCGAACTGTTTCTCAAGTGGCGCAGTTACCGAAGACGTCATCACCTCCGGGCTGGCCCCGGGGTAAAACGTCTGGATCTGCATCGTCGGATAGTCGACCTGGGGAAGGGCCGATACCGGCAGTTGCCGGAACGCGACCCAGCCGGTCAGCACTACGCCGATCATCATCAGCGACGTTGCTACCGGCCGCTCGATGAAGATTTTAGAAGGACTCACTGACCCGCGCCCTTGCGACCGCCAGCACCGCCACTCGGAGCACTCGGAGCGCCCGGAGTTCCGCCGCGACCGGTCTTGCTGCCACCCCGCCCTCCGCGCCCCCGGCCTCTGCCCAGCGCGGCAGCGTCGGCCGCAGCCTCAGCTTCTGCTTCGCCCGGTCGCCTGACACGAACAGCACCGCCATCGGTAACCCGGTCTGAGCCATCCACTGCAACGCGGTCACCTTCTTTCAGACCGCTCTTGATCACAGCGCCGCTCTGGTCGGAACTCAAGACCTGAACGGGTCGCAGATGCACTGTGGCAGCGCCGCCCTCTGCCTGCTCCACCACGTAAACAAACGTTCCCTGCTGTCCGTTCTGCACCGCAACCGTCGGAATTACTATCTGATTGGCAAGCGTATCCACCATTAAGCGCACGTTGACGAACTGATTCGGGAATAGTGACCCGTCTTTGTTGTCGAAAACGGCCTTCATCTTGGACGTGCCGGTCGACTGATCAATTGTGTTGTCCATGGTCACCAGCTGCCCGGTGCCCAGTTTGAGGGAATTGTCGCGGTTAAACGCCTCGACGGGCAGTTTCGCGCCCACCCGCAGCTTCTTCAACACTTGCTGCAGACTGTCTTCCGGAATCGTGAACAACACCGAAATTGGGTCCAGTTGCGTAATCACCAGCATGCCGTTGGCATCTGCGGCGCGCACGATATTGCCGGGGTCCACTAAACGCAGTCCAATCCGGCCGCCGATCGGTGCCGTCACCTTCGAATAAATCAAATTCAATTTGGCGCTGTTTACGTTGGCCGTATCCTGCTTGATGTTGCCTTCATACTGGGCCACCAGCGAAGTTTGCGTGTCCAGTTGCTGCCTTGGAATTGCGTCCTGAGCCAGCAAACTGGTGTACCGCTCCATATCCCGCCGCGCATTGGTCAGTAGAGCCGTATCCCGCGCCAGCGTTCCTTCCGCCAGATCCCGTTGCACTTCATAAGGGCGCGGATCGATCTCGGCCAGTAACTGCCCCTCCTTGACCAGGTCTCCCTCTCTAAAGTTGACCGACATTAGCTGCCCGTCCACACGGGACTTGACCACAACCGTGTAAAACGCAGCCACGTTGCCCAGTCCGCTCAGGTACACAGGCACATTTTTCTTGACCGCAGTCTCAACAATTACAGGTGTCGGACCAAAGCCACCCCGACCACCTCCCGGGCCCCGGCCGCCGCCACCTGCCGGCGTGGCTACCAGTCCAGGCTGCCCCACACGCCAAACGGCATAGCCGCCCACCGCCAGCACAATCAGAAGGAAGAAAACCCAGATTAATCCGCGTTTTTTGGGCTTATGCGCGGATGCTCCCGACGCGGAGGCAGTAGTGCCTGGGTTATGCAAATCGTTGGGTGAGGTATGGGTGGTCATTCAGGTCGCATTCGGAAGTCGTACATGAAAAGGACTATTTTCTGGCCCCCAAGGTAACGGGAACTCCCTCGCGTTGCAAACTTTTACATACCGCGCAGCTCAAGCATTTGCTCAGGCAACCGTGCCCGGGCCATTCATTTCATTTATGCTTCCGCTGTCACAGATTATACAGCGGACGCTCAAGGTGGTTTTCCAGAAAAGCTAAATCCGATTTCCGCTCCTGAGCGTAGCACTACCGAAGTCATCTACACCAACTCAGGAGAAACCATAAAAATGCTCAAATTCGCGGCGCGAACAGCAACAGTCACAGCTCTTTCGTGTCTGTCTCTGTTCGCCGCCAGTCACCGCAACGGACCACTCCTGCTCGAAGACCAGACAGCAAATCTCAACGACCTCTATGCTTTCCGCAGTTACGAAACAGGGCGTTCCGATCGTCTGGTTCTCAGCATGAGCGTCCAGGGCTTTCAAAACCCCGATAACGGACCCAGTTACTACAAATTCTCAGACAGTGTCCTTTATCGGTTCAACGTCAACAATTCCCGTGGACTCGACGGCAATCCCGATTTCGTCGTCGATTTCATGTTCAAAACCCTGCTGCGCCCCAATCCGACATTTGTTTCCTATTTCGGCGCGCTGAAAGGGATTGACGATCCGGGGATCTTCCTCTATCAGACCTATGTCGTCGCCGTCCGCAACGTCAAAACTGGCAGCACGGTTTTCTATGACCGCGACGCCAGCGGTCACCTGCTCTCTGTAGCACCGCCGAACCTTGGTCCGAAATCCACACCGAACTATGAAGCGACTTTCGGTGCGCCTTCGGTCTTCACGCTGCCGAACGGAATGCGTGTTTTCGCAGGTCCCCGCGATGACGCTTTCTACTTTGACAGTGCTGCCACCTTCGATACGCTCAACTTCCGCAGCCCGGCCCCGGTTCTTTCGGGTTCCGCCGATTCCGGTCAGGGCGCTGCTTACCCGGCAGCGGCTGATGGTTTTGCAGGCTACAACATCAGCCTGATTGCGGTCGAAATGCCCATCACGCTGGCGACAGTCGATGGCACCCTGCCCACCGACCCCAAGGCAGCCAATGCCAAGATCGGCGTGTGGGCCACCACCCAGCGTCAGCTGGTTACCGTTCGCCCCAGCCCGTCGGATCCCGTTTTCTACGGTGAATTTCAACAGGTTGATCGCGTAGGTAACCCCCTTACGGTTGAAGCACTTATCCCGCTTCCTCTCAAAGATTACTGGAACCGCAGCCTGCCAGCCAATGACCAGCAGTTTGCCCAGTACATTGGCGACCCCTTCTTCGCTTCCGGCGTCCTCAACGGCGTCTTCGGCTTGAAGGTTCCGCCAGCTCCGCGCAATGACATTCTGGGCGTTTATGTCCCGGACATCACTCGTATTGATTTAACCATCGCGCCCACCCCGGCCGCCAGCCAGAACCGTCTTGGACCTCTGGCCGGTGACAACGCGGGCTGGCCGTTCGGCGGTCGCCGCCCCATCGATGATGTTGTTGATATCGGCTTCCGTGCCCTCGCCGGCGTGCTCGTTCCTGGCTACGGTGTCGCTCCCAACAATCAGCTGGGTGATGGCGTCAACTCCAACGACGTGCCGCTGCTGACACGTTTCCCGTTCCATGCAGCGCCGCATGCCGGCTACCTGCACAGCAACATCAGCGGGACCAATGGTCGCGGTACGGCCACCGGTCAATAGTTGTTAAAGCGGGCCGTTCGGGCAACCGGACGGCCCAATCCTCTAAATCTTTCGAGCCCAAAAATATGAAACTGACCGTCTTCTTCCTCCTTGCTCTCCCGGTTTTCGCCCAGACCCAAAATGGATCTGACCGGCTCGCTGCCGCCTTCCAGGACCGCGTGCTCACTGAGAACACTGCGCGCCTCTCCACGGATGAGCGAATCTCGATGTTTGAGACCATCTCGAAGGCGAAGCCCGACAATCCTCACTATCAGAATCTATTGGCTGGTGCCTATATTCAGAAAGTTCGCGAGTCGATGGACTACAGCTACCTGGACCGCGCCTCGCAGATTCTTGCCAACGTACTTTCCGGCGATTCGCGCAATTATGAAGCAGCCCGTCTGCGCACCGAGATTGCTCTTGAGCGCCACGAATTCAAACTAGCGGCGGAGTATTCGCGAGCCCTGACCGAATGGTCAGCCGGCGACTCGTGGAACTGGGGTACGCTCGGCGATGCCCTCATCGAGATGGGCGACTACGACAAAGCCGCCGACGCCTACCAGAAAATGGTCAACCTGCACCCGGACCTTGCCAGTTATAACCGTGCGTCCTACTTCCGCTTCATTTATAACGATGTGGACGCAGCGATCAAGTTCATGAACCTGGCCATCAATTCCGGCAGCGCAATGGCCGAAAATACCGCCTGGTGCGAAGTGGAACTGGGCAAAATGCAGTTCAAAACAGGCCGCCTGCCTGAGGCGGAAGCGTCTTTCAAGACTGCGCTTCGCTACTTTCCCAATTACCACCCGGCTTTAGCCGGTTACGCCCAGACACGTGCTGCCCAGAAGGATTGGAAGGGCGCAATCGCCAGCATGAAACTGGCACAGGACGCCACGCCGTTACCCGATTACGCCGCTGCTCTATTCGATTACTACACCGCAGCCGGACAGCCTCAAGAAGCCCAGAAACAGAAGGAAATGATCCAGATCATTGACCGCCTGGGCCAGGCAGGTAAAGAAAAGGCCAACCGCAACCTGGCTCTGATCTATGCCGACCACGACTGGAACCTGGAACGGTCACTGGAACTGGCGCAGAACGAACTGGAAGTGCGCGGCGACATTTACACCTATGACGCCCTCGCATGGGCGCTTTACAAGAACAAGAAGTATCCCGAAGCTTCTGCGGCGATGACGAAAGCCATGCGCTTCCAGACTCCTGAACCTTCTTTCCGCAAGCACGCCGATCTGATCGCACAAGCCCTGAAGAATTAACGAATAGGACACCGCCATGAAAAAACTAGCCATCCTGCTTTGCTGCTCTGCGCCCCTGTTTGCGGGCGATCTGGAAACGTTCCTCGATGGCAGGGTGCATTTCACCCTGCGCAACCAGGCCTGTCTCAATTTGGCAGGCGACAAGACTCCCGAGGTGGTGAAAGCCATGCGCGATTCGCTCGGGATTTCCGAAGTTCAGGCCTGCGCCGGTGCCAATCTGCGCAAAGCCGGAGCGGTGAATGAACTCCTCAGCGCTATTAAAGACTCCGATGCCACCGTCCGGGCCGTCGCTGCACGGGAGATGGGCGTCATGCAAAAGCCGGAATTTCTGATGCCCCTGCACCACGCCGCGGAAGATTCGGACATCCTCGCCGCCAGTAATGCCATTGAAGGCCTGGTCCGGTATGAAGACCATTCTTCGGCACCCGCATTGCGCGAACTCGCCGTAAAGAATGGAGTGCTCGCTACCCTGGCGTTCAATGCCCTGGTGAACTGGCGCGACGCGGAAGTTGCGGGCATCGCACGCAAACTCATGGACAGCGTAGAGCCGGGTGACCAGCTGGCCGGAATCCGCGCCATTGCCATGACAGGCGATAAAACCGATTTGCCCCGGCTGCGGGAACTGGCGAAAGACGACGTGAACCTCTCCGCAGGCGGACGCGGTTTCGGGCTGATGCCTGCCATTAGCATATCGCGCGCTGCGCAGAATGCGATTCGGGCGATTACTTCGGGGTCCGCTTCCGGTACGCAAGCAGCAGGATCCCCGCCAGTACCAGCACCGGCGGAATAATTAGAATCACAATGCCGCGGTTCAGCACAGCGGAACGCTCCCCTTGCTGAGCCGCTGCGGTGCGAAAACACATCACGCACTGGGCGAGAAACAGTGTCGGGTTCATATGCTGCCCGCGAGCGTGGCATTCGAAAAATACAACGCAAACAACAGCACCAGCCAGACGGCATTCAAAAAGTGGGAGTACATCGCCACTGCCAGGACATCCCGTTTGCGCGTGCCGTTGGCGACGAAAGTCATCCAGCAGACCACGGCTGAGGCCGCGATCCAGTGCGCCCCGGTCAGAGAGAGAAACGTCGCCCCGAAGGTGGTGTCCCAACCCAGTTGTTCCAGATACACCAGTCGCACCCACTCCACAATCTCCAGGAACAGGAACATGAGCCAGCAGGTAATGGCAATCGCCAGCCAGCGTACTGCCGGTTCCGGATCTTCTGCGTTCACCGCGTGCGCACTTACCTCGCCCGTCACGCTGGCACAAAGCGCGAACATCGTCAGGGCCGTGGCCATCAGCAGCGAGGCGAAATGGAAGGGGGTCGGCCACATTTCCGAAGCCCAGCGTAAATAGAACATCACCGCCAGCAGCGTAGCGAAAAACATCGTACTCGCGGCGATCACCAGCAGAACCGCCCGCCGGGTCCTGGTCGCGTAATACTGTTTCAGATATCCAGTCATGCCCAGAATGCGTATAACGCCATAATCGCCAGCCACATCACATCCAGAAAATGCCAAAACGCGGCGCTTACTTCTACCATTGTTCGGCGTCCGGGGCCGAGTTCATAGCGCAAAGCCCGCCACATTACATAGAGCACGGGAAGTAGAGTACCCACCACGTGGGCGGCGTGGGTCCATGTCAGGACATAGAAGAAGGCCGTACTGGGGTGACCTGCGGCATAAAATCCGCGATTGGATAACTGCTGCCAGGCGATTGCCTGACCAATCAGAAAGCCCGTACCCAGCACCGCACCTGCGGACCACAGCCAGTTGAATAACTGCCGGTTGCCACTCCGCAGCTTTCGGCGCGCGACATCCAGCAAAATGCTGCTGATGACAATTGCGCCCGTATTCCACCAAAGGATTTGCGGCAGCCCGATGTGGCCCCAATCATTATTCAAACCCCGCCGCACCACCATCGCGCTAATCAGAGCGGCGAAGGTCATGGTGCTGGCGCACATCAGGACGATGATTCCGGTGAGCGATGCACTGCGCGAACCGCCGCGCTCCGGCCGGTCACGATCCGGTCCGTCGCCGCCCCAGGGCAGTTCAGGAATATCGGGCGGTGGCGGGCTGCCAGTGGTTTCTGTCAGGGTCCCGGGCATGTCTTAGTATCTCTCGTATCAATTCCTGACTGGCTCCACTCAAGAGTCGTCGCTCCCCACGGATTTGCCGGTGCTTCGGCGCCCCGCCAAATGGAATGAAACAGATTCCAAATAAAGATGATTTGTACCGCAGCCAAAAAGAACGCCGCGCCGGTGATCCAGCGCTGCAGCGGCATCACCTGGGCGAGGAAATCGAAGGTGGTGAAATCCGCATACCGGCGCGGATTGCCCGCAAAACCCGCGAAATGCATCGGTCCGAATGTCGCATACGCTCCGATGAAGGTGAGGTAGAAATGGAGCTTGCCCAGCCGCTCATTCATCATGCGTCCGAAGAGCAGGGGGAACCAGTAAAACGTCCCCGCGAAGATTCCAAACAACGCTGCAATCCCCATAATCAGGTGGAAGTGCGCGACTACGAAATAGGTGTCGTGGAAGTAGGCATCGAGCTGCGGTTGACCCAGGAACAAACCTGACAGCCCTCCCGTCACGAAAATTGAAACGAAGCCAATCGCGAAAAGCATTGCGGTGGTGAACCTCAAATTGCCGCCCCAGATAGTCGCAAGCCAGTTGAACGTTTTCACTGCTGATGGTGCGCCAATCACCATCGTCAACAGCGAGAACGCAATCGCCGAATATGGATTCAGGCCGCTGATAAACATGTGGTGGCCCCAGACCAGCATCCCGAGGAAGGCAATCGAGATCGTCGCTGTGACCATGGCTTTGTAACCGAAGATCGGCCGGCCGGAAAACGTCGAAAGCAGTTCAGAAACAATCCCCATGCCGGGCAGGATGGCGATGTAGACTTCCGGATGGCCGAAAAACCAGAACAAATGCTGCCAGAGCAGGGGAGAGCCGCCCGAATGATCAATCACCTGATCCGCCACCAGCAAGCCGCCGGGTACGAAGAAACTGGTGCCGGCCAGGCGGTCGAGCAGGATCAATACGGCTGCGGCGATCAGCACGGAAAACGAAAGCAGCGTCAGAATTGCGGTTAGAAACCAGTTCCAGCAGGTGAGGGGCATTGCCATGAGGTCCATGCCTGGCGCGCGCATTTCAATCACGGTTGCAATGATGTTGATGGCCGTGAGCAGCGAGGCAATGCAGAATGTTCCAATGCTGTAAAACCAGAGCGTCTGGCCGAGGCCCTGGCCGGGTCCGGCAATCGCGCCCACTACGCTCAGTGGAGGGTAAGCGGTCCAGCCGGATAGGGGACCACCCCCCGTGGCCAGGAATGACGCGATTAAAATGCAAAACGAAGCCAATGTGATCCAGAACGACAGCAGATTGAGGCGGGGAAATGCCATTCCGGTCGCGCCCAGTTGCTCCGGCAATACCAGATTTGCAAACGCGCTCATGGGAGCCAGCGTCAGCACGAAAAACACCATGAGGGTGCCGTGCAGGGTCAGCATCGAGAGGTAAAACTCCGGTGCCATTACATCCGCCCCGATTTTCACCGCTGGCATGATCAGATGGAACCGCATTACCAGCGAAAGCGCTGTTCCGGCAAACACGGCAATCAGGGAGAGAAAGAAATATAACCGGGCGATGGTCCGGTGATCGGTGCTGAAGAGCCACTTCATCGTTTTGCTTTCCACTGGTCGTATTCCGCCGCGGGCATCACTATTAACAGGCTGCGCATTTGGCTGTGGCCCAGACCGCAAAGTTCCGCGCAGGCGATTTCATAGGTACCAGGCAGCGGTACGTTCAGTTCCAGCGGAATCTCCATGCCTGGCACGATATCCTGTTTCGTTCGCAGTTCACGGACGAAGAAATCGTGAATCATGTCGCGCGAATGCAACAGCAGCAGTACATTGCGCCCGGCGGGGATGCGCAGGGTTGAAGAGACGATATCGTCTGTGCCGCCCGTATCCCTGGGGTCAAGCCCTTCCGGATTGCCATTCGCATCATTGATCAGCTTGATATCGGTGTAACCGAACTTGCCATCGGGGCCGGGATAGTGGAAGTTCCAGGCAAACTGGTGCGCATCCACGCGGATGATTTCTTTGCCCGGGCCGGGAGTCGCCACTTTCGCCCAGCCGCGCGAGCCTAAAACCGCCAGGGTTATGAAGAGGATGGCGGTAGTCGACGTCCAAGTCCATTCGAGGCGCTTCTGATGTCTGGTCGCGAAGGCGGTGGTTTTACGCAGAACCGCCCATGCCAGCAGAAGCTGGACGATGATGAAAATGAAACCCGTAATCCAGAGAGTCCACGTGAACTGGCGGTCAAATGACAGTGCGTCCGCGGTAATGGGAAGGGGGAACCAGGCTGGCTGGACAGCAAACAGAATACAACTGGCGGCGGTTACCAGCAGGAGTATGAGGCCGAACAGCAACTAACTAGTGTAGGCTGACCGCTTACGCGGGGCCGGGGAAAGTGAAGCCGCTCTTCACCAGCGATTTTTCCAGCAGCGAAATGGCTTCGGCTTCCGAGAAATTCCGGGCCTGCGATACTTCTGAAATCAGCATGGTGCGCGTGCGGTCCAGCATCTTCTTTTCGCGGAACGAGAGTGGTTTCTCGGTGTGAATGCGAACCAGCTGTTTGAAGACCTCAGCGATCTGAAGCAGGCTGCCGGTCAGCATTTTATCGCTGTTGATCTTAAACCGCAGCTTCCAGTCGCAAAGATTCTCGACAGCGGGACCGGCCAGATACGCCAGAACCTTATTCAAGTCGGGAGTGCGGGAGAGTTTCCGCAGACCGATCGTTTGGGCGTTGGAAAACGGCACCATCACGGTCATGCTGGAACAGGACAGGCGGAGAAGATAAAACTTCTCAGGCCGTGCCTCGAAAAATCGAGTGCTGATATTTTCGATTGTCCCAACACCCTGGTTGGGATAAACGACTTTTTCACCCACTGCAAAGGTCATCATACGTAGAATCCCCCACCGAGACAGCAGTTTAATTTAGTAACTGATTAGTAACTTACAACGGAGCTATTCATAGTAGGGATTGCCGCGAAGAATTGTCAAGGCCCTGACAAGAATAATGGACAAACCTTTACAAAACTAGTGCAACGGTAACGTTTAACCTTGCGCGGCAGTTTGGCGCAGGACTTTGCCGAGGGACCGTTCTTCCAGCAATAACCGGCGTAAAGTACGAAGATCATTGAGGATACGGCGGCTGGAGGTCATATTGGCCTCAAGACGGCTGAGTTTGAACGCTACGAGCTGGAGTGCTGCGGTGCGGCGGTCGGCCCCGGCGGCGGTGGCGTCGGAGATGTCATCTTCGACTTCGCAGCGGGTGAGGGCTACGGCTTCGGCCAGCATGGAAACGTACTCGTGGGAGCTTTCGATGTTGTCGAAAGGAGTCTCGGAGCGATAGCTCAAGGCGGACCTCCTTGGAAAACGCCTGCTCCGTCCTGACATCGGACCGGCGCGGCGGTTGCCAGCGAACGTATTCATCTTCGCATGAAATTTCCGTGCAAGGGGTGGTGCGTGTTAAGATTTAAAAACGTCCACAAGTGCGGGGACGTAGCTCAGTTGGTTAGAGCGCCGGCCTGTCACGTCGGAGGTCGCGGGTTCGAGCCCCGTCGTCCCCGCCATTTCTTTCTTTATCTTTAGTTGGCTCTGCGCACTGACGCGGCAGCCTCACCCGACTGATTCTAAAAACACATTAGCTTTCGGGAAAAAATCTCGGTGCTGAAAACGAACGTCTAATCTTACATCAGACAGGCAATCGGTTCGCCGTCGCAGGGTTGGAGTTAATCTCAGAAGTACGCAACGTATGTCAGGTCAGGTCACCCGGCGGTTGAAACCCGAAGAAGAGGAGATCTTCCGCAAGCGCGAAGAATAGCTGCCATCCGTGCAACTCTCGCAGAGCGCGAACTTGAGTTTGTCGATTTTCGCAGCCAGCTTGCCGCCTTTGAAGGTCGCTATTTGCGCGAAGTGGGAACGCTGTACGCCGAGTTGGACGAGCGGAAGGCGCGAATGTCCGAACGGCGGGCCCGGTTTAGTCCTTCCGCCTCCGCCGACGCGCGGGTAGAAGAGGCCCGCGAGCAGGCCCGTCGGACGTACGACGACGCCCGCGGTACAGCCTCTAAGGTCCGCGACTTCAATCCATCGTCCGAACTCAGGAGCCTTTTCCGTGAAGTTGCCAAGCGTATCCACCCCGATCTTTCGAAGGATTCCGGGGATCTGGAGCGCCGCGCTCGCTTCATGGCCGAAGCCAACCGCTCATACGAAGCAGGCGATGCTGAGGCTCTGCGGCGAATTCTCGACCAATACCGGGACGGTGTGGTTGAGGGCGAGGGGATCGGCGCCGAACTGATCCGTATCATCCGTCAGATCAGCCTGGCCAAATCTCGCGTTTCCGCCATTGAGCAGGAATTAGCCACTCTCCGCCAAGGCGAAATCGCCCTGCTTAAGAGACAGGCAGACGAGAGAGCGCAAGAGGGCGGCGATCTACTGGCCGAACTTGCAACTGCTATTCGAGAACAGATTGAGATGGCCGTGAAAGAACACGAATCGGTCACCGAGACAGGAGGTCGACTTGCGTGACCGATGAATCCCAACTACAGATCAGGCAGAAGGATAGCGAGTCGTCGCTGAGCTTCTCGAAGGAACGATCCGGCCTCGTCGCGCGGGGCCGGGCCGATGCGCTGACGCTTACCGCCCTTGCCGGAGCTGAGCCCGGGGAACAGCGGCACGGTAGTTTTTCCGACGTCGCCTTTATCAGATTTCCTTCTTAATCGCAGACCGACGGAGGAGGTGAGGAAGGACGCGGATAAGGGCGACGCGAAGCAGCAGAGTATATTGGCCTTCGGATACAGACTCCCGTCAGTCAACGGTGATGGCACCGTCCAGCCGGGAAACTTTGCCGAGGCGGCCGAGTGGTTCCGCAGGGCCGCCGACCAAGGCTATGCTCCCGCACAGTTCAACCTCGGCTGGATGTACGACAACAAAATAGCGCCCCAAGCGTGCGGACGTATCAGCCGTGATTCTGCGTTTCCCGTTCACAATCAAACTGAGACGGTTCGCCGGAACCTGGATCATCTGCGCCAGGCCGTTGATGCTGATCTCTTCATCCTTCATGTCTTCAAGAAGAATTTTTCCGGGTGGATCGGCAGAAGTTTTTCGTCGCTCATGGTAATTCGTGATTTCAACATCGATTGGTCCCTTCAGGCCGCGAGGCCTTCCATCGGCTGTATGTCAACAGTCAGTCTCATTTGAAGCGCCGCGAACGCCGCCTCCAGTTGCTCGATCCGCGAGGCGTGATCGATGTCGAGCAAGCGCTCCACCGACTGTTTGTGAATCCCCATCCGCCGCGCAAGCTCAACCTTTCGCACGCCGCTGGAGCGAAGCGCTTTGTACAGGGCCACCTTGGCGTTGGCGGTCACCGAGCCGAGCCCCACCAGCACAGCACCCCGGCGCAGTTTACCTGGCTCGGGGATGTCCAGGTTCTTCTCCATGAGCATCGAGATCGCCGTATGCAAGGCGTCGGAGGCATGGCTAAGCGCATCCTCACGAGAGTCGCCGGTGGTATGTGCTCCCGGAACGCCCGGGAAGATGAGGGTAAACGAATTGCCGTCGGGCCTGACGGTGGCTGGGTAGAGCAACATTTTCTTTATGTCTCCTTGTCGATGCCGAGGTCTTTGAAAATCTTGTTGATCAGGTATGGACCGATGTCCTTACCGTGACGGGGAATCGCGGTTTGGCGGTTGCCCAGGTAAGCCTTTTCGTGGCCTTTGCCGTGTCCGAAAGTGCAGCCTTTGTTTTACAGGAGCTTTCTGAGTTGCCTGGCGGTCACGACTCAATAGTAAACATTCCTGTTGACCGTCGTCAACAGGAATGACGACGGCGCGAAAAGCCTGGTGCGTTTCGTCCCAACGCCCGGTTCAGAATCCCGGTAGCATGGAGACTCGGAGGTCAAAGTGTTTGAGCGCATAACCATCAATGGAAAACAGATGAACGGCCAGCCGTGCATATGCGGCATGCGGACTTACTGTCCACCGGGTGGTAGTCGCAGTCGCGGCATATCCTGACCGCGGCGAGTTATTTCGAAATTACCCCGATTTGGAAGAGGACGACATCCGCCAAGCGCTGGAATTCGCTGCGGCTAACCTCGCCGATGAGGCGTCTGAACTGTCAGCCGCGTGAAGTATTTCCTCGACCAGGGAATGCCGGTCGACGCTACTCGCATTTTCGCGCTTCTAAGAGGGTGTTGAAAAAGGGTTCTGCCTAACGAGTCCCTCGCGGTCGCGGCTCAGAAACTGTTGCAGGCATTTTTCGCCCGTTCTGAGCCGCGCGCGCCAGCAAGCGCTTCCCAGGCTTTTTCATCACCCTTCTAAAAGACAAGAACCGGTTCCCGCTCTGCGTTTTCAAGTACCGCAGGGAGTAGCATCGCCCGGTCAGCCAAATCCGCCTGGACGCCAAGGATATCCGTGAGGCGATTCTCAAGATGGACCCGGCCAACCAGAGACAGCTTCCTCGAGCGATCAAAGTCGGCTATAACATCCACATCTGACAGGCCGCCGACGGCTGTTCCGCGCGCACAGGAACCATGCAGGGCTAAATGCGCCACGCCAGCCGCTCTCAACTCCGGCTCGTGTTCGCGCAATGTTGCAATGACCTGTTCCCGATTCATGTCCGTATCCTGCCACAGGCCGTTTCCGGTCGCAACTCCATTATCGCGTGCTGGATCCGCGCAGCCCAAAGCGGCCCCTCCGCAGCCATGTCCTTCACCGCAACCAGCACGATATCCTAAAACAGACGGGAGAGATCAGCTTCAACGCTGGCGCCGAAGGAGCAACCGCCCCGGAAACTCTCAGGCAAAAGGACCGTCGCTGATCATCATCTGGAGAGTAGCGGGCAGCAACGCCCGTTCGCCGACGGAATAACGTTCTCAGGCACAAGCGACAGAGGGGGCGAAAGGTATTTTATGTCTACCGCCGCCACCACTTTTGAACGCCGCCACATCGGCCCCTCCGCTGCCGACATCGACGCCATGCTGCAAGTGGTGGGAGCAGACTCGCTCGAAGATCTGATGAGCCAGACCCTGCCCGCGTCCATCCGGCAGAAGCAGCCCCTCGATACCGGTGCCGCGCTGTCCGAAGCGGAAGCCCTGCAATTTCTGCGTGGCATTGCCGCGCGCAATGAAGTGCGGACCTCGCTCATCGGCATGGGCTATCACGGCACGCTTGTACCCGGCGTCATCCAGCGCAATATTCTGGAAAATCCCGCCTGGTATACCGCCTATACGCCCTATCAGCCCGAGATCAGCCAGGGTCGGCTGGAAGCACTGCTCAACTTTCAGACCATGATCTGCGATCTGACCGGACTCGACATCGCCAACGCCTCCATGCTGGATGAAGGCACGGCTGCGGCGGAAGCCATGGCTGTTGCGCAGCGTTCGGCGAAATCCAAATCGACCCGCTTTTTCGTGGACCACGGTGTCCACCCGCAAACACTGGCCGTGATTGAAACCCGCGCTGAGCCGCTGGGCTGGACGGTAGTGACCGGCGATGCCCACGCCATGCCGGAAGGCGAGTTTTTCGGCGCATTGTTTCAATACCCGGATACTTTCGGCGAAATTCGCGATTTTCGTGCTGCTATCAATGCCGTTCATGCGCAGGGAGGTCTGGCTGTTCTGGCCAGTGATCCGCTGGCACTGACGCTGCTCACACCGCCGGGAGAGTTGGGTGCGGATATCGCGGTCGGTTCCACTCAGCGCTTCGGTGTGCCGATGGGTTTTGGCGGACCCCACGCGGCGTACCTGGCCGTGAAGGACGCCTGTAAGCGGTCCCTGCCCGGTCGTCTGGTCGGTGTTTCTGTCGATTCCAAAGGCAAACCGGCCTATCGCCTGGCACTGCAAACCCGCGAGCAGCATATCCGCCGCGAGAAGGCGACTTCCAACATCTGCACTGCCCAGGTTCTGCTGGCCGTGATGGCTTCCATGTATGCCGTTTACCACGGTCCGGAAGGGCTGGTTTATGTCGCGCAGCAGATCCGTCGCCGCACCGCAACCCTCGCTGCGGGTTTGGAATCGCTCGGCTTCACCCTCCGCAACAAAGCCTTTTTTGACACCCTCACGGTTTCCGTGGGCGGGCAACAGGCCGCAATTGTGGCCCGAGCCGATGCCGCGAAGCTCAACCTGCGCATTATCGACGCGACAACCCTGGGAATCGCGCTCGACGAAACCACAACACCGCAGATTGTGGAAGCCGTGCTGAAAGCTTTCGGTGCGACCGCTACATATCAAGATACCGAAGCCCCGTCGCTGCCCGCAGGCCTCGCCCGCACATCCGCTTTCCTCACTCATCCGGTCTTCCACCGCTACCGCTCGGAAACGGAAATGATGCGCTATCTGCGCAAGCTGAGTGATCGCGATCTGGCACTGGACCGCGCCATGATCCCGCTCGGCTCCTGCACCATGAAGCTCAATGCGACGTCGGAAATGCTGCCCGTTACCTGGCCTGAATTCGGTTCGCTGCATCCGTTCGCCCCCGCCGAACAAGCCGCCGGCTACCATGCCATGTTCCAGGATCTGGAGCAAAAGTTATGCCAGATCACGGGCTACGATGCGATTCTGCTGCAACCGAATTCGGGTGCCCAGGGCGAGTATGCCGGCCTGCTGGCAATTCGCGCGTATCACCTAAGTCGCGGGGATGCCGGCCGCACTATCTGTCTGATTCCGTCTTCCGCGCACGGGACGAATCCCGCGTCCGCACACATGGCAGGTATGGACGTGGTGGTGGTCGCCTGTGACAATCAGGGCAACGTCGACCTTGCGGATTTGAAAACCAAGGCCGCGCTCCATGCCGAAAAGCTCGCCGCGCTGATGGTGACTTACCCGTCTACCCATGGCGTGTTTGAAGAAGAAATCGGTGAGATATGCGCCGTGGTTCACCAATACGGCGGCCAGGTTTATCTGGATGGCGCGAATTTGAATGCGCAGGTCGGCCTGTCGCGGCCCGGTGAATATGGTGCCGACGTTTCGCACCTCAACCTGCACAAAACGTTTTGCATTCCGCATGGGGGTGGCGGTCCAGGCGTGGGTCCCATTGGGGTTCGTGCGCATTTGAAACCGTTCCTGCCGAGGCACGTTTCGGCGGCACCATATGGCTCCGCTTCAATCCTTCCCATTTCGTATATGTACATTCTGATGATGGGCGCGGAGGGGTTGCGCAAAGCGACTGAAGTGGCGATTCTTTCGGCCAACTATATCGCGGTGAAGCTGGATTCGTCTTTCCCCGTGCTTTATAAAAACCACAACGGCCGCGTGGCGCATGAATGCATTGTTGATCCGCGCGGACTCAAGGAAATTTCGGGAGTCACGGTTGATGACATCGCCAAACGCCTGATTGACTATGGTTTCCACGCGCCCACCATGAGTTTCCCCGTGCCCGGAACCCTCATGATTGAGCCGACGGAATCCGAATCGAAGGCTGAACTGGACCGTTTTTGCGATGCGATGATTGCCATCCGGAAAGAAATTGCCGATGTGGAAAACGGTCGTTTCGGAATTGCCGATTCACCGCTGCGGCACGCCCCGCACACGGTTTACGATCTGGTGGAAGACGTCTGGACGCGGCCTTACCCGAGGGCTGAAGGCTGCTTCCCCGCAGGGTCCGCCATGATGGATAAGTACTGGGCACCGGTGGGACGTATCGATAACGTTTACGGAGACCGCAACCTGGTGTGTTCGTGTCCGCCGCTCGACGAATATAAATAGTGGCTGCGGAGCTTGCGGGCAGCATATGATAATGCATTCCGCATGCCTGTCAGAATTGCCGGATCTCCGGCCCGAACAATTTCCGCTACCGAAGCCGCTCGCCTGGTCCGGTCCGGCATGTGGCTCGACTATGGGGTAACGCTTTGCCAGCCCGATGTCTTTGACAAAGCACTCGCGGCGCGGTGTGAGTCCCTGGAGAATGTCAAAATCCGTTCGACCCTGACGCTGAAGCCCAGAGCGGTTTTGGAAGCGGACCCCGAGGGCAAACATTTCACCTGGTTCAGCTGGCACTTCTCAGGCTACGACCGCAAGAAGCACGATGCCGGGCGCGCCTGTTACATCCCGCTCCATCTGGGCGAGGTGCCGGATTACTACCGCCGCTTCATCGAACCGGTGGACTTCGTCATCCTGAAGACCTGCCCTATGGATGACCAGGGCTACTTCAACTTCAGTGTTACAAATGCCTGGCACCGTGCTGTTATCGAGCGGGCGCGGACCGTAATTGTAGAGGTCACCGAAGGTCTGCCGTATGTCTATGGGGAGCAGACAGGGGTCCACATCAGCGAAGTGGATTACATCATTCAGGGTGACAATGAACCGGCCACCGAACTGCTGAATCCCCCGCCAACCGATATTGACCGTGCGGTGGCGCGGCAGATCGCTGCGGAGATTGAGGACGGTGCCTGTTTGCAGATCGGCATAGGATCCATGCCCAATGCTGTATGCACATCGTTACTTGAAAGTGGTGTGCGTGATCTCGGTATCCACACCGAAATGTTGATCGACGGGCTGATTGATCTTTACAAAGCGGGCCGTGTAACCGGTTCCCGCAAGACGCTCAATCCAGGCAAGATCGTCTATACTTTTGCGCTGGGGTCGCGCGTTCTCTATGAAACGATTGACCGCAATCCGGATTTTCACTGTTGCCCGGTTGATTACACGAATGCACCGCATATCATCATGCAGAATCAGCGCATGATCTCTATAAACAACACTACGCAGATTGATTTACAGGGTCAGGCCGCCTCTGAATCGGACGGACACCGCCACATTAGCGGCACCGGCGGTCAGGTGCAATTCGTGCGTGGCGCTTATGCCTCGGAAGGCGGCAAATCATTTATTTGTTTGTCGTCAACATATGAAAAACGCGGCGAACGGCGCAGCCGGATTGTGTTCAACCTGACCACGGGGAACATCGTCACCACGCCGCGGTCTGACGTGATGTATGTCGTGACTGAATACGGCATGGTGAACCTCAAAAGCAAGTCAGTGGCAGAGCGGGCCAAAGCGTTGATCGGCATCGCCCACCCCGACTTCCGCGAACACCTTGAGCGTCAGGCCGCCGAGCACCGGCTTTAAAAGAAAAGGGGACAGACGCATTTACCCACTCTCAGATAAATGCGTCTGTCCCCTTTTCCTCGTGCAGCGTCCACTTTGGCTTTCGCGGTACGCTTCTCGCAACCTGAAACGGTACAGGAAATGGCTGCTCCTTCAGAATCCGTCCTCGCCGCAATCGCTTGACAACGTAAACTGGAACATGTCGTTCGCCGGATTGCGTGTCCGGAGCCTTGAGAGCCGCCGCGCAAAAGAAATCGAGACCCTCATTCTGAGAAGTGACGGCCGGCCCTTCGTTGCGCCGTCCGTTAAAGAACGTGCGCTTGACGACCACGGCGAGGCTCTGCGCTTTGTTGAACGCCTCGAAGCCGATGAATTCGACATGGTCATCTGCATGACCGGTTCAGGCATCAGCTTCCTGCGTGACACGCTCGCACCTCATATGGACCCCGCACGTCTCGGCGCGGCTCTCGCCCGCACTACCATCGTTTCCCGCGGACCCAAACCTGTCGGCATTCTGCGCAGTATCGGAACCCCGGTCCAGATCATCGTGCCCGAACCCAACACCTGGCGCGAGATCGTCCACGCCGTGGCGGGCAGAACGGAGCAGCGCATCTCAGTCCAGGAATATGGGCCCCCAACGCCGAAATGAACGCGGCGCTCACGGCTTTGGGCCGCGAAGTCAGCCCTTCGCCATCTACCGATGGGACCTTCCGGACGACCTCACTCCGCTCAAGGAAGCTGCCCGTCGTCTGGCCTCAAAGCAGGTTGATGTCGTCATCTTCACGTCTTCCATCTAACTCGAACACCTGCTCGAAGTGGCGGCTGCATTAGGCCTTGAGTCTATGGTTCGCCGAGCGCTGGTGCACGATGTCGCCGTGGCCTCCGTCGGCCCTGTAATGACGGCGAGCCTCGAAGCCCAGGGCATCCCGCCCGACATCATTCCGCTTCATCCCAAAATGCCGGCCCTGATCAAAGCTGCGGCGGAAAACGCACACGCTGTGCTGTCTGTCAAGCGCCAGGGCTTGTATTCCCGTACTGAACAGGGTTAAATTGTCAGCTGACCTCGGTTAGCCGTACAATGATAAGGACTTAATCATGTTAAGGACTTAGCTGGGTTACGTAAGCGTCAAACCATGCCTGTCAGGGCCAAGTTCTATATCGCGCTGATCATCGCCGCAGGCACCACCGCCCTCGCGGTGCAGCTTTTGCATTTCTCCGCTCCCAGCGGACTTTGGTTTTTGGGTGTTTTTGTGGTCACCATTCTGACCTCCGGCTGGAAAGTGCGCCTGCCTATGGTCATGGCGACACTCTCCGTCAATTTTCTCTTCATTCTGGTGGGCATCGTTCTGTTCAACCTGCCGGAAGCCATGCTCCTCGGCACAGCCGGCACCATTGTGCAATGTCTCTGGAGACCCCGTCAGCGGCCCCGCGCCGTTCAAATCGCTTTTAGCGCTTGTAGTGTGGGCCTCGCGGTTCTGGGGGCCCACGCGGTGTTTCACGGTCCGCTGAACCAGATATTAGGTGAGCTTGATTCCATCCTCATTGGCATCGCCGCCGTCGTCTACTTCCTGATCAATACCATCCTGGTTGCGGGAGTGATTGCCCTTACGGAAGGGAAATCGATTCATCGGACCTGGTACGATACGTACCTCTGGATTCTTCCTTATCAAGTGGTCTTTGCCGCTGCTGCCTGGTTGATCGTGGTGGTCAGCAAGCAGAATAGCTGGCACTCGGCCGTTGTGCTGATTCCCCTGCTGTACTTCATCCACCGTTCTTACAAAACGTATGTGGACCGTCTGGAGAAAGATAAACTCCACGTCGAAGAGCTTGCCGGCCTTCACTTCCGCACCATTGAAGCTCTCGCGCTTGCTATCGAGGCCAAGGATGCAACCACCGGCGAACACCTGCAGCGCGTCCGCATTTACGCCATGGAGATTGGCAAGGAACTCAAGCTGAGTCAGCAGGAACTCGACGCCCTCCAGGCAGCGTCACTGCTCCACGACATCGGCAAACTGGCTGTGCCTGAACACATCATTTCGAAACCCGGACGCCTTACGCCCGAAGAGTTCGAGAAGATGAAGATTCACCCGCTCGTCGGAGCCGAAATTCTCGAAGAGGTCAAGTTCCCCTATCCTGTCGTCCCCATCGTTCGCGCGCACCACGAAAAATGGGACGGCACCGGCTATCCCTTCGGCCTGGCTGGTGAGGAAATTCCCATCGGTGCCCGCATTCTCTCAGTGGTCGACTGCCTTGATGCTCTGGCTTCTGATCGCCAGTACCGCCGGGCTCTTCCGCTCGATCAGGCCATGGAAATCGTTGTGAGCGAATCCGGCAAGAGCTTTGACCCGGTGGTAGTCGATGTGATGCGGCGCCGTTACGTTGACCTCGAACGGATGGCCGTGACGACCACTCCCGAGAAGGAAAAAATTAAGCTCTCTATGGGTGTCAAAATCGAACGCGGCCTGGCCCCCGCCACTGGTTTTGAGGACTCCAGCGAAACTGAGGTTTCCGCCCTGAGCGTGAGTGATCCGCTTTCCTCCATCGCCGCCGCGACACAGGAAGCTCAAATGCTCTACGAGTTGACCCAGGATCTGGGCAATTCACTCAGCCTCCAGGAAGCTCTCGCCTTTGTAGGTGTGCGCCTGAAACGGCTGATCCCGTATGAAACCATCGCCGTCTACATCCGCCGCGATGAAAAGCTGCACCCCGAATACGTCAGCGGTGAGAACCTGCGGCTGTTTACGTCCCTTGAAATTCCCGTTGGCCAGGGCCTGTCAGGCTGGGTGGCTGAGAACAACAAACCCATCCTCAATGGCAATCCATCAGTTGAAGCCGGTTACCTGAACGATCCCACCCGCTTCAGTACACTGCGCTCTGCGCTGGCGGTACCGCTCAACGGAGTCAATAGTCTGCTGGGTGTGCTCGCCCTTTATCGTGCTGAGCGCGACGCGTTCAGCAAAGAAAATTTTCGTATCCTGCTGGCCATCAGCCCCAAAGTCGCCCTGGCCATAGAGAACGCACTCACTCACCGGCGGCTCGAAACCTCCATCACTACTGACTACCTCACCAACCTGCCCAACGCCCGGTCACTCTTCCTCTCGCTCGATAATGAGGTTGCCCGGTCCGGCAGAATGCGCGAGTCGCTTGCGGTGGTGGTTTGTGACCTCGACGGGTTTAAGAATGTGAATGACCGCTTCGGCCACCTGGTGGGAAACAAAGTCCTGCGCCTGATCGCCAACGGCCTGCGCGAACATTGCGGTGCGCAGGATTATGTTGCCCGCATGGGTGGCGACGAATTTGTCATGCTGATCGCGGGTCATGATGAGGACGCACTGGAGTTCAAAATCAACGCCATGCGCGCCGTGGTGCGCCAGGTGGGCGACACCACTCCCGAGCCATGCGCACTTTCGATGAGCGTCGGCGTGGCAATGTATCCGGAGGATGGTATCGACGCCGAAGATCTGCTCGCCGAAGCCGACCGCCGCATGTATAAGAGCAAGCGGCTGCACAAGAAAGACCGCGTCCAGATTTTGGAAATTGAGCCCGTGGTGGCTGCGGCATCGTGACGCCGCGCGGGTTCGCACGCCGGCTTGCCTCCCGCCTCGTCAGTCTGGTAGTCATCGTGTTGCTGGGTGGTTTCGCGGCCGCTGCACTGGTTCGCTACAGCCCGGGCTTTGCCTCCCTCCCGGAGGATCTTGACCCCTCGATCAGTCCTGAAACCCTGCGCGCTTTGCACGCCCAAAATGAGGACAGCAATCCGTTGCCGGTCTTCTATGCGCGCTACCTCGCGGGAACTTTTCACGGTGGTTTTGGCGTTTCCACTTCTCTGAACCAGCCTGTGGCCGAACTACTCCGCCGCCGTGCGCCAGTGACTGTTCGTCTGGTAGCTGAAGGTACAGCCGGCGGTTTGCTGCTGGGTTCTCTGCTCGCCTGGGCCGCTGTCTGGACTCGCTGCGCTTACCTTCAAACGGTCGCGGTTTCCCTGACTGGTTTGTTCCTTGTCGTGCCACCGGCAGTGCTCGCACTGGTGTTCTTTTTCAACGAAGCACCCCTCGCCATTGCCGTTGCGCTGGCGGTGTTTCCGCGCCTGTTCGGAACCCTGCGGGCTCTGCTTGGTGACCTGTATCAATCCCCGGCGCTGCTTGCCGCCCGCGCTCGCGGACTGTCATCCGCAACTATTGCTACGCGCTACGTTCTGGGTGCTGCATCCGGCCAGCTCATCGCCATAACGGGAGTCGCCCTGGTCCTCGCCTTTGGTTCCGCGATACCGATTGAAGTCATCTGCGGCATCCCCGGCATCGGCGCTTTGGCACTCCAGGCAGCGATTGGCCGCGATATGCCGCTGCTTTGCGCCCTGGCCCTGATCATCACGTTTTTCGTCACCGCTATACATACGTTCGGAGACTTAATCGAATGAGGCGAAAGCTCGCCTCGGCAATCCTGATTCTGGTGGCACTCTGCGCCCTCTTCGCGCCCGCCATCGCCCCTTTCGATTACGACCGCCAGTTCCGTGAATCCCCCCACGCTGCGGCGGGCGGACAATTCCTCATGGGTACCGACAACCTGGGCCGCGATCGTTTTTCCCGTTTGGTCTACGCTACGCGCATCTCTATCGTGCTGGCCCCCGCCGCCGCGGCCGTGTCGGTGCTGCTGGCGCTAATGCTGTCGCGATTTTCTTCCCTGACTACGCTCTGCCTCTCACTCCCCTGGATCTTTCTGTTCATTATTATGAGGGCGTTGCTACCCCTCGATACCGGCCCCTTCGCGTCCATCCTGTTAACCTTTGCTCTTATGGGAGTCGCAGGGTGGGCCTGGCCGGCACGCATCTTCAACGCATCCATCCGCCAGATCCGCCAGTCCGGCTGGTTGTTGCAGGCGCGCGCATCAGGTATGCCCTCAAGGCGTATCGCCCTTATCCATGTCTGGCCGCACCTGCGCGCCATAGCAGTGGCGCAGTTCAGAGTCCTGGTGCCCGCCTACATTTTGTCTGAAGCCAGCCTTGGTTTGATCGGGCTGGGTGTCGCCGAACCTTTGCCGTCGTGGGGGAATCTGCTGGCGGAATTGCAGCGCCCGCAAGCGGTGAGCGCGAACCCGTGGATCCTCGCCCCTCTGGGATTATTGATGCTCGTCATGATCTGCCTTGAAGAGGTTTCCGCATGAGATTTTTCGCGCTGATCTGCCCCTGTCTCTGGTTCTGTTCTGTCGCTTCCGCAGCCGAGTTACGCTTCGGCCTTTCGGGGGACCCCAAAACCTTTGACCCTCTTCACGTCCTCGACGACAACTCAGAAGTGGTCCGCTACCTCACCGCCGGAGTGCTGGTCCGGGTAAACCGCGTCACCGATAAAGTCGAGCCCGAACTCGCCGAATCGTACAAACTAAGCCCGGACGGTCGCGCCATCACCTTCAAACTCCGGCCCAACCTCAAGTTCTCCGACGGAACCCCGCTCAACGCCAGCGACGTAGCCCGCACGCTCAACACCGCGCTCGACCCCAAACAAGCCTCACCCAAAGGCGATACCTTCCGAACCGACCAGGGCGTACCCGTAGCAAAGGTGAACTCACCGCTTGAAATCACCATCCGCTATCCGGCACCCAAGCCCGATCTCGAACGCCTCTTCGACGCACTCTCCATCATTCCCGTCAAAGCGGAAAAGATCCCCTCCTCAGCCGGTCCGTTCTTTGTCTCTGAGTATCGCCCCGGTGAATCCATCCGGCTCACCCGCAATCCGTATTACTTTCAAAAACCGGCACTCGATTCCATCCGCCTCGATATTCAGCCCAACAAGGACATCGAGCTCACCCGCTTTCTGCGCGGCGAACTGCATTTCATCAATAAGCTCGATCCGGAAAGTTTCGATCGCGTAGCCAAAGAGAAACCCGCTGCCGCCCGCAACCTTGGCGCGTCCCTTGATTCAGACCTCCTCTGGTTCAATCAGGCACCTTCTTCCAGCGTGCCTGAGTGGAAGCACAAATGGTTTACTTCCACCGCGTTTCGCCATGCCATCAGCGAATCGATTCATCGCGATGACATTGCCCGCCTGGTCTTTCGTGGTCACGCTCATCCAGCAGCCGGCCCGGTTTCCCCTGCCAATAAGTTCTGGTTTAATGCGCAGCTGAAGCCGCTGCCTTATGACGCTGCAGCGGCGTCGAAGGCCCTCGCCTCTGAAGGTTTCAAACTCACCGGCGGTGTACTCAAAGATCGCGACGGCCATCCTGTCGAGTTCTCACTCATTACGAATGCGGGCAACCGTCCGCGGGAAGCCATGGCGGCCGTCATTCAGGACGATCTCAAGAAAATCGGCATCAGGGTCAACATCGTCACCCTCGAAATGGGTTCGCTCATCGAGCGTATCGCCCGTACCGCGCAATATGAAGCCTGTCTGCTCAGCTTCACCAGCGTTGAAATTAACCCGACAGAACAGATGAATGTATGGCTCAGTTCCGGCGCACAGCACGCCTGGTGGCCTCTGCAAAAGACGCCAGGCACGCAGTGGGAAGCTCGCATCGATAAGCTGCAAATGAGCATGGCCTCCGAGCCTTCGCAGGCGCTGCGTAAGAAAGCCTTCGATGAATTCCAGCAGCTGGTAGTCGAACAGGAACCCATCATTTACCTGGTCAATCAGGATCACCTGAGCGCCATATCGCCAGCCTTAAAAGGCACCCAGCCAGTAGCCGCACCACCGCAAATTCTATGGAACGTCGGGCAATTGCGACTTGAATAACGCGCTCGAATTCCGCATCTCCGCCAGTTACGGCAAAACCGAAGTTCTGCACAGCGTTGCAGGGACCATCGCGCCCGGCGAAATCGTAGCGCTGGCAGGCCTGAGCGGCTCCGGCAAGAGTACCCTGGCACTGGCGCTGCTGCGGTTGTTGCATTACAGGGGTGGCTCAGTTACCGGCAGCATCACCGTGGAGGGCAGGGAACTAACCGGGCTCTCCGAAAGCGCGATGCGCAGTGTGCGTGGCAAGCTGATCGGCTATGTTCCGCAAAGCCCCGGTACTGCCCTCAACGAACGGCTGAAAGTGCGGACTCTTCTGGAAGAAACCTGGTCTGCCCATGCAGAGGGCGCGGGTTCATTCGGGGCCTTGCTTGAAAGCGTCCAGTTACCCGGAGATCAAGTTTTCCTCAACAAACGCGCAGGTGAACTCAGTACCGGCCAGGGGCAAAGGCTCCTGATCGCTTTCGGCATCATGCACAAGCCCGCTGTGCTGCTGGCGGATGAACCCACCAGTGCGCTCGATGTGATTACCCAGGCGGCCGTACTGAAACTGTTCGCGGAGTTAAATCAGAAAAACGGAACAGCCATGCTCTTCATCTCGCATGACCTGCTGTCAGTAGCTTCCATCAGCCACCGTGTGGATATTCTGCACGAAGGCAAAATCGTGGAATCCGGCCCGCCGGGGAAGATTTTCAGTGCGCCGGAGCATCCGTTCACCAGATCACTGGTGGACGCGATGCCCCGCCGCATGGATTAAATCAACTTATTGAACTACAGGCGCCTGTTCTTCCCCGTCTTCCTTCTCAACCGCTTCGGGGATCAAACAAGCCGCCGCCACCTGATCCGGTTCTTCCATCCGCACCAGCCGCACGCCCTGCGTTGACCTGCCGGCCTGACGGATTTCAGTCGAATCAATCCGGATCATCTTGCCATCACGAGTGACAATCATCAGTTCCGAATCTTCCTTCACCGAAAGCACGCCCACCACCTTGCCGGTCTTCTTGGTGGTCTTCATGTTGATGACGCCTTTGACGCCGCGGTTAGTAAGCCGATAATCGGTCACCTTAGTCCGCTTGCCATAGCCGAGTTCAGAGATGGAAAGGATCAAACCATCCTCGCCAATCACTTCCGAACCAACAATGAAATCGCCGGCTGCCAGATCCATCCCGCGCACACCGCGCGCCGGACGGCCCATAGCCCGCACCTTGTCTTCCGGGAACCGAATCGCCTGACCATCATGCGAGGCCAGGAAAATGTAATCCTTGCCGGAAGACAGCCGTGCCGCAATCAGTTCATCGCCATCATCCACGCCAATTGCGATGATTCCGCGCGCCATCGGATTATCGAACTCTGTAAGTTCAGACTTCTTGATGACACCGTCTTTGGTAACCATCACGATGTACTGGTCTGAATCAAACTTACTCACGGGCAGGAAGGCTTTAACGGTCTCATCCGCCTGCAGGTTGATCAGGTTCGAAATATGCTTGCCCTTGCCCACCGTCGAAGCATCGGGGATCTCATAAATCTTGAGCCAGTAAACCCGGCCCTTGTTCGTAAAGATCAGCAGGTAATTATGGGTGGACGAAACGAGGAAATATTCAACAAAATCCTCATTGCGCGTACCCATCCCGATGCGGCCCTTGCCGCCGCGGGTCTGCCGCCGATAGGTATCAACAGCCGTGCGTTTCAGGTACCCGCCATGGGTCACCGTCACAGCCATATCTTCCACCGCCACCAGATCTTCCAGACGAATCTCGCCCGGGTCATCAATGATCTTGGTGCGGCGCTCATCGCCGAACGCTTCCTTCACTTCCATGAGTTCGCTGATCATCAGCGCCTTCAAGACAGCTTCGGAACCCAGGATTTCGAGGTACTCGCCAATACGCCGCTGAATATCGCCCAGTTCGTTGGCAATCTTCTCCTGTTCCATGCCGGTAAGGCGCTGCAACTGGAGTTCAATGATGGCTTGAGCCTGGCGTTCAGAAAGCTGGCGCAGCGGAGCATCTGCCCCTGCCGCCGTCAGGTAAAGATCGTTGAAAATGAATTGCGTAGATGCCGCAACCAGTGATTCCCGCGCTTCTTTCGGGGAACGCGCGGCGCGGACAATCCGGATCACTTCGTCAATATTGTCGAGCGCAATACGGAACCCAAGCAACAAATGCTCGCGTTCACGTGCCTTGCGCAGTTCATAATCGGTCCGGCGGCGCACCACATCAGCGCGGTGCTCAATGAAGTACCGGATCGTCGACAGCAGCCCCAGCTCGCGCGGCTGACCGTTCACAATCGAAAGATTGATGATGCCAAAACTGGTCTGCAGCTGGGTGTTCTTGTAGAGGTTGTTGAGTACCACCTCAGCCTGCTCGCCGCGCTTCAGTTCATAAACGATGCGCATGCCATCGCGATCGCTCTCATCGCGAATTTCCGAGATGCCTTCAATCTTCTTTTCGTTGACCAGCGCAGCCGTATTCTCAATCAGGCGCGACTTATTCACCTGATAAGGCAGTTCGCTGACAATAATCTGCTGCCGGTCCTTGCCCATCGGCTCAATATCAGCTTTGGCGCGAATGCGCAGCGAGCCGCGGCCCGTGCGGAATGCATCGCGGATACCCTGGCGGCCCAGAATGAAACCGCCCGTGGGGAAGTCCGGCCCCAGCACCGTCAGTTCAATCACTTCAAGCGGTGTGGAAGGTTCGCGGATCAGTTGAATGGTCGCATCAATGATCTCGCTCAGATTATGCGGCGGGATATTGGTAGCCATGCCGACCGCGATACCCGACGACCCGTTAACCAGCAGATTGGGAATACGGGTCGGCAGCACTTCCGGCTCGAATTCGCTCTCGTCATAGTTGGGACGGAAATCGACTGTTTCCTTGTCGATATCCATCATCAGATACATCGCAATCTTCGACAGACGCGCTTCGGTATACCGCATCGCCGCTGGCGGATCGCCATCGACGGAACCGAAATTCCCCTGACCATCAACCAGCGGATAGCGCATGGCAAACGGCTGCGCCATACGGACCAGTGAATCGTACACAGACGCATCGCCATGCGGATGGAACTTACCCAGCACCTCGCCAACGATCTTGGCGCACTTGCGCGTGGGGCGATTCGCCACCAGACCCATCTCGCTCATCCCAAAAAGGATGCGTCGGTGAACGGGCTTCAGACCATCACGAATATCGGGTAAAGCACGGCCCACAATTACGCTCATCGCGTAATCGAGGTACGAGCGTTTCATCTCGTCTTCGATGTTGATCTGGATGTGGTTATTGGCACCATCGCCACCACCACCTTCCGGAGGCAGCGGTAACTGTGGAGGCGCAGGTGGACCCTGCGGAGGATTGTCCTGTTCAGCCATGTGTTTTTTGAGTTTAAGTCCTATTATAGCAGGAATTTAGGCGTTGGCGAACGCTCAGTTTCGAATCGACGGGAGAGGTTCGGGTGGTCAATTGAGGCAAAGATGTAGCTGGCGGATACGCACGGACCGAGGCGGACAGCTAATCAGTGCCACAGGCAGCGAAGCAGGTCGGTGCACTGGTTGCGGGCTAGTCTGGTTCTCGGGAGGCAGAGGGAGAAGCGCAAGCGTATATTATTGCAGGGCATGAGTTCCGGAAATGAAGGTTGTCTCATCCGAGTTAAGCAACACAATAGCCTTGATTAGCCTTGATCGATTGCTGCGCGATCCCGCCAATGCGGTCTCCTGCAATTTAAGGACTGGAAATCCGGGAATCCTGGCAGGAAATGAAGTGGGCATATCATGATCGACACGTCTGCCGACGCTGCGAGTCTTTCTCCGTGGTGGAGGCACTCGGCCATCCTCGTAATGATCGCTGGCTTCTCGGTTCTATCCTTTATCACAGTCCTGACCTACACGAACGCTCCACCCATCCCCGGACAGGTCACGGATGGAACGGGGACTGTGGTGTTTACCGGAGCCGACATCCAAAAGGGCCAGGGGGTTTTCCTCAAGTACGGTCTCATGGAGCACGGGAGCCTGTGGGGCCATGGGGCTTACCTGGGTCCTGATTACAGCGCGGAGTACCTGCATCGGCTCAGCGAGGTAACTCGGGATACGATCGCGACCGGGAAGTACGGCAAACTCTTTGCGCAGCTCTCGCCTGACGAGCAGAGCGCCGTATCTGCGCGGACGATAACAGTGCTTAAGGAAAACCGGTATGAACCAGCTTCGCGAACTCTCCGGTTTGCGCCGGGCGAGGTAGCCGCCTACCACATACAACTTCCCGAGTGGAGTGAGTACTTCACCAGGAAGGACGCCGCTCCCGGGCTGCCAGCCAACTATATTCGGGACCCCGGAGAGCGTAAAGCTCTGACGGCCTACTTCGCCTGGGCGGCTTGGGCCACAGCGGCGAATCGCCCTGGGAAGGATTACTCGTAAACCAACAACTGGCCATACGAGCCCATGGTGGGCAACCGTCCTTCCACCGAGGCCTATGTTTGGAGCGCCTTGAGTCTGATCACCCTCCTGTCAGGGATAGGTTTGATCCTCTTCGTCGTCGGCAAGTTCGACTACCTGGGCTGGAAGGGCGAGGGTGCCAGCTCCCAAATCATGTATTCAGCCTTATCCCGCCCGAAAATATCTCCTCCTGCTTTGAATCTCACGCCCAGTGAGTGGGCTACGGGATGGTTCTTCGGCATCGTTCTTCGGCATCGTGGCTCTCCTGTTCCTGGCTCAGGCATTTCTGGGAGGCCTGCTCACCCACTATCGGGTGGAGACAGGAGCTTTTTACGGGTTCGACATCGCCCGCTGGCTGCCCTACAACCTGGCGCGCACCGGGCACGTCCAACTCGCCATCTTCTGGATTGCAACGGCCTGGGTGGGCGGCGGCCTGTTCCTGGCGTCGTGGGTCGGTGGTGAGGAGCCCAGACACCAAAAGACCGGTGTCTACGCACTCCACGGGGCGCTCGTGGTGGTCGTCGTTGGCAGCTTGGGAGGCGAGTTCCTCGGCATCAACGACAAGCTGGGGCATCTCTGGTTCTGGTTTGGTCACCAGGGTTCCGAGTACCTGGACCTCGGCCGGTTCTGGCAGTTCCTGTTGGCAATTGGCTTCCTCTTCTGGCTGTTTCTGATGTATCGGGCGCTCAAGCCCGCCTTCAGGATCCCCGACAAGCGCGAACTGTCCTCACTCTTCCTCTACGCGGCCGTGGCCATTCCTGTCTTCTACCTGCCTGCCCTTTTGTACGGCCCTGACACGAACTTCGCCGTCATTGACAACTGGCGCTTCTGGATCATCCATCTCTGGGTGGAGGGATTCTTCGAAATTTTTGCGACCGTGCTGGTGGCCATCATGTTCCATCAGATGGGGGTTGTCAGCGCCAGAACAGCCACGCGTCTGATCTACCTGGATGCCATCCTGTATCTCACCGGCGGGATTATCGGCACAGGCCACCATTGGTACTTCACGGGCAAGGGACGCTCAACATGGGCCTGGCGTCGTGCTTCTCCGCTCTGGAAGTTGTGCCTCTGACGCTTTTTACTCTCGACGCCGGGGATTTCATCAAGCTGAGTAAAGCGCGGACTTCTCCACGCGATCACGATATGATCTCCGGCCAGAAATGGTCCATCTACCTCCTCATGGCCGTCGGTGTCTGGAACTTTGTCGGCGCGGGGGTCTTCGGTTTTCTGATCAACCTGCCAATCGTGTCCTACTTCGAGGTTGGCACCACGCTCACTGCCAATCACGCGCATGCTGCAATGTTTGGTGTGTTTGGGATGTTGGCCCTGGCAGTCCTGGTCTTCTGCCTCAGGGCCATGCAATCCGACACTATATGGGAGGGGACGGAGAAGTTCGTCCGGGTGGGCTTCCGGGGTGCTAATGCGGGCCTTGCGCTCATGGTCATCCTGGATCTGTTCCCCGGAGGAGTGATCCAGCTCTGGGATTCCATCGCCAACGGGTATTGGCACGCGCGCCGTCTGACATTTCTGATGGGCGGCACCTACCACAAGCTGGAATGGCTGCGCGTGGTGGGGGATATGGTCTTCCTCTTCGCCGGCGCGCTGCCCATCACGCTCGGCGCGCTGCGCAGTGTGTGGAAAAGGGAGCTCTCCCCCATGGCCTGAAGGCTGCACCCCACCGGAATCCCCGGAGCGCCCGCAAGGCCGGAATACTGTGCGGAATTGACCGAGACGATCATCCCAACCGGAAGCTGCACGGCAGGCGTGGAACCCAGCATCGATATCAGCCAGGTACCGTTGAGTCGAGGTCCCAGAGGTGCTGGCGAGCGTGATCTTCCACTGGCCTGGCGCGGCAGACTTTCTCGTTGGTCTCAATCAAAGTCCGGCTCAGATCCTGATACGTTCGGAAACGGGCGATCTCTCGCTCGGCTTTACGCTGAGCAGCCTGGGCTCGGAAAGATCTCCGTAACCGTCTTGCCCTGCAACTTGTAAGTCAGCCGCAGATTGGGACCATGGCCAGGATCGTCCGGGTTCCTCGTGGCGTCCTTGTCGAGTAAGTCCGACCGGAGTAGTCCGAGTCGTTCGACTGGGGATTCGCTTTGATTTGGGGGGGAGGACGAAATGCAAAACGAGATCCGAAGCCGATGATTCCTACCGTCGCGTCTTGTCCATCGCAACCCGGAATGGTCCGGTCCAGAGGATCCAGCGTCACTGTAGTTCCAGACGAATTCCCGATCTTGAGCCGCACACTCTTGTAGCCTGCCCTTCGGATCACCATCGCGGATGCCTTTGTGGCCACTTCGAAGCTCCCGTTCAGTTCGGTATTTCGGTCCAGAGGATTGCGGTCCGGTGTGATTAAATTGGGCTCCAGAGATGGGGCGTCCATCGGGATCGAGGACAACGCCTGACATTAATGAAATTGCGGCAACAGGAGTTCCTGATTCGTCTGTGCCTGTATCTGCGAGACGGCAAGAATTACGCTCATGACAAGGGTTCGCATAAGTCTCTATTTTGCTATTGCCGCCTGCAGGGATTTCACTCGTTCTTCGGACCCCATGAAAATGTTCGTCGATACCTGCCGATATTTGAGCATCTGGCGGTAAAGGTAATCGTCGAGCGTGGCGTTGATTCCCCAGCCGGCAAGATAGGAAAGTTTGAGGTCGGCATCGCGGTTGATGGGGGAGCCTTTAGTCCACTGGCCCACGTCGGAGTGCTGGCCCGCGTAGGTGGACAACAGGTCCTGAGAACTGCCCACGCCAACTTCTTTCAGTGATTGCAGGACCGGCTGATAGTCGGCCCGGTCGAGGCGTTGAGCTACTTCGTCGAGGTTGATCTTCAGCGGTTCCAGCTGGCCCATGAAGACCATATCGTAGCCGAGTCCCTCGCGCGTGTTCGCCCACACCGTGGCATACGGAAAGGCGTCAAAGAAAGTCTCCAGCTCGCTCTTGATGGTGGCCTCGTCGGTTTCATACAGCGGCACGTAGAGCGAGAAATAGCCGCCGGGGTTGAGGTGGCTCTTGACGGATTCGAAGTACTCCTTCGAGTAGAGCGCAGCGGTGCCTTTGACAAAAACATCCAGCGGGTCAGAGGCGATGATGTCGAATTTTTCCTTCGTCGTAAGCAGGTAGTGGCGGGCATCGTCAAAAACGACATGTGTTTTCGAATTGAGAAAAACGTTGTAATCCTGCTTGCCGAAGAACTCGGTCGAGGTGGGCGGGATCACCGGTTCAATTTCGCAAATGGTGATTTTCTCTATTCCAGGGTAGCGCGTGAACGTACCCGCGGATACGCCCGCGCCGAAGCCAATGCCCAGTACGGATTTTGGATTGGGATGAAGAATACCAGGCAGATGGCCCACCATGCGCTGCAGTTTCATGTCGAAAATTTCAGTAGTGGCTTCGACATGGCCGTTGACGTTGACGTAAATGGTTCCGTTGTTCCAGCGGGAAATCGCGACCGACGAATTGCGCCCTTCCACCACTTTGAGGATGGTGGATTGTCCGGTATTGCGAACCATCTGGCGTCCGTAAGCGATCAGTTCACCCGGCGTTTCAGGCACGCCCCAGGCAAGAGCGATGGCGAGGACGGCAGTGATGCCGGTAATCAGTGCGCGGCTCTGGAACGCAATGATGCCACTCAGCGCCGACAGGATCAGGATGAGGCGCGTGGAGTTTTGTGTGCCAATCCATGGGATCAGGAACAGACTCACCGCGAGTGCGCCAATAATGCCCCCGAAGGTGTTAGCTGCGTAGATGTTGCCGGTCACGCGTGAAGGGTCTTTGTCTGTTGACCTGACCGCCGCCGCGCAGGCCAGCGGAAAGCTCGCACCCCAGAGCAGGGCAGGGGGCAGAATGGCCCAGACGCAACGTTTGAAGTCGAGCTGGAACATCACCCAGGGGCTATTGGTGGTGAGCACTTCGTCCTGCCAGAACGGGAGCACTTTGGTGATCAGCAATGCAGTCCAGAGGATGCCCAGGATCAGGAATATCTGTGACCAGCCAAGCGCAATGCGGGGGCGGACGTACTTAATGATGGGAGATGCTGCTGCGCCGCCGATTGCAATCCCAATGAGGAACACGGCGAGGATGATCGAAAAAACGTAGACCGTGGCGAGGAGCAGCATGCCCATCAGGCGCGTCCAGATGACCTCGGCTCCGAGGGCGCAGGCTCCGGAGAGCGCCGCTACGGCATAGATTTTCCAAAGCGCAATATCGGCCTCTGCAGCGGGAACTACAGGCTCCACCAGAGGTGCTTCAGCGTTCGGTTTGCTTGAAGCCAACAGCCAGCTTGCAGCGGCGACGGCGATGTTCAGCGCGGCTGCCGCATATGCCGCCGTAGCCATATCGAAAACTCGCAGCAGGTAGAAACCGGCGAAGAGACAACCGAAGACCGCACCGGCGGTATTGGCTCCATACAGGGCCGGAGTGGCGTTCACCCAGCGGACGATGGCGGGCAGTGATGCGCCCATCAGGATGGTGGAGGGCAGCATCGCAATGGCGGCGATCACGGCGCGCAGCAGCAGGCCCGTCATGCCGTTTTCGGCTCCCACGATGTAGGCGCGGCTAATGAGGGGCATCGCAAACGTGACGACAATGCCCAGGATGGCGATGCCGAATTCAATGGCGGCGTAGACACGCAGAGGGTGCTTGCCTGCGAGCCTGAGGCGGGGGAACCAGAGACTACCGATGCAGAGTCCGCCCATGTAGGTGGCGAGCAGGATTCCGAGGGAGACTGAGGTGGACCCGAGTGCCAGTTGCAGTTGCTGGTACCAGGCGACTTCATATATGAGCGCGGAACAGCCGCTGGCTGCGAACAGGAGTAGGATGAGGGGCAATTGGTGAGGTTATCACGCGTCGCCGAAAAGATAGACCAGATCAGATCAAGTCGGCGAAGGATTTTCTGAGTTTGTAGAACCATGCGTGGCCCGCGAGGAACACGACCAGAGACACCAGAGTCAGCAGCGCGAGGCTGGGCCAGTCCGGGGCCTTCGATTCGAGGAAAATTGCCCGGTAGTTTCGGACCAGGACATAGATCGGGTTCAGGTGCAGCAGCGGGAACTTTGCAACGGAATCTTCCGGGTAACAAATAGGTGTGATGAAGAACCAGATGGTAATGAGGAAGCCGTTGATCTGGGCAAGATCGCGGAAGAAGACGCCGAGGGCTGAGAGGAACCAGCAGATGCCTGCGGTGAAGAGAATTTGCGGGAGTACGAGCAGTGGCAGATACAGTGCGGTCGCCGGGACGTGGCCGCGCAGCAAAAGCAGTGCAATGGCGAAGATGAGGACGCCGAAGAATTCGGTAACGAGACCTGAGACTACGAGATTGACGGGCAGAATCTCCACCGGGAACACCAGCTTTTTGATGAAGCTGCGGTGCTCCACCATAGTGAAGGGCGCGCGTCCCAGTGCTTCGCTAAAGGCCAGCCAAGGGAGGAATCCAGCCAGGTAATACAGGGCGAAGCCGGACCGGCTGGGGTCGCCTGGGAAGCGGGAATTGAGGACGATGCCGAAGACGAAGAAGTAGGTTAGCATCAACAGCAGAGGGTTCAGGACTGCCCAAAACGCGCCGCCGTAGGAACCGCTGTAGCGGCCGAGGACGTCGCGGCGAACCAGCGTGCGGATCAGGCTGCGGTTCTTGTGGATCGCCGTGATGGGGAGCGTGAAGGCCCGACGCAGCGCACGGAGTTTGCGCCTGGTTGCAAGCGCTGATTCTGTAGTTGTCCGGCGGGTTTGGGCGGAGGCGTGTCCTTGTTCGTCCACGGAAAAATCGATGACTTCGAACGCGGGGGAATTGTCGGTGAAAATCCGGATCTGGTAGTTGCCCGGTTCAGCGGGGATGGCAGGTTTGCACATGCCTTCCTCGATCAAAGTCCCGGTAGGCTCGTCAATGAGCTGGTAAATCACGAGTAGAGCCAGGCGGGCCAGCGTTCGCCCGGCGGGCCGGTCTTGCGGCCAAGCGCGTAAATGCCGTCTCCGCGCAGGATCTGATGGAGGCGGTAGTTTTCCAGCAGATGGTTAATCCAGCCAAATTCCGGATGCGGTTCGTCCAGGAATTCACCGGTTTCAAGCCGTACGACTTCAAAGCCGGAACCGGTGAGCAGGTGCTGAATTTCCATGGGCGCGTATTCGCGATTGTGGCGCGCTTCCGCTTCTTCGCCCTCTTTGCGTGGCCTGATGTAAGCGGGGAAGAAGGCCGGATGGTAGCCCTGCAGGATGGCGGAAATGGCGCGCAAGGAAGCGATGTTGGGCGTGGTCAGGACCAGATGCCCGCCGGGTTTCAGGATGCGGTTGATCTCTCGCATCATGTGCATCGGGTCAGAGGGCAGGTGTTCCAGAAGTTCGCAGCAAAGCACCGTATCGAAGACTTCCGCAGCGTACGGGAACGTGTCGCGTTCTGCGTCGAAATGATCCACGTCGCATTCAAAAATCTGACCTTCGTCTGAGGTGACGGACTTGTGATCTGTGCGCCCGAGCGTGCCGTAGTAGCAGCCGCGCACGTGGCCATAACCCAGCTTGAACTGGAGTGCCGGAGTGATTTGCATGTAGGCACCCATTTCGAGAATGGATTTTGAGGAGTCGCCTGCCGGCGTCATTTCGAGAGTCTGGACGAAGCGCGAGGTGTGATTGGCCGCGTATTGTTTGGCTGCCGGTTCCACCCAGGTGGAGATGGCTTCAGGTTCAACTTCCGCTACGAATTCAACCGGCTGCGGGGCCGGGGTTACCGCTGCTGGTGTCTCGCTGAGGGGGTGGTAGTCGGATGTGGGGATGCCCCCGTCGCGGAATTGTTCAAGGAATTGGGCGTAGTGGTGTGCGGCAACGGGCCAGCTGCATTCGCGCTCGATCCAGGCTTTGGCGCGGGCACCCATCGCTTGTGCGAGGTCGGGCCGTGAAACAAGCGTGTTGAGGAACTCGAAGATCAGGTCTTCTTCCTCAATCGCACTCTCGGGGCCCGCGGGGACCTTGAGGCAGATTTCGTCCGGGAGTTCAGAGAAGGAACCGATGTCGCTGACGATGACGGCTTTGCCGAGTCCGAACGCACGCTGCAGGCTGCCGGAGGTTTCGCCCACCGTGGGGTAACGCAGGTTGAGGATGATGTCGCAGGCACCCATGTAATCGACGAAATGCCCGATGGGAGCAAAGCCGATGACGCGCACATGTTCCTGTAAACCGAGCGTGCGGATGAGTTGATGCACGGGGAATTCCGGATGGGGTTCACCCACCAGGATCATGCGCACACGCGGTTCGACGGCGATCAGGCGACGGAGGGCGCGCAGGGATTCGGCGATGCGTTTGTAAGGCTTGAGGTAACCGAATGCACCGATGAGCGGGATGGATTCGGTGAGGCCGAGGAGGGCGCGGGTGGCGTTGCGATCCGTCCGGATCAGGGCTGCGCCGTGGGGGATGGTCGCGATGGGGCCGTTGAAACCCTGGGCGCGCATTTGCCCGGCCACGAAATCGCTATGAACGATCAGGCCGCGCGAAGCTTCCAGCAGACGGCGTGTCATCGGCAGGCCGTCGTAATCGGGGCCAACTTCGAGTTCCCGGACATGCAGAGCAAACGCGAGGGCGTCCGGGCCGCCGTTGAGTTCGCATTCGGCCAGGTACGCATCCCAGTGGCCGCGCGTGATGGTGATGTCGGCCAGCAGGTGGTGCAGATTAGCTTCATGCATCACGACTACGCCGGGATGTTTGATAGCAGCTTCGTAGGCGAACGCGTGGCAGGGATTGTTGCCGATCTGGTAGAGCGCTACGTCGAAATCCGTCGGGTTCACGGATGTTTGTTCGGTGATCAGCGAAAGATCGGTCAGCTTTGAGAGTTCAGCGGCAAGGGCTTCGGTATAGTCGGCAATGCCGCTTTTGGACGGAGGCAGGGGGGAAAACAGGGCGACGCGCAGGGAACTCAGCGGACCAGCTCCAGGGAGAACAAGCCCATTGCCAGACCGGCTTTAAACAGCAGAGGAGTGCGGGCGGCGTCACGGGCGAAATACGCTTCGAACTTAAATTCGCTTGTGGCGGATTTGACTGTGCAGATGACCTTGTCGGATTGCACGCTGGCTTCGGCGATGGTGATGGTCTGGGCTCCGGCATATTCCATACGGATCTGGTGCAGGCCGCCGAACAGCAACTGCTGGGCGGGGGGTACGCGGCCCTGGCCGAGTTCGCGGCGGGCGAAGTAGAGCAGGGTGAGCGCGTCTCTGAGACAGTCAGGGCTGGCAAGCTGGCTTTCGCCGCCTCCGCCGGCGGTGGTACGGCTGACGCTGCCGTTTTTGATGGTTTCCTTTTCGTCAGTTTTGCGGGAGCCGTGGGAGGTGATGCGGTCAAACGCCGAGGAGCAGAATTCGGAGCTGGAGATGGAGCGGTAGGTATCTTTTACCTGGTAGCCGGGGACTCCTGCATCGATGTTGAGCTCGAAGTTCCAGAGGCTGCCGGCGCGCTGGGCGCGCATGTGGCCCTCGCCCAGGCTAAGACCACTGGGCCAGTTCACGGAATAAGTCAGGTCTTCGTTCGTGAAGGGAAAGCCGGTGTTTTGAGCCGGGACAGAGGCCGCAATGGCCAAACCAACGGCAAGGAGGTGAAGAGCTTTCATTTTTTTCGTTTCAAACCACCGAAACCCACTTCGGCCGGTGTGATGGCAGGGGATGCAGTAAGGCCGGATTCGGCAACCTCGCGGTAGACATCGAGTGTGGCCTGGGCGCTGCGCTGCCAGGTAAATCCGGCGGCGCGCTGCAGGCCGAGGCGTTCCATGCGGGCGCGCAATTCGGCGTCGAGAACTACGTCTCTAAGAGCCCGGGTCATATCTTCTACCTGCCGCGGATCAAACAGGATACCTGCGCCATCTGCCACTTCGGGCATGGCAGAAGTGTTCGAACAAATCACGGCTCGGCCGCAAGCCATGGCTTCAAGAATGGGCAAACCGAAGCCTTCGTAGAACGACGGAAATACGAAGCACTCGCAGGCGTTATAGAGTTCGAGGAGTTCGCTGTCACTGACGAAACCCGTGAAGTGGATGCGAGCGGCGAAGCCAGAAGTCAGGGCAGCCTCATGAACTTTGGGGGTGAACCAGGTCTCTTTGCCCGTGAGGACCAGGTGGTGTTTCAGGTTGGGATGTTCCAGCATCAGCCGCGAGAAGGCCGCGATCAGACCGATCTGGTTCTTGCGGGGCTGAAGGTCGCCGACGGAGAAAACAAACGGGGCAGCGAAGCCGAGGCGTTCCCGGACGTTGCGTTGCGCACGTTCGCGACCGATGGGGCGGAATTCCGCATTTGCCGCGTTCGGAATTGCATGAACTTTATCCGCAGGGATGTTGTAAGCACGCAGGATAGCCGCTTTCGAGAAGTCGCTGACCGTAATGATTTTGGAGGCCGATTGAACCGACCGGGCAACCGTCAGACGCAGCTGGGGACGGCGCGTAGCTTTGAAGTATTCCGGGTGTTCAATAAAGCTGACGTCGTGAACCGTGACGACCGTCGGCACCGAAGTAAAGAGAGGTGCCGTGTACTGAACGTGGAGCAGGTCTGGTTTGTCTGCTCGCAGGTTTCTGGCAAGATCCCACCCGAGGCGGCGGTACGGATTCGCAGCCACATGGCGTATCTGGAACCGCTCCGGGATGTATTGTTCCGCACCTGATTCAGAGACGTAGGCGAAGAAATCAGACTCGCGGTCGAGTTCGGCGAAGCTACGCAAGAGACTACGGACGTAGACTTCGTTTCCGGTGAGGTGTCGACCGATCGCGTGGGCATCAACGGCAAAGCGCATCAGGCTATCCCAGTATATCCCGTAAGTGCCGAACTTTGCGTAAGTTGCAGATCAAGATCGAGTTTTTTCCAGGCGGCGTTCCAAGTGTAAAGTTCTTCAAAAGTGCGTCGGCCAGCTGCACCAAGGCGCAGGCGTTCAGCTGGCTGATCAAGCAGGCGATTGACAGCTGCGGAAAACTCGGCTGGCGTGGCGGCGAGGATAATGTTCTCGCCGGGGCGCGCATCGAGGCCTTCAGCGGCGAGCGGCGTGGCGACAACGGGGCGGGCGGCGGCCCAGGCTTCGATGATTTTGATTCGGGTGCCGCTGCCAGAACGCACGGGCGCTACGACAACGGCGGACTGGGCGATTTCGGCCAGCGCGTCTTCGACCGGACCGGAGACGGTGACGCCCGGGGAGCGCACAGCGATGTATCCCCTGCCCACCAGTCGGAGGGTGTGCTGGGGATGCTGGTGACGGATTGCGGGCCAGATATCTCTGATCAAAAACTGGACGGCATCGATATTGGGGTGGTACTCGAAATTGGCGGAAAAGACCACGAGCGGTTGTTCATTGGGACGCGGCGCGGGGGTCAGCGGGAACGAATTTGGATAAACCGAGACACGGGCGGAGGGGGCCAATGCCCGTGCCAGTTTGGCGTCGTGGTCTGAAGTGGCCAGCACTAAACCGAACTCCGGGAGCAGGGCAGCCTCTAGTTTCCGCGACGTGTTGGCAAAGCGACGGTGGCCGGCACGGACCAGAAACGGACTGAACGCGGCTGATCGCTGGTGAAGCACCGATTCCACGTTATGCAAGTCGAGGACCGTTTTCTCACAGGATGATCTCAGAGCCGAAATATAGGGGGCGCACCAGAAGTGTTCGATGATGCCGATGTCGTAGTGCTCCGCTCCGAGGGCAGTTGTTACCTGCGTTTCGAGGCCGGAAAGCCGGTCAATGAGGGGAGGAATACCTCGAATGGCGCGGCGGGCGTTACGCAGGTAGCGTGAAACGACGCCCCGGCCGGTGGGGGGCAGGGGAATGACGTGCTGGGTTCGGACCAGGCCCGGGGGTAGCAGCGCGGGCTGCCCGCTGTCTGAGATCAGAATGAAATCCACTGTGGCGATTCGCGCCAGGTAGTGGAGAAGAGACGCAGTTCGGTATGCGCCACCGCTGCGGAGCGGATAGGGCGGTTCGGGGGACAGCAGGAGCGCTTTCATGCCGGGTCTGGGGCTGGGGTGGGAGCGTGCAGGACATCGGCGTAGATGGCGTGGGTTTCACGGGCGGTGCGGGTCCAGGAAAATGATCGGGCACGGATGAGACCCGCTTCCGAGAGGGTTCGGCGAAGGTCAGGATCTGCGGCGACGGCGCACATTGCCTCGGCAATTTCGGCCGCAGTTTCGGTATGGATAGCAGCGCCTGCGGCCACCTCAGAAACTGCCGGGTCGCGCGAAGTGATCACCGGGCATCCACATTGCATAGCTTCGAGCACAGGGAGCCCAAAACCTTCGTAGTGGGTAGGGTAGACGAAAGCCAGGGCGTCTGAATAAAGCTGAGGCAGCAGCTGGTCCGGAACTTCGCCCAGGAGGTGGAGGCCTTCGTACTCGGGTATACCGGCGAAATCGGCCCGGTTGCGACCGGCGAGGATGAGGTCCGCTCCGGTTTGATCGCGAGAGGCGCGCCAGGCTTCGATAAGTCCGCTGACATTCTTGCGGGGTTCGAGGGTGCCAACGAAGAGGAAGAACGGTTTTTCAGGAGCGGTTGCAGAGCGCGGACAGAAGTCAGGCGATGCGGCGAGCGGTACCGCACGGACCAGTTCGGGGGCCAGGTGGAAGTGATTGATGATTTCGTGGCGAACGGCTTCGCTTACCGCAATAATGGAGCGGGCACGGCGGAGCCGGACGAGCCAGGGAGTGCGGACGCGGACGCGGCCAGCGTTATCGTGCCAGGATTTGTCTCGCCACGGGGAAAGGTCATGAATGGTGAGGATGGCGGGAACTGAGCCGAGGTAGGGAACCTCAAAATTGGTGCCATGAAAGATCTGTGCGCCGGTTTGGGCGATGGCATTGCGAATACCCCAAAGCCACCAGCGTCGCTCAGCCGGGCTGAGGGGCGCGCGACCACGGGTGAGGTTGGGCGGCGCACCTTCGGGCATCGCGAATGGCTGGTCGGACAACAGTGAATAGCTGTCTTCCGGGAACTCACGCGCGAGCGCGAGAGACAACTCTGTTACGTAGCGAGGGAGTCCGCCCGAGGAAAGTGTTAGCGGCGTGGCATCGAGAGAAACGTTCACGGGGGGCTTATTTGTGCTGGAGTTCCCAGTCGTAATTCAGCTTGGGATCGTTGTGCGCGATGCGGCCCTCATCGGCTGGATTGTAGAAACGATCAGTTGCATAAATCAGCAGGGAGGGGCCGGTTCCCACTACTTTATAACCGTGAGCGACACCAGGCGGGATCAGGATTTGCCAGGGCCGCAGGTTGCCTGCATAGATAGTGTTACGGCTGCCGAAGGTGGCGGAATCAGGCCGCAGATCGATGAGCACGATCTGCAGCATGTTCATGGCAGGGGTCCAGCAATCGGTTTGATGGCGGTGGAAGTGGAAGGCCTTGATGATGCCGGGGTAGTTGAGGGCTGCGGAGATCTGGGTGGTTTCTTTGGGGAAGTGGGCGTTCAGACCGAAGCCTGCGCGCTGAACTTCAAGGAAATAGCCGCGGTCATCGGGCCAAAGGGCGATGGGGGCGCACTTCACGCCTTGGATAAGCTTGGGCGAATCGACGGAGAGGATCACGTCGCCGATGCCTTTTTCGCATTGCGGCAGGGCTATGGTGATTTCGCTCATACTGAACCTCCATCGGCAGCACCATCGGCAATGCGGGTTTTAGCTACCAGGTTGGCTGCACGCAGCAGGGATTCAAAAGTGCCGGCGTCGGTCCACCAGCCGTCGAGGAAGGAGAAGGACATGGTGCCTTCCTGGATGTAGGCGTTGTTGACGTCAGTGATTTCCAGTTCGTTGCGACCGGAGGGTTTGCAGGTGCGGATCTTGTCGAAGACGGTGGCGTCATACATATAGATGCCCGTCACGGCGTATTGGGATTTGGGGTGGGCGGGTTTTTCTTCGATGCCAATGATGCGGTCTCCGGCAAATTCTGCCACGCCGAAACGTTCAGCGTCGTGGACTTCCTTGAGCAGAATTCTGGCGCCTTTGCCCTGTTTCTGAAATGCCTCCGCAGCGTCCAGAATGTTTTTTTCAATGATGTTATCGCCGAGTACGACGCAGATGTCCTGGCCATCGGCGAAGTGCTCGCAGAGGTTGAGGGCATCGGCGATGCCTCCTTCGCCTTCCTGATAGGTATAGGCGATGTGCTTGAGGCCGAAGTGCTTGCCGTTGGCGAGGAGGCGAAGGAAATCGCCGGAATTTTTACCTCCCGTTACCACCATGATGTCGGTGATACCGGCATCGACCAGGGTTTGGATGGGGTAGTAAATCATCGGCTTGTCGTAGATCGGCAGCAGATGCTTATTGGTGATTTTGGTGAGCGGGAAAAGGCGACTGCCAGTGCCGCCAGCGAGAACGATGCCCTTCATATAGAACTCATAGGATACTGACCTTACATGGACCAACACAACCTGGAATACAACTGGGCTGAGATTCCGGTGGAAAAGCTGAGTGCGCTGATCAGCCGCCAGATGATTCACACGGCCACAATGACGATTGCCCGTATACAGCTGGGCAGGGGCGCGCTGGTGCCGGTACATCATCACATGAATGAGCAGGTGACTACTGTGGAATCGGGTTTATTGCGGTTCGATATGGGCGGGGAGAAGTTTGATCTGCTGCCTGGCCGGTCGCTGGTAATTCCTGCTAATTTACCGCATGCGGTGGAGGCTTTGGAGGATTCGATGGTGATGGATTTGTTCTCTCCACCGCGCCAGGACTGGATTCGCGGCGAAGATGGCTACTTGCGTAAATAGCCAGTTGGGGGCGTTTGGGCGAAAACAAGGAACACACGCCCAGAGCACTGCAACTTTGCGGCAGTGGAAGGAAGGGCGGGCTGATAAGGCCCGCCATTTTGTTGCGGGACTATTTAAGCGGCTGCGTTCTGGTCGGGGTGTTGCCTGTCTTCGTGATACTCGACTTCTGCATCGAGCGCGCGGAGTGCTGCGGTGTGAGTCCGCATGCGCATTTCGAGCGGGCTGGCCCACTGCTGGAAGGCGGTGAGGAGCTTTGTTTCCACGCGTTCGAGGTCTTCGCGGATCTTGTCTGCGAGGGCTTCGAGGCCAGCGTGGGTGGGCAGGCGTTGAAGTTCGGTCTTTGTTGCGAATGTGGCGAGCAGCCATTCTTTGTCTTCGCTGGTGAGGCTCATGTGGTGGCTTTTGTCCTTTAGTTTACTCTGTTATTACCTGTCATTTTCTGGCGTTTGCCAGTTGCGGGCGATGTTGTCGCACCGTTCGCGCGACTTCTGGCGCGCGGAGGGCGTGGATTGAAACCTTGCGAAGGTTGGAAATCCGTCGTCTATAAGGCTTGGAAAGAATGAGAATTGTTAAACCGTCCGCTGTCCTGCTGATTTTCGCGGTCGCACTGTGGGCCGCTGGTGTGCCTGCGATTGAAATATTTCTGCAGGCCGGTCAGCCCAGGCCAGTTGAGTCACAGGCTGCTTTGCGGGAACTGGGCGCAGCCTGGCGGAACGGCTATACATCTATGCTGGTGGATCTGGCACGTCAAATGACCCCGCTGCCTTCCGTAGCTGATCTGCCGGATGCTGACGGAGGGGTAAGGTCAGAACGGGGTGGCAATAACCCTGACGGCGGCGAGGTTCGGCCGTCGAACAAGGCACAGGAGAACGCACCCGGTTCAGCAGCACTAACTCCGGGGCAGCTCTCCCGCCAGCGAATCACGCAGTTCCTCGAAAAACAAACCAAACAAAAATTTGGCGACGATCTGGGCAAGTGGCGAAGATGGTTTTGGTCGCAGCCCTATGACCCGCATCCTGACTACGCTGAGTTCAAAGCCCGCGTTTACTCGGTGATCGATCCGCGCATGGCCTCCTTCTTTCCTCCGAAAGTAAAAGCGGAGATCCGGCTGGATGAGGTTGACTGGGGCGGGGTAACCGTGAACGGCATCCCGCCCCTGGTGTATCCGAAGACCATAGCGGCGCACGACGCCACCTACCTCAAAGACAGCAACATCATATTCGGCATCGCCGTCAATGGCGAAGCGCGCGCGTATCCCAAACGGATTCTCGCCTGGCACGAAATGGCTCGTGACCGGATCGGTGGCGTGGAACTGACGGTGGTCTATTGCACGCTGTGCGGTACGGTGCTGCCTTACGAAAGCATCGTCGGTGGCAAGTTGCGTGTGCTGGGAACAAGCGGGCTCCTGTACCGGTCGAACAAACTGATGTTCGATGAAGAGACGAACAGCTTGTGGTCCACCCTTGAGGGCAAGCCGGTGGTGGGTGCGCTGACGGGGTCGGGCCTCGAACTACAGGTCCGGTCGTCAGTAACCACCACGTGGAAAGAATGGCGCGAGGCGCATCCGAACACCACAGTTTTGTCTCTCGATACGGGCTATAAGCGCGACTACAACGAAGGCGTGGCTTACCGTGACTATTTCTCGACAGACAAAATCATGTTCGAGGTACCGGCGCTCGACACCAGACTGAAGAACAAAGCCGAGGTGCTGGTGGCACTGCTGGACAGCCCGGCTGGCGGCAAGAAGCAGGCGCTGGCAATTGCGGCAGACCTGTTGCGCAAGTACGCCGTGTATCCGCTGGCAGCGGCTGGAAAGTCGCTGGTAGTCGTGACAAGCGCCAGTGGAGCGAACCGGTTGTATGATGCGGGAACCGTCCGGTTCAGCGAACAGCCCCGCGGTAAACAAATCGCGGACGCCGGTGGACTGCAATGGACTGTGACGGAAGAAGCCCTGACAGTAAACGACGGCAGTGGACGCAAGCTGCCGAGGGTACCGGCAAACCGTGCGTTCTGGTTCGGCTGGCAAGCCCAGTTCCCCAATACGATTCTCCTGAAGTGACGCGAACCAGAAGAGGAGGAAGCTGGCTGTCGCCGCGCCCCGGCGTTGGCTCCCCGTGCCCGGTCTGGGACACATTGCGTGCCAGTGCCACCGAATCATGCAGCATGCGGGCAATCTGAACCAGATCCCCGCGCCGTCGGCGTCACCAGGGATGAGACACGGCGCAACTTCGAGGCCGCACTGTCTGCGCATTTTGGTGTGATGCGTGAAATCGGCGAATCCATCCCCGAACCCAACGGAGTCCACGCCATGTGGGACATCTACCAGTGGTACAGTCTGGGCCGCCACAATCCAAAAATGAACTCGGCCTTCTGGCGCGGCTTCCGTTTTCTCGATGCAGCCCTCAATCCCACAGCCGATTCCGCCTTGTGGACCAATCTCTTCAAAGTCAACGTCAACGGCTCGGTCATGGAAAATTGCCTCCAGGCAGACCGCGCCCGCCTTCAAAAGGCACAACAAGGCCTGCTGCGTCACGAAATTGACGTCCTCCAGCCTGACGTCGTATTTTTCTTCACTGGCCCCCGCTACGATTCAGCCCTCCGTACCGAATTTTCCGAGGCCGATTTCCTGCCCTTCAAAAAGACCCGAACCTCCCGCTTTCCCCTCTCCACTCTGGCCCTGCTCCGCGCCCCCGGTCTGCCAGCCAGGACAGTCCGCACCTACCACCCCGAATACCTCCAGCGGTCCCGGCAACTTGACCTCCTTTCCGTCCTCGCAGTCTGGGCCAAAAGCTGACACTGTCAGGCTGGGCAGCTCCGCGTCCCTTAGCAGGGGTAGCATCGGAAGGTTTTCCGATGAACAACCCGTTTTTCGATCACCCCAGCCTCAATTCCCCGTACGATTACCCGCGCAGCCACTGGGAACTCGACGCCACCGGTCAGCCCACCCAGAAAAGCCTCGAATTTCGCCGAAAAGCTGAATTCATTACCCCGATCCCCAACCCGCGCAAACAAAAAGGTAAAGCGCAACAATCCCTCGATCTCGATTCCGGCACCGGCCTTTCCGACGCTCGCCAGCAATACGAAAAAACCGCCACCGTCATAAACGAGCTCCGCATTCATGTTGACCGCTGGCGCGACCCCAAAGACCCCCGCCAGTGGCAGGTCACCCCCGAGACCGAACGCCTCCTCACCCACTGGCGGACACATCCCTTCAACGACATCCGGCCCTGCTTCTGCCAGCTCGAAGCCGTCGAAGTCGCCATCTGGCTCTCCGAGGTCGCTCCTAAATCCGGCAAAACGGGCAGCGCCTTCCTCGAACACCTCAAAAACGCCAATCACGACGCCAATCCCGAACTCTTTCGCCTCGCCCTCAAACTCGCTACTGGCGCAGGTAAAACCACCGTCATGGCCATGCTCATCGCCTGGCAAACCATCAACGCAGCCCGCCGCCCCGACAGCGCCAAATTCACCCGCGGCTTTCTCGTCGTCTCCCGGGGCCTCACTATCAAAGACCGCCTCAGCGTCCTCCAACCCAACGACCCCTACAGCTACTATGAATCCCGCGAACTCGTCCCCCGCGACATGCTTCCGGACCTCGGTCGCGCCAAAATCGTCATCACCAATTACCACGCCTTCAAACGCCGCGAACGCCTTGAGATTTCCAAAGGTGGCCGTGCGCTGCTCAAAGGCCGTCACGGCGAAGACATCGAAACCCTCGAAACCGAAGGTCAGATGCTGCAGCGCGTCATGCCCGATTTGATGGGTCTGAAAAACGTTCTCGTCATCAACGATGAAGCCCACCACGGCTACCGCAAAAACCTGGCGACCCTGACGAAGAAGCCCTCAAGGGCGACGACAAATCCGAAGCCGAGAAGAACAAAGAGGCCGCCCGCCTCTGGATCACCGGCCTCGAAGCCGTCAACCGCGCCATCGGCCTCACTCAGGTAGTGGACCTCTCGGCCACCCCGTTCTTCCTCCGCGGTTCCGGCTACGCCGAAGGCACCTTCTTCCCCTGCACCATGAGCGACTTCTCCCTCATGGACGCCATCGAATGCGGCATCGTCAAACTCCCCCGCGTCCCCGTCGCCGACAACATCCCCGGCGCTGACGTGCCCAGGTTCCGTGACCTGTGGAAGCACATCCGCTCGAAGATGCCGAAGAAAGGCCGCGGCAAAGCGGGTGATCTCGATCCGCTCGACCTTTCCGTTGAACTCCAGACCGCCCTCGAAGCCCTCTACGGCCACTATGCCAAAACTTTCGACCTCTGGCTGTCTGCAGGCGTCAACGTTGCGTGCCAAAGGCACGTACTCCGAGGACGTGGGTGACGGTGTTGGTATCCCAGCCTGGTCCAAAGAAGCCAAAACCCTCCACGCCCAGTGGTGGCAAAACCGCATCGCCCGCCAGAAGGAAATCGACGCCTCCATCGCAGCCAAAGCCGACTACGAATACCTCTACGACAAACCCTACGAAGACAAATCCAAAGTCCGCGTACCCGGGCCCTTCACCGTCGAAAGCCTCTCCCCCCACCGCACCCTCGGCGTTGATGAAAACGACGAACTCACTGACCCCCAGGCCAAACACGAAACCCTCGACTTCGCCCAGATCATTCTAAAAAACCTGCGCGCCGCCTGACTCCACTTTCATGTCGCACACCCGGTAAAAGCCGCGCGGATTCGCTCTTCTTTGCAGGCGACCTCGGCCAGCGCATTTTTCAGCAGCCCTTCTCCTGGAAGTCCGTCGGAGTTGATATTCGTGGACGGTCGGCAACTCTCAAAATCAACTACCGCACCTCCCATCAGATCCGTTCTCAGGCTGATCGCCTTCTGGGCCCCTCCGTTTCCGATGTGGATGGGGTAGTCGAAGACCGCAAGGGAACGACTTCCGTTTTCAACGGTCCGGCTCCCGTGGTCGCAGGTTTTCCAACTCCACAGGCGGAAACTGAAGCCGTTGCCGCGTGGCTTAAGGCACGCCTCCAGACCGACCAGATGCTTCCTCACGAAATCGGTATCTTCGTGCGTTCAGACGCTGAAATCGCCAGAGCGATGTCAGCCGTCGAACTCTCTGGCGCAAAAGCCAAAATTCTGGACCACAACGTGGAAGTTGCCCCCGGCGCGGCCTCGGTCGGCACCATGCACCTGGCCAAGGGCCTCGAATTTCGTGCCGTAGCAGTCATGGCCTGTGACGACGAAGTCATTCCATCTCAGGCGCGCATCGAAGCAGCCGCGGACGTTTCTGATCTCGAAGAAGTCTACAACACAGAGCGGCATCTTCTTTACGTAGCCTGCACCCGAGCCCGTGACCACCTTCTGGTCACCGGCGTAAACCCCGCCTCAGAATTCCTGGACGACCTGACGCAGCGCTAATCTCCCTCGATCCCATAAAATCCGTGCGGAAATCCGTGCCATTCGTTACAGATTTTGACCTTTCGCCCTTGGGCATCACACGCCGCCCAGGAAAATTTTCCCATAAAATCAGCACGTTGGCTTCCCGCCAAGCCTGAACCCCAAATTCGTAACCGACAATGAGTCCAGCCATGAATTCACCAGTGACCCAACACCAGCCGAACCCAACAAAATCGCAAAAAACACAAAATCCCGGCGAAGTCATTGAAAACAATGGAAGTGAACCCGGGAATAACCCGACAAAAACCCACCAAAAACCCACCAAAAACCCGACAAAACCCGACTAAACCCGGGTTTGACCCCACAAAACACCAACCACCCCAGCCCGAACCACCCCACCCAGCTAATCTAAAGAGACACAACGCCATATGCCGATTCACATAGCGCTGAATCACAAAACCCAATACCGCTACGACCGCAAGATCAACCTCGGTCCGCAGGTCGTCCGCCTCCGCCCCGCGCCCCACTGCCGCACGCCCATCCTCTCCTACTCCTTCAAGGTCGAGCCCAAAAACCACTTCATCAACTGGCAGCAGGACCCCCAAAGCAACTACCTCGCCCGCCTCGTCTTTCCCGAGCCCACCACTGAGCTCCTCATCGAAGTAAACCTCGTAGCCGAAATGGCGGTCTTCAACCCCTTCGACTTTTTCCTCGAACCCTACGCCGAAGAGTTCCCATTCACCTACGACGAAGCCGCCGCCCGTGAACTCCGCCCCTTCCTCGAGACCGAACTCCTCCCCGGCCCTGCACTCACTGCCTGGCTCCAACAGGTTTCGCTGAAGCCTCTCCGTACGATGGATTTCCTGGTCGCCCTCAACCAGCGCCTCCAGGGCGATATCGGCTACGTCATCCGCATGGAACCCGGCATCCAGCCCTGCGAACAAACCCTCACCCTCCGCACCGGTTCCTGCCGCGATTCCGCTTGGCTCCTCGTCCAGATCTGCCGCCACCTCGGCCTCGCTGCCCGCTTTGTTTCCGGCTACCTGATTCAGCTCACCCCTGATCTGAAGCCCATCGAAGGTCCGCAGGGACCCGCGACTGATTTCACTGACCTCCACGCCTGGACCGAAGTCTACCTGCCGGGCGCGGGCTGGGTCGGGCTTGACCCCACCTCTGGCCTCCTCGCCGGTGAGGGCCACATCCCGCTCGCCTGCACGCCCGACGCCAGCAGCGCCGCCCCCGTTTCCGGCGCGCTCGATGACTGCGAAACCACCTTCATTCATGAGATGTCGGTCACGCGCATTTACGAATCGCCGCGCGTTACCAAGCCCTATTCTGAAGATCAGTGGCAGGCCATCGACGCCCTCGGCCACCGCGTTGATGCCGACCTGAATACCAGCGACATTCGCCTGACTATGGGAGGTGAACCCACCTTCGTTTCGCTCGATGACGCCAACGGTGCCGAATGGAATACCGCCGCTTTTGGCCCCACCAAACGCAAGCTCGCAATGGACCTGTTCCGTAAGATGCGCGACCGTTTCGCCCCCGGCGCACTGCTCCACTGCGGTCAGGGCAAATGGTACCCCGGTGAACCGCTCCCCCGATGGAGCCTCGCCGCTTACTGGCGCAAAGATGGCGTGCCGGTTTGGGAAGACCAGAGCCTGCTGGGCGACAACCAGAAAACATACAACGCCAACGATTCGCGCCGCTTTCTGGAAGCCCTCACGCGCCGCCTCCAGGTCTCCGAATCGTCCGTGATGGCGGCCTATGAAGATACGTTTTACTACCTCTGGAAAGAGCGCAAGCTCCCGGCCAACGTAGACCCGCTCGACAACAAATTACAGGACCCCATCGAACGAGCCCGCGTCGCTCGCATCTTCGAACAGGAACTCGGCAAAACCATCGGTTACGTACTCCCCCTGCGCAAACGAGGCGGCGTATGGACCAGCCAGCCGTGGTTCACAGCCTCCGAGCGCATCTTCCTGATCCCCGGCGATTCGCCCATGGGTTACCGTCTGCCCCTCGATTCACTCCCCTGGACCACTCCCGAAGACGCCGAATACACGCTCGACTCCGACCCTTTCCAGCTCCGCGACCAGTTGCCCGCCGCGCCAGAGCGTAAACGCCATCTCTTCGCCGCACCCGCGCGTCCCGAACGTCCGCAGCCGAAGGCCAAAGCGCCCGAAAAAGGCACGTCGTCACCGTGGATCTCAAGGCCCGCCCTCTGCGTGCAGGTCCGCGAGGGCCAGCTCTGCATCTTCATGCCGCCGGTCGAGTATCTGGCCGATTATTTTGACCTCATCGCAGCTCTTGAAGATACCGCCGCGTACCTCAAAATGACGGTGCTCATCGAAGGCTACTCGCCCCCGTTCGATCCTCGCATCGGCGTCTTCAAAGTCACCCCTGACCCCGGAGTGATTGAAGTCAACATCCACCCTGCCGCCGCATGGAGCGAACTCGCCAACAACACGATTGACCTCTACGCCATGGCTCGGGCATCACGCCTCGGCACTGAGAAATTCATGCTCGATGGCCGCCACACCGGCACCGGCGGCGGCAATCATTTCGTCATCGGTGCCGCCACGCCCGAAAACAGTGCCTTCCTGCGACGTCCCGATCTGCTCCGCAGCCTGGTCGGTTTCTGGCAGAATCATCCGTCGCTTTCGTACCTTTTCTCCGGCCTCTTCATCGGCCCCACCAGCCAGCACCCCCGCATTGATGAAGCCCGGCACGATTCGCTCTACGAACTGCAAATCGCCTTCCAGCAGGTGCCCGATACCGATGAATCCAGCCAGGACAAGCCCAACATCGCCCCCTGGCTCGTGGATCGCATCTTTCGGAACCTGCTCACCGATCTCACCGGCAACACGCACCGCACAGAAATCTGCATAGACAAGCTCTACCCGGCGGAATCCGCCTCCTCGCGGCTCGGTCTGGTGGAACTGCGCGCCTTTGAAATGCCGCCGCACGCGCAGATGAGTCTGTCGCAACAGCTTCTGGTTCGGGCGCTGATTTCCAAATTCTGGCGCGAGCCTTATAAGCGCGAACTCATCCCCTGGGGTACCGAACTGCATGACCGTTTCATGCTCCCGCACTTCATCCGGCTCGATTTTGAAGACGTTCTGCGCGAATCCGGCTATCCCTTTGACCCGGCCTGGTTCGCGCCCCATTTCGAATTCCGTTTCCCCCTCATCGGGGCCATCACGGCGCGCGGCATGCACCTCGAACTGCGCCATGCTTTGGAACCCTGGAACGTGCTGGGCGAAGAAGCATCCGGCGGCGGCACAGCCCGCAATGTCGATTCATCTGTGGAACGGCTCCAAATCCGCGTTTCCGGTTTCACCGGCGAGCGCTTCGCCATTCTCTGCAACGGCGTCCGCGTCCCGCTCTATCCCAGCGGCGAAAGCGGCGAGTTCGTTGCCGGTGTCCGCTACCGCGCCTGGCAGCCGCCCTCCTGCCTGCATCCCAACATCCCGGTTCACTCACCCCTGGTTTTTGATATCGTGGACACGGGCACCGGCCTTGCGATTGCCGGTTGTACTTACCACGTTTCGCACCCCGGTGGCCGGGCCAGTGAACTCTTCCCGGTCAATGCCAATGAGGCCGAAAGCCGCCGTCTCGCCCGCTTTAGCGAACTCGGCCACACGCCAGGCATCATTCCAGTGCCGCCCTTGCCCCGTAGTTCCGATTTTCCGCTGACGCTTGATTTACGCCGGACACACTTTAGCGACAAAGCCTGATGGCCTTCCGAGCAGACACACGCGATGCAGTCCTCCCCGGCGGCGTTTATCAGCCCGCCCCCGGAGTTTGGGACGAGATGTCATTCGCGTCAGGTGTTCTGCGTCCGCACTGGCAGGGCTTTGTCAGCGGCCTGTCAGACCTGGGCACGGAAGAGCTTGGCCGCCGCTGGAAAACCGCACGTCAGCGCATCCACGAAAACGGCGTCACTTATAACGTCTATGGTGATCCGCTGGGTATGGATCGCCCGTGGAATCTCGATGCCATTCCGCTGCTCATCCCGCCCGATGAGTGGGCAACGATCGAAGCCGGCGTGATCCAGCGCGCGACACTGCTCAATCAGATACTGGCCGATGTTTATGGCCCTCAACAACTCTTACGCAGCGGCGTGCTGCCAGCCTCTCTGGTCTTTGGCAACTCCAGTTTCTGGCGTCCCTGCCACAACCTGAAAGTGGCTGGAGATACTTACCTGCACATGCTTGCGGTTGACCTCACACGTTCCGTAGACGGCCAGTGGTGGGTGCTGGCAGACCGCACGCAAGCCCCTTCCGGCGCAGGCTACGCCCTCGAAAACCGCATCGTCCTCGCGGAGACATTCTCCGATCTTTTCCGCGAATCGAATGTCCAGCGGCTGGCTTCGTTTTTTCGCGCCTTCCGTGACCAGTTGATCGCGCTCGCGCCCTCGCGCAGGGCCAATCCACGAGTAGTCCTGCTCACGCCCGGCCCGCTTAACGAAACCTATTTTGAGCATTCTTACCTCGCGCGGTACCTCGGCTTCACTCTGGCGCAGGGTGCAGATCTTACGGTGCGCGATGCCCGTGTTTTCCTGAAAACTCTGGAAGGCCTCAAACCGGTAGATGTCATTCTCCGCCGTGTGGATGATGGTTTCTGTGATCCCATTGAACTAAGGTCCGATTCGTTTCTGGGCGTCGCCGGTCTCGTCGAAGCCGTGCGTGCGGGCAACGTCGCAGTGGCCAATGCTCTGGGCAGCGGTCTGGTGGAAACCCCGGCCATCATGCCTTTCCTCCCCGGGTTGAGCGAACGTCTCCTCGGGGAGAGACTGAAACTGCCTTCGGTGGCTACCTGGTGGTGCGGCCAGCCTGCTGCGCTCAACTATGTTCGCGAAAACCTGAACTACCTGGTCATCAAACCCTCGTTCCGGTCCAGTCGTATGGAGCCGGTCTTCGGCGGAGAATTGAGCGCCGCGCAACGTGATCTGCTGATCAACCGCATCGAACAGCGCCCTTACGATTACACCGGCCAGGAACTGGTGAGCCTTTCCGCAGCGCCTGTGTGGTCTGAGAACAGCCTGAGTCCGCGCCGCGTCGTACTTCGTGTTTTCCTCGCGGCGTCAGGGAATTCATGGGTAGTGATGCCCGGTGGCCTGGCCCGCGTTTCGCCTTCGATCGACACGCCTGTTGTTTCCATGCAGCGTGGTGGAGGCAGCAAAGACACCTGGGTTCTTTCGGACCGCCCGGTCGACAATTTCAGCCTGCAGGTCTCGCGTGATCTACCCGTCCCGCTCAATCGCGGCGTGAACAGCGATCTGCCGAGTCGCGCGGTCGATTTCCTGTTCTGGCTGGGTCGCTACTCGGAACGCTGCGAACACCTGGCGCGGATGTTGCGCTGCATGCTCGGCCGCCTCACGCGCGATTCCGCCACCGTGGGCTCATCTGAATGGGATTCCCTTCTGGCCTTCCACGGTTGCCTCGAAACACTGAACTCCCGTCTGGTCAGTGACGATCCGCAGGGCCGTCTGGAACTGGCACCGCTTGACCTCGCTGAGGATTTTGGACAGGAATTGCTGTCGCTCATCTTCGAAGAGCAGCGGCATGACAGTCTGCACGGCAACCTCAACCGCGCCTCGATTTCAGCCGCGCAGGTTCGCGACCGGCTCTCTTCTGACATGCTGCGCGTTGTGAGCCAGCTCAATGGCCTCGCCCGAACGGACAACGAATCGGCTTGGGGTTACCTGCCCACGGGCGATGCAATTTCTGTTCTGAACCGCTGCATCGGCACGCTTGCTTCCCTCCGCGGCATCGAACTCGAAAACATAACCCGCGGCCCCGGCTGGCATTTTTTAAGTCTCGGTCGGCGCATCGAACGCTCGGTCTTGCTGGTTCGTTTATTCCGGTCCATCATCGTTCCCATCACACCGCACACCTGGCCGATGCTCGAAATGCTGCTCGATGTGGCCGACAGCGCGATGACTTATCGTTCCCGTTACTTCACTCACCTTCAGGCAGCGCCGGTTCTGGATCTGTTGATGAATGATGAACTTAACCCGCGATCCCTCGCCTTTCAGATTAACGATCTTTCGGCCCATTGCCGTTTTCTGTCCAACTCTCAGGCAGGGGCCGAATGGCCGTTCGCCAAACAGCACCGCCTTGAGGAAGCTGCTGCCAAACTGTTTGACGCGGATGTCGCCACGTTGTGTCAGCCCGGTCGCCGGGTGCAGCTTGATGACCTCCTCGCGGCGCTAGACGCCGCTCTCCCGGCGTTCTCAGACGCCCTGACCAACACTTACTTCAGCCATGCCGAACTGGAGCGCGCAACCTAGTGCTCTATCGCGTGCGTCATGAAACCCGCTATGACTATGAAGAGCCCGTCTCGATCTCGCACCACATCCTGCGCCTGACCCCGCACGGCACGGATCATACTCATATCGACATTTCCCCCCGGCCCCCGGCGCTCGCCAGCCACACGGATTATTTCGGCAACACCGTCACGTCCTTTAATCTGTTGGAGCCGCACAGCCGCATGGTTGTCGTGGCTACCAGTGAAGTGGAAGTTACGCCGCCCGCCGAGCCCATTCTTGCTGCCTCACCCGCCTGGGAGACTGTCCGGGACAACGTGGCTTTTGAAGCCTGTCAGTATGTCTTCGATTCCCTGCGTGCCGGGGCCAGGCCGCAGTTCGCCGAATACGCGCTGACCTCTTTTACTCCCCGCCGTCCCGTTCTCGAAGCCGCCCGCGACCTTACCCGGCGCATCTTCGAGGACTTCCGCTTCGACAGCAAAGCTTCCGAAGTCAGCACACCGGTGGAAACCACCTTCGAAAAGCGCCGTGGCGTTTGCCAGGATTTTTCCCATCTGCAAATCGCCTGCCTGCGTTCCCTGGGACTGCCCGCCCGCTATGTGAGCGGCTACCTGCGAACACTACCGCCTCCCGGCAAACCGCGCCTCGCGGGTGCTGATGCGTCGCATGCCTGGTGTTCCGTGTGGAGCCCCGATACAGGCTGGGTGGATTTCGATCCCACCAACAACTGCATCCCTTCTGACAGCCACATCACAGTGGCCTGGGGCCGCGACTACGGCGACGTGAGTCCGGTCTACGGTGTCCTGCTGGGCGGTGCTGACCATACGCTCGACGTCGGAGTTGACGTCATCCCTCTCGATTCATGACCGCCTGGGCACAGAGAAACGAGGCGCGGATCTGGATTATCCTGATCGCGCTGGCCATCATCCGCTGCTGGATCATGGGTCTTGCTGTTCCTTTCCAGCTGGATGAAACCGGCCCGGTCTGGATTACTGCCGGCGGCTGGGGAAACCTGCTGCAGCGTTCCACCGAGTTCACCCAATCCACGCTTTACTGTGCGATTCTGCTGGTGGTCAGGGCCGTCTTCGGGCTGCACGAATGGTCATTCCGGCTACCGTCGCTGATCGCGTCGTCGGTTAGCCTGGTGTTGCTCTATAAGCTGGCCCGGCGTTACTTTGACCCCACCGGCGCGCTGCTGGTTCTCACGCTGTGGCTGTACATCCCAATCAATCCGCGTCTGGCGATGATGGCGCGTCCGTACGGCTTGGCGATGGCTGCCGTATTCCTCGGCTATCTGTTGCTGTTCCGCTGGCTCGAAAAGCCCAACTGTTCGCGCTTCGCCATCTATTCGGTGGTCGTGGTGCTGCCCTACTACCTCTCGTTCATGTGGGCGTTGATTGTTCTGGCGCACGCAATCTACATCGTTTATCGCCTGTACACGGGCTTGGTTCTGCCGCGCCTGCAGATGGTGTTGCTGCCCTTCATCTGGGGCCTTCTCGCCCTGCCGCTCGTCCCGCAGATGCTCGAAATTTCAAAAATCGCCGCGCTCCACAACGTACCGATCATTGTGCAGTCGCGGGATTTGCTGGCAGTATTTGTCCCGACGGCGATTGCGATCTGTCACCCGGCTGCGTGGGTGACCACCCGGTTCTTGGGTGCCGAACAAAGCGAACACTCTGCGTTTCCGCGTGAAGGCATCGTGCTGTGTCTCGCCACCATCGTCTGCTTTAGCGTGCCGCTTTACCTGTTGACCAAGTTTGTGCAAATCGATCTCTGGACGCCCATGTATCTGGCAGGTATCAGCGGTGCCTTCGCAATTCTGCATACGGCAATCCTGCGGTCGCTCGGGCCATCTGTGTCGCGAGTCGCAGGGATAGCAGCGATGGGTTTCCTGGTATTCCCCAGCGCCTGGTCTGTGACCACGCCGGCGTATGTCATCAGCCCGGTGAACTACCGCCTGATTTCGGCGATGCTGAATGACCAGGCTGAGGTGCCAGGTACAGCCCTCGTCATGACCAGTGAATTTGAAGATGGCTTTCACGTTCAGTTTCCGGTGGATGAATATGAGCAGGTGGAACTGCTGGCGCAACTGTCTATGTACCCGGTGAACGCGCCGATCCGGCTGGTTCCCTATAGGCCTGATCAGGCAAGGCCCGAGTATTTCGCGAAGCTAAATGCCGATCTTGCAAGGTATAAACGGGTGGTGTTCTTTAGTTCTTCAGAGTCGGTCTGGTTTGGCAAGGCGTTTAAAACCGGGTATCGCCGGACGATATTGCCGTCCGGGGGGCGCCAGCTTGTGATCTACGAGCGCATCGAATGAGCAAACGCCTGGAACAGAGCAGCATGTTCACGCTGGTCCTCCGGGTGCCACTGCACGGCCATAACAAACCGTTTGTCATGCCGTTCCACCGCTTCAATCACACCATCGCGGGGGTCACGTGCCGTAACAATCAGGCCTTCGCCAACACGGTCAACGCCTTGATGATGCCGTGAGTTGACCCGCCAGGACGAACCGGCAATCTGTGCCAGCCGGGTATCCCGCTCGACAGCAAGATCGTGTGCGGGCAGACCCTTTTCGCTCGTGATAGTTCTGTGGTTTTCGATGTCCTGAAGCAGCGTTCCGCCGTGCCAAACATTCAGGATCTGCATGCCGCGGCAGATACCGAGCACCGGTACATCACGCGAGATGGCTTCATCTATGAGTTCCCATTCGCGTTTGTCCCGGGCATCGTCGGGGTCCTGGGTGGCAGGATGCCGAACCGCGCCATACCAGGAAGGATTCACATCGGCCCCGCCCATCAGCACCAGGCCCGCGAATTCCCGCAGGGAAGCCCGCTCGGAAGGGCTGGCGATGACCAGTTCCAAACCCGCATCGCACAAGGCTTTAGCGTACGGTGCTTCGTACCCTGGCTTTTCGTCCGCAATGGCGAGAACTCTTTTCATGGTCTACCCCATTGTGGCAGCTCAAATAGAGCTTGAGGTCCCACCCGCCACCGGAACGCAGGCCTTCAGTGTGTAATCCATCACCATGCGGTCGGCTCCGAAGCGCCAGCCCAGAGTCCGGACAGTCCGCTTCATCCGCTTGATCCAGCCGATAGGCAAACCATCCTGATCGCGCTGGTAATAGAGCGGAATCACGGTTTCGGACAACACCTTATACAGCCCCTCGCCGTCACGTGTGTCATGGATATCCATGTTGGTATGGGTGCGTCCGGTACCGATGGCGAAGCCGTTCAGACCGAGGGTGGCAGCGAGGACGAGATTGGCGCGGTCCCGCCGCAAGCAGACAGGCGGAGCAGACGTCGGTCTGGAACCGTTTGGCGATGAGCGCGACGACGTTCATCAGGGTTTCGGCGGGTTTGCCGCCCTCCTGCGTCAGAGCGCTGATTTCTTCAAGTGTAAGGACAATGCCGGCTGCTTTCATCGGGTCTCCCTGGGCGTGGTTCTCTGGGTGATTCCGCGACGGGGCGAGGGATGAAGGCGATCAGAAGCCCTCAGGTTCTAGTCTATTGTCCGGTTCATTTTCGGCGCAGGGCTTCCAGTTCTTCGAGGGAGCGGGGCCAGTCTGAACCCAGCAGACGGGAGAGGCCGCGGTCTGCCATGACGTTGCCTCCGGTCTGGCACTTCGCACAGTAGTTGGTTTCGTTGTCGGCGTAGCGGATGCGCTGAATTTTCTCCGCGCAGACGGGACAGGGCTTTCCATAACGCCCGTGTACGGCCTTATCATCTTGAAACGCTGTGACTTTTTCGGGAAAGCCTCCGGCAGTTTCGGCGGTGAGACAGTTGATACAGAGGTTGAGCGTAGTCTGCGTGGCGGTGAAGAGACGATTCCATTCATCCGGTTTGAGTCTTTGCGTTTGGGCCAGAGGCGAGAGTTGCACCGCGTGAAGGATCTCGTCAGAGTAGGCGTTGCCGATGCCGCTCAGGACGCGGGGGGTCTGTCAGGGCGCGTTTCAGAGTGTGGTTTTCGGCGGTCAGGACCGCGCGAAATTCTTCTGCGGAAGACTTCAGGACGTCAATGCCGCCGGGGGTCCAGCGAGTACAATCCTTCCTCACCGCGTAAGATATGCAGCGATGCACGGTGCTTTGTACCGGCTTCGGTCAGGGTTACGGAGCCGTTAGGAAAATCGAAGGCTGCAAGGTTTTGTCTGCCACTGAGTTTTACGCCGCGTGGACGCCAGTGCAAACGGCCCGCGATCATCAGGTGTAGTACCAGCCAAAGGTGGTTCTCGGTGCCGATTGCGATGCGCTTACCGAGACAGGGTGATCAGGTGGAATCATTGAAGTTGAGTACAACCTGAACAAGGCCGTGTGGGAAGAAGCAGGTGTCCGCTTCAGAAGATATGCGGAGCGCCAGCTGCGGGCTGGTCAGGAATGGCCGAGGCGACTGTTAGCGGATTTCGTTATCGGGGCCCACAGTCTGCTGCATGCCGACCGCCTGATCACTTTCAATGGCACGGATTTCAGGCGCGATTTTCCAGAACTAATGATCGCTCCCGAGCTCGCTTAATAAAACAAGTACTTCTGCCACTGCTCATCGCCCTTGCCCAGCAGGCGCATCAGATGGCGGCTGGTATGCAGGCTGAAAGGCCGCGGCTGGCGTGCTAGTTTGAACCCTGCCTCTTCCGGCGTGCGGCAGCCTTTGCGGTTATTGCAATAGTGGCAGCAGGCAACCAGATTTTCCCACGCGGATTCGCCGGCGCGGGAGCGGGGGATGACGTGGTCCAGCGTGAGTTCTCCGGCGGGCAGAACCTTCAGGCAGTACTGGCAGGTGTAGCGGTCACGCATCAGGATGTTCTTGCGCGAAAGGGCGCGGGTCTGGTGAGGGATGCGGCGGTATTCAAGCAGACGGATGACAGACGGGACAGGCATGGCGCGACGGGTGGAATGCACGGCAGTGGACGATTCTTCTTCGGCCGAGGCAATCCCCTTCAACACCAGCACCAGAGCCCGGCGCGCAGCACAGATATTGATGGGTTCAAAGCTTGCGTTCAGGACGAGCACCGGTCTCTGTAGTCTGCTGTAGCTCTGCATCTTTCTCCTCAGGATGTCCATGTATGAGTCCTTGTGCGAAATCCGGCGTCAGGTAAATCGCCGGTCCACACGGGCGACTGTGAGGAGCGAGACCGATTTCGCTCCGGCGCGTTTCAAGGCCACGGCGCAGGCACTGGCGGTGGCTCCGGTAGTCATGACGTCGTCAATCAATAAAAGATGTTGGCCAGTGAGGCTGACCCCGGGCCTGGCACGAAAAGCACCGGCCATATTGCGACGGCGTCCGGCGCTGGCGAGACCGGCCTGAACTTCGGTGGCGCGGGCGCGGGTAAGGGCCTTCAAAACCTGCAGACTGTGCGCGTCCGCCACGTGCCTCGCAAGGAGTTCGGACTGGTTGAAACCGCGACGCCATTGTTTGCGCCAGTGCAGCGGGACGGCCACTACAGCGTCGAATTTCTCTTCCGCCGGGACTACACGGTTCAGGTATTCGCCCAGATTGCGGGCCAGGGGCTTCATGCCGGAATACTTGTAAAGGTGAATGAGGCTGCGGAGCGCGCCTTCGTAGTGTCCGAAACTGGCGGCGCGATCAAAGCCCCGCAAACCGGAACGACAGGCTGTGCAGACGCCGCGAACATCGAGGGGAAAGGCGTTGACGAAGGGCGTGTTGCACACGGCGCAGAAATATTCGGCTTCGAGCGCGGCTGGGGAGTTCAGGCAGGCATCGCAAACCGGGATGCGGGTCCAGCGGGTGAGTTGGGTGTCGCAGATGCGGCAATCATCCGGGAAGAAAGTCGAAAAAAGACCGTGTGGGAACGCTTGGGCGCGTTGCCAAAACTGGCCGCGCAGAGGGCAAGGGGTAACTATTTTCGTTACAGGGCTACTCGAGAAGGCGCACCTCCGTGAGTAAAACCAGTGAATCGCCCGGGTTGTTCTGCCTGACGGATTCTAAGTGCCATGATGGCTCTGTAAAATTTGAGTTTAGGGAGCGGGGAGGGTGGTTGTCAATGTCATCCGATACAACTTTGGGTGATTTTGTTTCGGGAGGGCACTGGAGCTGGTGTAGCCCCGTAACATCCACGAAGATCCGTCCCGACAAGCCGCTTGACATCTCTCAGGAAACTGCGGGATTGTACGGAAAGCGCGATCGCGGCCTCGACAACGATCCGGATGCGCCACAGTTGATCGCGGCCGAAATAAAACGGGGCGCGAAACCTAAACGGACACGCCCCGTTTCCTTCCAGGAGAACTGTTTTCTTATTGCAGGTTTTCGTCGATCATCTTCTGCAGGTCAGTCTTGCCCGTGGCACCCACTTTAGTCGCCACGATCTTGCCACCCTTGAAGAGCAGAATCGTCGGAATGCCACGCACCTGATAGCGCGACGCGGTCTGGCCGTTGTCGTCAACGTTCAGTTTGCCGATCTTGGCTTTGCCATGATATTCGTCGGCCAGCTGGTCGATGATCGGCGTCATCTGACGGCAGGGACCGCACCAAGTCGCCCAGAAATCGACCAGTACGGGTTCAGCAGAGTTCAGGACTTCTGTGTCCCAGGCTCCATCGGTAAAGTTGAGTGTGTTTGCGCCAGCCATATAATCCTTTGTCTAAATCTTAGAGTCGCCTGGGGGTCTGAAAGATGCAAGACCCAGATACAAGCGCGAATATTCGGCGGCCGAAGCCGTCCATGAAAAATCCTGCCGCATGCCCCGCAACATCATAGCGGTCCAGGTTTCGCGGTGTGCAAACGCCTGGCACGCCCTGCGGATGGCATCGAGCAGCGCAGTTCCATTGTAATCATCGAACTTGAAGCCTGTGGACGGAAGGCCGGGGACGTCGGCAATCGTGTCATCCAGACCTCCCGTTGCGCGCACTACGGGAACCGTTCCGTAGCGCAGGCTGTAGATCTGGTTGAGGCCACAAGGTTCATAACGGCTGGGCATGAGGAAGATGTCCGCACCCGCTTCAATGCGGTGCGCCAGTGCATCATCATAGCCGAGTTTCAGAGCTGCTTTGTCCGGATACGCCGCCTGAAGGTTGACGAAAAATTCTTCCCAGCGCGGTTCCCCGTTACCGAGTGCGACCAGGGAAACGTCCTGCGCAAAGATTTCCGGGGCGGCGGCTTCGAGAAGGTCAAAACCTTTTTGTCCGGCGAACCGGGAAACGATGCCAAGGAGCGGGCGTTCCAGCGCCTTTGCGGGCAGCCCCATTTCTTTTAACAGTTGTTGTTTGCAGATCTTTTTGCCACGCAGATCGGTGGCTGAATAGGGCGCGGGGATTGCGGGATCCGCCTCCGGGCTCCAGCGGCTGTAATCGACACCGTTCAGGATGCCGGTGAGGTCGGCGCGGCGATCCGACAGCAGACCATCGAGGCCCCAGCCGTATTCCGGTGTCTGAATTTCTTCGGCATATTTGCGGCTGACGGTGGTTAGGGCGTCGGCAAACACGATGCCACCTTTGAGCAGGTTGACCTTGCCCCAAAACTCAATGCCGCCCGGGTTGAATAGCGTCCGCGGCAGCCCGAGGTCACTCATCGCCGAGGGTTCAAAGATGCCCTGATAGCCCAGATTGTGAATGGTGAGCAGGGTTTTGGCGGTGACGAAATGGGGGTCGGCGGTGTTCTTCAGGTAGACCGGCAACAGCGCCGCCTGCCAGTCATGGCAGTGGAAGATATCAACGGGCCAGAGCCGGCGCGAGATTTCAAGGGCGGCTTTCGAGAGCAGGGCGAAGCGGATGTGATTGTCGGAGTAGTCGCCGTGCTGGTCGCCGTAAAGGCCGGAGCGGTGGAACAAAGCGGGCTGATCGACGAAAAAATAGGTTATGCCGTCGGCTTGAAATTCGCGGATGGTGGTGTCGTAATAGCGTCGGCCGACCGGAATGTTGAGATGTTCATATACGGTGCGGGCTTGCGTGTTCCGCGCATTCATGTAGTTGGGAATGACGACGGCCACCGGATGCCCGAGACCAGCCAGCGCGGCGGGCAGGGAACCGAGGACGTCAGCCAGTCCGCCGCTTTTGGCGTACGGACTGGCTTCCGACGAAACCATCAATATTCGCGGCAGGGTCACGCGGCGGCTGGGGGGACCGGGATCGCGAGGAAATCGGCGATTTGTTTGATCTCGGCGTCGTTGAGACGGTAATCAGCCGCGCCGACTACGCCAGCCACTTGTTTCGCGGAACGGAGTCCGACGATGGCTGCGGTGACTTCCGGGCGGCGGAGAGTCCACGCGAGGGCGACTTCGCCGGGTGTTCGGCCACTTGGTGTGCCGATTGCGCGCAGCAGTTCCACCAGGTTCAGATTGCGCGTGAGCAGCGGTTCTTTAAAACCTGCGGTGCGCTGGCGAAAATCGTCTTCGGGCATGGCGGCGATGCGTTCGCGGGTCATGGCTCCGGAAAGCAGGCCCGATTTCATGGGCGAATAGACCAGAATGCCGGTGTTGTGTTCGGCGCACCAGGGCATGGCTCCGGTTTCAAGTTCCGGCGAGAGCATGGAATAGGGCGGCTGCAGGGAGGTAACGGGCGCGATGGCCTGGGCGCGGGTAAGTTGCGCAGCGTTGAAATTGCAGACTCCTCCCCAGCGAATTTTGCCTTCCTGCTTGAGTTCAGCGACGGCGGCCCAGCCTTCTTCAACGTCGGGATCAGGGTCGGGCCAGTGGATCTGGTAGAGGTCGATGACATCGATTTCGAGGCGGCGCAGGCTGTCTTCCACTTCCTTGCGGATGGATTCGCGTTTGAGGCTGCGGGTGATTTCGCGGGCTTCATTCCAGACGAATTCGCATTTGGTGAAAATGTAGGGTTTCTTTGCGCGTCCCTTGAGGGCGCGGGCTACCACGTCTTCGGAGTGGCCGAGGCCGTAGATGGGGGCGGTATCGATCCAGTTGATGCCCTGATCGAGCGCGGCATGGATGGCCGCGATCGAATCGTTGTCGTCCTGCGGTCCCCAGGAGAAGGGGAGGCCGCCGCCGCCCATGGCCCAGGCACCGACGCCGAGGGGGGTGATGAGCAGGTCGCTGTTGCCGAGAGGCCGTGTTTGCATGTTCTTACGGTAGCGTAGCTATAGAGCATGAAGGGAAATTATCGGCATCGCCGAGAAATTTCTCTGGTTTATCCACTGCAATTTCAATGATGGTCATGATGGCGGAAATAGCCGCTGAAGTTGCCGACAACTGGCCTGCTTTTGTATACATCGCCATGATGATGCTGTTCTCTGTTTTCTTTTTCCGGGAGCGCAGGGCAGAGAGGCGGGAAGCACAGCAAATCAGCGAAACAGCGCGCGAGCAGATCCGCTCGCGCTTTGATCAACTGGAGGCGATGATTCAGAACTCAAAAGCCCTCGCCAGCGCTGAAACCAAAGTGGAATCCGGGTTTTCCGGGACAGCCCTTAATTCTTCACCCCGATCGTATCGGAATTAACACTTTCTTGCCCGTGATGCCCTCAAGTCCGGCAATAATTCCGCGATAGTCGTTCTTATCCGCTTGAAAAGCGATACCGCCCTTCTTGCCCGCGTCGTCCCAGGTGACGCCGATGTAGTGTTTCTTGGATTTGCTTAACGCCATCAATGCACCAATCCCCAGCGAAACTACGGCCAGCCCGATGGCCGCGCCCACTCGTCGATGCACATCCTGCCCATAGCTCAGATCAATGACTGCGGTGGCTGGGACGACAGCGATGATGTCTTTGCCTTTGGCAATGCGTAATTCACCGGACTCTACATAGAGCCGAAGTTCCGTCCCCGCTTTGGCATTCGCTAAAGAGCCGCCGTCGTATTCGATCTTGTAGCTATTGTCGGTCGCAGCAGAAACGGCGGCTGGCACGGCGACTCAGAGAACGAGGGCAACTACTGGTCTGATGTATCGAAAAGCAATTTTCATGGTTCGTGATTATATGAGTTTGCGGGTTGGTCAATAGCCGAATATCGCGGGATTGTGTGGGAAAGATCACATATTATGATATGTAGCCTCGTACCCGGCTGATTGGATCCGATTGGAGTATAGCCGGGTAGCGACTCGGGGTAACCACCGGGAACCTTGAGGTTTTGCCGGAGATTGAAGCAGTTGTTACAATGGGAGAAGTTCAACGAATTCTGGGCGGGAGTAACTCAATGGTAGAGTCACAGCCTTCCAAGCTGTTGGTTGCGAGTTCGATCCTCGTCTCCCGCTCCATTTTTTCAAAGACTTACGGCGTTTTTTAAGTGAGCCGTATTCCATTGCATTCCATTTGCCGGCCAGTTCACCATTTGTTCGAGCTTCCCGACGGCTTCCTGCTTCTGCTCGGGAGTGGAATGCGTGTACTCTTCCATCGCGACTCAGAGGCCGTGGCCACGGTTATCGGCTGATACTTTGTTTGGCATCGGCCGGTTTTGGGATGACCGCTGAGGTCGGCACCAGCCGCGCGCATCAATGTTTAGTTCGTTCTCCGCATCGCCCTGCAGCCCGCCCATTTCAGGTCGATCTTCTCGAAGCACGCGGGCGGATATACCGCTGTCCGAGGTTCTCGTACTTGATTGGCGTTCCGGCTTCTGAGGCGAATATGTAGCTGTCCGGCCCGACGCGGAACTGGTGCCAGAGCGCGAGGTCCTTCTGGACGGATTCACCGAGCGCCACCATTCGGGGCTTGCCGTTCTTCGTAGTCCCCTGCTCGCCCTTATAGAAAGCGGTCGTCGACGCGGGCCATGCCTGCTCGAAGGTGGAATCGCGCAACGCTTCGCCAGAGTCGGTCCTCCGAAAGGGGATCGGCTTTTCTTCGTTCGAGCGGTTCGCTGGGCCGTCCATCGGAGGCAGCGGGTCTCGGAAGCGCCGACTACTCGATGCTCAACCCAGCGTCTGCGATCTCTTGGTCGATTTGCGCCTCATGCGCTGAAAGGGCCTTTCGTAACCATTCAAGGGTGTTTTTGTAATCGTCGGCGCATGCGATTCCGCCATACTGAGAAGCCCGATAGAGCAGACTGTACTTGGATGTGATCGCCTCTGCGTGAGTCAAGAGCGTTTCGACCCCCTGATCTGGGAGCCACGTTTGAGCGGCGTCCCTTCTTACGTTGTCGGCAGCTGTATGCGAAATGACATCGTTTCGGAGAACGTGCAGTTGCTTGACGAGCACATCATCATCCGAAACACCCGCAAGTTCCCTGTCCAGTTCAGCCAAGTCAAATGATCGAGATTCGGCGAGGTTGTCGACATGGGGATTCTCTTTTAGTCGCTCGCGACTCGCACAACAAGAATGTAACCTAAAGGACAAAGCAACCCCATGAACCTCACAGACGACGACAAGAAATGGATTCTCGACCAGATGGCCATTAACGCAGCTGCCACCAAAGCTGATCTTGAGCGCGTGGAAACCTCACTACTCACTGCATTCCACAAATGGGCCAGCCCCATGGAAATGCGTATGAAAACACACCGCGAAGTACTCCGCACTATGGATCTCGAAACCAGCCTGATCAACTAACGGGTTACCAAACTGGAAAGCTCGCAACAGCCCGCAGCTTAAACCAGCCAATGACGCGGTCGCAACCCCGTCGCTCTGTCAATGGCGGGTTAGTTTGCACACGAACCCAAAGGCTCTTGACCGGAACAAGTCAGGTTTCGTAAACTCAGAACTGGCGTTTACGCAAGCGGCCGCCGGTGTAGCTCAGTTGGTAGAGCGCCAGTTTTGTAAACTGGATGTCGGGGGTTCGATCCCCTCCACCGGCTCCAAATCCAAGATTCCAAGGCCCCAATGAACGAGCCAGACACTGACCAATGTGTTTCCGTTCTGGTGAATGCATCGGTCGTTCCCGCACTCGCCGAAGACGCTCAAGATCTAATGGCTTTTGAGCAGACCGCGAAGGAACCCGCTTTGCCGTTCGAGGAAGTACTGGCGACTATGCGACAGCGCGGCAACTAATCGGCGCGAACCGCCAGACTACCGTTTATACCCGATTTTCCGCAGGAAACTGTGGCGCTGCAGCCGGTCATCCTCTGTTTCAATCCCCGCAGGCGACGAACCATCAATAACTCCAAGAACACCACGGCCCTGTTCCGTCTCCGCCACAATCACTTCCACCGGGTTCGCCGTCGCACAAAATATCGTGCAGACTTCCGGCACACCCTGAATCGCCTTTAAAACATTCACCGGAAAAGCATTCCGCATCACAACCGCGAATATATGCCCTGCCGCAATACTCGATACGATTTCGACAGCAGCCTCGCGAAGCTCTTCATTCGTGCCATCCGCACGCGTCAGACAAGGCCCCGAGGCTTCGTTAAAAGCCACGCCAAACTGCGCGCCAGGCACTGAATTCACCATCGCCTCGTAAAGATCTTCCACAGTCTTGATGAAGTGACTCTGGCCGAGCACAATATTGGCATTCTCCGGAATCCGGAGCCTGACCGCGTGCAGATTAAGCATGAACAGTCCCGCTATTTCGCCGCAGTTGCGACGTGCGGTTTAAGCAGTTTATCGAGTTCGGCCTGAATGTTCGTCAGCTGGGCCGCATCGGCGTGCAAAACCTTGGTGATCCCGCCCGATTTCACCGTGGCCTCGCCAAGAAACTTCTCATCGCCGATGAACTGGGAACGAATCATGCCTTGCTTATCAATGAAAACCAGAATCGGAACAAAATACGGCTCAGTGGGCGGAATGCCCAGGAATTCAAGTACCGGACCAGGATTAGACGATCCGCAGGGGTAGGTAACCGCCGAGCCTGCGTTAAACTGCTGAATCCGCTGTGCTGCACCCGCGTCGAAGGTCACGCCCAGGACCTGCACGCCCTTCGGCCCATACTCACTCTGAATCAAATTCAGCAGCTTGGCCGTGTTCTGACAATGGGGGCAAGTGGTGAACATGAAGGCAATCGCAACCGCCTTGCCCCGGTAAGAACTGAGCAGCTTCTGAGTTCCATCCGGCAACTGTATGACGAATTCCGGTGCCTTTCGCGGCACGACAGCCTTGCTGGGGTTGGTGGCGGCAAATGTGGATACGGCCAAAGCGGCGAGGAGAACGAGTGTACGCATTTCTGATTTAGTTTACGCGATTTCCGGTTGCGTGGTTGCATCGGATGACACTTTAGATGCGCGAGAAGTCCCTGACGGCGTCCTGGTACGAGCGAGCATAAACGCTCCCACCGTGACCGCCAGCGCCAGCAAAGTCATAGCACCGTGTTCCGCAAACCATTTGGGGCCAAGCGGATCGCCACCGGAACCGAAGCAGCCGCAATCCACTTGAAGTCCCCTGTAATAAGCCTGGGCGGCTGCACCCATGAAGACCGCCAGCATCAAGGTGGCGATGAGCGAAAACCAGCGCGCAAAAACACCAGTCAGAAGTGCTGCGCCCAGGGCGACTTCGCACCAGGGTACAGTTCGGGCCAGGGGTTCCAGCCAGCTTTCCGGCAGAATTTTGAAAGACTCCAGCGATATTTCAAACTGTAGCCAGGGTTCGCTCAACTTGGAGTAACCGGAGTAAAGCAAGATGCCGGCCACAGCGAGCCGACCCACCAGCACCAGATGTCGTGCATTCAATCTCATTGTGCGAACTTCTCTATTGCGCGAGTTTCTTGTCGATGTAGGACTTCAGAATCGAATACGGCATCCCGCCTGAGATCACCTCGCGCTTGCCTTTGGCAATGATCACGATGGTGGGCGTCTGGCGCAGGTTATCTTTCTCACCCATGGCGACGTCGGCAGCCACTGAATCGTCCAGAACCTCGCCCTTTGCCATGCCGCGGACTTTTTCGAGGTCGGCACCGGCGAGAACCTTCGCTACTACCGCATCCACGTTGCCGCTCTGCGCCCATTCGGGCTGGGTCTGGAATATCTGCTGGGCCACCAGATCATACTTGCCGATGGTGCCGGCTGCATTGGCGTAAGCCGTGGCCTTTTTCGAATACAAGTGCTGCTGTAGCGGGAAATCGCGGTGGAGCAGTTTGACCTTGCCTGTGTTCACATATTCCCGGTTCAGCGACGGCAGAACGGTGAGGTAGAGATCACGGCAGGCCGGGCATTCATAATCGGTATAAATCTCAATCTGGACAGGCGCATTGGCCATGCCCGATTCCTTAAAGTTCCTCAGCATCACCGAAGGAGTCGGTTTGGCAGCGGCCGGAACTGCTTTCTTCGCGGGAGCAGGCGTCTGTGCCGAGAGCGGCGTCTGTGATGAGAGCATCAGGCAGGGCAGGAGGAGCAAAAAGTATCGCATCGCTTACCTATTATGCCAGCCTTATGCTGTGATGTTGATATGAAAGATTCCGCGCTGCTGGACTGGATTGAAAAGCAGCCGCAGGGAAAGACGGGCCTGAAGCACCTGTTCAAGGTCTTGGGAGTCCATGGTGACGACCGGACTGAAATCGAAACTGCGCTGGACCGGATGGCGGGCCAGGGGAGTCTGATTGAACTTCCCCACCACACATACGTCGCCGCTTCGCGCAGCCGGGAATTCATCGCCGGACGCGTGACCATCCACCGCGACGGTTATGGTTTTCTGATCCCGGACAAGCCGATCGACGGTGTGACCGGCGACCTTTATCTGGCGCGTGATGCGACACGCGGCGCCATGCACGGGGATCGTGCCATAGCGCGCATCAGCGGGACGGGCCGGGCGGGCGGCCGGGCGGAAGGCGAAATCTGGAAAGTCCTGAAACGCGCACATCCCACGGTTGTGGGTGAGTTCCGCATTACGCGGCGGGGAATGTTCGTCGCGCCTTTTGACGAACGCCTGGCTGACTGGATTGAAATTCCAGAAGACCTGGCGATTCCGGCGAGCTCAGGCGCGGTGGACCGTATCGGCGTACGCACGTTTGAAGTGGACAGTCCCGCCGATCTGGAAGGTCTGATCGTAAACGCCGAAGTGCTGGATTACGGGCAGCGCGGGAATGGTCCCACGGGCCGTGTGATTGAGATTCTGGGGGCGCCGGGTGATTTCGGCATCGATGTCGAAATCATCATCCGCAAACACCACCTGCCGCACCGTTTTCCGCAGGAAGTGATTGATCAGGCGCAAGGGGTGCCCGCCGCGATTGCGGAGGCGGAACTGGTCGGACGGCGTGATTTCCGTGACCTGCCCATCGTGACTATAGATGGCGAGACGGCACGCGATTTTGATGACGCCGTACTGGTCGAAAAGCTGCCGAATGGCAATTATGAACTGCAGGTTCATATCGCCGATGTCAGCCATTACGTGAAGCCGGGCAGCGCGATTGATGGTGAGGCGCGGCTGCGCGGAACCAGCGTCTATTTCCCGGATCGTGCAATCCCGATGCTGCCCTTTGAGCTCTCCACCAATATCTGTTCGCTGGTGCCGCATCAGGACCGGCTGGTGGTTTCGGCTCTGCTGGAAATCGAGCCCAAAGGTGAGGTGGTTTCAGCAGAGTTCTGCAGCGGGGTGATTCGCAGCGCGGCGCGGATGACTTATACCAAAGTCCATCTGCTGCTGGATGGCGAGCCGGCGCAGAAAGCCGCCCTGCGTGACGAATACGCGGCGCTGCTGGAACGCGGCTCAGACCGTTTTGAAACCATGCGGGCGCTGGCGGAGATTCTGCAGCACAAACGGTACAAACGAGGCTCCATTGATTTCGATTTGCCGGAGCCGCTGATCGAGTTCGACACTGAAGGCACGATGACGGGGATTGGACGCAGTCCGCGCAACATCGCCCACCGGATTATTGAAGAATTCATGCTGGCCGCGAATGAAGCCGTAGCGGCATTTTTGGAAGATTTCGTGCAGAATCACAACGGGCGGGCGGCAATCTACCGTGTCCACGAACAGCCGGACCCGAAGCGGATCATGGAATTCGAGGAAGTTGCTGCGCAGTTTGGTTATTCGCTGGGAGTGGGAGCGATTCCGGTTTCAAATCACCGGTTCCACGAAAAGAAAGCGCAGGGACGCACCGTTTACAAAGATATTGTGATCCCGAAGGAGATCAAGCTTTCTTCCCGCGCCTATCAGCGCCTGGTAGCGAAGATTGAGGGCAAGCCGGAGGAGCGTATCCTCAGTTATCTGATGCTGCGGTCGTTGAAACAGGCGCGCTACAGCGAAGAAAACACCGGGCATTTTGCGCTGGCGGCCACGCACTATACGCACTTCACGTCGCCCATCCGTCGCTATCCCGATCTGATTGTTCACCGCCTGCTGACGGCTGCCCTGGAGGGCCGGGCGTATTCAACGGAAGTGGAAGTCAAGACGATTGCAGATGCGTGTTCCCTGACCGAGCGGCGGTCGGCTGAAGCAGAGCGCGAGCTGGTGGAGTGGAAAAAGGCGCGGTTTATGGAGAGCCGTGTGGGCGAGGAGTTTGATGGCCTGATCATCAGCGCCGCTCGTTACGGTCTGTTTGTGGAGCTGGCGGATTTGTTTGTGGAAGGGATGATCCCGGTGGATACGCTGCCGGGCGATCATTTTGTTTATCACGAAAATGTGCGCAAGGTGATTGGGCAGCGCACGCGGCGCGAGTTTTCGATTGGGGACCGGGTGCGGGTGGGGCTGGACCGGGTGGATCCGCTGGAACGGAAACTGCAGTTTTCGCTTGTGGAGTCGACAAAGCTGGAGTCGATAAAAACCCGCAATCAGGGGGTTAGAAGACCGGTCAGAGCATCAGGGGTGAATCACTCAGGGCCGGAAAGGCCAGCGGCCAAACCGGCCACTGCTTTTGCGCCAGCATTTAAGAAAGATACCTTCCGGCCGCATGGCAAACGCAAGCCGAAGGCCCCGATGCGTAAAGTGAAACAAAAAGGAAAGCGCAAGTAAGCACGGTAGTACCGGAACCCATATCGGGCACCAAATAGTACCTGATCTGCCAATTTCAAAAGGACGGAGTTACACTTTCTACAGAGTTCTATTTTCGATGAGTCGCAATCAGAGACCCCTAGCCCGACGACCGAATCCTCTGCGTGACTTGGTTACGGAGCGGAACCGCGCGGCTGAAATTGCACGAAATCGCACGCGGGCAGAGACCCTGGGTACGGAACTTCCCGCGATCATTCAGGATCGGGTGAGCGACCACATCCAAAAGCTTGAGACCAAGCTGCTGAAAGATTTCAAAGCAATGGGCCAGCGGGCCATTGATGAAAGCACTAACGTTCTCAACGAGCAGTTTAATGACCGTCTTGAGACCCTGGAGCAGATTTCCGCCATTCAATCCCGCACCATAGTGAATTTGCGGGATTCCTCCAGGATCGCTGACGAGAAAGTATCAACTGTAGTCAACAGTCTGGAGAAGACGCTGGCGGTGGCTGTTCCCGGTTTTAAACTGGAACCCTCTGCCTTTTCTACACCGCTGCTGGCTGCCAGCGGCACACAGGTTGTTAAAGCCACGCCAAGGGAAATGGAAGAAATGCGCGGGCATTTTGGGTACTGCCCGAAGTGCACCTCAACTAATGTGCGGCGCGCGAACCGTAACGGGGTTTGGGAAGAGTTCCTGCGGCTGTTCTTTATCGCGCCCTTCCGTTGCCGCGCCTGCCGTCACAAATTTTACAAATTCTAAGTCCGTCGGCGGCATCTGATCGTCATCCCCAGCTTTTACACTGCCGTTACAAGTCTGTCGGAAGAACGTGTTAAAGTTAGTCCCAATTGAGCCTTATGAACCTGCGCGTAATGGCTTTTGCTCTCTGTTTTGCATCGGGACTCGTCGCCAGCGAGGCAACCGACAGGGCTCACGGGCTCGAAGAAGCCGGTAATTCGGCGGCGGCACGGGAAGCCTGGTTGGGCGCGGTTCGCGCTGCGCCTCAGGACGCTTCCGTGCTGGGCGGTCACGCCGAATTTTTGGAACGTTTCAAGGACAACGGGGCGCGTGACGCCTGGCGGGCGGCAAGTGCGGCGCTCAAAAGTGCAGGCCGCGCACCGGAAGCCGCCGCTGCATTGCGCCGGGCCGTGCTGCTCGATCTGATTGCCGGTGACCAGGCAGCCGCACGAAAAGACACTCAGGATTATCAGGCACTCGGCGGAAGTGCAATTCAATTGCCCGCCTCAGTGACGGTTCCGGAGAAGCGCGAAACAATCCAGATCCCCGGCCCGCTGCGATCCTTTGCCCGGATGGCGGCACTTTCGCCGGATGTACGTCCGGAAGACCTGATGCCAGCGCTGGCGCGCAATGTCGTACTCAATGGCTACCAGACTTCTCATGGCGCGGATGGCCTTGAAGAGACTGAGTTCCTCAAACTAATTCACCGCTATCTTTCACAGGCGCGCGAACTTGAACAACTGGCTGGCGCCGAGAAAGTGATTCGCGTTACGGCCTGCGAATCGGCCATCACCGCTGATTTACTGCGGGTGCTGGGCTTTCGTATGCGTGGTGGTTGTGGCGCTGAAGTGGTGCTGGAGACCGTCAACGCTCCGCGCGCGTTTATCACCACTGACTCCGGTTTTCCGGTGGCAGAACTGGAACAGGCGCTGCGGACGAATAAGCCATTTACTTACGACTACCACCCGTCTGTTGCGGCCGTCGTCTATGGACAGGATTACTGGGTCAGTGTGAAAGAAAAGAAAGAGGGCGGTTTCATTGATGCCTTTCTCGGAGATCCGGGGCTTTGCCGGTTTTATCTTGGACTAACGAAGCTTGACCCAGAGACCGCCGATGCGTTGCGGCGGGGTTCGACGACCGTTAAGCTGCGTGCCTACGCGAACGTGCTCGATTTCTTTGGCGGTAATTTTGAAATCCGCGATGGTAAGGCCGTGTTGCCGGGCGGTGCCAGGTCGGCTGCAATATGGGCAGATCTGGCTGGTGTTTCGCCGGATAAAGGCGCCGAATTTTTTGAAAGACTGATGTCCAGGGATGACGGCTGGCTGGCGAGTTTGTATGATGCGCTGGCCCGGATTCAGGGTCCGGTGCAGGAGTATCTGACAGATCCGGTACGTATGAAGCGACTTTATTCGGCCGTCCGAGGCCGCATCACGACGCCGGGTCCGGCACGACCGGTATTTCGATCAAACGCCGAAATGATGCTTCTTACGACGCGTCTGCAGCTGGACCCGGATGGGCGGGCACACATTCCTGGCGGGCTCGAAGTGTGGAAGGATCTGTTTCAGCGCAATCCGCGCGGCAAATACGACGCGAAACTGAGTAAAGCCGCCGCGAGCTGGAAGGATTCGGATGACGTAGTGGAAGCTCTGTTCGCTCTCTGCCGCAAGCCGGTGGATAACGAGCCGCTCAGTATTTTCATGACGCTGACCGATATTGATCGCAGCCGGCCGCAGCCGCTGAGGCCCGAAACGGTGCAGCGCCTGGTGCGGGCGTGGCACATTTACGGTGCTCAATTCGCCACTTTTAATGATGTACCTTCGGTTTCGGACCGCACAATCGTGGCCTGGCTGGATCAGGCGGAAAATATCGACAAAATTCGCGATCCGCTGTTTCGGCAGGATGTGATCGGCACTATGCAGGGTTTGACCGGGATCTGGCAGATCTTCAGCCGCCAGGGCAGCGTTCCGGCGGATAAAGCTGACGAGACACTTTTCGCCCTGATCGGACCCTTCGCGGCGATGAAATCTGAACGGGAATTGTTCGATGCGGGCCGCGCGGGGCTGGCCAAACTGCTGGCCGTTACGGGTGCGCAGGGTGCCACAATTCAGGAAAAGATGCTGGGTCTGCTGGCCGGGGGCCCGCGCATTGATGATACAGCTGCGCGCGCCGAACTGATGCTTCAGGAACAGCATATTTTTGAGGCGCAGAAACTGCTGAATCCGGACCTCTTGTTTGAACTGGCTGACAATCTGGAAGCCGTGACCAAGGGCGAAAAACTGAACGCGCAACTGGCTGCACGTCTGGCTTCGCGCGTGGCTGATATCCAGCTCCCGCGCAATTCCATGACGGGCATCGAAAAGAATGCCATGGCTTTTGGGTATTACGTGGACAAGCATGTGCAAGATGAACGCAAGGTGAATCTGCGTGCGCTGATTGACCGCGCGGCCAAAGATCCGGACAAGCTGAAAGATATCCGCGGCAGACTGGCGCCTACCCTGCGCGACACACTGGTGGGCTACAGTTACGTGCACTATGCGCCGGCGGGAGCGCAGATTCTGATGACGAATCCGCTGTTCGTTCGCGGCCATGATTTCCTGGGCATGCAGGGCGGGAATCACAGCTGGCAGACGACGCAGATGTTCGGCAACGGCTGGCCGTCGAATGCCGGGGGGCGCCTGGTGGGTTCGCTGGCTGGGTTGCCTTATGCGCTGGCGGAATCGGAACAGAACTTCCTGATCCCCGCGCAGACACAGGCTCTGATCTGGGGCGATCTGGTTCCTCAAATGATGATTGCGGCCCGTACCCCGCGATTCTGGACGGTAACTACCGCGCAGATGCATTGGGTGGGTACACATATGCGTTTGGGCGAGAGCCTGGTGGCTGAGGCGGCGCTGGACCCGGTACGGCGCGTGGAATTGACACGTGCGGTGAATCGTGTAGCGAGTCCCAATCGCGCCGCCATGGTGATGAGTGCAGTAGCGGCTGCTCAGGTGAGTGACGCGATCAGCCTGCTGACTCCCTCTGAACTCTATTTGATCGCCAGCGCTGCTTCGGCCGGGACAGGCGCGGCGGATCCACATAGCCGGGAAATTGCCCACCTTCGGGCGCTGCTGCCGGAACAGACGAGTACTGCTGCGATTTCTCACGCCTGGGGTACGCCTAAGCCTACGCTGGCAAATTCCTACCGGGCTGAGCTGTTGAATTTAAAAACTTTTCCGACGCTGATGGGCTATTCCAGCAGGATCATGGCGGAAAGCTGGGAATCGAATTTGCTTTACTGGGCGGATGTCGCCGATCAGGCGGGAATTCAGCCTGCCCAGTTGAATCTGCTGGTGCCGGAGTGGACGCAGAAGGTTGTGGAACGTATTTTCGCATCACATCTGGAAGACTGGCCGGCTTTGCTCAGGAGTTTGCGGTCAGTGGGTGAAGAACTGCACGATCAGAATGCACGGGCGGCGGCTGGCGCGGAAAAAGCGGCGGGACGGGAGTAGGATGACGGACTACACTATCAAACACCAGACACGCAGAGGCAAGCAGCTGACACGCAGAGGCTTTCTGGCGGGCAGTACGGCGGTGGCCACAGGGCTTACCGTGCCCCTTTTCGCGCAGGATGCGCGAACACCGGTGTTTACGTCAAAGGTTGATCTGGTTGTGTTGAGTTTTACCGTGACCGACAACAAAGGCAAGTACGTCAATGGCCTCAAACACACAGACTTCCGGATTCTGGAAGACGGAATTAAAGAGAAGATTTCCACGTTCTCCGAGGGCAACCGGCCCGCGATGCAGATTCTGGACGACGGGACGTTGAAGCCTGTGGTGCCTGCGGACGCCGAAGCGATATCCACAGCGAAAGGCAGCGATGCACTGGTGGGAACCAACGTGTTTGTCCTCTTCGACACCAGCAACTTCATGTATAAGGGGTTCGTTTATGCCGAAGACGCGATTGCTGATTTTGTGCGCGGCCTCGATAAGGCGGATTCAGTGGCCGTTTACACATTTAGCCGCAACCTCTCCCGTGCGGCCTCTCTGACACACGACCGAACCGATGCGATCTATGGCCTGCGCAAAGCCGTGGCGGGGGACGATACGGCGCTCTACAACGGCTTGCTGCTGACGTTGCGCGATGCGGCCAAAGTGCCGGGACGCAAGGTAGTAATTGTGTTTTCCAATGGTCCGGACAACGCCAGTATGGTGGCTCCGGACGACGTTCGGGCAGTGGCTGAGGATGAAGGCATTCCCATCTATGTGATCTCGACCAATGACGCGGATAAAGACCCTATTTCCACCAGCGTCTTCCGCCGGATTGCTACCCAAACAGGCGGCAAAGCTTATTGGGCGAAGACCTGGCAGAAACAGGTGGAAGCGTTTGAATCGATTCGTGAGGATCTGGGGAATTCCTATACGGTGACGTATTATCCGGCCCCGAACCAAAATGAAGGTTTCCGCAAGATTGAAATTCAGATTGCTGGTGATACGGCTAAGCGGTACAGGGTACGGGCTCGTCCGGGTTACCGGCCGCGCGCTTATTAGATAAAGCGACGCGGCTGATAGCCTCATGTCTTGCTGTTAGCCTAGTTTACCCAGCAGCAGTTTGATCTGATTTTCCTCGTCCTTGCGCGGCTTATTGTTGAGAGCAGCCAGACACTCTTTTTTCGCGCCATCGCGGTCGCCCTTCTGGTTCAGGGCCATCGCGTAGTGGTAGCGGTAGGTGGAACTCTGCGGGCTTTGCACGACCAGGTTGCGGAAGGTGTCTACCGCGCTGTCGGTCAGGTTCTTCTTGAGGTAGATCCAGCCCAGCGTATCGTTAATTTCCGGGTGATTGGGCAGACGCTGTTTGGCGCGGGTTGCGTAGGTGAGGGCCGTTTCCAGATCTCCGCCCGATTCTGTAATCAGGTACGCCAGGTTGTTCAGCGCGAGCGCATTGTTCGGTTCCACTTTAACTGCCTGCTCGTAATACTTGCGCGCCACATCTTTCTTGCTCTGGGCCTCGTATAACATGGCCAGATCGATGGTCAGGTTGGTGTTGTTGGGCTGACCCTGACGCGCTTTTTCAATGGCATTGATGCTCTGTTGAATGTCACCCTTGCGCAGGTAGGCTTCACCGATACGGGTCCAAAGATCCGATTGCTGGCGCGCATCAGAAACTTTGGGAAGCAGGGTTTGGAAAGTTGCGATGGCTTTGTCTACCTGGCCGGCACTTGCCTGGCTGTTACCAAGCGCGCTTAACAGGTCAACCCGGTTGGGAGTTTTCTGCGATTCCACTTCAACCAGTTGCACAGCTTTGTCCGGCTGGCCATCGAGCAGGTAGGCCCGGGATTCGCCGAGAAGGCCCCGCAGGTTGGTGGGGTCCGCTTCCCAGGCGCGCCTGAACAGATCCTGCGCTTCCTTCAGCTTCTTTTCATTCAAATTGAGCAAGCCCAGTTCGAGCAGAGTTTCCACCTGTTTCGGATTCTGCGTAAGCACCAGATTCAGCATGGTGCGGGCTTCATCGTTACGGTTTAATCTTTGCAGTGCTGCAGCCTTCATTACGATCCCCTGCACGCTACCGGGGGCAATCTTGAGGACTTCATCGGCGCTTTTGAGTGCGGCATCGTTGTCGCCGCGGATCAGGTGGACCTGAGTCTGGGCGAGTCTGGCAGGGATGTAATCCGGCCGTTGCTGAATGGCAGCTTCAAACTCCTGACGCGCCTGCTCATATTCGCCACGGGCAAAGTGCGCTCGCCCCAGATTGAAGCGGGCGACGAAGTTATTGGGTTTGGCTGTGACAACGGACTGAAGCTCAGCCATTGCGTTATTGATGTCGCCTTTGTCGAGCAGAAAGGTTGCCTTCAAACCGCGCGCTTCCGGATCTTTTGGGTCGTTCTTCAGAATCTCTTCGTTCTTCTTGAACGCGAAATCGGATTTTCCCTGGCGCACATAGACTTCAATTTCGTGCTTCAGGTAGGTGTTTCTGCGGGTCGGGTCTTTCTGAATGCCTTCTTCGTACTGTTTGATGGCTTCGTCAAGGGAGTTCACGCGGGAGTAAAAATCGCCACTCTGGATATACGCGTCAGGGAACTGCTTGAGATCGCTCTTCATTTCGTTGAGCAGAGTGACAAGCTGGTCGCGCTTGTTCGTGCCGAAATAGAACTGCGCGAGAGAAAGGCGCAACTGGGTGTTTTTGGGGTTGGCCTGAATCGCGTTTTTCAAGATGGTTTCCGCTTCCGGGATTTTCTGCTGGCCCAGATACAGCCGATAGAGTTCCAGGTAGCCGTTCAGGTTAGCTTTATCTTTGGCGATTAGGCCGCGGAAAAGCGATTCCGCTTCAGCAGATTCGCCTGAAACTACAAGCGTGCGACCGAGGGCAAGAGTGATGATGGGATCGCCCGGTCTCACCGCGAGTGCCTTACGGTACTCCATGGCCGCGAGTGAAATCATCTTCTTTGCTTCAACAGTGTCTTTGGCTTTGAATTGTTTCGCGGCTTCCAGCATGTTAAGATCGCCGGTCAGCTTATGCCCTTGCCAGCTGTCAGGATTGCGTTTGAGCAAGCCGTCAACCATCGCCTGAACATCTTTGAGAATGGCTTCGTTATGTTCCTGCGCCTGAGACGCCACCACCATAATCTCGGCAAGCTTCAGGTCCGCATCGTCCGCTTCCGTTGTGCCGGGTTTCAGCAATTCCACGGCGCGCCGCAGGGCGGGCACGGAGGCGGGAACAGCCCCGAGCTTGAGGTCAGTGAGCGCGAGGTGATAGTAGCCCAGACCATACTTGCGGTCGGCTTCAATCGCCTTGCGGAACATGATTGACGCTTCCTTGTAGCGGGCGGCCTCGAAATATTTTTTACCGCTGTCGAGGTATTTCGCCTTAAGGACGTTAGGGTCCCGGCTACAGGAGATCAGGGAGATGGAGGCAAGCGCCAGAGCCAGATATCGCATAATATTTTGCTTCCTCATTGTCCTACAAAACAAAGCCAAAAGTGGGATGTGACGGTAAGACCCGGTTACGTTACTGTTTTTAACTGGTCCGCCGGGCCACAATCAGCGTGATGTCATCTGACTGCGGAGCCCCGTGGGTGAAAACGGCGACCGCTTTGTTGATTTCGGTGATAATTTCGCGGGCTGGCTGCTCGCGGTGTGGCACAACGGCGGCTGCCAGGCCTTCAGTTTCAAATTCATCATCGTCGGGGTTGGCCGCCTCGGTCACGCCGTCGCTGTAGATTACCAGCGTGTCGCCGGGTTCCAGTTTCGCCCGATGTTCGGCATATTCAATGTTGGGAACGATGCCGATGACAGGTCCGCCACCGCTCAACTCGCAGTGACTGCCATCGGCGCGCACAATAATGGGCGGATTGTGGCCGGCGTTACAGAAGATCAGTTCGCCGGAATCGCCGTCCAGAATACAGAAAAACAGGGTGATGAAACGGTTTGAGGGGCAGTTTGCTGAAGTGATTCGGTTGAGTTTCGTCATCACATCCGCCAGGCTCTTCGGTTCTTCGATTAAAACCTGCACGCGCGCCTGCAAACCCATCATGAGCAGAGAGGCAGGCATGCCTTTGCCGGAAACGTCGCCCAGAACCATGGCGATGCGACCGCTCTCGTAGGGGAAAAAGTCGTAATAATCGCCACCCACCGTGCGACAAGGTGCGTTATGTCCGGCCAGATCGAGGCCGCGTACGAGCGGTGCCACAGATGGCAGAAAGCCCTGTTGGATCTCGGCGGCCTGTTCCAGATCCCGCGCCAGCAGTTGCCGTGCCTGTTCAACTTCGGCGTAACGGGTTTGTTCGATGCGGATGGCGGCGACGTTGGCCATGACCGTGAGCAGGTTCAGGTCGTCTTTGGTGAATTCCCGGATCAGGGGCGGGGAATCGACGTAAATGATGCCGATGATGCGGTCGCTGGTCTTGAGCGGCACCGCCATCAGGGTGCTGATGTTCTGTTCGACGATGCTGCGGCGTTCGCGCAGGGCGTCATCCATGGATGTATCGCGTACCAGAACGGAAACCCCTGTGTTCAGCACTCTGTCCCGGACCGCGGTGCTGATACGGAAGCCTTCGCCTTTGTTGGCCTGAACCTTGAGTTCGCCTTCTTCGAGAGTCATCAGGACGCCGCGACTGGCTTTCACAGCCTGAATGGAAAGGTCGAGGATGAAGCGAAACAACTCGGGCAGAGGTCTGTGACCGGCCAGTTCGTTGCCGGCGCGGATCAGGGCGGATATGTGACTGGCGGCGAGGGTGTTGGGGTCGAGGTCGGTGACTACCGTGGAAGAGCTGGTGTGTTGCTCCTCTTCATCGTGCGGATCAAAGAGGACCACCGGCTGCGAATTCCGTGTACCCGTGCCGTCGTAGATCAGAATTAGATGGCCGGCAGTGATACGGTCGCCTGCTTTGAGCGCCGTCCGGCCGGTGAGGCGCGTGCCATTAATGACGGTGCCATTCTTGCTGCCAAGGTCACGCAGTGCCCAGCCGTCAGGGTCGCGTTCAATCACCAGGTGTTGACGGGAAAGGCCATTGTCGTCAGGAAAACTGAGTTCGGCCGAGCCGGAGCGGCCCAGCGACATTTGGTCTCCGTCGAGAGAGATAATTCGGCTTTTTCCGTCGGGCGAAAGGATCTGCAGTTCGTTCATGGGCTGGTTTGTATCTTGTTATTATGCATCTACTCAACAGGATTGCCGTGATTACGGGCGCGAGCAGGGGTTTGGGCCGCGCCATAGCTATATCTCTTTCGCAACAAGGCGCACGCGTCGCGATGGTGGGCCGTAACGAAGAGACACTGCAAGGTGTGCCGGGCGCCGAGGTGTTTGTTGCCGATGTCACGGTGGAAGCCGATATCCTGCGGCTGGAAGAACAGATTTCGGCGCGCATGGGAACGGTGCAGATTCTGATCAACAATGCCGGCATCGCGCTGCGCAAGAATGTGACGGATATTTCGCTGGATGAGTGGAATGCCGTTCAGACCGCCAATTTGACCAGTGCGTTTTTGATGTCGCGGTCGTTTATCCCGCATATGAAGCGGGCGGGCTCGGGCAGGATTATCAATATTGCGTCCATCATGGCGCATATTTCAGCGCCTCAGCGTGCGGCCTATTCGGCGAGCAAGTCGGGACTACTGGGGTTGACTCGGGTTACGGCGCTGGAGCTGGCACAGGAAGGGATCACGGCGAACACCATCAGCCCCGGCTGGTTTGAAACGGAGATGACTGCTCCGCTGCAGTTGAATCCGGAGACGAATGCGATGATTCTGGCGAAGGTGCCGATGGGGCGTTGGGGGAAACCGGACGAGATCGGGGCTCTGGCGGCTTATCTTTGTTCGGATGCGGCTGGTTTTATTACGGGCACGGATATTGTGATTGATGGTGGCTGGTGCGCGACGTAGAAGTCTGCGGCGTGACGGAACCGTTCTGCCGGTGTTAGCATCCAATGAGCTGATGCGGCGCTTTCTGCCATTGCTCGTTTGTCTGCTTCTCGTGCTTCCGGCGCTCTGTTTTTACACGTGCCTGGCGCCGGTTGAACACGCGCATTGTCACCCTGCAGCACCGGTTTGTACTCATTCCGCAACGCATGTGCAGGGTATCCAGCCTGTGGCTGCGGTGAGCACAATTCCGGGCCTGCCTGAAATTGGCTTCGTTTTGCCGATTACCGCTGCGTCTGTTTACGAGCCGTTATCGCAGCAGTTTCTCTGGCACTCTCCTTCTCTTCCTCCTTTGATTCTCCGGCTTTGAAATCTGAGCGTAGTCACGCCTGATTTCTGAAAACCGACCCGATCACAGGAGAAAAATTAATGCGCATTCTTACCGCCCTTGTGCTTGCTTTGCCCCTTGCGGCGCAGCATGACATGAGCAACATGCCCGATATGCCGGGGATGGATCACTCGAAGCTTCAAAAGAATTCAACCGAACCGATGATGGACATGATTCAACTGAAGGCAGCGGGCTGGAATCTCGGTTTCCACGGAGTTGCCTTTCTGACGAGCATTCAGGAAACGGGTCCGCGCGGGCACGATAAAGCAGCCGCGATTAACTGGCTTATGGGAGAGGCCTCGCACCCGCTGGCGGGAGGCACCTTCAGTGTTCTTACGATGCTGAGTTTGGACCCGGCGACAGTCACAGGCCGTTATTATCCCGAGCTTTTCCAAACCGGCGAGACGGCGTTCAGCAAGCCGATAGTGGATGGCCAGCACCCGCACAATTTCGTCATGAACCTGGGGCTGCACTATTCGCACCGGCTGGCGGGGGGCGACGTGGGAGATTTCTGCTTCTCCGGTGGGCGATCCGGCCCTCGGTCCCGTGGCGTTTGCCCACCGGACCTCTGCCTCAGAACTTCCGCAGGCCACTATTGCGCATCATTTACAGGACTCGACCCACATCGCGAATGAAGTGATCACGGCGGGGCTGAAACGCGGGATGTTCCATCTGGAAACGAGCAGTTTTAGTGGCACCGAATCCGGAGAAAATCGCTGGACCATCGGCTATGGTGCCATCAATTCTTTTAGCGGGCGCTTCACGGTGACGCCGAATTCGGCATGGTCGGGACAGGTGTCTGCGGGTCGTCTTACCAAACCGGAGGCGCTGGAACCGGGAAACCAGAGCCGCCTTTCTGCTTCCGTCACTCACACGCGCCCGCTGCCCCAGGGTACGTGGGCCACGAGTTTGATCTGGGGACGGGTTCACAAGACCACAAATATGGCTAATTTGAATTCGTTTGGGTTGGAATCGGTGGCGCGTTTTGCCGGGAAGAACTACCTGTCGGGCCGCGTGGAACTGGTGGATAAGGATGAGCTTCCGTTGCCTGGCACTTTTCGCATTGGCGCTTACACGGCAGGCTACACGCGCGATTTTCCGTTTTGTCGCACGTGACGTCAGGGCCGGGAGCAAACGTCATCGTCTATTCCATGCCTGCGGCACTGCATTCTCTTTATGGCGAAAGGCCTGTTTCCGTGCTGGTATTCCTGCGGTTTCGCCTGCACGGGGCGGCGTAAGGCGCGGCCTGAGTATCATGAAACCTGTGGAGGTCGAACTACCCATCGGCGGCATGACCTGTGCGGCTTGTGCACGGACTGTTGAGAAACAGCTCACCGGCACAGCAGGCGTTGAGAACGCGAGCGTGAACTTCGCCACCCGCACTGCCTCAGTGCGTTTCAACGCGGAAAAAACCAAAGTCGAAAACCTGATTGCGGCGGTGGAGGATGTTGGTTATTCCGTCCCGCAGCAATCGCAGGAAGAGGCGGAGGCGGCGGAAATCGCGGGCGTCCGCAAACATCTAATCTGGGGGGCGGTGTTTGCGGTGCCCGTGTTTGTTCTTGCCATGCTCGACAAGGCTCCGCTGGCCCAGTTCCTGCTGACAATTCCGGTGATGTTTTATTCCGCGCGTTCATTCTTTACGGACGCGTGGACCGGCTTGCGCCATGCATCCGCGAACATGAATACGCTGATTGCGCTGGGCACCGGCGCGGCGTTTCTTTACTCCAGCTATGCGCTGTTCGCCGGGCACGGCGAGGTCTATTTTGAAGCGGCCGCAGTGGTGGTGGTGCTTATTCTGCTGGGGCGCATGCTGGAAGCGCGCGCGCGGGGTCGCGCCTCAGAATCCATCCGCAGCCTGATGAAACTGCAGCCACGAACAGCACGCGTTATTCGTCTGTTGCAGGAGCAGGAAATTCCGGTAAAAGATGTCCGGCTTTTGGACATCGTTGTTGTACGCCCTGGCGAACGCGTTCCGGTGGATGGCGTGGTGCGGCAGGGGTTCAGCGAAATCGACGAATCGATGCTCACGGGCGAGAGCCTTCCCGTTTCCAAAGAGCCTGGGGCGAAAGTATTCGGTGGCACAGTCAACGGCACGGGCGCTTTCCGTTTCGAGGCGACTGAAGTGGGCCGCAACACGGCGCTGGCGCAGATTGTGGATTTGATCAAACGTGCGCAGGGTTCGAAAGCGCCAGTGGCGCGGCTGGCCGATATAATCAGCGGGCGGTTCACGGTTGCGGTGTTGATTGTGGCTCTGGTTACGTTGTTTGGGTGGCTGTATTTTGCGCCGGTGGGAACCGCTCTGGTGAATGCAGTGGCGGTGCTGATCATTGCTTGTCCCTGTGCGCTGGGCCTGGCTACGCCGACGGCGATTCTGGCGGGAACGGGGCGCGGAGCCGGGCAGGGAATTCTGATTAAGGGCGGGGCACCGCTGGAACTGGCGGCGCAAATCAACACAGTAGTGCTCGACAAGACTGGAACTATTACGACTGGCAAGCCGGTGATTACAGGCGTCCATCCGGCGAATGGTTTCACGGAAGGTGAACTGCTGCGACTGGCTGCGGCTGTGGAACAGTGGAGTGAACATCCGGTGGCGAAGGCGATTGTGAGCCGGGCGGCCGCGCCGCTTGAAACGGCCACGGAATTTCGTGCGATTCCCGGCAAAGGTGTAGAAGGAGTGGTTGGCGGCAAGCGGGTCTTCGTGGGCGCGGGCGTCACGGTTGATGGCACTCCGGCAGGTGAGTTTGAAGTTGCGGATCAGGCGAAGCCCGAGGCGGCAGAAGCGGTGCGGCGGCTTGAATTGATGGGTATTGAAGTCTGGATGATCACCGGCGACAATCTGCCCGTGGCACAGCAAATCGCACGCGAAGTGGGCATCTCTGAATCGTACGTTTTCGCAGGCGTTTTGCCGGAACAGAAACAGCAACACATTGCGCGGCTGAAAGCCGAAGGCAAACGTGTGGCGATGGTGGGTGATGGCATCAATGACGCGCCTGCTTTGGCTTCCGCGGATGTCGGTATCGCCATCGGCACGGGGACAGATGTGGCGGTTGATGCGGCCGGCATTATCCTGATGCGGGGCGATCTGATGGGCGTCCCCGATGCGCTGGCGCTGGCCCGGCGGACCATGCGGGTGATTCGTCAGAACTTGTTTTGGGCCTTCGCCTACAATGCCGTGGGCATCCCGCTGGCTGCGTTCGGGTTGCTGTCGCCGATGATCGCGTCAGCCGCTATGGCGCTGTCGAGCGTTTCGGTTGTAGCGAATAGTCTTCGGCTGCGAAAAAGCTGAAGCCGATCTGGAGCAGACTCCTCGACAGGTTCTGGAACAGCCGTTCTTTGAGACCGGTATAGGGTTGCGTACCGGCAAACAGATCCTGCATCAAATCACGGAATTTCGCACTGCGCCCGGTGCACTGTACCATCCGGCTGGTAACTGATCCGCCGAGGAATGACCCGTGAAATACCCGGTGCGCGAGGCTGGAAGCGAAAGCGAGATCTTCCGTGACATCGTGCTTCAGAAGTTCCGCATAACAAGCTCCTGTGAGCAGTGATTGAGCCGCGAGATCGCCGGAGCGGAGCGCGTAGTAAAGGCCCTCGCCCGTGATAGGGTCAACCAACCCGGCTGCGTCACCCACGGCCAGCCAGCCTTCACCCGAGATGCGGTTTTGTTGCCAGGAAGCTGTTTCGAGGCTGGGGAGCAGATGGCTGTAGAACGTGGCACCTTCTTTTGCAAGTCCTCGTTCCGCCATGTAATTTTCGAGGCGTACACGCAGCGCGGAGGCTGCTTCGCCTTTGCCGCAGATGCCAACAGAGAGATGGCCGCAGCGGGGGAATACCCAGATATAGCCATCAAGGCCCGGCAGAAACTGGATGTCGATTTGTGCTCTGTCGCCCGGCACATAGTAGCCGAGGGCCAGCATGGCATCACCGGCAGTGAGTTCGGTGCCGAAGTCTTTCAGTGGATTGCGTGCGCCGGTGGCGATGATGCAGCGGTCTGCTTCCACTGTCCCGGTTTTGGTGCGCAAGGCCCACTTTTCGCCTTTCCGTTCTGCGCCCAGAATGCGGGTTTGTTCCACCTGAGCGCCGGCTTTCTGCGCGCGGTTGAGCAGCATGCCATTCAGATCGAATCGCGAATAAATCAGCAGCGGGCGGTCAAGCTTGAGGGTTACTGGTTTGCTCTTTGGGGCAGCGAGGATGGATTCGGTGACGGTCTTGTGCGGTGTTGCATCTTCTGTGAGGAACGGGTATTCGGACCAGGCTTTGTAAGTCAAGCCGCCGCCGCAGGGTTTCTCCCACGCCAGTTTCTCGTCGAAAAGAATTGTTTCAACGCCGGCCGCAGCCAGACGTTCGGCGGCGAATGCGCCCGAGGGTCCGCCGCCGAGTACCGCTACCTTCATTTTCCCGGAGTTGGCGCGGGGGGAATGGGCATATGGCCGGGAGGTAACTGGCCTGTTGCACCGCCCGTGATGGGCATGTGACCGGGCGGCAGACCACCAGTCGTATCACCTGGAGGCGGGGGAGCAGCCGAGGGGTCTTTCTCCTCATGGCGCTGCATATTGCGGCCCTTTACGGCCCACTCGTCGCCTTTGCGTTCGAGTTCGTATTTCATGGTGATGGATTGCTTCGGGTCTCCACCTTTGGGCCGGAAGCTGATGTTGGCGGTGGCTTCCTTGCCGCGGAATGAGACCGAATCCACGTTCACTTCCATGTTCTGGACGTCTACTTTTTTGGCGATGTCTTTGACCACGCCCAGCTTAACCGCTTCAGGCGTATCTATATTTTTTCCGCATCCCGCAAGGGATAAAACCAGACACAGCGGAGCGAGGCAGAGGGCAACCGTTTTCACCCTCTAATTATACCCGCCACGAGGTCTTTAATCGTGAATTCCACCGCTTCCACAGTCACCGCAACGCCGCAATGGCGCAGGGTGGCGCTGGTAACGGGGCCAATGCTGGCAACACGAATTCCGGCCAGCGCGGCAGCACCCACGGCATCAATCAGATTCTGCGCGGTGGAGGAACTGGTGAAGGCAATCCAGTGCGGTTTGTGCGCGAGGATTTCTGTTGCACGCTGCTGCAGCGCTTCCGGAGCGGTGGTCCTGTAGGCCTCGACAACGTCAATCAGCGCGCCGCGACGGGCCAGTTCCAGAGGGATAACGTCACGCGCGACAGCCGCCCGGGCCAGCAGCACCCGTGCGCCGGTTAGATCGTATTTCGCCAGCGATTCCAGCAGGCCTTCCGCCACGTAACGTTCAGCAGTCACGTCCACTTTCAGATGCAGGTTTTCGAGTGCGGCGCGGGTGGCGGGGCCGATCGCGCAGATGCGGCCGCGAAGGGCCCGCAGGTCGCTGCCGCTGGCGTCGAGCCTTTCAAGGAAACAGCGCACCCCGTTGACGCTGGTAAAGATCAGCCAGTCGTAATCGCGCAGGTTGGAAATTGCGAGATCGAGCGGGCCGTAATCCGCCGCCCTTTGGATCTGAATCGTCGGCAGTTCCAGAACTTCCGCGCCCAATTGACGCAAGGTGGCTGCGAGCGTACTGGCTTGTTCACGGGCACGGGTGATGACGATGCGCTGGCCGAACAAGGGCAGTTTTTCGTACCAGCTCAACTTGTCGCGCAGGCGAACCACCTCGCCCACAATGATGGTGGCGGGCGGTTTCATGCCGCGTTCATGGATCAGGCCGGGCAGAGTTTCGAGTGTGCCTGTCAGCACTTCCTGGCCGGGCCGGGTCCCCCAGCGCACAGCCATTGCAGGAGTTGATGCAGCGCGACCGGAGGCGATCAGGCGTTCTGCAATCGCAGCGATGTGGGACAAGCCCATGAAGATGACGAGCGTCTCGCTGGTGCCCACCTTAGTCCAGTCGATATTCGCGACATCATGCCCGGTAATGAACGTCACCACCGACGTATGATCGCGGTGCGTTAGAGGCACACCCGTGTAGGCTGCGATGCCGAGGGGTGAGGTGACGCCTGGCACCACTTCAAATGGCACGCCGGCATCGGCCAGGGCTTCCGCTTCTTCGCCACCGCGACCGAACATAAAGGGGTCGCCGCCTTTCAGACGCACCACGTTTAAACCCTGCCGCCCGCGTTCTACGAGTAAGGCGCAGATCTGATCCTGCGTGCGCGCGTGGTCTGATTTTTTCTTGCCGACGTAGATCCGTTCCGCGTCTGCAGGAGCAAGCTGCAGCAGTTCGGCGCTGGCCAGATGGTCGTAAAGAATGCAGTCGGCCTGTTCGAGAACGCGTTTGGCTTTGAGGGTGATGAGTTCCGGATCGCCCGGCCCTGCGCCGACCAGATAGACCTTAGTCATTCGGCATGCTTCACTCGGCATTTAGTGGCGCGGCATCCAGCAGGGCACGCGCTCCGCGGGTCAGCAACACCTGGGCTACGCTGCGGCCCAGTTCGGCGGGCTTGCTGAAATCGCCGGCGGCGGTGTAGCGAATCATCACGCTGCCATCAGGAGAAAAGACTGCGCCGGTCAGGAAAAGTTCGGTGTTTTCGAGGGTGCCAAAAGCGCCGATGGGCACCTGGCAGCCTCCGCCCAGTTCGGCCAGCATGGCGCGCTCGGCGGTTACGGGAATGTTGGTCCACGGGTCGTCGAGTGGTGCGGCGGCCTCAAAACCGGGGCCGCTTTTGAGCGTTTCAATGGCGAGAGCGCCCTGCCCTACTGCGGGACAAATAATATCGGGCCGGAAAATTTCGCTGATGATTTCCCCCCAGCCGAGCCGTTGCACACCTGCGGCTGCCAGTACGACTGCCTCATATTCGCCGCGTTCAATTTTGCTGATACGGGTATCGATATTGCCGCGAATGGGCAGGAGCTGGATATCGGGTCGGATCCGCTTCAACTGGGCAATGCGGCGCAGGGAGCTGGTGCCTACTCTGGCACCGAATTTCAGGTCGCGGAGTTTGCCGCCGATGATGGCATCGCGCGGGTCAGTCCGCTGCGGCATTGCTGCGAGGACGAGGCCGGGCGGAAGTTCTGTCGGCAGATCTTTCAGGCTGTGGATGGCCATGTCGATGCGACGGTCAAGCAGCGCCTCTTCGATTTCTTTGGTGAACAGGCCTTTGCCGGGAATCTGGTGCAGCGGCTGATCGAGAACCAGGTCGCCCGTGGTCTTGATGATTTCGATGCGGCATTCTGCGCCGCGCGCTTCCAGTCGCTCCTTAATGTAGTTCGCCTGCCAGAGCGCAAGTTGCGAGCCCCGGGACCCAATCACCAGCATGTTTTCAGTGTAACCAGTCACATGAAGAGCGTTTTCGGCCTGCTGACCTGACGGTAGGAATGATATAGTGTGCGACATGATCCGGAAACTCCTTGTTCGTTCTTCCGCACTCGCGCTTTTTCTTGGTATCGGCTGGCTGGCTTATACGCAGACCGCAGCGCCGCCGCCTGCTTTGACTATGGAAAAGGTGAAAGACAACCTGTATGAAATCGTCGGTGATGGCGGCAATGTCGCTGTGTATATCACCAGCGAAGGCGTGATTCTGGTCGATGACAAATACGACCAGGATTTCGACAACATCATGGCGAAGATTAAGAGCGTTACGAATCTACCGGTGAAATACATTCTGAGCACGCATTATCATTCAGATCACAGCGGTGGCAATGCGAAGTTTCTGCCCACCACTGAAATCATTTCGACCGCGAATGCGCGGGCGGGAATCGTGGGCCATAAACAGGCGAATGCCACGCCAGGCATGATGCCGGCGCGGGTTACGTTCACTACCGAAACATCAGTTTGGCTGGGCGGCAAGGAAGTTCGTGCGCACTGGTACGGGCGCGGCCATACGGATGGCGATGCGGTTATCTATTTTCCGGCGGAAAAGGTGTTGCACACGGGTGATCTGATGTCCGGCAATACACCGCTGATCGACTATCCGGGCGGTGGCAGTTTGAGGGATTGGGCTAACACGCTCGATGGCGCACTGACGGTTGATTTCGATACCGTGATTCCGGGCCATGGTCCGGTTACGAATCGGGCAGGGCTGACGACCTACCGGAATAATGTGGAGAAGCAGAAGTATCGCGTGCAGGGATTGATCCGTGAAGGCAAGAGCGCGGAGGAAGTGGGGAAAGTGATGCAGGCGGAATTTTTCTGGACTCCGCAGAGCCTGCAGATGAACTGGAGCCTGCCGGGGATGATGGCGGAACTTAAGTAAGTTCCAGTTTACCGGTGAGTTTTGACGATGGTCAAAGACTATGGTCAGACTGAAGTATGGAAGAAATTGCGGTTTCCAAGTTCAAGGCGACTTGCCTTGCGGTGATGGACAATGTCCGGAAGACGCAGAAGCCTGTGCTGATTACGCGTTTTGGTAAGCCGCTGGCAGAAGTTCGCCCGCCTTCGCCTTCAAAAATCAAAAAGAAATGGCTCGGTTGTATGGAAGGTACGGGCCAGATACTGGGAGACATAGTGTCTCCAGCATCCGACGAATCCGACTGGGAAGTTCTGCGCTGATGCGGCTACTGCTGGACACCCATATCTGGTTATGGAGTGTGATGGAGGCAAAGCGGTTGTCTGGGCGCGTTTCCAGAGCCCTGCTCAGCCCGGCCAACGAACTATGGATTTCGCCTGTAAGCACGTGGGAAATTCTACAGCTGATCGAAAAAGGCCGGCTGAATTTGGGAACTGACGTGCTGGGCTGGATTGAAACGAGCATGTTAAACGCTTCTTTGAGGGAGGCACCGCTAACACATGAAGTCGTCATGTCGATGAGGACCGTTAACCTGCCGCACCGTGATCCGGCAGACCGGTTCCTCGCCGCCACGGCTAAATGTCTCGATCTGACTCTTGTCTCCGCTGACGAGAATCTCATCAGCGGTAGTGGTTATTCCGTTCTCGCGAACAAGTAGGAACCTTAGAAAATCAGCTTCATCCCGAATTGAACCTGCCGCGCTGTCGTCGCCGTGCTCGAAATCAAACCCGCTGACGGACTCGCCACCCCACTCGCAAACACAATCGCATTCGGCGTTCCCAGGTTCGTGTGGTTCATGGAGTTGAACACTTCAGCCCGGAACTGAAGGCTGGCCTTCTCCATAATCCGCGTGTTTTTCGTCAGCGAGAAATCCACGGAAACCAACCCGGGGCCCGTGTAAACACCACGGCCGAGATTGCCATATGTCCCCGCAGTGGGCAGCACAAAGGCATTGGGATCAAACCAGCGGGTCTGCTTCCCCAGAACAACCGGGCTGGAAAACGCCGGGTTGACTGAAGGCCTGTCGGGATTACGCGTATCACCATCGCCAGACCGGTTGGAACCAATCTGCGGCGTAAACGGGAAGCCGCTCAGCATGGTCGCAATCCCACTGAACTGCCAGCCGCCGAGCAGCTTTTCTTCCACGCCGTGCGCACTGCCCGCAAACATTTTCCCTTTGCCGAAAGGCAATTCACAGGTCGTGGAAACGCTTGCCTGACGATTGGGATTTAGTGCTGAAGGACCCCAGTCACGACCCACATCATTGCGGTCCAGAACCATCTGCGCCTGGTTGTTTGACTGCGCTCCGGTCAGACCTGAGTTGATGTCCAGGTTTTTCGAGAACGTAAAGTTGCCGCGGAACTGAAGGCCGTGGGTGGTCCGTTGCGTCACATCGAGCTGCAACGCATTGTAGCTGCTGTTGCCTTCCGTATTCCAGAAAAACCCGGCACCCAGAAATGGATTCGGACGTGTCTGCACGGGAATATACTGGGCACCCAGCGGGACACTGCCTTTAGTGGTTCCGGGAGTTCCGCCTGACACGCAACCTGCGGCCTGGCCACAGATCTGGGCGGGAATGTCGTTCGGGTCGATGCTCAAAAAACCGTGGTAGGCGTGTGAACCCACGTAAGCTACGCGCAGAGACATGCTGCTCGTAACCTGCTGCTCAACCGTGAAATTCCATTCCTGAACGGTGGGTGTTTTGGCATCAGCCTGTACGCCTTGCGGCGCATAAGTGGTACACGGAGCAGGCACGCCTGGCCCGCAGGAAGCGGCCGGCGGGACACCTGAAACCACGGGCAATACGGATGCCAGCGCCACGTTTGAATACGACACTGCACCATTGGCCGGCGGGAGTGAGTTCAAGAGAAAGGCGAGCGAATCCGTCAGCGAATAGTAGGTGCCAAAACCGGCGCGGATGGCAGTTTTACCGTTGCTCCACGGGTCGTATGCAAGTCCGACGCGGGGGCCGAACAGCTTCTTCGCGTTATTTTGCGTGAAAATCGAATTGCCCACGATCGGAGTTGTCACCAGCACACCATTGGAATCCGTAACATAATTGGCCGCGCGGCCCGAGTTTTCGTTCCAGCCAGTGGAAAACTCATGGCGCAGGCCAACCCGAACGGTGAGATTCGGCAGCACCTTCATAGCGTCTTCCACATACCAGGCACCGTAAAGGCTGCGCCAGCCCAGTTCATGGGGCGCGGGGATCACCTGAAACGCGCTGGTGGTTCCCTGCAGGAACGTTGTGAGACTGGTAAACGTGGCCTGACCGAGTTGGCGGGAAGCTGAATTCTCGTTATCGCGCAGGCGCTGGAACCAGACGCCGGCACTGATCTGATGCCGCCCCTTGTTAATCCTGAGATCGTCAGTTTCGGTGAAAAGATTACGCCGGTTCCAGGCACGTGCGGCGTTGTTGGGTCCTGCGGAAGTAATGACGGAGGACCCGCTCGAAGTGGTTGTGCCTCCTCCGATTACGATGCCGCCGGGTCCGGCGCCCGTTACAAATTCGAGGTTTGACGGAAACGAGGTGAATGAAACCGGATCGAAATTATATTCAGCGCGGGAAAAGCCGGTTGTGGCCGTATTCACGATCTGCGGCGAAAAGGTGTGAGTCTCCTGAATGCTCGCCACCTGATTGCGCAGTTTCAAATAGGAGCCGAACAGGGGATCTGCCAGCGGGGTTGTGTTCTCGCTGTCATCCAGCGTGTATGCCACCGAAAGCGAATCGCTGCCTCGAATCTCATAGTCGCCCCGGGCGGTGCCGAAGTCTTCTCGCGTCGATTTTTTGGGATTGTTATAGGAAAGTCCGGCACCTCCACCGAGGGACGGACCATTCTGCACGGGCCATAACGCGAAATATTTCGCCATGGGGCTGGCGGAGTTGGCCAGCCGCGTAGCGGTGTCCGGTACGACGCTCACGCTGGTGAGGGCCAGCGCTTCGCGGAAGCCTTCGTAATTGCCAAACAGGAAGACCTTGTTCTTCTTAACAGGGCCGCCGAGTGAACCGCCGAACTGATTGCGCTTGAACGGAGGAGCAGGACCCTGGTCGAAATAGTTTCGTGCGTCGAGCTTGCTGTTGCGCAGGAATTCAAACAGTGAACCGTGCGCGGCGTTGCTGCCGGATTGAGTCACGACAACGATCTGGCCGCCCGCGCGTTTGCCATATTCCGCCGGGTAGGTGTCGGTGAGCACGTTGAATTCGCGCACGGCATCGATGCCCAGCAGTTGCTGGCTGGCTCCGCCGGGCGTTACTGCCAGCTGGCTGGAACCCATATACTCGACGCCGTTGATCAGGAACAGATTATCGGTGGGACGCCTGCCGGCAACGGAGAAGGTGTTGCCGTTGCTGGTGCTGGTGCCCGCGCTCTTCAGCGCGCTGTAGTTGATTGCGCCGGGGTTCAGCGTGATCAAATTGTCGAAGCTGCGGCCGTTCAGCGGCAGCTCTTTGACCTGTCGCGCACCCACCAGACCGGAAACTTGCGAAGTGGTGGTGTTTACTACAGGCGCTTCCGCAAGAACGGTTACCTGCTGAGATAGATCACCCACTTCGAGGCTCATGTTGACCACTGCGTCCTGGCCAACGGTCAAATTGATACCGGTGCGGATTGCCGCCTTGAACCCTGATTTTTCCGCTTTGATTTCCTGGCGGCCGAGCGGCACGGGAAAGGCCTGAAAAGTTCCCTCTGTGGTGGTGGAGACGACACGCACAGAACCAGTTTCGAGGCTTGTAACCGTCACCTTCGCACCGCTGACGGGCGAACCGGAAGCGTCTTCGATCCTGCCGGAAACAGCCGCACCCGTCTGGGCTGAAAGCGGCAGCGCACACGCAGCCACCACGAAGGCCGCGAGGCTGAGAGCAATGTTTTTTCGGTTCATTCAGATCTCCTGCTTTGCGCACTGAAGACTACCTGTAAACCAGCTTCATCCGCCGGATTTCCGGGAGATTGTCGGTTGCCCTTCAGGCAGGGTTCCATCAGTGAGAGCACCTTTAGAATATCGTAGACACCAACTCCGCCGCTAAGAGCGAGGGTGGTGGCTTCGGTGCGGAAGATCATGTCCAGCTTGCGGCGAGCCAGTTCCCACACCAGAAAGGCACAACGTTCGATCATTTCCTCGAACTCGCGCTCCTGGCCGGGTTCAATATGGCGGTCGAACCAAAGCTCTACAGGTCTGCGCTCATCGCGGCTAAATTCGCGCACGTGAATGCTGCCTGTCCGTGCTGTACTTTTCCAGTCGGTATGGCGGGCATCGTCGCCGGTTTGCCAGGGCCGAATCCGGAGAAAATCGTTGCCGGTACCGCGCGACATGGCTTGGGCAGTGCTGGTCATTTCTTCCAGCAGCAAATCCATTTCCTCATGCGGTTCCAGCGCCGGATAGACCACGGTCTCATGATGCAGCGCGACGCTGGCAGCGCGCCTGACAAAGCCAAAAGGAAAGCTGGTGGAAAGCAGGAACAAATTTTCCTGGTGCCGACCACGTCGGGGAAACACAACGCTCACTGCAACTTCGGCCGTGGAACGCCCTCCTACATAGGGGAAGTAGAGGGGGGCCATCAGAATTGGCGGACTGCCTGCCCCGGCCCGGCCCGAAAGCTCAATCGACCAGGAAGCGGAGAAGCGTTTCAGATTGCGGATTCTGATGCGTGCCCGTGTCTGTGCGCGGGCCGAAACATGTTCCGGCAGCAAGAGTTCCAGTTCCAGCCCGGCCAGGGACAAGCGGCTGATGAAACCCGATACCATCAGCAGCGCCATCATGGCGGCAAATAGCAGGAAAAGCAGGTTGTTGCCGGCAAGAAACGCGCCCGCGCCTGTCAGCGCCATCGTCAGCAGATAGAGAGACCCGCCGCGCGTGATGCGGTAACGGGGACGCCGGAACAGGATTTCGCGCAAGCGGGTCAGGCGCACGTTTCATTCACCTCAGAGCGTGCGCGTGATTTTGGCCAGGGTGCGGGGTTTGTCCGGATCCAGACCTTTCTCTGCCGCCAGCGCAGCCGCAAACAGTTGCGCGGGAATGATGTAGGGGATTGCGGTGAATAGCTCAGGGATTCGTTCTGGAATGGAAATCACACGAGTGGCCAGCTTCGCCACGCCTGGGTTGCGCCGGTCCGTGATGGCAACGGTTTCCGCTTTCAGGCCGCGCAGCCTCAGCAGCATTTCTTCCATCGATTTCCAGGTGGGTCCCGATGGTGCAAACAGGAAGGCAGGGAAGTCGGGTTCCACGATTGCGATGGGGCCATGCAGGAAATCCGCCGCTGAAAAACGTTCGGCAATCACGTAGGAGGTTTCCATCATCTTTAGCGCGAACTCGAATGCATTCGCGTAGTTGAGACCCCTGCCCACAACCACCGCGTGATTCATAAAGCGATAGCGTTCCGCCAGCGCGGTAACTTCCATTTCCAGCGAGAGCGCGGTCTGCGCCAGGGCCGGTATATTTTCCAGATCTTCCATGCGAAGCTTCGCGCCCAGTGCCCACGCCAGCAGATAGAACATCATGAGCTGGCCGCTGTAGGTCTTGGTTGCCGCGACACTTTTTTCACGGCCCGCGCGCACTAAAAAGACATGCTCTGCAAGTTTCGCCATGGCGCTGCCGGCTTCGTTGGTAATGCCGACAGTCACGGCCCCGGCTTTGCGTGCCTGCTCCAGCACCACGTTGATGTCCGTGGATTCACCGGACTGCGAAATTGCGACCACGAGCGCGTCCTTGTAATTTAATTTCGCGCCATAAACGGTCTGGACGGATGGCGCGGCCAGGGATACGGGAATCCCTGTCGTAATTTCGATCAGATAGCGCCCGAACTGAGCGGCGTTGTCAGACGTGCCCCGTGCAGCCAGCACCACCATACGGGGCTTGCGGCGGTCCATCAGCGCTTTGAATTTTTCGATCCGCTTCATCTCTGAGGCAAGGGTGCGTGCCAGTGCTTCCGGCTGCTGGCGGATTTCTTCGAGCATTCGCGACATCTGTCGTCAGTTTACAGTTGCGGGCCTGCCCGACGCCTGATCGTCGAAACTGCCGGACCGGGGTCCTATAATCGAGACAGCGGTGTTGCAGACCTCGGGCCGCCTCAGGAAAACTATGACCAGCCGCGGGAAATTTGTAGTCGTAATGTCATCGACGGGCCTTGTGGCCCTCTTGCTGCTGGGTACAGTTGTCAGCAAGGGCGCAGCGGCGGAACCTCAGGCGACAGAGACCAGTATTTACAAGCATCTGGAAGTCTATTCTGAAGTTCTTTCCCGCATCAAGAGCGAGTATGTGGAAGAGCCGGACATGAACAGCGTGACGCTTGGTGCGCTCAATGGTCTGCTGGAATCGATCGATCCCTATGCCAGCTATTTGAACGCCGCTCAATACAAGGAATACCTGAAGAATTTTGACTCATACCGCGGCGACCTGGGTATGGTACTCGCGAAGAAATTCGGGTACATTACGGTGGTTGCAACCGTTCCCGGATCGCCTGCAGCCAAGGCCGGTCTCACTACTGGCGACATGCTGGAATCAATCAAAGGAATTGCTACCCGTGATATGCCGCTGGCGTATGCGAAGCTGCTGCTGAAGGGTGAACCTGATTCCACTGTCGATCTTTCCGTATTGCGGCGCAAGCCGGAACCGCAGAAGCTTACTCTTACCCGCGCTGTAGTTGTTTATCCTGCGGTGCAGTCGAAAATGCTGTCGAATAATCTTGGCTACGTCAAAGTGGAAACCATCGCGGCGGGCAAGTTGAAAGAGATTACGACCGCGGTTGCTGAGCTGCAAAAACAGGGTGCTGTAAAGCTCATTCTTGATCTGCGGAATTGCGCTTCCGGTGAACCGGAAGACGGCATTGAACTGGCCAACCTGTTTCTGGACAAAGGCCTTATCACGTATTCACAGGGGCAGAAGTCACCGCGCAAGGATTACAATGCCGATCCAAAGAAATCGATCACTGCGCTGCCGCTGGTGGTGATGACGAATCGTGGTACTGCCTCTGCTGCTGAACTCGCTGTTGCGGCGCTACAGGGCAATAAGCGTGCGGCAATTGTGGGTGAACGCACTTATGGCGATGCTTCGGTGCGCCGCCCCATCACGATGGATGACGGCAGCGCGATCATCCTTTCCGTTGCGAAATACTACTCGCCGGACGGGAAATCGATTCAGGACAATGCGGTTACGCCCGAGGATCTGGTGTTGGAGCCGGAGCAGGCGGGTGCCGCTGGTGCTGACGATGATGCTGACGCTGCGCCGCAGCTTGCCGCTGGCGACAAGCCTGGTGAGGACGCCATTTTGAAGAAGGCAATCGAAGTGGCTGCGAAACGCAGCTAGTGTAGTGTCCAGCAAAATAACCACCCATATCACTCGGACTTGTATTGAGTGACTGCGCCATCTCCAGGCAGCCTTTCATAAACAGGAATACGGTAAGTCTCTGGCGGAGGCGTTTCCTCGAATGCGGAATCGATGGTTTGTGGGATGTCGTTTCGGGTAGTGGGCGAAGCTATTTGAAGCAGACCCCGAAAAGCTGTGGGGCCGCGAACAGGCTGTAGAAGACTTTGCGGGGTGGGGGAAATGTTCGTTGCGATGTGAGAGCAGACATTCTGGAAGTCCAGAATGTAAGAATAGGCGATTTGGACGCCATGTGACGTCCAAATCGTTTAGGCAGTGGGTGGTTAGCGGGCGATTGCCTGATTCAGGCGATTTCTGCGTTTCCCTATCAGAAGCGCCAGAATCGTCATCCCGCCGAGCATCGTAGCGACACTGGCTGGCTCAGGCGCAGTCGATTCCTGGGAGGCCCAGTTACCGGGCGTTGACGTCGAGCCACCATTATTGATGACCCGTTGCGCGAAGGATCCGTCCAGCCCGCCGTCATAGACTACGCAGCCGGTGCAGAGTTGCTGGTTAGCGTCCGCCGTTGAGGATGAGATTTGTATGCGGGCAACTTGCCAGTCGACCGGCTTGCCGGGGACGGGATAACCGTCGTCGCTAAACACATTCCAGGAAGAAATATTTCCGCCGGCCGTTCCAAAATAGACTTTTTGCAACGAATTGCCGCTCGCCGATGACATGCCGAAGGCCCCAACAACATTCATGGACCAGGAAAGGACATGGCCCGAGTAGCTGGTCAGGGCGGAAGTGCCGGGCAGGGCAGCGTCCAGGGTAACCGATCCGGTCACGTAATTCGAACTAAGGAAGGGGATCAGATCGTTGCTGCTGCCTGTGCCGTCGGTCCGGAAGGTGCTCGGATCGAAATTCGCGCCTGTGTACGTGTAAGTAACGGGACCGGCCTGCAAGCCCGCGCCCGATAATGCGAAAATCACTACTCCAACAACCATGCAAAGCCGTAAAATGCTCGTTTTCATTGCGTGTGGCCTCCGCCAAATTCTTAAAGGGTATAGAAAAGTATGAGCTTTGAGCGTAGCAGAGAGCCATGTTTTGGTGCTATCGCATGCTGTACGAATGACACACGACTACAAACGTAATGGAACAGCCACCTTGTTCGCGGCTATGGAAACCTTACAAGGGAAGGTATGGGCCAGTCCCACCAAAGACATGGGCATCAGGAAGTACTGAACCGCCTGCGCTGGCTGGACTAAAAATTAAGGGTGATGTGCCGCTGCATCTGGTGATGGACAACTACGGCCCACATAAACATGAAAAGGTGACGGCCATTCAGGCCAAACTCTCCCGCGGCCGCCGAACTCTCGAACAGATCAGACTCGGCTGTATTCCGTCCCATAACATGCAAACTTGGGTGGCTGCATAGTTATTTTCGCGGACACTACATTAGTTTTGAAGCGTTATCCGGTCAATCTACTGGATGAAACCTACCGGCTGCAGGTAGAAATGCGAACCCGCGTGGGTCTTGGTGAGGTTGTGCGTAAATTCCAGCGCCTCTGAAAACCCGATATCTTTAGCTGCCACGCCCAGCATCGTACCGTCAAATTTGTCTACTTCAACAACCTGAAAGCGCAGCGTGATGGGGTCGATAGCCCCAGCCCGCAGCGCTGAGTCGCGAATTACGTTCGGGTCGGGGGTAACCGTCCGGATGTCGTTCATGTTTAGCACCTGACTATTGGGTGCATGCGACATCCGGATTGTTTCATAAAACTTTTGGATGCGGCAAAACACCACAGCTACATGATCTTCGCTGTCTTGATGTAATCCAAACGCGGGAATTCCTTTTCCAGGTAGGCGTTACCCTGTTTCTCGATCTGTTCCTGGTCGGGATTTTCCCGGTATTCGGGGTTAATCTGGTCCACAAACTCCATTCCGCTGATTACTCTGCCGAACGGAGCGAACCCCATGCCGTCAAGCCGGGCATTGTCATTCAGGTTGATGAACATCTGGGAAGTGCGGGAATTCGGCTGTGAAGTTGCGGCGAAAACCAGAGTTCCGCGCGCGTTGGTCCGTTTCACGGCATCGTCTTTGATCGTGACGTTCCATTTTTTGTAGATTGCCGGATCGCCTGCCATGCCGAACTGAACTACAAAGCCAGGTACCACCCGGAAAAATCTTGCGCCGTCAAAAAAACCTGTTTTTACCAGATTATAGAAGCGATCAGCCCCCACTGGAGCGTCAACGCGGTTCACTTCCACCACCACCGGGCCTTTCGTCAGTTCAAAAGCTGCTTTGAAGGTAGCCGGTGCCGTTTCGGTGCCGGACCCCGCCGGCTTCTGGGCCTGAATCGTCTGTGTCGAAGAGCAACTGACCATAGCAACGGCCAGCGCAAAAATTGAAAGGTTTCTCATTTAAACTCCTTTTTCGTGAAAAAATGTCAGCATCTTTTTCCATGCGTCACTGGCTGCGTAGTCGTTGTAACCGGGCCGGTAATCCGCGTTGAAGCCGTGCTGAGCGTCCGGGTATACATTGATATTGCCGATTTTTTCGGCGCTCACCAAACTCTCGCGCATCTGCACGACGGAATCCTGCGGGATCCCCGTATCTTTCCCGCCGTAAAACCCAATCACCGGTGCCTTGAGCTGACTCACCAGATCAATGGGGTTCTTAGGCTGAAGAGGAGTGACCGGACCCACCAGCCTGCCGTACCAGGCAGCGCTCGCCTTCAACTGATCGCTGTGTGCGGCATAAAGCCAGGCGATACGACCGCCCCAGCAGAATCCGGTCAGGGCGAGTTTTCGAGGATCGCCCTGATTCTTCGCAGCCCAGTTGGCGGTGGCATCAAGATCGGTCATCACCTGCGCATCGGGCACCTTCGCCACGATTTTGCTCATCAGTTCCTGCACGTCCGTGATCTTCGCCGGGTCACCTTCACGCGCATAGAGGGCTGGCGCGATGGCAAGATAACCGCTTTTGGAAAGACGACGGCAGAGATCCTTTATATGCTCGTGGACTCCGAAGACCTCCTGCACCACCAGGACGGTGGGAAAGAGTTTGCCTTTCGTTTCCGGCATCGCGCGATAGGCCGGTATCTTCCCGTCTGCGACAGGAATTTCCACTTCACCCGCCACCAGGCCGCCGCTATCGGTAGTAATGGTTGCTGCAGTAACCGGAAGCACCGCTGCCGCAAAGCCCGCACTCAGCTTTGTGATCAGAAAATCGCGGCGGTTTTGTTTCGGGTCCATCAGCTCGCCATTTTATCACCGGAACAACATCCGGTGGCGCAGCAGGCCGCTGGTTTAGTGGCACGGATGAAAGCACCCATGAACTTGCCCTGGACCTGAGGCGCGATGGCATCCACATCCACGCCCTGACCGCAGAGGAAGCCACGCGCGTCTTCGATGTCATAGATCCGCGTGGGTTCGATAGCTGCACCGGTAAACCCGGCTGCTGTCAGTTTGTGGATGTAGTCAGTCTCTTCCAGCGCACCCGCGATGCAACCAACCCACAACAACATGTTGCTCCGGACATCGTCGGGGACGGCTCCCCTGACTACAATGTCTGAAACGGCGAAGCGTCCGCCAGGTTTCAGCACGCGGAAAGCCTCCCTGAGGACGGCATCTTTGTCCGCAGACAGGTTGATTACACAGTTGCTGATGATGACATCGACAGAATTGGCGGGCAGAGGGATATGTTCGATTTCGCCTTTGAGAAATTCCACATTACTAACCCCGGCTTTGCGCTGGTTCTCGCGCGCCAGAGCCAGCATTTCATCTGTCATATCCAGCCCGTAGGCTTTGCCCGAAGGGCCGACACGCCGGGCAGAGAGCAGGACATCAATGCCGCCGCCGGACCCGAGGTCAAGCACCGTTTCGCCTGCATTCAGCTGCGCCAGTGCTGCGGGGTTGCCGCAGCCGAGTGAGGCGAGCACCGCTTCCTGAGGCAGGCCGCTCTTCTGGGCATCGTCATAGAGGTTTGAGGTAATCGGGTCGCAGGTGCCGTCAGAGGCCCTCGCGCCGCAGCAGGAACTTCCGCCGGAATACACGCGAAGTGCCGCCTGACCGTACTTTTCCTTAACTGCGTCTCTGATCTCCATGGGGTATGAGTCCTCTTGCATAATTCTATACTTATCGAAATATAAAATCAATTGTGGGCTTATGTGACCCCGCCGCAGACTATTTGAGACGAAGCGTGGCTACCGTTTCGAGGTGAAACGTCTGCGGAAAGAGATCGACCATCGTGAGCTTGTGAATTTCATAGGCGCTCCCGAGAGCGGCAAGATCGCGTGCGAGCGTGGCAGGGTCACAAGCAACCACGACGATGGTTGCGGGCTTGAGGGCCAGCAGCCTTGCGACGGCGGCCTTGCCGAGACCAGTGCGCGGCGGGTCTGCCAGGACGAAATCTGGTGGCGTTTCAGCCGTGCGCAGAAAGTCCTCTGCGTTTTCATTGGCAATCTCAGGTTTCAGCCCGGCGAGTGCCGCATTGTGTTTCAAATCCGCAGTGGCGCTGCGGCCGGATTCCACCGATACGACATGCTCGAAAGCACGCGCCAGAGGCAGGGTAAAGAGGCCCACGCCTGCGTAGAGGTCCCACGCGGTTGTGCCGCGTGCTTCGCCGATCGCAATCCGCGCGAGGCTGGGCAAAATGAAGCGGTTGATCTGGAAAAACGAATTCCCGCTCACGCGGAAAGTATCGTCATTCACCGTGTAATCGAGCGGGCCGCCAACTGTTCCCGGAACTTCTTCCGCAAGCCATTCAAAAAACTGCTTCGCTACGGGGCGCTCGGTTTCAAGCACGTTCCACTGAACCTGCACGTCATCAGTAAAAATCTCAAGGGACTGGACGAAACGGGGCCAGCGGTGGTCGCGCATCATGCGGTTGACTGCACGGAGCGCTTCATTGATTTTCGGGGCGGCTACCGGGCAATCCTCGATGGGGACCAGGAGGCGCGAGTTCATTTCGCGAAAGCCGGCGCGACCGTTTTCCAGATGGAGTTGCACCCGGTTGCGGTAGCCGAACGGGGGGCTGCTCTCGACAGCGATGCGGTCCGGCTCAAACTCTATCTTGCCCACACGGCGCAGAGTCTCCGCCAGAATGCCACGTTTGAAACGCAGCTGGGCGCTATAGTTTGCGTTCTGATGGTGGCAGCCGCCGCAAGTCGCAAAGACGGGGCAAGGCGGCTCGGTGCGGTCTGGCGAGGGTTCGGTGACACGCAGCAATTTCGCCCGCTGCACATGCTGGCGGGCTTCAAGGCGTTCTGCTTCTATTATTTCGCCAGGAAGAACAAAGGGTGTGAGGACGACTTCTCCGTCAGGGCGGCTCAGGCCTTCGCCACCATAGACGAGCTTTTCGATTTGTAGGAGTTGCACGCGAAACTGAAGGGTACCATCCGCCGTCGGAACAAATGTCAGCCGCTGTTGGAATTAATGTCAAAATGAGTGATGGGGAGAGTGATGCCGGGACGTTTCCGTCTGCTGATTGTGCTGGTCAGCGCCGGCTTGAGTTATGCACAGTCGCCGGGTTCTCTGGTGGTGTCGGTTCACGATGCCCGGGGAGGAGCGGTGAAGAGTGCGTTCGTGATGCTGGGCGTTGCCGATGCCAACGGGCTCAAGACTGCGACTGATGATTCCGGCACGGCTCGGTTTGACGCAGTGGCACCGGGCAAACATCTGCTGACAGTTGCAGCGCGCGGGTTTGACGATCTGGCCACTGATATCACGACTACCGCCAGCATTGAAAACCGAATCGACGCGATTCTCAATTCTGAACATAGAGAGAGCATCACAATTCAGGGAGTGATTGACACGCCTTTTGCGGAAGCCACCACCAGCGCTGTCCTTGAACGGCAGCAGGTTAAGAATGCGCCAGACCGACCACGAACTGTGACTGAGGCCCTGCCTCTGGCTCCTGGCGTGGTAAGGTTGCCCAGCGGGGCGCTGCGCCTGGCGGGAAATGGCGAGCACCGCAGCGCGATGCTGGTGAACTCGGCCAACGCCGCCGATCCCGCAACAGGGCAATTTGGGGCCACACTGCCGATCGACAGCGTGCGGACCATGAGTGTTCTCACGAGTCCGTTTCTGGCGGAGTATGGCGGGTTCACTTCTGATGTAGTTTCAGTGGAGACGCGCAAGGGTACGGACAAGTGGAATTTTGAAGTGAATGACCCGCTGCCGGAGTTCCGTTGGCGCAGCTGGCACATGGTGGGGCTGCGGTCGGCAACGCCGCGGGTCAATTTCGGCGGGCCACTGATTAAAAACCGGCTGTATCTGCTGGAGTCCGGTCAGTATGAGATGAAAGAGACGCCGGTGATGACTCTGCCTTTCCCCCGCAATGAGACCCGTCGCGAGGGCTATAACAGCCTCACCGCGCTCGATTTTACGATTAACGGATCGAATGTTTTATCGGCGATTCTGCATGTTGCAAATGAACATGCGCGGTTTGCCAATCTGGATTTCTTCAATCCTCAGCCTGTGAGCCCGAACACAGCGGATACCGTCTACTCAACTGATTTGACAGAGACCGCTTCGATACGAGGCACCCTTCTGAGCAGTTCACTGAGCGCCGCGAGTTTTCGCAGCGGGGTCTGGCCGCAGGGGGATCTCGGAATGACGCTGACTCCCACCGTAAATCAGGGGCAGTATTTCACGAAGCAGAGGCGAACGGCATCAAGACTGGAGTGGCGCGAAACGTGGTCTTCCACCCACAAATTTTTCGGTACGCACAACCTCAAGATTGGCCTGCTTCTGGGCGGCTCCACGGAACACGCGCAGGTGGATCAATTTCCTGTGCAGGTGAAGGATTTGGCCGGGCGGCTGCTGGAATCAATCACCTATACAGTGGGGCGGCCTATCGCCCGTTATGACATCGAATCTGCCTATTTTGTGCAGGACCAGTGGGCGCTCAGCCAGCGTTTTTCCGTAAACCTGGGTTTGAGGGTAGAGCAGCAGGAAGTTACTGATGCTTTCCGGGTGGGTCCGCGTGGAGGTTTTGTCTGGACGCCGCTCAAGGGCGGCCTCACTATTGTGCGTGGCGGCGCGGGCCTTTTTTACGACCGCGTTCCGCTCAATGTCTATGGGTTCGCCTACTATCCGGATCAAATCATCACAAGGTTTGCCGCAGATGGTTCGGTGCTGAGTGGTCCGGACAGGTTTTTCAATTTGACTGAGCCTGCGGCACCTCACCGGTCACCCTTTATTTACCGCAGCAATGTTCCGGGCAACTTCACTCCGCACAGTACAAATCTGAATCTCGAGCTGGAACAGATTGTAAACTCGCGACTGCGGTTCCGGGCGACCTGGCTGCAGAGCAATTCCAACGAGTTGATCGCGGTGGCCCCCCTGATTACCGACGCGGTGCATGCGTTTGTTCTGAACGGAGACGGGAGTTCCCGTCTGAAGCAGTTTGAAGTAAATGCCGCCGCCACGGCGCGGAAAGAAGACCAGATGTTTCTTTCTTACGTGCACAGCAGTTCCGTCGGAAACCTGAATGAGTTCAGTAACTACCTGGCTAACTTTCCGCCCGCAGTGATTTTACCGGACGCCCACACTTTTATGCCCGGTGATGCACCACATCGTTTCCTTGGCTGGGGTACGGCCGCACTGCCGTTCAAGATGCGGATTTCGCCGAAAGTAGAGTATCGTACAGGCTTTCCCTGGGCGTCAGTCGATTCGGCGCAAAACTATACAAGGGTGCCCAATCAGGTTCGCTTCCCATCGTATTTTTCAGTGGATGCGCGTCTGATCAAAGATTTCAAGGTAACTGACAAATATACGTTTCGCCTGGGTATTTCAGGGTCGAATCTGACGAATCATTTCAACCCCATCAGCATACACGCCAATACGGGAGACCCTGCGTATGGAGTGTTTTTCGGAACTTACCACCGGCGCTATACGGCGGACTTCGATGTCCTGTTTTAAGAAGTCGGCGCAAGCGGCGGTTTTGCTGCTGGCGGCTGTTCTTCCTGCCGTCGCAGCTGAGTCATGGCTGAAGATTTCCAGCGGAAGTTTCGACCTGTACACTTCTGCCGGAGAGAAAAATGGTCGTGCCACCCTGCTGCATTTTGAACAGGTCCGCGCGTTCTTCCTCAAGGCCTCGCCCGTGAAGAAAACCTCGGATTCGCCAGTCCGGATCATTCAGTTCGGTTCACTCAAACAGTTCCAGCCTTACGCGCTGCGAAGTTTTTCACCAGCCTATTTCCTGGGATTACCTGGGCGGGACTACATCGTGATTGGCGATCCTGGTCTTGATATGGCGGTATCGACTCATGAGTACATGCACCTGGTGATTGCACGCAGTGGTCTGAAGATACCGGCATGGCTGCATGAAGGCTGGGCGGATGTTTATTCCACGTTGCATCCCATGGGCAAAGAGACGGCGATCGGGGACCTGCTGCCCGGCCGCATGGCAGAGCTGAACAGCAAACTCTGGCTTGATTTCGAAACTCTCACACTGGTGGACCACCGGTCAGCTGAATACAATGAGGCAGAACGCGCGGGCATCTTTTACGCTGAGAGCTGGGCACTGGCGCATATGCTCTATCTGGCGCAGGACTACCAGGGGAACTTTGGCAAGTTCGTGATGGCGCTCAATAAGGGCAAAACAGCTGCTGAGGCCTGCCAGATTGCGTGGGGACGAGGCCCGGAGAAGGTGTTTGCCGATCTCCGGTCATATTTCGGGCGCAAACAACTTTACGGCCGGGCCTTTGACCTGCGTCTTTCGACAGACGCGGTGTCGTTCGCCTCCGTTACGGTAGCCGATTTTGACGCACGGCTGATGCTGGCAGATCTGCTGGGTGCCAGCAACAAGCCTGATCAGGCGCAGCGTGCTTATGATGAGCTAGAGAAAGAGCATCCGGAGCGTGCAGATCTTGCCCGTTCGATGGGTTATCTGGCTGGTCAGCGCGGTGACCGGGCGAACGCGCGCAAGTATTTTGAGAGGGCATTTGAATCGGGTGAATCTGATCCGCTGATGTTACTGCAACTGGCAGTGATGGCGCGGCAAGCGGGCCAGCCAGTGGCGAAGACACTTGCGATGCTGGAGCGGGCAGTGAAGGTGAAACCGGACTATCCTGATGCCCTGGTTCAGCTTGGCCTGACCCGGCTTGAGATGCGGGATTTCACTGGTGCGATCAGAGATCTGATGCGTATACCGGCGATCACGGCGGAGCGCGCCGCGGCCGTCTATTGCGCGCTCGGCTATGCACGCCTCGAAACCGGCGATCCCGATGAGGCGCGTCTTGATGTGGAGACCTGCGGCATATGGGCGCGGACCGATGGTGAACGCGCTGAGACACAGCGGATGAGTCGCCTGATTGCTGCCAGGCGCGAACCCGGGGCAGGGGTCTACAAAGGCGAAAAGCGGTTACAACTGGCAGGTGTGGCCATCGCGGTTGAGTGTTCGTCCGGCTCAAGGAGACTCATAATGCAGACCGGGGAGCGACAGGTCCAGTTGGAATTACCTGACCTTGCCGCCGTTGAACTCAAACCCGTTCGTGGCGGCAAGCTGGAGCTAGGTTGTGGCGCGAAGATGGCGGTGCCGACAGGTGTGGAATTTGCGGCTCCGCGCAGCGCGATGGAAAAGTCAGCCGGCACTGTGCGGCTGCTGTTGTATTAGGCGTTTTCTAATCGAGTTCCTGAATGAAAACCCGCCGGCCTTCGAGCACGGCTCGTTTTTCCACCATGATCTGGATGGCTTCGGAATAGATGCCGTGCTCCTGTAGCAAAATGCGTGCAGAAAGAGAATCTACCGTGTCAGCGTCCAGTACGGGGACCGCGCGCTGAATGACGATCGGACCGGAGTCCAGAAATTCATCCACCAGATGAACGGTACAGCCGGTGATTTTAACGCCGTATTCCAGCGCCTGCCTTTGCGCGTCGAGACCGGGAAATGCCGGCAACAGCGAAGGGTGAACGTTCATCACGCGGTTGGGGAATGCCCGCACGAAATTCGCACTCAACAGCCGCATGAAGCCGGCCAGGCAAACAAGGTCAACTTCATGAGTCATCAGCTCATCAATGAGTTGTTTGTCATACTCTTCCCGTTCCAGGCCAGCCGAGGGCATGATACGCACCGGGAAACCTCGTTCACGAGCCGTAATAATGCCGGGAGCGCTGGCACGGTTACTAATGACAATGGCAATTTCGGCATCGAGCCTTTTCTGCGCGATGCTGTTGGCAATGGCTTCCATGTTGGAGCCCCGGCCGGAAATGAGAATGCCCAGACGCACTTTGGCTTGTCCCTATTCTTAACGGTATTCGATGCGCGGGCGGGCGCGTCTCTGGTTGATAACTTCGCCCAGTATCCAGGGTTGCTCGCCAGCCTTCGCCAGGGTTCGCATGGCTGCTGCGGACTTCGTCTGCGGAACCACAAGGATCATGCCGACGCCCAAATTAAACGTCCTGCGCCAGTCTGCTTCGGGTACGTCTCCAATGGCGCGGAGCAATTGAAACAGGTACGGTACGTGCCACGATTTGGTGTCAACTGTCGCCGCCAAACCTTTGGGCAGGACACGAGGCAGGTTATCGGTGATGCCGCCACCCGTGATGTGCGCAGCCGCTGACAAGCTTTTCGCTTTGAGCAGCGCGGTGATGGCCTGCAGGTAACTCTTGTGCACTTTGAGTAACTCGTCGGCCAGGATCGTACCGGTGTCTGACAGGGTGGAATCCAGCTTGAGACCCGCTATGTCAAAGAGCAGCTTGCGGGCGAGTGAGTAACCGTTGGTGTGGAGGCCGGTGGAAGGCAGGGCCAGCAGAACGTCGCCGGTTTGTACTTTGGAACCATTCAGGACCGCGGATTTTTCAGCGACTCCGACAACGGTACCGGCGATGTCGTACTCACCATCGTGATACATCCCAGGCATCTCAGCGGTCTCGCCGCCGATAAGTGCGCAGCCGTTGGCACGGCATCCGCGCGCCATGCCTGAGACGATCTGCGCGGTAACACCCGCTTCAACTTTACCCGTGGCAAGGTAATCAAGAAAAAAGAGCGGAGAAGCCCCCTGCACGGCAATGTCGTTAACGCAATGGTTCACCAGATCTTCGCCGATGGTGTCATGGCGCCCCGTGGCGAAGGCGATCTTGAGTTTGGTTCCTACGCCATCAACAGAACTTACCAGGACCGGCTGTTTCATTTTCGGGAGTTCGAAACAGCCGCCGAAGCTGCCGATTTCCGTAAGAACGCCTTTGGTAAAAGTAGCGCGCGCCATCTTACGGATAGCGGCGACGGCTTTATCTGCTTCGTCAATGTTTACACCCGCGTCTTTGTAAGAGACCGGCTGGGCTTTGGGGGTAGTTTTGGAGGTCGCTTTGGCCATTTGGAGCGGAAACGTTAGTATAGCGGGAACGCTACAGGTGACTTTCGAGCATCAGGGTGACCGGGCCGTCGTTAACCAGTTCCACCTGCATGTCTGCCTGAAAAATACCAGTTTCCACTGCTATGCCGGACAGACGCAAGCGGCTCACGGCGTAGTCATAGAGAGTCCGGGCAGCTTCGGCGGGTGCGGCGGCGCTGAAGCTCGGGCGACGCCCTTTGCGGCAGTCTCCGTAGAGAGTAAACTGCGAAACCAGCAGAAGTGCACCGCCGGTTTCAGTTATGCTGCGGTTCATTTGACCCGCGGCGTCAGGGAAAACTCGAAGATGCAGAATTTTGTCGCTGAGATAGTCAGCATCCGCGGTTGTATCTCTGGCAGAGATACCGACCAGTACCAGCAGGCCTGCTGCGATGGCACCGGCTAAGTCGCCGTCAACACTTACAGAGGCGCGCGAGACGCGTTGAATGAGAAATCGCATGTTAGTGGCAGGCGGCTGACCGGGATTAGTTGAATGTCTTTCATGATATATTCAATCCGGAGAGCAATAATGCCAAAAGTAAAGTCAGATCAGACTGCAACTATTCTTGAATACGCACTGCGCCACCTTGAAGCGGAGCGCGATGAGATCCAGGGGAAGATCGAACACATACTGGGCGAACTGGGTACCAAGGCAGTCAAGGCAGTTCATGCCGTGGCACAGGCCGTAGCTACAAAAACGGCTCCGGAAGTAGTCAAGACGAAAAGGACGCTGAGTCCCGCCGCGCGCAAACGTATCGCGCTTGCACAGAAAAAGCGCTGGGCCGAACATCGCAGGAAAAAAGAAAAAGCTTAACCAGTCTGCTGATCCGCGCCGGTGGAACTCGCGTTTTACCGGCGCAGATCGGTTGTTTCGCGCGCTGGGCGCAGCTGTGCCTCTTCCAGCTGTGAGGCTTCCCACCACGTATAAAGCATCCGCTGAATAACCGTAATATTGGACAGGATCGCACTCACCCAGAGCACTTGAGCCATGCGGTTGAACAAAGCACCAATAATTATCAGAACCACCCTCTCGGGACGTTCCAAGAAACCTACTTTGCAGCGCGGGATCGTATTTTCCGCCCGCGCGCGTGTATAGCTGATCAAAACCGTTCCCGTCATGACAATCGCGGTTAGTACCACGTAAAAAAACCGGTTGATTGACGCATAGTAGACCAGCATTCCGATCAGCACGCCCAGATCAGAGTAACGGTCAACCACTGAATCGAAGAAACCTCCGAAGCGGGTGACCTGGTTGGTTTCGCGCGCCACACGCCCGTCCACCATGTCGAAAAGCCCTGCGCCGATCAGCACAATGCCACCAGTTGTAAACTTTCCGGCAGCGAATAGGAAGGCGGCCCAGATGTTGATCAGCAGGCCGAGAAACGTGAGGACATTCGGATGTACACGGGACAGCGCCAGTGCGCTCACGATCGCCGAAATGATCCGGCCAAAAAACAGGCCGATGCCTCGTGTCACGGTCATGTGATTATTTTTCGAGGTCGTGGAGCGTCAGCAGTTCCAGCAGTTCCAGTTCTTTCACGCCGCCCGGCGCCTGCATCTTAACGGTGTCACCGACTTGCTTGCCGAGCAGCGATTTGCCAATGGGCGACGACGTGGAGACTCTGCCATTGGGCGCGTCGGCCTCTTCGCTGGTGACCAGGTAGTAAGTGACCTGTTCGTCCTTTTTAAGGTCGAGAACGACCACGCGCGAACCCAGTCCGGCCCTGTCGCGGGGGATCTTGGTCAGGTCGATCATCGAGAAATCCGCGAGCCGTTTCTGCAACTGACCAAGTTTGGCGTTTACGAAGCCCTGCCGCTCTTTGGCTGCATGGTATTCAGCGTTCTCTTTGAGGTCGCCATGAGCGCGGGCTTTCAATATCTCGCGCGGAAGCTCATTGCGCAATTCGTATTCGAGCGAGACGATTTCGTCCTGTAGTTTCTTCTTGATGTCGAGCATTGGCGGGGAACGCCCCTCGGTCATTATACCGGCATCGGCGTGAACCGGTATAGCGACAACCTGATTATTCCGGGCTAACTGCGCATCCGTAGCATGAAATAGGCTCCCGTGAGGGAGAACAGCGCATCCGGCGCCCACGCAGCCACAATCGGAGGAAGGTAATTCACATTGCCTACCTGTTCAAAAAGCTGCCCGATGCCGAGGTACGCCATAGCCACGGCGATGCTGACGCCTATGCCCGCCATGGCACCGCGGTTGCCCACCATAAAGCCAAACGGAATGGACAGCAAGGCCATGATGAGGGCAAACAGGGGCACGGAAAATTTTTTGTAGTACTGGATGCGGAGCTTTACCGTGTCAAAGCCGCTGGCCTGCAGATCATCAATATAACGTTTCAGGCCCAGATAATTCATTTGCTTGTCCTGTTTGACCTCTTTGAGAAAGTCGTCAGGAGTCTCGTTGAGTTCAGGAAACGTGGTGGCAGTGAAGTTCTGAACTTTACACTCATCCACGCCGCAGATATCGCGGGCCACTCCCTGTTCCCAGACCCACGATTTCAGATTCTGCTGCCAGCGCGCGCGGCTGGCGCTGATTTCCTTCACCAGATGGAAGCTGTGCGGGTCCAGTTCAAAGACGTAGGGTTCCACCATTACCTTTTCGGTCGGCTCAAAGTATTTGAAGTAGAAGATCCGGTAATCGTGAATCATCCACTTGCGCTCGGGGTGGAGGTAAGTCTGGACCGGGCGGCCTTTGATCTCATTGCGGATCGCGTCCTGAATCTGATTGGCCTGCGGGAGCAGCGTATAGTTGAACGCGAACAGCCCTGCGCTGAGAAAGGCGCACATCACAAGTACAGGCATCCCCAGACGCCGGACGCTGATGCCACAAGCTTTGAATGCGGTAACTTCGTTGTTCTTCGTCATCACGCCGAAAGTAACGAGGACGGCCAGCAGAACGCTCTCCGGCATAGTGTCATACACTAGTTCCGGTGTGAGGAAGAAATGGTACTTGAGTACCCTGATCAGCGGGATATGATTGCGGACGATATCACCGAGTAAGTCAAAGAACGTGAAAACCTGCACCATCATGACCCAGCCGCAGAGCCACAGCACCAGATAGAATATGAAGCTGGCCAGAATGTAATTGTCCAGGATCTGGAAGAAGACAAAACGCATACTGCCCGGGCCAGCGGATTCCCGCCCTGCTGCCACCCGATTCGAGAGGGATGTGAACCATGCGGACAGCTTCTGAATTACGCCACCCAGAAAATCGCTGTCGCCTGGAATCTCCATGCGGGCGATCAATGCGATTCCCACCAGGCCGAATGCCGCGTTCGGCAACCACGAAGCAACACCAGCGGACAAGGAGTGCGAACGAGCCAGGCTGGTCAGAGTGATGTAAGAAACGTAATAACCAAAAAATGCAAGTAGAATCGCCCAGACGTAGCCCGCAGAACGGCCTCCTTTTCGTGACGATGCACCCAGCGGAATACCCACCATGGCGAGCATCAGGCAGGCAAAGGGCAACGCGAAGCGCCTGTGCAGTTCGATACGGGCTTCAATGCCGTCAGAAGTGCTCTCGGCTTTGGCCTGAACTGCTTTCACCAGATCCCGCGTGAGCATGTCCTGGAAGCGGCGCGCCTGTTGCGGTTTGCGATCCTGGGCCTGCAGGACGGTGGCCCCGGAAGGCGCGATGGAGTGGTACGGGGCTTCGTGCGTGCCGTAATCCTTGAGAGTCAGCGTGATGCGGTTGTTCTTTGTATCCGAAACGGCAAGGGCTTCGCGGGCCACGGTTACGCGGGGGCCGGTGGGCGCGTCCTTCAGTCCGGTCTTGCGCTCAGATGCTGGCGTAAGGTCCGCGATGAAGACGCCGTTCCAGACCACCACGGGGCCTGCTTCAGCTTTGACGTCATCCACATAAAGTACGGTTCTGTCATTAGTGAACTGGTCCTCAAAGACCCTAGGTTCCACATCGGCAGTAAGTTGCGCCGCAGCCACCTGATTCAACAGTTTGTATTCAGCCCGGATCGCCAGCGGGTTCAGCCAGACCGCGCAGGCACCCGAAACCAGCATGGCCACGAAAGCAAACGCGAGAACTGGCAGAACCACAACGCGCGTGGAAACGCCGCTCGAACGCATCGCAATCATTTCGTTATCGCCGGAGAGGCGGCCCAGCCCAACCAGGATGCCGACCAGCACGCCGAAAGGAATACTGAGCAGCAGAACCGGGGGCAGGGAATAGGCGAACAACTGCAGCACTACCGGCCCTTTGGCGGACCGGACGAGAAGTTCAAACAGTTTTCCGATACTCTGCAGAAAGATAACGAACGTCGCCAGCGACGTGGCGAGCAGCGAACTGGTCAGAATCTCGCGAAAGACATAACGGCTGAGAATCTTCATCGTGCCGAAGCGGCGAGCAGCGGAGATGATACCAGTGGCAGTTTTGGAAGCTCGTCGTCAAGCTTCGACATTTCGATATCGTCGATCAGCACTGAAGGTGCGACCACTGCTACTTCGGCAGAACTGGCACCAAAGCCAATCAGAGCGAAAGGCGCGCCGTTTTCCAGATAGTTAAACGTTACACTGTCATCGCCCGCCGCGAGAATGTCTTTGAGCGATCGCGCATTGATGCCGCGGAAGCGTTCGCCCCGCACTAATTCCTCACGTCCATCCAGATACAACCTGTAAGTGTAGAGAGGAAGACTTACAGGGTGGGATGAACCGCCCGCACTGCTGGCGGTAAGTAACTTGCGTGCTTCATCCAGAGAAGCGGATGACGGAAAATCCATCTTGCGGACAATGATGCCGAAGGGCAAGCCGCGCTGCTGACAAAGATCGATCAGCTTCTTCTTCAGTTCGCTGATGGGGCTGGTTTCCGTCGCCTTGATAATCAAGTTCGTGGGGACGGCTGATTGTGCGCCATAGCTGCCTGTGATGCGGCCATGCCCGTTTGAATCGCTGTAACCGCGGACCGGGAGTCGTGTACGCAGGAAATCCTTCAACACGCCCCTTTCCACCAGCGACATGGGATGGGCGGGAACGCCTTCATCATCGGCGTCCTCGTGTCCGAAGAGGGGCAGCGTGGGGTCGTCGGTCACGTTGAAAATTTCAGGCATGATGCGAACGCCGCGGCGGCCTTCCAGATCAGTTGTCGCGGCCGCACTGGGCGACCCGGGGGATGACACCGGCTTTCGCGAGATGGAAAGGTTGCGACCCAGAATTTCCGCCATCAACTGCGCGGAGGCAATGCCCTCAAACAACACAGGGCCTGTATAACTGTCGCCGAGGGGCGCGGCCGCCAGTTTCACTACCTGTTCCGCCAGATTGCGGGCCGTCTGAACCAGTTCCGCTTCGGGGAACATCTCTCGAATGTTGCGCGTGTAACGGATACCAAGATCGCGCACGATCATGCCATCCGGAGCCTGGGCGTTGGCGCGAATTTCGAAAATACCAGCCGTCTGCTGCTGGCGGATCTGCGTACCTTCTGTGGTCACAAAACGGTGCAGCGCATCAATCGCGGTAAAGCTGGCACCCGAACTGCGTACGTTGGGATATAGCTCAAACACGGCGGAGACCCGGCGCGTACGGTCAGCCCACGCGGGCTGGTCGAACTTAACTGCGGTGTAGTCCTGAATAAGTACGAAAGGTTTCACGGTCGCAAAGTCTGGAAGAACGTCAGTCACAGTAACGTTCTTCAGCGCCGCGCGCTTGCGTGCAATTGATTGAAGAGAACCTTTGAAAATGGAATCAGTCGCCAGCCAGAAATACTGGCGAATCACCAGCGGATCAGTGTCTTCAAGAGGGAAACTGCGCAGATCATAACGCGGGCCGCTCGCACCTGCGCCCGTCCAGTTCGTGTTGTCGAATTTGTAATCGCCGACGCGTATGTGAATGTTGGGAACGCGGTACTCACTGGTATTGGATCCAGTAAGTCCGCCGAGAGTTGCGGAGGCCGACCACGCATGCTGGTCATCCACCGAGTAGTTCATGTAATAGGGTTTGTCGAGCTGATTGAGGGTCAGGGTCATGGCCCGTTTCAGCTCTGCCTGCAGTGCATCGAAAACAGCATCAGGTTGCGCCGCCTGCAATGCGACAGCCGACCCGATCAAAGAAAATACGATATGGCGTAATCTCATTGCACACCGTCCTTGAACGGGGAGGGCAGCAAAGGCAGCAAATCCTGTGACTGGTCTTTCTTTTCAATTTCAATTTCCGAAATCAGAATTGCAGGTGAAACAGCGGATACCGGCACGCTGCCCGATTCTGCACCACAATAGCCATTGAAAACTTCGGCTTTGTCGGATGTCGCCAAAATCTTGGAGAAGCTCGCCAGCGGTGTACCAACAATATCGGCCCCGCGAATCAATTCATCCGGGCGGCCATCGGAAAAGACCTTATAAACGATCACAGGGATCACCTTAAATGCCTGCAAACCCGAGCGCTGGGTAGTGGTAAAACCGCCCGTGATGTCTTCAAAATAAAGTCCGTAGGGTTTGTTCTGCCGCTTGATTTCATCAATCAGCATCTGCCGGAGTTTGGCGTCATCCACCGAGCGCGTGCTGGTGACCAGCAAGTTACTCTGGCGCGAAACGACTTCGAGGCCCGGCTGGCGGCGGCCATGGCCGTTGGAGTGATCGAAGTTATCAATCGGAGAGCGCGACATCAGGAAGTTACGCAACACGCCGTTTTCAACCGCCTTGACCGGCTTGCCTGAGACCCCCTCATCGTCATATTCGTAATATCCGTTGAGGTCAACTCCGGCAGCCTTCTTTAAAGTAGGATCGAAAGTTACAGACAGGAAATCGGGCAGGATTTTTTCACCCACACTCTTGGTAAAAGTCTGGCCTTCAGACTCGTCCTTCTGCCTGTGCCCTTCAATGCGATGACCAAAAATTTCATGAAAGAAGACGCCGGAAGCGCGTCCGGAGAAGATCGCCGGTCCCACAAAAGGTTCGGCTGTCCTGGCGGCAACCAGCTGTTCTACATGCTCACCCACTTTACGAACCGTAGCAAGAATCACGTCGTCAGAAGGAAGGTCCTTCGGGTCAGCCGCTTCGAAAGCTTCGAAGTCAGAAACATCCATCCCGTCCTTCGCTTTGGCGCTGGCGGAAATCATCACGCGGGCAAAATTGCGGCCATGCTGCACGCGGGTGCCTTCCGTATTCACTATGTAGCGGTTATCAGACTGGACAGAAATCTGCACGCCCGAAGACAACAAGTCCGGGTATTTCAGAAATTCCTTTGACAGCGTTTTGACAGAGCCGGTCCAGCGCGCAGAATCCAGCTTGGCCGTGGAGGGTGCTTCCCAGTGCGAATAGCTTTCCTCACTCGAAAAATCTGCGGATTTATCGCGGTCCGCAGCCTTCACCTGCTGGTTGGTCTTGATCTTGATCAGCCGTTCCGCAGCAGTCCGGTACACGCGGTCAGTTTCCAGCCACATGCGGCTGCTGAGGGCGCTCGGAGCGTTGTCAATTGCCACCGGGGTACCTGAAGTGAACTGGATACGTTCACCGCGGACCCGGCGGAAGTTATCCAGCTGCGGGTCACCCACACGCAGCGTCACATCAAGGTAGCGATTTTTCGAACTGCCCTTCGAATTCAGCATTCCCAGACTCGCGCCCAGTGCTTCCGTCTGCTGCTCAGTGATTTCGTACGCAAGGAAGTAAGGGGCCGGATCGGCCTTTTGCTTCAAAGTCTGAAAGTTGCGCAGCAACTCACCCGACATGGTGTCGAGGACCACATGATCCTCCGCTCCGTAGGCCGTGGCGGAAACGGCCAGCAGCGCCGCCATTTGTAGGGTTTTCACAAGCTTTGACGATAACATGAACGGGTTTTCATCATTGTCTGATGTGCGGCTGCCCGGCTGGGTTCCCGTCATTAGATAGACCGGTTCCCCTGATAAACTTTGGAGACACATGCCAGCGCGGGTTTCCATTTTTGTCACCTGTATCGTAGACCAGCTGTTTCCCCAGGTGGGAATGGCGATGGCTACGGTCCTGGAACGCATCGGTTATACAGTGGAATTCCCCGAAGCGCAGACCTGCTGTGGCCAGCCGGCGTTTAATTCCGGCTTCCGTGATGAGGCCCGCACGGTAGCGCGCCACACCCTGGCGGCTCTGGAAAATTGCGAATACGTGGTGGTTCCGTCTGGCTCCTGCGCCGCCATGCTATCTCATCACTATGCTGATTTGTTCCCCGCGTCATCTCAGGAGCGGGCAGCGGCGGCAGCACTCACTCCGCGGGTGTTTGAATTCTCCCAATTCCTCACTGAGGTGGCGAAGCGCAAAGAAGTAGGCGCAAAATTTGACGGGGCAGTCACGTATCACGATTCATGCCACGCATTGCGTGAGTTGAAAATCAAGGACGCGCCGCGTCGCCTTTTGGCCGCCGTACAAGGGCTGGAATTACGCGAAATGGATGCGGCGGAAGAATGCTGCGGCTTCGGCGGAACGTTCTCTGTAAAGTTCGCCGGCGTCTCAGGGGCGATGGCCCGAACCAAACTCGATTCCATCGTCCGCACTGGCGCATCCGCAGTGGTTTCCATAGATTCCAGCTGTCTGATGCAATTGCAGGGCGCGATTGCACGAGCCGGGCTCCCCATTCGCACACTGCATCTTGCAGAAGTGCTGGCGGGGCAGTAAAGCATGTCCGCCAGGTTCGATCAGAAGATTTCCGAAACGCTCGCCGACCCGCGTCTTCAACTCGCCATATACACGGCGACCGGACGCCTGATGAGCCACCGAAAGGCAGTGGTTTCCGAAGATGCCCTGCCTGAATATCAGGAGCTGCGAACGCAGGCCAGCGCCATCAAGCGCCATACCATCGAAAATCTCGACTGGTATCTGGAAGAGTTCGAGCGCAATGTAATTGCACACGGTGGCCATGTTCACTGGTGCCGCACCGCCACCGATGTTGCTGATGTAGTACTGGGGATTGCAAAGCAGCGCGGGGCGCGGCTGATTGTGAAGTCGAAATCAATGACCACCGAAGAGGTGGATCTTAATGAACGGCTTAGCCACCACGGTCTGGAAAGCGTTGAAACCGATCTCGGCGAATACATTCTGCAGCTCATGCATCAAACGCCGTATCACATTGTTGCGCCCGCCCTGCACCTGACCCGGCAGGATGTCGCGAAAGTGTTTGAAGACAGTCTGGGCGTGCCACATGACATCGTCATTGAGAACCAAACCCTCACCGCCCGGGGTGTTTTGCGCGAAAAGTTTCTGAATGCGGATATCGGAATCAGCGGAGCCAATTTCCTGATTGCTGATTCCGGCGCGGTCACCATTGTGGAGAACGAAGGCAACGCGCGCCTGTCGACATCAGCGCCACAGGTTCACATTGCGATTGCGGGGATTGAAAAGCTGATTCCGCGCGCACAGGATTTGGCGACGTTTCTCAAACTGCTGGCGCGCAGTGCAACAGGACAGCCGCTGTCTGTCTATACTTCGTTTCTGTCCGGTCCGAGAAAGCCCGGCGAAGTGGATGGTCCCACCGAGTTTCATGTCGTGCTGCTCGATGGCGGACGCACGAAACTGCTGGCCGATGCGGAGAAGCGCGAATCCCTGCACTGTATTCGCTGCGGCGCCTGTTTGAACCATTGCCCGGTTTATCGCAAGATTGGGGGCCATAGTTTCCCGTGGGTTTATTCGGGTCCGATCGGGGCTATCATCACACCGCAGTTTCACGGGCTCGACAGCGAACCGGCGTTGCCTTTTGCCTCCACTCTGTGCGGTGCCTGCGCCGAAGTTTGCCCCGTAAAAATTGATATCCCGAAGATCCTGCTGGAACTGCGTGCCGAAGTCCGCGATGTAGAAAAACAGAATGCTGATGGCCAATTGGAGCGGGCCGCTTTCCGGGCATTCGCCTATCTGGCAGTGCGTCCGAAACTGTGGTCGCGCGTGCTCGCATTTGGACGCAGATTACCCGTATGGCCGCTGGGTCCGGCAGGCGCCTGGTTCAGTGAGCGGGAGCTTCCCGTGCCAGCCGCGCGCAGCTTCCGTGAATTGTGGAAGGAACGGCAAGGCCGATGAATCATCGCGAAGCTATCCTTGCAGATGTCCGGCGCGGGTTGGGCCGTAATGGGGAGCCACCGCCCTCACCCCCTGCCGCACGCATTGTGCGGCCACAGGTCCCGCGTGCTGCCCGGGTCGAATCCATGCTTCAGAAAGTGATAGCGCTGGCAGGCACGGCGGTCCATCTGCGGACGGGTGAAGAGGCTCGGCGGTTCGTTGCAGCCTTGACCGGCGGACAATCCGCCATAGCGTCCAACGCGCTGGTGCTGCGAGAATACGGAATCACCACTCTGCCTGGCGTGCGCAGCGGTGTAACCGAAGAAGCCGAACTGCGCGGACTCTGCGCGACAGCCAGCTTCGGCATCTCAAGCGCGGATTACGCGCTTTCCGATACCGGCTCGCTGGTCATGCTTGCAAGTCCAGCTGAAGCGCGGCTCATTTCATTGCTCCCGCCGGTTCACATCGCGGTGGTGCCGGTTGACCGCCTGCTCTCCGGCCTCGACGAGCTATTCACCCTGCTCCCCCTGCCTGCGGAACAGACCAGTTCCATGGTTTTCATCACCGGTCCCAGCCGTACCGCAGACATAGAACAGATCCTGGTCCGGGGCGTCCACGGGCCTGGCGAAGTTCATGTTGTCATAGTGGGAGAGTAATGCGTTTTCTGATTTTGTGTTTCCTCGCAGTGGCAGCGTCGGCACAGACCCGGCTTTTCGTTGTGAACAGTGACGACAACGGTATCACCTTCATTGATCCCCAGGGTGGGCCTTCGGCGAGTGCTCCTGGCTTCATCAAGGTTTCTGCTGGTCCGCAGGCCATCGTTGTTGCAGAAGATCACCGTCGCCTGTTTGTTTCCGCAACGGGCGCGAATGTCGTGGATGCAGTGGATCTGCGTACCCTCAAGGTCACCCGGAGTATTCCGGTGGGGGCGAAGCCTGCGGGGATGGCTCTCTCGCCCAATGGACGCTTTCTTTTCGTTTGCATCCATGGCGGGGCTGCGGTTGATGTCATCGATACTGCCTCCCTGGCGCGGGTCAAAAGCATCCCTGTGGGCGCAGCGCCCGGCAACATCTATGTGACCCCCGACGGCACGCGCCTGATCGCTGCATCTGAGGGTGATAAAAAACTGAGCGTAATCAATATCCGATCCCAGGCGAAGGAATTTGAGATTCCGCTGGGCAGTTCTCCTCTGGGTCTCACGATTGAGTCAGACCGGCACCTGGTAATTGAGCGCTTGTTCGTGCAGACCGCTGCCGGCTATGAAATTATCGATTACGCGGCACGCAAACTGATCGGAAAGTTCTCGCCCCCCGGTGCTGCCACCGCGCTGGTGATTGCCCCCGACCGCCGTACCATCTGGGCCACCCATTCTCCAGCGGATGGAATCACTGCTTTCTCAATGCCAGCGCTTGCGAAACTGCAGACGACGGTGACTGGCGGTAACCCCGCAAGTATCGCTCTGGCGGCTGACGGCAAGCGCGCCTATGTTTCGCTTTCAGAAGCAAATGTTATTGCTGTGATTGATACCGCGACTTACAAAGAGCTGGCGCGCATCCCTGCCGGGAAAAAACCGGGCCAGATCACAGTTCTGGAGTAAGCGATCATGAAAAAGCCAGAGATCATGAGTCCGGCCGGTTACTGGCCGCAGCTTCGGGCTGCCATCGAAGCCGGTGCTGATTCGGTTTACTTCGGGCTGAAACACTTCTCCGCGCGGGCCAAAGTCGGCTTCGAAATTGATGAACTTCCGGAGGTCGTGCGTACTCTGCATCAGCGCGGCGTGCGTGGTTATCTCACTTTCAACACTCTCGTCTTTGAGCATGAACTGGCGGAAGCGGCCCGCACCATCGCGGCGATCGCAGCAGCGGGAGTGGATGCGCTGATTGTGCAGGATGCCGGTATACTTCGTCTGGCGCGTGAGGTTGCGCCTGATCTTGAACTGCATGCCAGTACGCAAATGAGTATTACCGATGCCGAGGGTGTCCGTTTCGCCCAGGAGCTCGGCGCCCAGCGCGTGACTCTGGCCCGTGAACTCAGTCTGAAAGAGATCCGGTCGATCTACGACCAGACCGGCTGCGAACTGGAAATGTTTGTCCATGGCGCGCTTTGCGTGGCTTACTCGGGACAATGCTTTTCTTCAGAAGCCTGGGGCGGACGCAGTGCCAATCGCGGGCAGTGCGCGCAGGCGTGCCGGCTGCCGTATGATCTGTTTGTGGACGATGAGCAAACCCCGCTCGGGGATGCTCGCTATCTTCTTTCACCGGGCGATCTCTACACCCTGAAAGAAGTTCCGGAGATCATCGCGACCGGTATATCCGCACTTAAAATTGAAGGGCGGTATAAAGACGCTGAGTATGTCGCGCTCACTACCAGTGCTTACCGTAAAGCAGTGGATGAAGCATGGGCTGGTCACGCACTCTCAGTAACTCCTGCGGAGGAATTGAACCTCGAACAGGTGTATTCGCGCGGCCTCGGGCCGTGGTTTGTAAACGGCACCAATCACCAGACAGTCGTACGCGGACGTGCTCCCCGGCACCGTGGCGTTTTGATGGGACGTGTGGTTGGCGTGGAACCGGATGCCGTCGTGCTGAAGCCGGAAGCCGCCGACCAGATTACGCCACTGCGTGAAGGCGACGGGTTGGTATTCGATGCAGCGGATTGGCGGAGTCCAGGGGAGCCCGAAGAGGGTGGCCGCATCTATGAAGTTACGCGCCGTCGCGATGGCAACGTGGAACTGCGCTTCGGCAACCACGCCGTGCGATTCGACCGGATTCGCGCAGGCGACCTGGTCTGGCGCACTGCGTGCCCCGAGCTCGATCAACTGGCACGGCGCTTTACCGATGCCCCTGGGCCGGTCCACAAGCAACAGGTGAATGTGAAAGTAACAGCGCGTGAAGGTGCCCCGCTGGTCAGTGAATGGTCGCTGTCACAACATCCTGATACGGTCGCCATAGTCAATTCAGAAGCACCCTTGACCGCAGCGCAGAACCGCGAACTGAATTCGGAAAGCCTGCGCGACCAGTTTTCACGCCTTGGCAACACTGCGTATGAATTGGCGGAGCTGACTTTCGATACCGAAGGCCGCGTGTTCTGTCCTGTGTCCGTTCTGAATCAAATGCGGCGCCAAGCCGTGGAATGCCTGCAGGTATTGCAGGGGACGCAGATAGTCCATGAGACGCGCGACCCTCTCGCGGCCCTCGCATCACTCATAAAATCGCAAACGCGCAAGGCGGCAGTAACGCCAGCTCAACTGCACATCCTGGTGCGAACGCCGGAACAACTGGACGCCGCGCTGCAATGCAACCCAGCCAGCATCACACTCGACTATCTGGATCTCTTCGGCCTCCGCGATTCCATCCAGCGGATTAAAGACAGCGGCATCACGGCCCGGGTCGCCAGCCCGCGCATCCTGAAACAGGATGAAGCCCGCATCCTCAATTTCCTGCTCAGTCTGAACTGCCAGATTCTGGTTCGTTCCACCGGCATCATCCACGCGTTACAGGGCCGCGAACATGGCGAACTAACCGGCGATTTCAGCCTGAACGCCGCCAATTCACTGGGCGCAGCCGAATACCTGAAACTCGGAATTTCCCGCCTCACGCCAGGCTATGATCTGAATGCCGAACAAATCGGACGACTGGCTGCGGATTCTGGTGCAGCGCAAATCGAAGCCGTGGCCTGGCAGCATTTGCCAGTCTTCCATACCGAACACTGCGTTTTCTGCCGGTTCCTTTCCACCGGCACCAGCTACCGCGATTGTGGCCGCCCTTGCGAAAAGCACCGCGTGGAACTGCGTGATCAGAATGGCCGCAACCATCCTGTGATGGCAGATGTAGGTTGCCGCAACACAGTGTTCGGAGCCGAAGCCCAGGAGGCCAGCGCCCATTTGCAATTGTTCCAGGACGCTGGTATCAGCCACTTCCGCCTCGAGTTTGTGCATGAATCAGCGGAAGAGCTCATGCAAGTCACCAGGCTCTTTCAAAAGGCTTTCGCCGGTGCCATCACCTTCACCCAGTTGACCCGGGACCTGAAGGCAGTAGCAGGCGCAGGAACCACACAGGGCAGTCTCTTCATCCCCGCGAATTATCAGGTGTTTCCCATCCTCAACCAGCCGGTACTGCCTGCGGTGTTAGTACCCGACCAGCTCTAAAACCCTTGCGCCGGGTTTCCCGCCTGATGTACGCTGTTGATTCAAACAGAAATTTTACCGGATTCGCTGGCCAGATGGCGGAGAGTCCGAGTGCGTACTCGTTGCAGTACAGCGCCATGTTTATGACGAACTTTGGGCTGTTCTTATTTCACAGGAACAGGAGTTCGTTATGGCATCACGCCGCATTTCTTTCACCGCAGCAATACTGCTTTCCTTCAGCAACATCCCGGTTCATGCAGGTGTCGTCGAATCAGGCGCATCTTCCCCCGAACAAACCGAAACCCTGGCCAGCACCTTCCTGCACGCAGCGAATGACCAGAAGCGCATCTGGACAGCCCCGGCTCATTCGCATCAGCGCAAATATTACGTTGCAGCCGGAGTCGTTATGGCCACCACCGGGGCCCTGTTTGCTTTCGACCCCGTGGAGGCACGCTATTTCCGCAACACCACTTCATTCAACCAGTTCAACCGTGCTTTCAGCAGTAATATCACAGGTTACGGTACCCTCGCCACACCCGCTCTGCTGTATGCTGCCGGCCTGGTGCGCAAAGACGCGAAGATGCAAAACACTGCGCTCGCTGCAGGTGAAGCCGTTGCCGATGCTGAGATCCTGACAGTGGTGCTGAAAAACGTCACGCGCCGAGCATCGCCAGGGTCCACTACCGCAGGGGGCAATGGTACGTGGTTCAACCAGCCCGGTTCGCCCACATTACGTGGCAACGGCAGTTTTCCTTCAGGCCACACTATCTCGGCATTCGCAGTCGCCACGGTGATTTCACGACGTTATTCGAGCCACCGCTGGGTGCCGTGGGTAGCTTACTCACTCGCCGGTGCCGTGGGCTTTTCTCGCATGAGCGAATCCGCGCACTTCGCGTCCGACGTCTTTCTAGGCGGAGCTTTGGGCTACTCGATCGGCCGCCTTACGACGCCGTCCCGGAAGGGTTTCGCAGGTTTCTGATTTCCGCCAGCCGTTCTTTAATGCGCTTCTCCATACCGCGTTCCGAGGGCTGGTACCACTGCTTGCCGGCCAGGGCTTCCGGCAGGCATTCCATCTGGTTCAGCGCATCACCGAATTCATGCGCATGCTGGTAACCAGCCCCATAGCCCCACTCCTTCATGGCGCGTGTCGGAGCATTGCGTAACTGTAGCGGAACCGGTTCGGCACGCCCTGTCCGTACTTCCCGCGAGACTTCGCCCAGTGCCTTGTATCCGGCATCAGATTTCGGCGCAACCGATAAATAGATCACCGCCTGCGCGATGGCGAGATCCCCTTCCGGCATCCCCAGAAAATGCACGCACTGCTGCATAGCCATGCATTGTTCCAGCGCGCGCGGGTCCGCCAGACCGATATCTTCAATCGCCATCCGCACCACCCGCCGCGCAATATACATGCGGTCTTCGCCCGCTTCGAGCATGCGTGCCAGCCAGTAGAGCGCCGCATCTGGATCGCTCGAACGCACCGATTTATGCAGTGCGGAGATGATATTGAAGTGTTCCTCGCCGCCTTTGTCATAGAGCAGCATCTTGCGACCCAGTACATCGGCCAGCAGCGCTTCCGTGATCTCCTGGCCCCCGCTCGCAGCTGCCGCAGCTTCCAGCGTATTGTAGGCCGAACGAGCGTCGCCATTGGATGAAAGTGCAATCTGTTCCAGCGCAGCATCTGAGGCTGAGGCGCTAACCACAGGAAGAGCGGCCCGCAGAAGAACCACGATCTCTTCCTCAGTCAGCGCCCGCAGCATATAAACTTTAGAGCGGGAAAGCAGCGCCGCATTCACTTCAAACGAAGGGTTCTCAGTAGTAGCGCCAATCAGCACAATATCGCCGCGTTCCACATAAGGCAGGAACGCGTCTTGTTGAGCTTTGTTGAACCGGTGGATCTCATCCACGAACAGAATGGTCCGGCGGCCCAACTGACTCAACCGTTCCGCATCCGCCATCACGCTCTTGATTTCCTTCATCCCCGACATGACCGCGCTGAAGGGCAGAAATTCACTCTTCGTCATCCGGGCGATGATGCGGGCAAGCGTGGTTTTACCTGCGCCGGGCGGCCCCCACAGAATGAGCGACGTCAGCTGGTCGCGTTCGATTTGCGAACGCAGGGGCTTGCCCGGACCCAGGATATGTTCCTGCCCGGCATACCCATCAAGCGTCGTGGGGCGCAGCCGTTCCGCCAGTGGTCGCTTGCCTTTGTCGCTTCTCTCTGCCATCGGACTGGTATCGAACAAGCTCACCGATTTATGCTCACGTGCGGACACTCATAGACGCGGCCCGTTGCCGCCGTGCCTCGTAGAGCATAACCGAAGCCGCCACAGCCGCATTGAGAGATTCCACAGCCACAGTAGGGATCGCGATATCTTCGGCGCAACCCTGCAGTTCTTTGCTGATGCCGCGCCCTTCGCTGCCAATGACAATCGCGCAACGCCGCCCGAAATCAACACCCCCAATGATTCGCTGACTGCCGGTAAACGGCATCGCCGCGTAGATATCCAGCCCATGCTGCGCCAGAGAAGCTCGCGCCAGTGACGGCTCTACCCCTGCTACATACGGAACGCGGAACAACGAACCGGAGGACGCGCGAAGGGTCTTCGGATGGACAGGACTCACCGTGCCTTTAATAAACAGGACTCCGGTAGCACCAAAGGCTTCTGCCGCCCGCACAATGGCCCCGGCATTGCCAGGGTCCTGGACACCATCCAGCACAACAACCAGACTCTGACCACGAAACAACTGCGTAATAGACCATTCCGGAGGCCGCACCAGCGCGATCACTCCCTGACTGGTCTCAGTGGATGCGATGGCCTGAAACAGTGCGTCCGCCAGCACCACCGTACGCGAACTGCGCAGCCCCGAAATATGACGTGCCACGGTCTCGCGAACCGATTCAGCAGCCAGCACCAGAGGCACTTCCCGTTCACTGCGGAGCGCTTCTTCCAGCAGATGAAAGCCCTCGGCGACACAGCAGCCGTCATCAGTCAGGCTTCCGCGTACAATCGCGCGCCGCACATCCTTAACCAGTGGATTCGCAGCGCTTACCAATACTTGTGTTTTAACCATGTCAATAGCGGCTGTTCACTGTGCCATCCCCTACAATGTTGAGATAAGAATAACGCACCTCAAACGCGCGGCGCGCCTGCTGCTGCTGGCCCTTGCCACCTTCGCTCTTGGTTATCTGATCGCGCTTTCGTTTCGCATTGCGCGCCAGGCTCATGTGGATGACGCGCGTGCCGCGGACGTAATCATCGTCATGGGCGCGGCAGAATATCGCGGCCACCCGTCCCCGGTTTTCAAACTACGGCTGGATCATGCGGTAACACTTTTCGAGAAGCACCTCGCCCCGGCCATCATGACCACAGGAGGCCCGGGCGGTGATCCTTCGTTTACGGAAGGCGGCGTCGGCAGATCATATTTGATTGACCGCGGCATCCCGGCCGAGCGAATTATTGTTGAGGACCAGGGAGAATCCACCGCCTGGAGTCTGAGCGCGGCGACAGAAATCCTGCGGCGCATGAATCTGCGTTCCTGCATCATCGTGAGCGACGGCTTTCATATTTTCCGCGTTAAACGTATTCTTCAGCAACAGGGGTTTGTGGTCTACAGTTCACCCAGGGCGCAGGGCGATACAACGGTCCTGACCGAGTGGTGGCAGTATTTCCGCCAGGCCTGTGCTTATGCGCTTTGGAAGGCCGGGGTCCGGGTTTGATCGGTTATCACCATGCGAGAGACGGTCAAAGCTCAGTAAGCAGCTGATTCTACAGAGCCGCGACCGTCAGCGAGCGGTACGATAACGGGCGGACTTCCACGCTTCGATTTTTTGCCGCAGGCTGCTATCAGATTGCAAAAGCGTATGAGGAATTTCCCGCCGTTTCAAGTTTGAACCTCGATCTCTTTTGTCGTAACGAAGGAGGCTGGAAGGTCCGGATTCTGTTCGTCCAGCATCATGCGGTAGGCGTCCCGGATGTTCAGTTCAAGTTCATCCAGCGTCTCGCCTTGACTGAAGACGCCCGGAACCTGCGGTAGCCGTCCGACAAGCCACGGCCCGTCTTTCCAGTATTCCAGTTGAAACCGAAGCGCCATACAAGTGTCCAGCGTAACCGAAAAGTACTCAACCCGTTAAAATATGCCCGCGATTCTATCATCCGGATCAGGAGGCGCACATCGCGCGGGCGCCGAAAACGATATGCTGTGGCGGAATGGAAAAGACCATTCACTTTATCGTTCCGTGCACGACTTGCGGCGGTTCTCCCGCCCAGAGTTATTCCGAGGAAGACCTTCGATCTGAAATAGCAAAAGGATCTTCGTGCCGCGGAGCTTTGTGCACAGGAACTGCCAGCCGAGTCTTTGTACCATTGCCAGCAGTCCGCAGAGAAGTTCCTGAAGGCATTTCTTTGCGCGAATCAAGCCATCCTTCGCAAGACACACGAGTTGCGTGAATTGGCGATGGAATGTGGCCCGGATTGATCCATCACTTGCCATCGCTCTCGAGCCGGCTGGTGCGCTCTCCCGATATGCCTGGCAGTTCCGCTATCCTGGCGCTCCGTATGAACCGGACGAAGAGGAAGCAGCCCTCGGTCTCACCCTCGCCCGGATAGTGGAAAACGAAATCGTGAAGAGACTCCCGATCCTGCCTTAAAGAGACGAAGCGGATCCGGATAGAAGTTTTCAATCAGCCCCATCAATATTTTGCATTAGGGCATTCCTCTCCAAATCGAAATAATAGTTTCTTCTCCAAGTCGGAGAAACCAAGGACAATCCATGACGATTCCTTTCGCGCTGTTACAAACAGCACCGGATATAAGTGCGCGGCTCACTGCCCTCGAAGCAGCCGCGAAGAGTGCCCAGTCCGCCGGTGACAACGCCTGGATGCTGGTCAGCGCAGCCCTCGTCCTCATGATGACCGGCCCCGGCCTCGCCCTGTTCTACGGAGGCCTCGTCCGACGCAAAAATGTCCTTTCCACCATGATGCACAGCTTCGTCATGATGGGCCTCATCACCGTAATCTGGGCCATTTGCGGCTACAGTCTGGTCTTCAGCGAAGGCAACCCCTTCATCGGCGGCTTCAAATACCTTTTCCTCAACGGAGTAGGTTCAGAACCCAACGCCGATTACGCCGCCACCATTCCCCAGGGCACGTTCATGATCTACCAGTTAATGTTCGCCGTAATCACCCCGGCACTGATCTCCGGGGCCTACGCCGAACGCATCAAATTCAGCGCCATGATGCTGTTCACCACACTCTGGATCTTCATCGTCTACTTCCCCATGGCCCACATGGTTTGGGGCAAGGGCGGACTTTTGAATGCCTACCTCGGCGGTAGCATCAGAACCTTCGATTTCGCCGGCGGAACCGTCGTTCACATCACGTCCGGCGTCTCAGCCCTGATCTTCGCGCTCTACCTCGGCAAGCGCAAAGGCTACCCGCGCGAAGCCATGAAACCACACAGTCTGGTCCTGAGCACCATTGGTGCCTGCATGCTGTGGATGGGCTGGTTCGGTTTCAACGCGGGCAGTGCTGTCGCGGCCTCCGGACTCGCCACCAGCGCCTTCATCGCCACGCATTTCGCTGCAGCCACGGCCGCTCTCGGCTGGATGCTCGCCGAATGGCTGACCTCCGGCAAGCCCAGCATGTTGGGCGGCATCTCAGGTGCAGTGGCCGGTCTGGTCGCCATCACGCCCGCTTCCGGCTTCGTAGCGCCTATGCCAGCGCTGCTCATCGGCCTGCTCGCCGGCCTCTTCTGCTTCTGGATGGTCACCGCCGTCAAACACATGTTTGGTTATGACGACACTCTCGATGCGTTCGGCGTCCACGGCGCAGGCGGCACGCTCGGAGCGCTGCTCACCGGCGTGTTCGCCACCAGCGCCATCAACAGCGCGCAAATCAACGGCAAAGTGGTTCCCCTCGGCCTTGTGGACGGAAATCCAGGTCAGATTCTCAACCAGGGCATCGGCGTCCTCATCGCCATGGCGCTGGCCGTTGTCGGTACTTTGGTTATCCTGAAAATCTGCGATGTGCTGATCGGTGTTCGTGTCACTGCGGATGAGGAAGAAGAAGGTCTGGATCTGACACAACATGGCGAAGAAGGTTATTTCCTCGAGTCCTGAGTCCGCGTCGATTCAAGACAGCTAATAAAGGAGAAATCATGAAAAAAATCGAAGCCATCGTACAGCCATTCAAAATGGAACCCGTGAAAGAAGCCCTCAAGAATATCGGCATCGACGGGATGACCATCACCGAAGTTCGCGGTCACGGCCGCCAAAAAGGCCACAAAGAGGTCTACCGCGGCCAGGAATACAACGTCGATCTCCTGCCTAAAGTGAAGTTCGAACTCGTCGTGCAGGATGACAGACTGGAAGAAGTCGTAGCCGCCATCAGCACCGCCGCGCATTCCGGCAAAATCGGTGACGGTAAAATTTTCATATTCGATGTCGCCGAAGCCATTCGCATTCGCAACAATGACCGTGGCGACGCAGCGATTTAAACGGAGAGAGTGACAGAGCAGCAGATTCGGGACCAGTTTTTTCTGACTCGCGACGCCCCGGCGGCAATCGCGGGCAGAACCCTGCGCGTTGATGAACTGGTTCGCAGTCTGTGGCGCAACATACCGCCGGAAGTGGCGCTCCTCGCCGTCGGCGGTTACGGTCGCAGCGAACTTTTTCCTGCGTCCGATATCGATCTGCTCATCCTCACCCGTGATGAAAAAACGCAACTCGAAATCAAAGACCCGCTGTCGCTCGTGCTGCGCGACCTTTGGGATGCCGGCCTGCGCGTCAGCCAGTCCGTCCGCACTCCCCTCGACTGCAATCAGATCGATGCCGCCAACGCTGAACTCGCCGTCAGCCTGCTTGACCGTCGCCTGCTCACAGGCGATGAATCTCTCTTCCGTTTGATTCGCGATCCCAAACCGGAGCTCGGCCGCAACATCGTGGAACTCACCCGCAGCCGCCACACACAGTTTCAGAACACCATCTATCATCTGGAACCGAACGTGAAAGATTCCCCCGGCGGCTTGCGCGATCTGCAGGTGCTGCGCTGGCTCTCAAAACTCGGGGCGGGGGATCAGGACCTGTTCGGCGACGGTGTTCCCGTCCTCTTTGAAATCCGCTGCTTCCTGCATTACCTGGCCGGGCGCGACGATAACAAGTTCAGTTTCGAGCGTCAGGATGAAATCGCAAAGCTGATCGGCGCCGCATCCACCGAAGACCTGATGCGCCAGTACTACCGCGCCGTCCGTGGTATTTCAAGGCTTGCGGGACGCAGGCTGGACCGGTTTGAAGCCAAACGCAGTTCGCTCTTTTCACAGTTCCGTGACCGGACTTCAAAGCTCTCCAATTCTGAGTTTTCCGTGCTGCACGGCTCGGTCTTCTTCCGTGCCCCGCAAGCGCTCGACCTGAACCCCGGCCTGATCCTGCAGCTCTTTGAATTCGTCGGCCGGCACGGGCTTCCCCTTGCCCCAGATACGGAACTGCGCGTGGACCGCCACAACAAGGCCTTCCAGGTATGGCTTGAAACTCACCAGCCTGTCTGGCCTCCCTTTCGTGAAATCCTCCGCCAGCCCCACGCCGCGCAGGCTGTACGGGCCATGCATCAGACCCACGTGCTCGAAGCGATTTTCCCGGAGTTACTGGAGATCGATGCCTTCGTGATCCGCGATTTCTACCACCGCTACACAGTGGATGAACACACCCAGCTGGCCATTGAAGCGGCGATGAATCTTCGGAATAAAAGAGGCGATCAGTTCGGTGATTTGGCGGCCGAGACGGATGATCTGGATCTGTTGATCGCAGCCCTGCTGTTTCACGATGTAGGAAAAGCCTGGCCGGACGAGAATCACACCATTTCATCGCCTCGCATTGCTGCGATAGCGCTCAAACGCTGCGGCATCAGCGAACGGGCGCTCGACATGGTGTGTTTTCTGATTTCAGCCCACCTGGAACTTTCCGCGACAATGAGCGGTCGCGATACATCCGATCCCGCAACCATCCGCGAAGTTGCCACAAAGACCGGGACTGTGGAGAAGCTGAAACTCCTGACACTCCTGACTTATGGCGATATCAGTGCGGTGAACCCAGGTGCTATGACGCCGTGGCGCAGGCAACTCCTCTGGGGCTTGTATACCGAAACGCACGCCCGTTTGACGCGCGAATTGACGGAGCATTCGACCGTTCCCGATACGCAGGCCAATCCCGAGTTGCGGAGTTTCCTTGAAGGCCTGCCACCGCGCTATCTGAGAACGCATTCGCAGAAAGAAATTGCTGAGCACTTGAGGCTAGACCAGGAGGCACTGGGCTGGGGAGTCGCTGTGTCCCTGGTAAAAGATGAAGCCTGGATTCTGACTGTAGTCGGTTCTGACCGCCCGTTTCTCTTTGCTTCCGCAGCTGCCGCCATTTCCAGCTTTGGGTTCAATATCCTGAAGGCCGAGGCCTTCTCAAACGCACAGGGCAGGGTCATCGATACCTTTGCATTTGCCGACACAGGCCGAAGTTTGGAACTGAATCCGGACGAGACAAAGCATGTCATCAAGACCGTGGAGCGCGTAGTTAAAGGAGAACTTCGCGCTGACCAGTTGCTTGCTCGCAGGCCACGGGTGAAACCGGATCCGTATGCGCTTTCAAAGTCCCGATCAAGCTTCGACAATCATTCATCCTCCACCGCGACGCTGGTGGAACTGGTGACGCAGGACCGCCCCGGTCTGCTCTACGACGTAGCGTCGCTGATCTCAAGGCACGGGGCGAACATTGAGGTCGTCCTCGTGGATACAGAAGCCAAAAAAGCAATCGACGTTTTCTATGTTACGAAGGCAGGCGCAAAACTAACAGATGACGAGGCAGCCGCTTTAACCACCGCAGTAGCAGAAATCGCCCGAGGCCTGTAAAAGGGGTCTGTCCCCTTTTCCTTTTCGCTTCTCTTTTTCTTTTGTCTTACTTTCCGTCGGCCATTTTTGCCTCGTCCGCCCGGGCCCCGGCCAGAATGCCCCTCAACCCGATATTGCCCTCATGGCAGGCATATTCAAATACCGGCTCGTTAGATCTCTGCAGGGGAATCATCATGGTCCATGGTTTCGTCCAGGTGTCGGGATCGTCTATCCTGAGCTCCCACCGAAGAGTCTCTGCGTCTTGAAGACTGTAGCGCTCCGTTATGTGGAGTTTCTCGCTGGAGACACCCTGAAATGCCCGGTCCTTGTAATTCGTGCTGTCCACCACGAGCGTGTCACCTTCCCAATGCGCGATCGAATCGCCCAGCCACTCGCGCACCCGAGCCCCCGGATGCGGCACTCCATCGAGGCGAAACACACGGGCGTCGTGGAACATTTCGGTCATTACCATAAACGCCGCCGGCGTCTCCACGATCTGGAAATAGCTCTGATATCCGGCACCAACCCGCGGCGACCCGCTCGAAATGCACCTTTCGCCAAGAGGCCGGTCCTCGGGACCCCATGCGGGACGACGCAGCGCCTTAAACGCGGCTTCGCGCATTTCCGTGACTCTGGCGGTCACCGGTGGAGTGCGCCCGTCCGCAGGCTCGATTACCAGCGACGTACGGTTGTCCCACACCCGCTGGTCGTTCCACTCCGAACTATAATCACCGGTTGAGGGTTCAAAAGACTCGAACCTCTTGCCGGTCTTCGACCCGTACAGGCTGTCCCAAACTGCAAGAAAAATGCCATCGCCGAACGCCGCGTCCACCTTACCGCTCAGATACGTTTCTTTCGCCTTGTTCCTTAGCGCCACAACTTCGGCGTCAGTCAGTCGCGCACGGTTGGCAAGTTCCGCGGGTCTTTGGAGCGGAGTAGCGATATTATTCGCCCAAAAGCCATGGAAATCCGGATGTCCGTCGGGCGTGCGGGGTACCTTATTTTGCGCCTGCGCAGATACAGCCATCGCCATGAGCGAAATCGTGAAACAGGATACGAATCGAGTGGTCATTTCTTTCTCCAACAGCACTAAGGACTGGACGCAGCGTTCTGCCAGTTCAGCCTGTTGACAGTATGCTATCGCAAATAGTGGCGCGTGAACAGTATTTTCCGGTTCGCGGAAATTACGGGCCAGGAGCGTTCGAGCGGGATGGGTCTGACTGGACGCTGCTGCGCACAGACGCCTGCCATGACCGTAAGTTTCAAATTCGCCCGGAGCAGGAACCGGCACGTGACGTCGCGTTCGCTGCGGCTGTCCGTTAATCATCACGGGCGAAGGGTTCAATCCGACCAGGCCTTGAACGCCCGAGCCAGGCCTTTCAGAATCCGCAGCCCGTCTTCCTGCGAACCTGTATCGAACTGTTGCCCGTCATGGTCCACCGCATTGCTCACCATCGCCACACAGGCCACAGCCGCACCCCGTGCCTCCCCAAACGCGAACAAAGACGCCGCCTGCATCTCTACCGCCAGAACGCCATCTTTTGCCCAACGCTGAAGTTGTGCTTCGGTCTCCCGATAAGGCGCGTCTGTCGTCCAGACTCTGCCTGAGCGAACCTCCCAGCCTGTTTCCCGCAGTTCACGCTCCAGATGCGGTGCGACAGGCGTGGGGCAAGCTACCTCGCTCCCCGCTGGCAGGTAATGGTATGAAGTTCCTTCGTCACGAATTGCACTCGTCACAACCAGCAGACAAGGAAGGGGCAACTCCGGAGACACGCGACCGGCGGATGTAAGCCCAGCGATCAGCCGGGTTCCGGCCGCAGCGAGCTGCTCGGCAACCAGCACCGTGTAAGGCCCGCCAATCGTTCGCGGAATGATTCCCACCGTCACGCCCTCAACTTCCAGCGCAAACATAGTCGTATGAAAACAGGCCCATGACCCAAACGGCCTGGCAATGCCTTCGCGGACCAGCCAGTCCGTAATATCACCGTCGAACTCCAGCACGCAAAGCGCTGGAATCCTGCCGTCCGGGATTCCCCGCGTACGGCGCACATCAGCCATCAGATTGTCCGGCGTGAAGGCCGACGCCTGCCCAACCGGATGATCCAAAATCGGAGGTCCCGCCGAGTGCCCCACCCCCATACTATTGCGCAACGGGCCCGTGTTCCAGCCTGCAATAGCAATACAGAAACTGCTGGGTTGTCCCAAACGGCGTGTCGTGCAATTCTTTTGAACTGTCTGCCAGGCGGAAGCGTCCCCCGAATTCATCGTGTAGGGCGTCTGCGTCGTACCTCATAACGTCAAGGCCACTGCATTTGTCCGGACCTTCAGGGCCAAAAGTGCTGACAATCACGTGACCGCCTGGTTTTACGGCCCGCGCGACGTTTTGAACATAGGCGATCCGCTGCTCAGGCTGCGTCAGGAAATGAAAAACAGCACGGTCATGCCACACGTCGAATGACTGTGCAGGAAGGTCGCCGCGCGTCACATCCGCATGAAGCCAGTGCACGGATTTACCTGCCTTGCCCAGTCGCTGCTTTGCCATAGCCAGAGCCGCCTGCGAAATATCGAGGACCGTTACATCTGTGTACCCTCGCGCAATCAGGTCATCCACCAGACTGGATGCACCGCCGCCAACATCAATGATCGATGTCATGCGACCGCCCGCAGCACGTTCAATCAGAGCCAGGGACGTTTCCAGATGCGGCCTGAACCAGCTCACCTGATCGGGTGCCTTCGTGCCGTAGACTCGCTCCCAATGTTCTTCTGTATCCATTAAAATCAGGTCCGCCCTTACGCAACAGGTGCAGGCAAATGACCCAGCACACGCTCCACACTCAAACCCAGCGCCAGCAGAGCCCGGTCCGTGCCCGCCGGGCCATCAAACTCCAGCGCCACGGGCAACCCTTCCTGGGTTAACCCCGCAGGCAGCACCAAACCAGGCAGACCTGCCGTACTGCCCGGGGCAATATTGCGCGAAATCGCCGAGCCAAACGGCACAGTCCTGTCCCCGATCTTCACCTGGTCCTGCCCGATCAAAGTCGCCGGAATCATAGTCGCGGGAAACACCACAGCACTAACTCCGTAGCTTGCAAAGTAAGCTCGAAACGTCTCCCGCAGTTTCGGCAAGTTGACATCACGTGCCGCCACATAGGCGTCTTCACTTACAAACGCCCTGCCACCCGGTGAATAAGCAGTCAGCGAACCACGAAGATCCGGACTCGCTTGCGCCACAAGCTGTTCCCAGGTAACCGCCGAGCCTGAATCGGAAAGATACTTCGGCACCGTATGCAACAAATCATGAAGCTGAATCGCAGAAGTAGTGCGCCGGATCAAACCCGCCAGATCCTCAATATCTCCCTCTACTAAAATCACGCCCGCATCCTGTAATTTACGCAGCGCAGCCGTCGCCACCCGCTCCACTTCCGGGTCCAGCCCCGCCCAGAAATACCCGCGCGCCACGCCCAGCTTCACACCCTTCAATGTTCGTGCGCGAAGCGGCTTCCAGTCCCCGGAAACCACCGAGTCAAACAGAGCCAAATCGCTGACCAAACGTGCCTGCGGCCCTACCTGATCGAATAACGAAGATATCGGCGCCACGCCAGCCGAGGGATACCGCAGCGTAGTCGGGCGGAACCCAGCCACACCACAAAGCGCCGCCGGAACCCGAATCGAACCCTCTGTATCTTCTGCAACTCCCAGGGGAGCCATCCGCGCCGCAATCGCAGCCGCCGTCCCGCCGCTGCTGCCGCCAGGAATTCGCGTGGCGTCATAAGGATTATGCACAGCACCAAACGCCTGGTTATTACTCGTCCAGCCCAGCGACAACTCATGCAGATTCGTCTTGCCCAGAATAATCGCGCCGTTGTCTCGCAATATCCGCACAACCGCTGCGTCTTCCCTGGGATGAAACCCGCGTAGTGCCGGAGTCCCCGCCGTAGTCGGATAGTCCCTGGTGTTGACGCTGTCTTTAACCGGCATAGGCAACCCATGCAACGGGCCGGTTTTAACGCCCGACTTACGTTTCAGATCCGCCGCGCGTGCCGCCTGCAGCACCTGATCGGGATTCAATGTAATGAATGCATTCAACGCTTTGCCGCGATCACACTGGTCAAGTAACGCCGCAGCATATTTTTCCGCCGTCAAACTGCCGCGCCGCATAGCCGTAACGGCATCACCAGCAGACAGCGCCAGCAGCCCCGCAGAGTCATCCGCAGGAGCAGCCAAAGCTCTCCCGGAAACCGCCGATGCTGCCAGAATAAACCCGCGTCGCGAAACAGACATATCTCTACTGCACCACAATATACACCGGGTTGGAACCCTTGCCCCCCACATTGAGCACAATATCTACCCTGCCCTTGCCTGCAAGACTCGCCGGAATCAAGAGATTCACCTGATCGAGACCGGGATAAGTTCCCTGCGCCCCGGAATATTGCACCGTCGCATTTATTCCGCCGATTGTCGCCGAAACGGGCGCCGCGCCAACGCCAGAACCATACAAAATTAAATAAACCTGATCCGTCCCCAGCGCCAGGGTAGCCGGCGAAATCTGCCCGTTGATACCAGCCAGATAAACATTCTCCACAGTCTGCACACTGCCCCCCACGCGCTGCACATAAGCCGCCGCCAGGTTATCGCTGCCAATCTTGAAAACGCCCGGATAAGCCGCCACCACATTCACCGTTCCCGAGACCGAAACCCCAGCCGCGGTGACCGTAACTTTGCCCACGCCGGAAGCAGCGCTGGTCGGAATCCGGTAGTTTACCTGAGTCGGTGAAGCGTACAAAATGCCGGCGGGCAGCACAGCCCCACTTGAATCCGTCAGCGATACCGTAGCGCCGCCCAGACTCGTCGTCCAGTTGGAACCCGCAGCCGGAACCGCCGCCGATGCCGTTGATGTCGCCAGCACCGCATCAAACTCCGGATAGGCACTCACCAGCGCACCCGGCGAGACAGGCCCCGGTTCGCCCGATGCCGTCGAAACTTGTACCGTCCGCGCAGCCACCCCTCCACCACCCTGATCGCTACCACTCGAATTGCTATAACTGCCGCCATCCAAATTATTGAAAATCGCCACACCGTTCACCCAAACACCTGCCGCTCCCAGCCCGGACGAAGCCTTGGTCGCAGCCACAGCCGGACTCCGCGTCACCCGGTATTGCACGCTTGTCGAAGAAGCCCAGTTACTAAACACCCCGCCCACATCAAACGAACCAAACCACGGCCCAATCACATAACTCGGCAGGTTATTGGCATTCACATAAACGTCGCCGGCGTTTGCCCGCACCCTCTGAATATCCGCCAGTGCAGCTGACGCATTCCCTCCATTCACCGTCACCCCCGCCGGTTTCGTATTCGGCCACGTGGTCGAAGCGCCGGCGGAGGGATCAAACCCGCTCACCGCCTGAGCATTCTGCAACGAGCCTTTCGTATACCAGTTCGCCAACTGCGGATCGGTCGACGCGGTCTGTTTCAGCGAACCACCGCTGAAGTAATCCGCCGCATCGCTCGCAACCGTCTGCGCGCTGCCACCATTGCGGCTGCCGTAAATCTGAACATTGAAGATATAAGGAAATGCCGGTGTGCCGTCGCTGTTGACCGTCACGAAGTAGGCATAAGTCCCGGCCGGATATTCCGGAGTCACGGCAAACCGGCCATTGTATTGGTCCAGATCACCCAGACCAGCCACAAAATCGTAGTCAGGAACATACCGCCCCAGAGGATAAGCAGCACTAATGCTCGGACCATATTGAACCGCCGTCAGATTCTGCGTCGCGCTGGTCACGTAAGGCACAAACCAGGCCGGAAGCGTGTGCCGGTCAGCCATCGTTCTCAACCGGAAACCGGACACCAGTCGCCGCACCGAACTGCTCGAATCCGCCGCGTTCGAATACCCATAAGGCCCATAAACCGGATACCCGTCAAACGCCCAGCCCAGGATTGGCGAGTGCTTCAGACCCACCGTTTTTTCCGTATAAACCGTCCCCAGCCGCCCGGTCGAAACCGCCGTCAGATTGTCATTCAGCTGCGCCCGCAGGCAAACCGGATTGATGTGATGGTGATAAGTTCCCGTGGGCGGCTGATGGCCGTTACACGGGTCAAAGGTTTCAATCTCCCCATAAGCCGCGTTCCGCACCCAGATTCCATCTCCGCTGCCCCCTCCAGGCCCGCCACCAGGAGGCGGACCCTGCGCAAAAACCATTGAGATCATCAGAGTGGAAAGCAGAATCAAGCGATGCATGAAATCAGTTCACCACGCCCGTGTAAAGTTCCTGTAAGCAGCCCCGCCTCTTTTGTGAAGCCCTTGTAAAACCACTGCGTGTTAGCCTAACGAAAGATATTCGGCAATGTCATCCCAGTTCCTCCTGCAAGGCAAAATACTCGGCGGCGAAGAATTTCTGCTTGCAGGTCCGGCAGATAAGGATAACCGCGCCTTCGAAGCCCGCACCATCTGGCTTGCCCTGCTGGGCGAGGTTATCCCCCGCGTTCTGCTCGCCGAATTGCAGCTTCCGCCCCTGATGCTGGGCTCCTCCGGCGGTGATCGTTTTGTCGTAATTCTTCCCGATCAGGCCCGCGCTCAAACCGCTTCCCAATTTCTGACCACGGTTTCTGACGCCCTCGCCCGCATCACCATTGGCCGCGTGCGGATCGCCTGGAGCGCCACCGAAAACCTGGGCGACTGGACCGTTGTCCGCAAACGCCTCCACGACGGCCTCCGCGAAGGCGTTCAGGCCCCCGCCGCAGACCCCGGTTTCTTCGCCCCCTTCACCCCCTCCAGCGTCGGCCCGGACCTGATCCCGCGCGACCTCCGCGAAGCGGCAACCATCGGCTGGAGCCTCGAATTCCCCGCGCTGCTTTCCGCGACTAGTCTCGAAACAGCCACACATTCGTTCGACGTCGGCAGCGATAAAGCCCTTCCCCTGGTGCGCCACGCGGCCCGCAGCGGCGACAACGCCGCCACCACCAAAGACCTTGCCCGCCGCGCCCACGGGCTGAAACTCTGGGCCGTTCTGCGCGGCGAGATTGACGACCTCAGCACCCGCATGCGCCGCCTGCAAAGCGTGGAAGAACACGTCCACCTTTCGACTCTCTACAAACATTTCCTGGCCGGTGAAATCGAATTACTCTGCTCGCATTCCGATTACTTCCAGCGCGTGACCGTCCTCAATTCTGAAGGCGGAAGCTTCGCCGTCTACGGAGCCTGGGACGCCCTCACCGGTTTCGCCCGTGAGCTGGAACGCCTGTTCTCCCGTTTCGCCCAGGAACAGCTCAAAGAGCTGCCCGGCGCGGAAGCCAAAACTATTACGATGGCACTTACCATCGCCGAGTCCGGAGCCCCTCTCGCCCGCACATTTGAAGACTGCGGTCGCGATCTTGAAATCGCCCGCGCCGCCGACAAAGATTGTTTCCACCTGCTCGGCCGCGTGCTCGAATGGAAGCAGTTTAACGATGCCGCGGAATTGAAGGAAGCCGTCGTCAAGCTGAACGAAGAGTTTCGCGGTGGCCGCAGTTTTCTGGCTCAGTTGCGCAGCCTCTACCGCAAGGTGGAGATGCCTGCCGACCCGGGCGCAACTCTGGCGGCGAAGCAGCAGGACAGCGAACGCCTCACCGCGCGCGCCCTCCGTTTTCAGCGGACCTTCGCCCGCGTTGCCACCCGGCGCGACCGCGAATTTCAAAAACTGCGCTCCCATCTCATGAAAGAGATGGCTGGCCGCAACATGCGGGGCCGCCTCAAACTGCGCCCTGAAGGTCTGATCGCCCTCGAATGGGCCAGACTGGCGGAAGACTAGGATTGAAGGAAAATCATGGCTGACGAGCAAGTAGTGGATCAGACACCCGAAACAGCGGCACCAGCAGAAGCCCCGGCATCAGTAGAGGCTCCGGCACCAGTTGCAGCCCCGGTCAAAACCGAAGCCCAGGCCAGAACCGCCAACAGGCCGCCGCAGGGGAATCGCGAAAATCGCCCCCCCCGTGACGCCAGTAGAGGTCCAGGTAGAGAGGGAGGCCGAGGTCCAGGCACCGGCTCGCCCCCCGGCGGACGCAGCAATCTGAGCGGCGCTCCGGGTGGTGATCGCAATCGCGGCACTGAACATCGCGGCCCCGATCGCCGACCCGGCATGGACCGCCGTCCCGATGGCCCCGTCGAAATCGACCTCGACAAACTCATTGGCGACAGCCTCTACCTGGACAACCAGGCCCACCTGGTCGTCAGCCGTATGCGGGACATGGATTCCGGCACCCGCAGCCAGCTCCGCCGCCTCTACAACTCAGTCCGGCGCGCCACCCGCACCGTAGAAAAGGAACGCCAGCACGAATTCGTTATGCTCCGCGCCCGGCTCGCCTACACCATCGCCCGCCACGGTCTGCGCAGTCTCGACCAACTGGAACGCCTGCTTTTACAGGTCACCCGCAAGAACGAAGCCCGCGGCTATGAACGTTTCCGCGATCTGTTTGAGGCCATCGTGGCCTACAACGAATAAAGAATCCGACACCAGGTACCCATGAGCGCTCACACAGCACAAACGGAATTGAAGCTTTCAGGCAAATTAATCCTGGAAGGCGACATGCACTGCGAAACCGGCCTTCACGTCGGCGCGGGCAAGGGTTCTCTCGAAATCGGCGGCGCCGACAATCCTGTCGTTAAGGATGCCCACGGTCGCCCCTACGTCCCTGGCAGTTCCCTGCGCGGCCGCATCCGAGCCCTGCTCGAGCAAGCCACCGGCATGGCAGTTCCCTCCGAACTCGTCTATATTTCCAAACGCAAAGGTCAGGAAGTCCGCATCCACCAGAGCGACCGTCCAGATGACGAAATCTGCGTGCTCTTCGGCCGCAGCCCGGGTCGTATGGAAAAGGTGAGCGGCGGCGATATCGACAGCAACTACGCCACCCCTGCGCGCCTCAGCGTCTTCGATGCTCCCCTGATCCTCGACAGCATCACCTCCCAGATGCGCGAAACGCTTGACGACGAACTCACCGAAGTCAAAAGTGAGAACGCCATCGACCGCATTACTTCCCAGGCCAATCCGCGCACTCTGGAACGCGTTCCCGCCGGTGCCCGTTTTCGCATCCGCATGGTTCTTGATGTTCTCTGTGCCGAAGATTCCACCCTTCCTGCGCTCCTGATTCAGGGTCTGCGTCTTCTTGAAGATGATGCTCTCGGCGGCGGTGGTTCACGCGGCAGCGGACGCGTCAGTTTCGGCGACCTCAAACTCACCTGGCGCGGCAGCGATTATTACGCCGCCGGGGCTCCCGAAAAAGAAATCGCCTCCGGTGCGGATGTCGCCGGTTTGCAAGGCAAAGTTCAGGAGATCGGCGAATTCCTCTTCGCGGCCTAGCGAATGGCATTACTTGAGATCAGGCTGCGGCCCACCGGACCGTGGCGCGCAGGGCAGCGAACCGGAGACCGTGAACGCGTGGATGGTGTCTACCACAGCGACGCGCTCTACTCTGCTGTCACGCTCGCCATGAATTCCTTCGGCTGGATGGAAGAGTGGCTGGCTGCCACGGCTGGTGCATCTGCGTCGCCCGTGCGCTTCAGTTCACTGTTTCCCTACGCCGGTTCGTCGCGTCTGATTCCGCCCCCGCGAACTTCCTGGCCTCCCGCAGGGGTTGGCAAACTTTACACCAAAGGTGCCAAACTGGTGCCGCTCGAAGTAGCCCGCCAGGGTATCTCTGATGAATCCCGCTGGTCCGTGGATGGTGCCAGTGAATGCCTGCTTCCTTCCGGAGCTTCTGCACCGTTTGAAGTTTCTCTGCGCTCCGCAGCGGCTGTTGATCGCCTCACCGGTAGTGTTGAACCGCACCGAACTGCTTGCCTCGAATTTGCCCCCAAAGCAGGCCTCTGGGGCCTGATGGAAACCGATTCGGACTGGGAACCCCGCGTGAAATCAGCACTCAGACTGCTGGCCGATTCCGGTTTCGGCGGCGAACGCTCCCGTGGCTGGGGCAGGGCAGCCGAACCCGAATTTCAGGACGCTTCGAAGCTTTTTCCGGCTGAGAACTCAAGCTCGGAGAACTCAAACAAAGCATGGTGGCTGCTCTCGCTCTATTCCCCTCACGCCGATGATGCCGTCGACTGGACCAAAGGCGATTACGCCTCAGTCACCCGCGGCGGCTGGACTGACAGCCCGTCCGGTGCGGTGAAAAAGAAACAGGTCCGCATGATCGAAGAGGGGTCCGTACTCATGGCCGCGTCGCTCAAAGGCCGCGCTGTTGATGTTTCTCCAGATGCTTTCGCCCACCCGGTCTGGCGCGCAGGTTTCGCTCTGGCTGTGCCCGTACCCGTCTTCGGAGCCGCCCAGTGAAATACCAGGTAACAGTTCTAACGCCCACCCTGATAGGCGACGGAGCCAGACTCTCTCCGATCGACTACATGGTCTGGCGCGACCACGTCAACGTCCTGGATCAGCCAAAAATTTTCAAGCTCCTCGCCCGCGGCAATCGTCTCGAAGGCTATCTTTCGCAGCTGCAGCGAGCCACCAAGCTCGACTTCGCCTCCTGGGGTGGTTTCGCCCAAAACTATGCCGACCGTCGTATTCCTTTTGAAGATGCCGCCGTAACGGCCCATTGGGACCGCGCCGCGCTCGACAGCCTCCATATCCCCACCTTCCGCTCCACCCGGACCGGTCCCTACCTCCCCGGCACCGCACTCAAAGGTGCGCTGCGAAATGGCTTCGTTTTTGCAAATCCGAAATCGGGTTCGGGCCCGTCAGACCGCATGCGCGTGTTCTCAGTGGCCGATTCCGATCCCGGCTCGCGCGATCCCTTCCGTGTCTTTATGCTCCGCGTGGCGACACTTCTCCCCCAAGGTCCGGACAACTACACCCTCGGCTGGAAACCCGGAACCACGTTTGCCGAAATGGCCGGTCCCGGAGCTGTTTTCGAAGGCATCTGGCGGGAAAACGAATTTCTGAACCGTGAAGTGGTTCGGCAAACCCTGCACTGGAACACCCCAGTCACACGAGATCGGCTCTTCGACGCTGCGAACCGCTACGCAGCGAAACAACTCGAACTGCATGCCCGCTACGCCGCCTGGACATCGCTCGATACCCTGGCCGCCTCCGTTGCCGACCTCCAGAAACGCCTCGAATCCGCTGGAAGTGAAGGCCGTTGTCTGCTTTCCCTCGGCTGGGGCGCAGGTTTCCTCAGCAAATCCACCACGATTGGCATGCCCGAAGCAGATCAGCGCAAGCTGCTCGAAACGTTCCCGTTCTACGAACGAGCTATCAAATCAGGCATGCCCTTCCCAAAAACCAGACGCATAGTTTTCCTTAAAGACAAACCGGCCACACTACCAGGTTGGGTTGAACTAAGCATCGGATAGTTGGAGGGCGAGGCCCCCCGGCCCGGTCGATCGAACGCGCACACCCACGTTCCGGTAGCGCCGTTCTCCGTTCGCAATCTCCAGATTGCCGTCGATCCGACAGGAACAGGCCCGCCACTTCGACAGATAGTGCGTTATTCGTTCAAGTGGGCACAATCACGTTGCTTAGAGGGTAAGTCTTGAAACGTGCTCTAAGCTCATCCGTGGCGCACATAGCGGGCAAGACTGAAGCGAAGTTCCACCCGAAACCCATTAAACGAGCGCCCGGTGGGGACAATCTCTTGAGGGCCGCGCACGGCATTGCGGGCGTACTCTACATGAAGATTTGCAAGTTTCTGGCTGTAAGGCAGGTTGTAATTAACACCCGTTCGAAGCGCCTGCTGCACCGCGCTTCCGTTAATCCCTTCTTGGCCGAGTTGAACGACATCGTATCTCACGAAAGGGTCGAGGTCCCCGAACCTCTCCGCGGTGTCAAAAACGGAAAATTGCATCAGGCCGTAAATCCCTCGGGCGGTCGTGCCGCTGCCAAAGAAATTCGAACTAAAACCCTGCGTTTCAAACGTGTACGGGTGTGTGCCGAGGCGGGCCGTATAAACAAGGTCTCCTTCAAAGGAGAGTTTGTCACCGCTGGCCGCAACACTGCCAAGCGGACCGAAACCAACGGCAGAAGCGAGAGTAAAGCGGCCCCCCTTCTGGTAATCGCGGGTGTGATCGGCGCCAACACCTACCGTCAGCTTCCGTCCTTGCTTCTGGTCATCGATAAGCAGAGCGGTAAGTTTCGTCGCGAGCGAGTTGCCAATGTTGTAACGCGGCTTGTCGGTGTTGAAGGAGCCGCGATTATCCTGGGCCGAAACCGAAAGCGCCCGGGAAACTCCCGGTCCAGAAGTCGGAGAAACTTCAAAAACTCCTGATGCCGATGCCGCGGCTGGCACTGACCTACAACCTTGCCGTCCAATACACTCATGGCCGCGAATAAGGTCGTCGTACCGTTGCGCTTATAGTCATGCGTCATGGTGCCGCATCGGCCCTTTTTCAAAGGCAATCCCGGCTGGGTCCGAATCGAGCGCCTGAATCTGACTCTTTTCATCGACGCATAGCACGAGCACTTTCTCGGGCGGGTTCAGATACAACCCCACGACGTCGGTGAGTTTCTCGACAAACCTGGGGTCGCGCGACAGCTTGAAGGTTTGACTAAGATGCGGTTTGAGATTGTGCAGTTGCCACAGCCGGTTCACCGTGTTTTTACTCACGCCCTGGGCGTTGGCCATGTCGCGACAACTCCAATGAGTGGCTCCTGCGGGTTTCGTTTCCAGTGTGGCGGCGATAATGGTGTCCCGTCGGGCCTGGTCCAACTGCGGCTTGCGGCCACGGCCTTTCTCGATCTCCCACACCGCCCCGATGCCCTTCTCATGCACTCGGCGTCTCCATAACGAAGCGGTGTGCCGGCTTATCCTAAAGGCCGCTGCAATCTCCAGGTCCTGCTTGCCATCAACTGCCGCCAGCACCAGACGGCAGCGCAACGCGACTTGCTGCGCTGTGCTACGAGCGGATTGCCACCCATTCAGTTGCGCCACTTCGGATGCCGACAGTTCCAAACGCACGGCCTTTCTTGCCATGCCCACTCTTGTACCATAATCGGCGACAATATGTATATTTATATAGGGGACACTACACTAGCGAGGGAATGAAAGTCCGGACGGCAAAGCTGCCTCAAGATTGATTTGTCCTCCGGTGAGGGGGTGCTGGAATTTTAGATAGTGAGCGTGCAGGAAATATCCTCCATCGCCAGGGAGGCCGGGGAGATTTTCAAGAGGCTGGCCGGTTATGCCGTACAGAGGATCGCCTGCCAGGGGATGACCGATGGATGCCAGATGGATTCTGATTTGATGAGGGCGCCCCGAATTCAGGCTTACCTCAAATATTGTTGTGCCGACGTCTGTTGTGGTGCCGATGCTGCGGCAGATCACCCTTGCCAATGACTTTGACGGTTTGCCACCTGGGCTGGCGGCCCACACGGAACCGATGAGCGGGTGCGGGACCAGGCCGATAGGGGTGAGGATTTCGTAGTAGTCCTGCTGTGCAATGTTTTGCGCCAGCGCCCGATAGATTTTTTGAACTTTCGGTGTGTTCCAGTTTGCGAATAGAATAGAGGCCGCCTGTTGTGTTTTGGCGAAGAGAACGATGCCGGTGGTGGCCCGGCCCAACCGGTGGACTGGGTTTGCGCTGGGGTTTTGCTTTTGCACCAGGCGCAGGAGGGTGTTTTCCATGAAGCCGCCGCCAGGGAGGGTGGGCAGCCCGCTGGGTTTGTTGACGGCCAACAGCTGGGAGTCTTCAAACAAGACTTCGAAATGCTGAGGGGAGTCTGGTTCGACCCAGGGCGGACGGTTCCAGACAAGGGTTTGGCCTAATGTGACCGTTTCGCCTCCGGTGGCGGTGACGCAGTTGAGGGTGACTTCACCGTCGTTCAGTTTTTGTTGCCAGGCTTGTGGGGTTGAGTGGAGGTAAAGGCTTGCCAAGTGGGCAAGCAGGGTTTGTCCATGGTATTTGCTGCTGATGATTGTGGTGAAGGCATAGCCCCGGTTGAGCATGTAGTTTGAGTGTAAGCTATGGTCATCTGCGACATTGTGCCGTCCAAGTTGACGGTATAGATTTTTTCAGCTGCTTCAGTTTCTTGAGAGTATCGAACAATCTGATTGCCTTAACCGCTCCCCCTTCG
>JANYDS010000027.1 GCA_025363475.1 Terriglobia bacterium
TTGTATGAAAATCTCGACAGCGGCGAGGCCTGATCCCCCCAAAACCCCTCTGCGCTTTCCGCAGAACCCTCCGTGCCCTGCGAGAAAGCATTTGACCTCACCTTCCTCAACATAAAGGGAAGGTAGTCAGAATTCATTCACGTCTCAAGAAACTTTATATCCACCCCAAAATCAACAACATAAAAAAATTAACCCCCAGAACCCTCAACCCCATACCCCAAAATACGGCCATCATGAGAATAGACCGTCGCCTCTTCACCTCCCCCCTCAACGCCCGCAAATCCCGCGGCCCCACCACCCCCGAAGGTAAAGCCCGTTCCGCCGCAGGCAACAACCTCCGCCACGGCCTCCTCGCCCACAACATCGTCCTCGACGAAGAGTCCACTGCCCGTTTCGCTACCCATGCCGCCCGCTTCCAGCACCAGCTCGAACCCCGCGATTTCGTCGAACACACTCTCGTCGAATCCCTCATCACCATCCGCTGGCGCCAGCTCCGTGTCTGGAACGCCGAAAAGGTCACACTCTCCGAAGAAATGCGCAATCAGGCCGCCGGACTCCCCTCCATCCCCAAATCCGTCCGCGCCGCTTTTGCCTTCCGCTCCCTCGCCGAAAAATCCCGCTCCCTCGAACTCATCGGACGTTTCGAAGCCCGCTTCGAACGCCAGTTCACCCGCACCCTCAACCGTTACCTCCAACTCCGCGCCAGAGAAACAGTAAATTCGCTGTTCGATCCTAATTCTTCCGACCTTGAAACAGCCGCAAATAATTCAAAACAAGATACTTACCCAACATTAAACCAGCCGGACGAAGAACCAAAACCATCCTAAAAAATCCTAATCCGATCCTAATCCGATCCTAAAAACTGCTAAACTGATCCTACTTTAGATGGCGAACAAAAGGCGAATATGAAACCCGCAACTTCCCAAACCTACACCGAACTACACGCCCGTTCCGCCTTCAGCTTCCTCCGCGGCGCCAGCACACCAGACGACTACGCCATAGCCTGCGCCACCCTCGGCTACCACTCCATGGCCCTAACCGATATCGATGGCTTCTACGGCACCGCCCGCTTCCACACCGCCACCAAAAAACTAGGCCTTCAGGCCCATATAGGTTCCGAAATCACCTCGACAGACGGCAGCCGCTGGCTCCTCCTCGTAGAAACCCAAACCGGCTACCGCAACCTCTGCCGCCTCATCACCCGCATGAAAATGCGCGCCGGCACCAAAAACGCCAAACCCAATTTCGCCCCCGCCGCCAACCTGGCCGATTTCGAAGAGTTCTCCCCAGGCCTCATCTGCCTCACTGGAGGTGAAGAAGGCCCCCTGGCCCGATCCCTCAACAAACAAACCCTAAACCGCCTCACCGGCATCTTCGGCCCCCAAAACGTCTACCTCGAACTCCAGCGCCACTACAACCGCGAAGAAGAAGCCCGCAACCAGGCCGTCATCGAACTCGCCCGCTCCACCAGCCTCCCCCTCGTTGCCACGGGCGGCGTCTGCCACGCCTCCAAACTCCAGCGCGAAGTCTTCGATGTCTTCACCTGCCTGCACCACAAAACCACCCTCGCCGCTGCGGGCCGCCTGCTCGCCAAAAACTCCGAACGCCACCTCAAAAGCGCCCGCGAAATGGCCCAACTCTTCGCCGATTACCCCGAAGCCATCGCCAACTCACAGGAAATTTCTCAGCGCCTCAAATTCACCCTCAACGATCTCGGCTACCAGTTCCCCGAATACCCCCTCCCCCCCGGCGAAACCGTCTCTTCCCTCCTCTATAAACTCACCGACGAAGGCGCACGCGGCCGCTACCGCCCCTATCACGACCGCGCCCGCCAGCAAATCGCCAAAGAACTCGCCCTCATCGAAAAACTCCAGCTCGGCGGCTACTTCCTCATCGTCTGGGACATCGTCCGCTTCTGCCGCCAGCAGGGCATCCTCTCTCAGGGACGCGGTTCCGCCGCCAACAGCGCCGTCTGCTACTCCCTCGGCATCACCGCCGTCGACCCCGTTGGCATGGACCTCCTCTTCGAACGTTTCCTCACCGAAGAGCGCGGCGAATGGCCCGATATCGATATCGACCTCCCCAGCGGCGAACAGCGCGAACGCGCCATCCAGTACGTCTACCAGCGTTACGGCGAGCACGGCGCAGCCATGACGGCCAACGTCATCACCTACCGCGGCAGAATGGCCGCCCGTGAAGCCGGCAAAGTCCTCGGCTTCGATGTCGCCACGCTCAACCAGGTCGCCAGGCTGGGTGTCTCAGACGCGCCTGTTAGTGACCCCAAAGCCCGCAAATTTCTCGACATCGTCAACGCCCTCCAGGACATGCCGCGCCACCTCGGCCAGCACTCCGGCGGCATGGTCATCTGCCAGGGCCGTCTCGACACCATCGTCCCCCTCGAACCCGCCTCCATGCCCGGCCGCGTCGTCGTCCAGTGGGATAAAGACGATTGCGCCGACATGAAAATCATCAAGGTCGATCTCCTCGGCCTCGGCATGATGGCGCTATTGAAAGATTGCGTCGGTCTCATCCGTGACCACTGGCGCGAAGAGATTGACCTCGGCCAGCTTCCCGCCGATGACCCAAAGGTTTACAAGACCCTCCAGGCCGGCGACACCATCGGCATGTTTCAGGTGGAAAGCCGCGCCCAGCAGGCCACTCTCCCGCGTCTCAAACCCAAAAATTTCTACGACATCGTGGTCGAAGTCGCGCTCATCCGCCCCGGCCCCATCGTCGGCCAGATGGTGCATCCCTACCTCAACCGCCGCGCAGGCCGGGAACCCGTTGACCCCCTGCACCCGCTGCTCGAACCCGTTCTGCGCCGCACTCTCGGGGTGCCGCTCTTTCAGGAACAGCTTCTGAAAATGGCCATGATCGCAGCTAATTTCACCGGTGGAGAAGCCGAAGAATTGCGCCGCGCCATGGGCTTCAAACGTTCCGAACAGCGCATGCAAGAGATTGAAGTCAAACTGCGTCTCGGCATGACGAAAAACGGCATCAGCGCCAAACAGCAGGACGTCATCGTGCAGTCCATCACCTCCTTCGCGCTCTATGGTTTTCCTGAATCCCACGCCGCCAGCTTCGCCCTCATCGTCTATGCCAGCGCTTACTTCAAGTGCCACTACCTCGCGGCTTTTACCTGCGCCCTGCTCAACAATCAGCCCATGGGTTTCTACTCGCCAGCCGTCATCGTGAAAGATGCCCAGCGCCACGGTCTGCGCGTCCTGCCCGTTGACGTCAACGTCTCCGAATGGGAATGCACCATCGAAAGCGACCAGCGGCACCTTCGCCTCGGCCTCTGTTACGTTCATGGCCTGCGCAGCCTCGCCGGAGCCGCCGTCGCCAAAGCCAAACCCTTTCGCGATGTGGATGACCTTGCTCACCGCGTACCTCTGTTGAACAAGGCCGAGCTCGAAGCCCTCGCAGGCATTGGCGCACTGGCCAAACTGCAAACCGTGCACCGCCGCGACGCATTGTGGAAAGCCGGTCGCGCCGGACGCCGCACCGGGCCATTGCTTGCAGAGGTTCCCGAAACTTCTCCCGAAGCCCCGCTTAAGCAGATGACGATTGATGAGCGCCTTGCAGCGGATTACCAGGGCACCAGCCTCACCATCGGACCCCACCCTCTGCACTACCGCCGGGAGCAGTTGAACGCGATGGGAGTCACTGCCGCCGCCGCACTCCCCCAGCTCCGCAACGGCAGCAATGTGCGGATAGCGGGAGGCGTCGTCGTACGCCAGCGCCCAGGCACCGCGAAGGGAGTGCTCTTCCTCAGCATGGAAGATGAAACCGGCATAGCGAACGCAGTCGTGATGCCGGACCAGTTCGAAGATTTCCGCCACACCATCCTGACCGCGCCGTACTTACTGATCGAAGGCAAAATCCAAAACGTAGACAACGTAATCCACGTCCTCGCCAAACGGATTGACCCCCTCGAAGCAAAGCTCCCCGCAATGCCCTCCCACGATTTCCATTGAGGCATGTCCTCTTTTTCCAAACTCTTGCGCTTCTAAGAAACGAGGAACAAACTTCATGACCAAAATCGAATTCGACCAGTTTAGAATTGCCGCCGCCGAAACCATTTCCGTCCGGATCACCAAGTCACTTGCTCCTTACAGTGCAGTCGTCAGCGACTTGACGGGCAGCAGCTGGGCCCCCAAACCTGCAGACAAAATCATCGGCACCTTTACTGCCCCCCCGGTTGCCGGCCCACACATCAGCTTCGGTATCCTCTTCAACTTCATCCCCGCACCTGCGGTTGTGGACCTAACCACCGACTTCTATACCGTGACCATTTCCGGCACCAGCGGGACTCCGTTTTCAGAGCAGATCTTCGGCCCCGGCTTCACCACCCGAACTTACTTATTTACCGTCATCTAGAAAGAGGCCAGCAAATGAAAAAAAGCATTCTCACCCTATTGATTTTGGCCGGCCCCGCTATTCTTTTCGCACAAACAGACGCGGAAATCGATACGCTGATGCAACCCAAAGCGGCGCGACTCCGGGTTGGCCGGCTCGCCAATGCCTCCGATGATTCCATCACCAGAGAGGCCACCGAGCTTACACCGTACCTGCAACGCTCCTCGTTTGAAAAAGGCTATCGGTCACTTCTCTCCGAACTCGAAGAATCGCGCCTGAACATACAAACGGGCGCTGGTTCGGGCGCTGCGGGAACCACCTCGGTTGTCAGCAAAGGCAGTGTCCCGGCGTTATTGGGCCTTGCTGTTGAGAACGGTGCCCTCACGCGTACCGCCAGCGGTACCACGGTCACATTCCGCACCTCACCCGCTAACGTGTACTCAGCGCTGGCCAAAGGCGGGTATTTCGCGGCAGGCGCGGCTGTCCCGGAACTGGATGGTTCCTTCCTTCCACTCGCCAAGCGGATGTCAGTCTATGTTTCCTTCGACACCAGTCGCGGGAACTCTGGCACGACAAACACACTGACCGGAGATAAACAGCAACTGGCTGCCTGGGGAACGCGCGTCGAGCTGTTCAACAAACGCGATCCGCGCCGCAAGGAATACCAGCCCAAGTGGCTGAGCCTCATGGACAATCAGGGAAGCGCGTACATCACCGCCATAGTCAAACTCACAGCGGAGTTACAGATGATGCCGGAGTACGAAGTCTGGCGTCGAAAGGTCGAAGCCGACGTGCTCGCGGCGAAAGATGACGATATACCCGGCAAATTAAGGGACGCTTTCAAATCATTCCAGCTGGTCGCCGCAAAATTTGCGAATCCGGGCCTGATCGGACAAGCAACTGCCTCCGGAAGCGATTTTTCCAATGATCGCGCCAAACTCATCAACAGCATCACGAAGAGCTGGACCTCAGCCATCGAATACAACTTCACCAAACAGGCCAACACCACAGCCCAAACCACCCAGTCCGCTACCGGCGCCGCCGCAGCGGCACCCTCCGCCCTCCCCGACCTCGGCAACATCAACTTAATCCTCTCCAAAGGCTTCACAGACGGCCCTGAATTCACCTTCAACGCCGGCCTCACCTGGTTTCAGTCCAACCCGTCCAATCTCAATATCGGCAAACTGCGCGATGTTCAGGCCTCCGCCCAACTCGATTTTCCCCTCAAAGAAATCGACAAAATCGGCAAGCCCATATTCACCCTCGCCGGTCAGTTCCTGTCACTGCGCGAAGAGCCACTCGGCGCCAAAGTCATCATCAACACCGTGCCCATAACCACCAAAGGCAACATCGGTCTCTTCCAGGCCAAACTCACCGTCCCCACCAAAAGCTCGGGCGTGAACATCCCGATATCCGTGACCTGGTCCAACCGCACCGAATTAATCAAAGAGAAAGATGTCCGCGCCAACATCGGTATCAGTTTCGACATGGACAAACTCTTCGCCAAACCCTAAGCCCAACGGCAAGTTAAAGGACAACCAATATGAGTGACTATATTCAGGCGTTTTACAGCGACGTGGCCAACAACACGGCCCGCTATGTGGCTGTCCTCAGCATAATCGGCGGCGTAAGTATGGCTCTTCTTGAAACCCTCAAAGACCTCTTCCCGGTCAGACAGTGGTTCCAGCGTTACTACCTCAACAAATGGATGAACGCCGGCGCCGCCGAAGCGGGCCTTCCCGCCGGCGCTGCGATGAACGCCGAAAAAGATCTCCTCAGACTCGCTGTCGACGGAGATGCCGGCGCACTCTATGACCTCCAGATCGAGCAAATGTGCGGCCAGTTTACCGCCGCCATTCAAATTGTGCTCGAGTTCCCCGCACTCCACGCCGACCTCCTGAAAATAACCGCCTCCCAGGCACGCACCGCGGATTTGGCCCTCGTAATCGCGGGTCCGTCCAACCCGCTGACTCAGGATTTTCTCGACGCCCGAAACCGTGTCACCCACCAGTGCCAGAGGGCGATTGACGCCTTCCAGATCACAGCCGGCTTCCGCTGGAAATGGATCTTCAAGATCGCCTCCATCTCGCTCAGCGTCGTGCTCGTCTGGGTCGCAATGGCCATGCGCGGCAAAGGTCTAAACGCGGTCAGCATCATCGTAAGCGCTCTCCTCGCCGGCTTCCTCGCACCCGTAGCCAAAGACCTGCTCGCCGTACTCGACAAAGCTCGCGGAAAATGAGCGACCCCATCATAGTCTCTGTCCGCAGCCAGTCTTCACCAGCCGGGGGCCCGGTCGTTCCGTATCATTTCACGGGTCAGTTGAATGGTGCGCGGGAACTGCTCGTCCTGGTTCATGGCTTCAACGATAGTTATGATTATGGTCTTAAGGTATACAAGGCATTCCTTGAAAAACTGAACAACCAGTTCAGTACCGGCACTTCACAGGTCGTGGAATTTCTCTGGCCAGGCGATGAGCCAAACAAGCTCCTCTCCACCGTGGCCTATCCGCTCCAGATCGCTAAGGCTCGGCAATCGGCTGTCGAGCTCGATAAATTCCTCTGGGCCTTCCCTGGTTCCGGTCAGACCACAATCCATTTCGTCGGCCATTCCCTCGGCTGCCGCATCATCATGGAAATCCTCACGCGATGGGCAAACGCCGGCCCGCCCCCGAATATGAATTTGCGCACGGTAGTGCTTATGGCAGGGGCTGTGGTCGTAAAGCATGTCGACATCGGAGGGCGCTTCCGCCCCGGGGCCACCCTCTGCAACAACAATCCTGTTCTCTATTCCAAAGGCGACCATGTCAATCAATGGGCTTTTCCTGCCGGCGAAACAGCCGGCGGAGAGGGCTTCTTCCCCACCGCAGTCGGCCGCACCGGCGGCCCGCCCAATACATGGCACACACCGCAACCGATGGCCACACCGGACGGCAATCCTTACGGTCACAGTAACTACTGGTTCGGCACTGAATCTGCCGCCTCCGTCGCTTTCGCACTCGGAGGTGCGCCACCCCGCGCCACGCCACTAAACGCAATCACCTCCAATCCCGCCCCCGAAGCCAGCGATCTGCCAGACCGGGAAATCCCCCCCGGATTTCTCATCGCTCGCCCGGCGTTCGCGTGACCCTGGGAATAATCCGCCCGCCTCGCGTGATACACGGACATGAAGTGGATACTCGTCACCCTCGCAACAGGCGCGTTGTTCGCAGCCGGCCCCGAGCCGCCCCGGCACCATCCGGTTCTTGTGGAACTCTTCACCTCAGAGGGTTGTTCCAGTTGTCCGCCGGCTGACGCGCTGCTCGAAAAACTGGACTCTCCCGAAGTCATCGTCCTCAGTGAGCACGTCGATTACTGGAATGACATCGGCTGGAAAGACCAGTATTCATCGCCCGTATACAGCGAGCGCCAGAAAAAGTATGCGCAGCAGTTTTACCTGAACTCGGTCTATACGCCGCGGATGGTGATCGACGGGGTCGCGGAAGTGGTCGGCAACGACAACCGTGCAGTCCGCGCTCGGATCGCCGCCGCCGGACAAAGGGAAAAGATCCCGGTCCGTATGAGTTCTACAGGCCCCGACCGAATCCGGATTGAAGTTGACGCCAACAGCAACAGCAACGCCGATGTCATGCTCGCCGTGGCCTCGAACGAAGCTGTAACCGACGTACGCAGTGGCGAGAACGGCGGCAGCAAGCTCCACCACGTCGCCGTGGTGCGCAGCATCACCAGCATCGGCACCATCCGTAACGGAGAAGTTTTCAGTAAAGAAATTCCGCTCAAACAGGAGCCAGGCCAGCGCATCATCGCCTGGGTTCAGGTGCGCGGACAGGGCCCCGTATTGGGTTCCGCCATTAAACACTAAGGAAGAGGAAAACAAATGACAAACAAAACGCTTCTCACCATGACTCTGGGCCTTGCCGTTCTCGCCGCTCCGGCAGCTTCGTTCGCGGGGCCGCAGGACAAGATGGACAAAATGGACAAGATGGAAACAAAGAAAAAGAAGAAAGACAAGAAATCTGACGGCAAGATGGACAAGAAGATGGACAAAATGGAAAAGAAGATGTAAGCTCTTCCCCCTGGTGGGGCGGTGCCGGCTGGGTTCCGCCCCAACGCTATATACTAGCGGCTGCATGAACCGCAGATCCTTTTTCTCCACCGCAGCTCTTGGCCTTTCGGCAATCGCTCTGCCCCGCGCACGCGCTGCCACCACAGCGCCCAAAGCCCTGGTCTTCGATACCTTCGGAACAGTGGTTGACTGGCGCGGCTCCATCGCCGCTGAAGGCGCCGAATGGGGTAAAGCCAAAGGCCTCACAATCGACTGGGCTCACTTCGCCGATCGCTGGCGCGCAGGCTATGGACCCTCCATGGAAAAGGTTCGCAAAGGCCAGCTCCCCTGGACCAAACTCGATGACCTGCACCGCATGGTGCTCGAAGAACTGTTAACCGAATTCAAGATCACCGGTCTCTCCGAAGACGAGAAAATCCACTGGAACCGCGTCTGGCACAGACTCAAACCCTGGCCCGATTCCGTCGCCGGACTCACTCGCCTCAAGAAGAAATTCACCATCACACCGCTCTCCAACGGCAACGTCGGCCTGCTCACGGATATGGGTAAATTTGCCGGACTCCCCTGGGATGCCATCCTCTCCGCGGAACTCACGCACCACTACAAACCAGATCGCGAAGTCTATCTGGGAGCAGCCGAAATCCTTGGCCTCAAACCAGGCGAAACCATGATGGCCGCCGCCCACGCCGGGGACCTCAAAGCCGCCAAAGCGCTCGGCCTGCAAACCGGCTTCATCTACCGGCCCAATGAATACGGCCCCGGCGGTCGCGCCGATAAGGCCAGTCCCGGTGACTTCGACATTGTCTCCGACAGCATCACAGACCTCGCAACCAAACTCGGAGCCTGATCCCCCTCTTGCGAAACCTGTCTTTATTCTTTGTTCCTGCCTTCGCACTCGTTACCTGTGCCTGCAAGGAATTGAATCCGCCGCATCCGAAACCTTACGAAGTGGTCTGGGTAAAAGTAGACTCCTGGTCCGGTCGCGGTTCAACACAGACTGATTCCTTTGATCTGTCGGTTTCCACCTGGCGAGTGAAATGGAAGACCACCAACGGTACAGGCCCGTTCGTGCTCACGGTCCACAGCGCGATCAGCGGACGGCCACTGTCTGAGATCGTCAACACCTCCGGCCCCGGCGAAGGCATCGCGCCCGTAACTGACGACCCCAGGCTTTATCACATGGTCATCGACTCAAAAGATATTGACTGGACCGTAACAGTCGAGCAACCCGTCACCAGACACTGAGAATTAATACCGCGAACACTCTGCTGTATTCTGAAACCTGAATGCGTCACCCCCCGGCAGCATTGGCTCAGACCGCTTCCGCAGCCACGCTCCGGCAACTCGAAGCCGCGATAGAATCGAGTCTCCGCGGCAAGAATGAGACGGTCCGGATGGCGCTGGTGTGCCTTCTTGCACGCGGGCATCTGCTGCTCGAAGACGTCCCCGGTGTGGGAAAAACTACGCTGGCCCAGGCGCTGGCCCGTGCGGCTGGAGGCACGTTCCACCGCCTGCAGTTCACCAGTGATCTGCTCCCGTCAGACGTGCTCGGCGTTACTGTTTACAACACGCAGACTGCGGAATTCGAATACAAGCCCGGGCCGGTGTTTACCAACTTTCTGCTGGCGGATGAAATCAACCGCACAACGCCCAAGACGCAGTCCGCACTGCTCGAAGCGATGAATGAACAGCAGGTTTCCGTGGAAGGCCGGAGTCTGCCCCTGCCGGATCCGTTCATGGTGATCGCGACACAGAACCCTGCGGGGCATCAGGGTACGTATCCGCTTCCAGAATCCCAGCTGGACCGTTTTCTCATGCGCCTGCGCATCGGCTATCCGGATGCGAAGAGTGCGCGCGAAATTATTCGTCAGACAGATGCGCTGCACGGCGAACACACGTCGCGCGTGATCAGTCTGGAAGAACTGATTGAGCTGCAGGATGCCGTCAAACAGGTGGTTGTAGATGATGCGATTGTCGATTACATGCTTGTGATTGTCGAGCGTACCCGCGCTCATGATGCACTGGCTCTTGGTGTTAGTCCGCGCGGCTCGCAGGCACTCTACCGAGCCGTGCAGGCGCATGCGCTGATTGAAGGCCGTGCTTACGCATTGCCCGATGACGTGAAACTTGTTGCGGCGAAAGTTCTGGGCCACCGCGTCATGTCAGCGCGCCGCGGCCTGAATGAAACTGCCGGAGAACGCGTGATTGCAGACATTCTTACCGAAACGGAAGTGCCCCTGTAGGGTACCAATTTAGAACTGTTTTTCACGGAAACAGTGATTTTTGTATAGTTTTTCACGGGTTAGGTTCGTTTTTCATGGTAGGGTGTTAAAAGTTACTGTTTTTCACGAGAGACATGGCAAAGATCCGATTCCCGGGGCCGGTGAAATTCTTCCATGAACGGCGTCTGCCGGAGGAAGGTACACCTGCCGGATATGCCGCAATCATTGGTGCATATAAGCTAAAGGTGCCGTTGCCGCGTGTGCTTTCCGCAGTGGGTGAACGGCACAGAGTTTGGGAAGAGGGAGGGTGGCGGATGCTCACGCCAAGACACGCTCCTTCAGCAACACTCGAAAGCCACCTTACGTTCGCGTTGAAACATGAAGGGTTGGATCTGGCGGTTTTGAAGCGGTTGTTTCTGGCTGCGGGGCCACTCGAAATTGCCGCACTGGTGCGCAGGAAACCGACAGGGGCATATCCGCGGCGCATCTGGTTTCTCTATGAATGGCTCACGGGACAGCGTCTGAAACTGCCGACCGCACGGTCTGGAGCGTACGTGGACGTTGTGGATACAGCGCAGCAATGGTCTGTTGCGGGCGAAACTTCGGCGCGACATCGCGTGCGGAATAATCTGCCCGGCACGCCCGGTTTCTGCCCTATGTTTTTCCGGACGAAAGCACTGGAAGATTTTGCGCAGAACGACCTGGCCAGCAGGGCGCACGAAGCGGTGGCGGCGGTGCCGCGCGATCTTCTGGCACGGACTGCAGCGTTCCTGCTGCTGAACGATTCGAAGGCAAGTTATGCCATTGAAGGCGAGCGCGTACCGCAGGACCGCATTCTGCGCTGGGGCAGAGCGATTGGCCAGGCGGGCCAGCACCCCATTTCAGCGGATGAACTGCTGCGTCTGCAGGAGATTGTGATTGGCGATGCGCGCTTCTCTCCACTCGGCCTTCGTGAGGAAGGCGGGTTTGTGGGAGAACATGACCGTCATTCAATGCTGCCGCTCCCGGACCATATTAGTGCCAGGGAGCAGGACCTGCATTCTCTGATTGAGGGACTGGTGGCGTTTGACCGCGGCCCCGCGACCGGTCTTGATGCCGTGCTGGCGGCTGCAGCGCTGGCGTTCGGATTTGTTTATATCCACCCGTTCGTGGATGGCAACGGACGGCTGCACAGGTATTTAATTCATCACGTTCTGGCACAGCGCGGATTCACTCCGGCAGGTGTTGTGTTTCCGGTTTCGGCTGCGATTCTGGAACGGATTCAGGATTACAAGAAAGTGCTGGAAGATTATTCAAAGCGCCTGCTGCCTGTGATTGAGTGGGTTCCCACGGCCAAAGGCAATGTCAGGGTTGTGAACGATACGGCGGATTTCTATCGTTTCTTTGACGCGACATCGCAAGCCGAATTTCTCTACTCCTGCGTGCGCAAAACTATCGAAGAGGATCTGCCGCGCGAGACAGATTTTCTGGCTCGTTTCGACCGCTTTCGCGCAAGCGTTGAACAAATTGTGGATATGCCAGGGCGCACGATGGACAGGCTCTTTCGTTTCCTTCGGGAGAACGCAGGCCGGTTGTCGAAGCGCCGGCGGCCAGGTGAGTTTTCAACGCTGACCCCTGAAGAGGCGAAGGCTGTTGAAACCGCCTATGCAGCTGCGTTTGGCAGTTAGCCGGCTTTGAGTTCTGCCGCACTCATCGTATCGATTTTGTGCAGCACCTTCGCGAAGACCTGGATCTGGCTGTGCATGAGCGGGGCGCTTAGTTTCTCGATGCAGCCGTTGGCGGGGCCGGCCAGCAAATAGCTGGGCATGGGCATGTAGCCGATTGTGGGGATCCCGGCGCGCGCGAGGGCGCTGCCCTCTCCGAGGAAACCTCCCTTCACCGGATTCGCTACCGCGATGTTGTGAACTTTCGAGCCTTTGATGGCTTCGAGCATGGCATTGCCGGTAGATTTGTGCGGCGAAATGGCGATGCTCCATTCGTCTTCACCTGTGGCTTTGTAGTTGAGTTTGTCGTCGTCCACCCACTCTTTACAACCGAGGTGTTCGATGGTGACGGCAGCCACGGCCTTCTTCACCAGATCAGGATGCTGCTCAATCACGCCACGGATGGAAGGAACATACGGCGCGGCGAAATGGCCGGTGGTCAGAATGAAAACCATGGTCCGTTTGCGTTCACTCTTCGGAATCTGCGAGAAATATTTCGCCAGCGCGACAATCCCCACGCCACCGTTTTCTTCCGTGGCATTGGGTCCATCGGTATGAGTGTTGACGATGATGACTTCGTCCGACGTCATGCCGGGCAGGGTTGCGATCAGCGTATCTGTCGAGGTGTCAGGGGTGAGGTCGGCTTCGAGCGTTACGGTAGCCTTCGCGCCGCTGGCTGCAAGGGCTTTTAGTTTTGCGCCTGTTTCGTGGCCCACCCAGACCCCCGGTATATTTTGCAAAGGACGGGAGAAGGGCGCGTACTGATCCTGCGCGTTGGCGTCGGAGACATTGGTCCAGACGAGCACAACACCCAAAGCGCCGGCCTTTTGAAAAGGTGTGAGGTCGCTGACGGGAGAGCGCGCCGGATGCACTTCATGCGGCAGTTTCTTTTCCGGCGGATTGATGCCCAGCACTTCATACCATTCGCCCCAGGGGCGTGGAGTGATCGGACAATCGAGCAGGACGATCTTGCCTTTGATATCCGACATATCAAACTTCGGCGAAGTACCGCAGTATTTGAGTTCGCCGGTTACTCCCGCGGCCGGCGTCTGACCCGAATAAGGAAAGTAAGACGTCACAGGCGCGACGAAACTCTTGCCCGAGGCAGGGTTGATGGTGAGGCCCCATTTGCGCGCGGTCCAGCTGGTGAAGCGGTGATTTTCACGGGCGACATCGAGCCCGCTTTTCTGAAGGTTCTTCGCAAGCCAGTCAACGAATGTGACATGGGCTTTGTTGCCTGTGTATTTGGGGCCGAGCTGCGCCATCCAGACCTGCCAGTCCCAGACTTCTTTTTGGGTGGGCAGAGCGGCAGGGGCCGCTTGAGCAGAGCCTGCAAGGTTGGTACCCAGAAACGGAATCAGCTGCGCGGAAGCAGCCCACTTCATCAGATCGCGGCGGGTAGGGGACATCGGCTAAATCATATCCGACAGGGTGGGAGTTTGTCAGGATTGCGCATGATGAAGATCGAAGCGATACGACCGGAGCCATCGAAATCAAGGGAGCGGGAGCAGGTACGCAAACGAATCAGTGCGGTTAGGATTTCGCGGGCAGCGCCCAGGTAGTCCCACCGGAAACGGACTAGCTCGAAAGGACTCGGCCAAAGCCCGGACACCAGCCAATGCCGGCCAATGTAATTAATATGATTGCGGCCCGGTTTGCGACATGAAAAATCATACAGCAGCATTGGCGACTGTGGCACTGGCGCGGCAGGCGCGGGCGATCAGGTCCCAGCCTCCTGTCCAGCCGCGTTCCATTTCAAATGCTATGTCCACGGCCTTTGCGTCGCGCAGTTCTTCGGCGAGTTCGGCCATCCCCCAGCCCTTCAGCAAGAGCGTCCGGGTGCCCTGTTTTACGATGAGGCGCATGTGCTTCTCTTTCCAGACCTGCGGTGGTCCGGCGAGTGCCACGTTGCGGGCCGCGAAGAGCACTTTCGGATTGTCCATGCCGAACGGAGCGATTTGTTCGAGTGCCAGCCAGAGAGGGTCGTCCAGTTCATGCAGGTGGACCAGTGCGTCCACTGCCACGACGCGCTGACGGTCTTCCGGCGTGAGCCGGGCCGCAGCCCAGGCTCGCAAACGAGTGCGGAATTTTTCCAGTGCAGCTTCGGGTAAGGTGAGACCTGCCGCATGCGAGTGACCGCCGAATTTCGTGAACAACTCACGCATACTTTCGAGAGCATCGAGCAAATGAAATGAGCCGAGGCTGCGGCCCGAACCCTGCGCCACACCATTCTCAACGCCCAGGACAATCGCAGGCCGGTGGAATTTTTCCACCACACGACTGGCCACGATACCAGCCACGCCACGATGCCAGCCTTCGCCCCAGAACACGAGAGCCGCGTCGTCAGCGGTAACGGGCGTCTGTGCGCAGAGCTCAAAAATCTCGCTGACCACGGCGCGTTCGGCGGTTTGCCGTTCCTTGTTCAATACAAAGAGTTCGCGTGCGATTTGGGTAGCTTCTTCCTCATCGGCAGTGAGGAACATACGCACAGCCTGACCGGCGCTATCCATGCGTCCGGACGCATTGATTGCCGGAGCGATACGAAAACCGACTTCAGTGGCGTTGGGAATTCCCTTCAGACCGGACTCGCGGAGCAAAGCACGGAGACCGGGATTACGCACGTCGCCGAGTCCGCTCAGACCGTGTTTGACGATGATACGGTTCTCGCCAGTGAGCGGAACGATATCCGCCACGGTAGCGATGGCCACCAGCTTGAGGAACGATTCGAGGATACGGAAAAGTCTGGCTTCAGGCCAGCCGACACCCAGCAAGAGGGCATGCGCGAGCTTGAAAGCAACGCCCGCGCCGCAGAGGTTGGGGTTGGGATATGTGCAATCGGTACGGTTGGGATTGATGATGGCGAGCGCGGGAGGAAGGTCTGTTTCGGGAAGGTGGTGATCGGTGACGATGACGTCGATACCCAGTTCACCGGCCCGCTTTATGGCGGCCCCGGCCCGAATGCCGTTATCGACGCTGACGATGAGTTTAACGCCGCGCGCCGCGGCTTCCTCAATGGCTGCCGGTTGCATTCCATAGCCGTCGCGGAGGCGGTGGGGAATGTGCCAGCCAGCGTCCAGGCCGAGTAACTCCAGCGCTTTCTTGAGAACCACCGTGGAGGTGACACCATCCACATCGTAATCACCGTGGATTTCAATGGCTTCGTTTTGCGCAATCGCTGTGCGCAGGCGGGCGACCGCGATATCCATATCACGCAGCAGGAAGGGATCGTGAAGGTCTTCGATACGCGGATTGAGGAAGGCTGAAGCCGAAGTGGCGTTACGGAAGCCGCGCGACCAGAGGATGCGCGCTGCAACAGAGGGCAGACGCAGTTGTCCGGCGAGTGCCGCGACGGCATCTTCATCAACAGGCTGGGGAAAGACCCAGCGGCTGTCAGTTTTTGGAGTAATAGCCGCCGAGGCCTTCGGTTCCTTCGTCTTCGATTTCGTCACCAGCAGGGAAAACGGAGGTGACTTCTTCGCAGGCGTCGAGAAATTCTTCGTACCAGTCGGGACGGGCCTCGTAGACGTAGAGGTACGAGTTGTGACCGAAGGCGAGTTCGATGGCGCAGGTTTCGCCTACGTGGCGTTTGGCGTTTTTGATGGGGCGTTCGAGGTCACGGCGCTCATCGCGTTCGAGTTCCAGTTCGTCCAGTTCCTCGGTGACGTCGGTTATCTCTTCTTCCGCGAGTTCACGACAGGCGAACAGCACCATGTGCTCGCCCGCTTTGGTGGCGGCTTCGAGGAACTGGCGATAGTCGGGAAAGCGATCCGTGTCCCAGGTAATGATCTTCGATTCCTCAAGTCCGCCGGGGTGACTGCGGAAGATGCCGAAGTCGGACTTCTCAAGGTAATCGAGGATTTCGCTTTTCAGGGCTTCGAGGTTGATATCCACTATTTTTAATCCTCAGGATAACAGCGTCTAATCGGTTCAAAACACGGGGTGCCTATTTTCTAAAGACGAATTCCCGCTGGAGGGCGAAATTGGTGATAAACAGAAGAGTTTCCACTATGATTTTGGCGAGAGGAACGCTGATGGTGGTGAAGCTGTGGACGAGGCGAATTCCAGCGTAGGAAAGCAGGGCGTTCGCCAGCGCCAGCGCGAGGTAACGCGGTAACAAGGCGGAGTGGCTCTGGCCAGACGTGAAAACCGACCGGCGGACCAGGTTGTAGTTGAAGAAAACCGAACACGCGCGGCCCACGAACTGAGCGCCGGCGATGGTGCCTGAGGCACGAAAGACGAAGTAAAAAATCAGATTATCAATGGCTGCGGAGGCCAGAGAAATGAAACCAAAACGCAGCATAACGAAATGCGTGCGCATGGAGTGGCGCAATGAAGACGAGCGCGCAGGAACGGTTTGTGAGTTGCTTTCCACGGGGTAAGCGATTTTCCGCCCTTCAATCATATACGGGCGAACTCGAGGTTTTTTTAGCGAAGGTGTCCGGGAGTCCAGCGAAGTTTCCAGCCAGGCTGCTTGCGCAAAGTCAGGTTGACCTCTTCGAGCGAGCCGTAAAATCCGGCAAAAGAGTTTTCCAGGTGACCAGGGCGGCGACGGGTTTGGGTGAAGTCGCGGTGGTGAAACTGGCTGGCGCGGGCGATCACCGCAGTGCCCATGGGACGGTATTCATGCGTTCCCTGCGCCCAGACGGTGCCTGCGGACTGGTCAAGCCAAAGTGCGAACCCCATACGTGTTTAAAATGGGAACCCCATACCTGTTTAAAGTGCGAACCCCATGCCGGTTTCCAGTAAAACACACCGCCTGCATCACAATAGGGAACATGGCTTCAGAGAAAGAACTCACCGCCCGCATCCGCCAGCTGGAGGAGATGAACAGCGCATTACAGGACAAGCTGGACATGATCTATTCGATTATTGCCCCGGAGTTTGAGGAAGTGGATGGGGACGAGGCCAGTGAAGGCGACCAAGAAGAGGGTGCTGGCTTTGTGCAGATTCAAGGCGTAAAGCCGCCGAAGTCAAATTAAGGGATTTGTTTACGGCGGCGCAGCAGCCAGATAATGACGCCGACCACAGCGACGGCGATGGCTGCGATTAGAGCCCCGCGATCCAGGGCATGGCCGAAGTGCTCCCACTGATCGCCAAGAAAATAGCCGATGGCGATGAAGCAGGTGACCCAGATGATGCCGCCGGGCCAGGCCCACAGTGCGAAGGTGCGGAAGTCGAGCTTGCTCATGCCGGCGGTAAGCGCAGTGAAGTGGCGCAGCCCGGCAATGAAATAACCGAAGAACAGGGTCCAGGTGCCATAACGGTGGAACCAGGCATCCACTTTTGGCTGATGACTGCCAATTTGTTTGTTAAACCATGCCGAGCGTTCCAGCAGGAAGACAACTCCTGAGCGACCCAGCCAGTAACTGAGGGTGATGCCGCAGAGACTACCCGCGCAGCCACTCAAAATGGTGGGGATGAGGCCGAGTTTGCCATTGTGTACGGCGACGCCCGCGAGTACGAGAATGGTTTCGTCGGGGATCAGCGGGCCGACGATGCCCAGCATCAGCAGGCCGAAGATGGCGAAGTAGCCGTAGTTCGCGAGGAAGGAATCGATGTGTTCCACTCGGGTTAAGCCAGCTCGGCGCGAATGGCAGCCAGAGCGGCGGCCGGGTCCGGCGCGCGGGAAACCTGGCGTCCGATGACGACATAATCGGCGCCATCATCCACAGCTTCACGCGGGGTGGCGACACGCTTCTGGTCTCCGGCGGCGGCACCGCGCGAACGCACTCCGGGAGTGACGATAATGGCACTGGGGCCAGCCTGTGCACGTATGGCACGGGCTTCCAGTGGCGACGCGACTACACCGTCAATGCCAATTTTCATGGCCTGGTCAACACGCTGCGCTACGAGGTCAGGGATGGTGCCGCTATAACCCTGTTCGCGCAAGTCATCCTGATCGAGGCTGGTGAGAACGGTAATGGCGATGAGTTTCAGAGGGGAATCGCCCCGGCCTTCGACAGCCGCACGCATGACCTGGCCAAGGCCGTGAACGGTGAGAAAAGTGGCTCCGGAACGGGCAGCGACTGCGACTGCGCGTTTCACGGTTTCACCGATATCGTGGTGCTTCATATCGAGGAAGACGCTCTTGCCGCGACCGGTGAGGGAGCGCACATAATCCATACCAGCGGCGGCGAAGAGTTCCATGCCTACTTTGTAGATTTTGGCGGAGCCACCGAGCGCTGCAACGAGATGGTCAGCGTCACGGGCGTTGTCGAAATCGAGGGCGATGATGACGGGGTCTGGTTTCATATCAGGCGGATGGGTTTGGCGGCGCGGGGCAGGACGCGGCCGATACGGGTAGCGTTGGGAAGGATCTGTTCGAGTTGTGCTGCGTCGGTTGCGGAGAGTGAGATGAGCAGGCCACCGGAAGTTTGCGGATCGTAAAGAAGGTCAAGAAGTGCAGGCTCAATCAGCGTCTCGTTTTCGACCACACAGTCGGCAAAATTGCGATTGTTGACCAGGCCGGCGGATATTGCGCCGGCGCGGATGGCGTCGAGTGCTCCGGTCAGAAGGGGAATTTTCGCAGGTTCGATTTCGAGCGTGACATTACTGGCGAGGGCCATTTCGCGGGCGTGGCCGATCATCCCAAAACCACTGACATCGGTGCAGCCATGGATGTCGAAGGGGAGCATGGCTTCGCAGGTGGCGCGATTGAGGGTGAGCATGGAGGCTGTGGCCGCTTCGATAGCGGCGGCACTGGCGATGCCCTTCTTGAGCGCGGTGGTGATGGCACCAGTGCCGAGGGCTTTGGTAAAGAGCAGGATGTCACCCGGTTGTGCTCCGGCATTGGCAAGTACGCGGTTGGGATGGATGGTGCCCGTGACCGCGTAGCCGAATTTGATTTCAGGATCATTGACGCTATGGCCGCCGATCACGGCACAGCCCGCTTCGCGCATTTTTTCGAGCCCGCCGCGCATGATGGCAGCGAGGTCGTTGAGTTCTCCGGTGGCGGGGAAGGCAACGATGGTGAGAGCCGAAATGGGAGTGCCGCCCATAGCCCAGACGTCACTGAGGGCATTGGCGGCGGCGATGGCCCCGAAGGTGTAGGGGTCATCAACCATGGGAGTGAAGAAATCCACGGTCTGGACCAAGGCAAGGTCGGGGGACAGGCGATAGATTCCGGCGTCATCAGCGGTGTCGAAACCGATCATGACGTTGGGGTTGGGGATGTGCGGCAGGGTCGCCAGAACCTGACTGAGAAGGCCCGGGCTGAGTTTGGATGCACACCCGCCGGCTTTTACCTGAGCGGTGAGGCGCGGAGCTGCTGGTTTAGTTTCCGTCACGGCGTCTTACAATCATAGCGATGCAAGTATGCCTCATCGAACCGGCGGCGGAAGAGTTTGGTGCCGCGCTGGAGACTCTGTATGGTCGGGTACCGGATCCGCTGCTGCAGCCGGCTCTGCCTTACTCGGTGATCGTGAGGAACGTTGGGCAACAGGCTATTGCGCTGCTGGGGATTCGATTCGATATGACCGGAATGAAGGGCAATAAATATTCGGTGGTGCATTACGCGGATACTCTGCGGCATCCGGAAAAGGCGGCACTGAAGCCGGGTGCGATGCGTTTTGTGTGCGCCGAGCCGGCTTACACGGAACTGGTTTTGCGCGGTGAGGGCGGCGTGAATGCGCGGGCCCGGATGAACCTGGAAAATTTGCGGCGGGTGCTGCGGATAAAAGCGTCAGTGGATTGCGTGGCGTTTGACGACGGGCGGTTTGAAGGAGTGGATTCGCGCGGGGCGTTTGATCGGCTGGAGTGCGAGCGGCTTGCGGAAATCGCGTTTGTGGATGAAGTGCTGGCGGGGAAGGTGGGTCTGGAGGCGCTGCTGCTGCAGGCATTGGAAACGGATGAACGGAAACTGCTGGCCCGCCGGTTTTATGAAGGCTTTGTCGCGGGCGGAGCGGCCGAAGTGGTCTCCTTCGCCCGCAATCACAAATGCCGGATCAGGCTGATTCGCGCTGACGCGATTTAATGAATATCCGACGGCCGCCAGCGAACAGAAGGGCCGAACTCAGGAGCAGCACGGTACCCGGCTCGGGAGCCCCGGATGCACCGCCATCCACGCTGTCCAGAATCTGAAAATAGTTGCCGGTTTGAATATCGCCCTGAGGTCCGCCCCACTGCGGGTAAGTAGCAAAGCTATAAACAGCCCAGCCGACAGAAGTGCCGCCGGGGATTTGTTCCCAGTACTGCTGTGAACTTGTGGTGGCATAAGATGTCGAGAGGTTCAGATAGTAAGTATCACCGCCCGTAAGTGCGGCCGTGACTCCGGAAATGGTATTGCCGTAAATGCCATAGCTGCTGTAGCCGCCTGTAGCCTGATGCAGGTAGGTACTGTTCAGCGTTCCCGCACCCGACGCAGCAGTCCCGGAGGCGACTACGGTTCCGGTGTCCGGTCCTGTCGTAATGGACCAGTTCACAGAGGTGAGCGGGTCTGATGCGAAGCCACCTTCTCAGCTGCGGAAATAGATGCCGAGGGCAACGGAATCAGCCGCGACGCTGAATGAATCACTGGCGACTGCACTGGCACCGTGATAAAGGTTTACGGCACCGTAACTGTCAGACGGCGGGCCGTTGGTATAGATGGCACCTGCGAATGCCGGCGAAATCGCAAGCAGGCAGGTGCCGATCAGGGCAGCAATTTTCAAGGTGGTTCCTCCTCGCGTGTCTAAAGTTTGTTCCCGCGTTTCGATCAATTCCAAGAGAACCGCCGTCAGGAATCTAAATGCCAGGTACCGGTACTACGTTCTTACGTTTTTATAACGCCGCGGGGCCATCGAGGTGCCGCCAGAGATACCAGCAGGCGACTGTTGACCAGGGTTTCCAGGCTGCGGCCAGCTTTTCCATATCCGCCGGTTTGGGAAGCTCTTCGAGTGCCCAGGCGCGCTTCATAGCGGTGCGGATGCCGAGGTCTCCCGTGGGCAGAACATCCGGGCGGCGCAGGGCGAACATGAGGAACATCTGGGCCGTCCAGACGCCGATACCTTTTACCTGGGTGAGGTGTTCGATGACGGTGGCATCATCGGCATCAGACAGGGTTTCAAAAACCACCGAACCCTTTTTTGTATGTTTCGCCAGTTCGCGAATATAGAGTGTCTTGGCGGCGGAAAGGCCTGCTTTGCGCATTCGCTCTGACCGTAACTTCATGATGGAGGCCGGAGTTAAATGCTCACCGCCGGCGGCGGTCTGCAGGCGTCCGTAAATCACGCTGGCTACCCGGCCACTGAGCTGCTGATAGACAATAGAGCGAACGAGTGTTTCAAAAGAAGGCTCGCTGTACTCCATGGTGCAAGGACCAACGTCGGTGATGATGCGCGACAAAACCGGATCGGCTTTCTTCAGGTGCTGGATGGCTTTGCGCATGCGGGATTCCCTCATTCTATGAAAACTCTCTGTCTTACGCTTGCCGGTCTGCTGGCCGTTCCCCTGATCCTTATGCCGCTGGCGGCGCAGCAGCAAAAGCCGCTGGATGATATCGATACGCCGATTACGGTGGACGTGAATATCGTCAACCTCTATTGCTCGGTGCGGACGAAGCAGAACGGCTTGATCAATAGTCTGACGCAGAACGATTTCGATCTGGCGGAAGACGGGACGAAGCAGACGATTAAATACTTCACGAAAGAAACTGATTTGCCGCTGACGATCGGGCTGCTGGTGGATGTGTCTAATAGTCAGCGCAATCTGATCGAGATTGAACGGCGAGCGGCGGGGTCTTTCTTTTCGAGCGTGCTGAAGAAGAAAGATGTCGCGTTTCTGATCAGTTTTGGGGCGGATTCGGAATTGCTCCAGGATACGACGGGGTCGCCACGCACGCTCCAGGAAGGTCTGAGCCGGATGAAACTGAACGGCGGTTTTTCAGGGATTAATTCGGGTCCGGTTCCAACCGCCAACAGGCCGAGAGGAACGGTGATGTACGACGCCGTTTACGTGGCAGCGAACGACATGCTGGCGAAGGAAGTGGGCCGCAAAGCCATCATTCTGATTACGGATGGGGAAGATCAGGGGAGCCGCGAAACTGAAAAAGCTGCGATTGAAGCGGCGCACAAATCAGATGCGATCATCTACGGAATCCTTTACGTGGACCGGCAGTTTTACGGGGGCTTTGGTGGCGGTTACAGCGGTGAAGGAACGCTGAAAAAAATGGCCGAAGAAACGGGCGGGCGACTCTTTCAGGTAGACCGGAAGACTACGCTTGAGAATATTTTCGATCAGATTCAGCAGGAAATGCGGACGCAGTATGCGATCGGGTATACGCCGACGAACGGCAAGCGGGACGGGTCTTATCGCAAGATTGATTTGCGGACCAGCATTAAGGATTTGAAAGTTCAGGTCCGCAAAGGCTACTACGCGATGGCTGCGCAGCAGTAGCCGGACCGATTTTACAGGTATACTTTGCGGGCTTCGAGGTACGCTTCCACGGCTTCGGCCAGCGGAGGCATTGGGGCGATTCCGCATTCGCGCATGCGGGCGTTATCGAGGGCAGAGAACTGAGGGCGGCGTGCGGGCGTGCGGTATTCGCGTTCGTTAGTCGGGGTCAGGTCTGCTGTAAGGCCGGCTTTGTTGAAGATAAGGCGAGCGTAGTGGAACCAGGAAATGGGTTCTCCGCCGCCGATGTGGAAGATGCCGTGGAGATCGCGTTCCAGCAGATCAATCGACCGGCTGGCCAGCAGTGGAGCGTAAGTCGGGGAGGCCACGTGATCTTCCACGACCCGGATGGGTTTGCCTTCCCTTGCCATTCGCATCATCAATTCGGGGAAATTACCGCGGGCGGTTTTGAGGGCGCCGGGGCCGAAGACGCCGGATGTGCGGACGATCAGGGGCCGGTCGAGATAGGCCTGTGCGTAGAGTTCACCGGCTAGTTTGGAGACGGCGTAGGCACCGAGGGGATGGGTTGGATCGGTCTCGGCGTAAGGCCTGCCGAGCATGCCGTCAAAGACGTAATCGGTGGAGAAATGGATCAGACGTGCATCGTTCTGACGGCACGCCAGCGCAAGGTTGCGAACGCCCAGGGCATTGGCCTCATAGGCCGCCAGGGGTTCGCGTTCGGCGATATCAACCTGGTTGTACGCGGCGGCGTTGAAGACGGCGGTGGGGCCGAATTCACCGAAAGCGCGTTCCACTTTTTCCCAGTTGCAGATGTTCAGCGCTTTGCGTTCATAGGCGCGAACTTCATAACTGCGGCGGCGCAATTCCGCGCACAACTCCACGCCCAGTTGACCGTGCGCGCCCAGTACGATCGCTTTCTTTTCCAAGCCGCTAGTTTACCAGCGCAGGCCGAAAAACAGAGAAAAGAAGGCGGCGAGGGCGAGAACGGTGAGGAATCCCACCCATGCCAGCCAGGAGATGCGCCTGATGTTGGCAGGTTGCTGACGGCCGGGAAGGGAGGCGGGTGCGCCGGGTTGAGGTGACGCGGCGGCGGACAAGGCCCGCGTGGCGCTTTCAATGCTGCCTTCAAGGCGGCGCGCCATCACCTGAGTGAGTTGTTCCTTGCCCGCGCGGTCGGCGATTACGATGGTTCCGGCGTTCCGGCTGGAAGTGGATTCCAGCAGACGGCGGCGGAGCGCTTCGGGGACTTCCTGGACTGAAGAGTAGAAGTTATTGTCGTCGCCGGTGGAGATCATAACCACGGACGTTTTTACTACTCCTGAGACATTGCGATAGAGACTCAGGCCGCATTCCGGGCAGGTTGCACCTGCGGGGTCGAGATCGGAAAAGCAGCGGGGGCAGGTCATGCGGGCTTGTGATGACTGCCGAACTGGCCGAGAATCACATCGATAAAGCCGAGGGCGGCTTTGGGCAGAGCCTTGTCTTTGCGGTAAATCAGGCCCAGTTTGCGGATCATGGGTTCAGGCGCGAGCGGAATCGCTTTGAGGATGCCTTCATCCACTTCGCGTTTGAAATTGGAGGCCGCAAGGAAACTGACGCCGAGGCCCGCCATGACAAAACGCTTCATGGTTTCGGAAGAATCAAGCTCCATGGATACACGGATTTCATTCTCCACGGTTTCGAACCAGGCATTGAGGCGCGTGCGCGTGATACCGGTCTGGGGCAACAGCAACTGGTAGGGAATCACATCTTCACATGTCACGCTTTCCTTGTTGGCCAGGGGATGGCTTGCGGGCACGACGGCGCGGATTTCGTCGCGATGAATTTCGACGATCTGGACACGCTTTTCCATCACGGGAAGCTGAGTGAGGCCGAAATCCGCCACGTTTTCCATGACGGCTTCCACGACGCGAGAGCCATATGCCCTGTTGACCTGGAGCTGAACTCCGGGGAACTGTGTTTTGTATTCCGCGAACACGGAGGGCAGAACGTAAATGCAGGTGGCTTCGTTGGCGGCGATGACCAGTTCCCCGCGCGGCGAAGTTTCGAGTTCATTGAGCGCGTTCTGCGCCTGGCGGCGGATATCGAGCAGCTTTTCAGAGTATTCGGCGAAGATGCCACCGGCTGTGGTGAGGGAGATGCGGCTGCCAAAGCGCTCGAAAAGTTCGGCTTTTAATTCATGTTCGAGCTGGCGGATTTGCGCACTGATCGCTGGTTGCGTGCGGTAACAGGTCTGCGCGGCCTTGGAAAAGCTTTTGAGCCTGACGATTTCGAGAAATGTGTGGAGCTGGTCAAAATCCATGGGCGCGCGGGACTACAGGCAAAACAAAATCACCTTAACTTTAACAGAGACAAATTGTGAGCAGCCCTCAATTATGGGCCACTCGGCTGCGGCGGCCGATGTGAGAACGGCAGGTTTGGCCGGATGCCGTTACAATTGGAACACTCATGACAGCCGAAATCGAGGGAGTTACTCTCCACCTTGCGCACCCTGATGAATTGCCGGTGCGATGGGTAGGCCAGGAAGAACTGATGCGACAGCTTCTGGCCTCCTGGATGGTGGTCTCGGAGCAGGATGTTCCGATGAATCCGCGGCTGATCGGCAAGCCAGGCGTCGGGAAAACTACCCTGGCGTATGCGGCGGCCAAACGGCTGGGGCGGGATGTTTTCATCATGCAGGCAACGATGGATACCCGGCCGGAAGATCTGCTGGTTACGCCGGTAATTGAAGGCGCGGGCCGGTTGCGTTACGTGGCTTCGGCGCTGGTGAGCGCGATGATTCTGGGCGGCGTGGTGATCCTTGATGAAGGCAACCGGATGAGCGAAAAGAGCTGGGCCAGTCTGGCTCCGCTGCTGGATAATCGCCGCTATGTGGAAAGCATTGTGGCGGGCGTGAAGATTCGGGCGCACAAGGAATTCCGCCTGGTCACGACGATGAATGATGACGCTTCCACGTTCGAGTTGCCTGAGTATATTCACTCGCGGCTGCAGCCGCAAATTCTGATCGACTTCCCGGAAAAAGATGAGGAGATGCAGATCCTGAGGGAGAATTTGCCGTTTGCAGAGGAATATGTTCTGCAATATGTGACCGATTTTCTGCAACTGGCACATGCGGCGGATGAACGGTACAGCGTGCGCGATGGAATCAACGCAGCGCGGTTCGCCATCAAGCTGAAGACGTTTGCCACCGAACCGGAGCATGAACGCCAGGCGCTTGAAACCTCGCTGCTCGAGACGCTGGGTGAGGAGGCGCTTCGGTATGTCCGGCGCACCAGGCCCGCTACTTCCTGATTCGCCGATTCCTGATTCGGGGAGCCTCGAACGCGGCCGGTTCACTTACCTTCCGGTAGTGCCGGGGCGGCTCGAATTTGCGGCGGAAGTGCGTCGGCGCATCCTCACGGAAAGGCCTGCGGTTGTTGCGGTGGAATTGCCGGAAACACTGGAAGATCTTTATCTCGACGCTATTCGGCGGCTGCCGCAGATTTCAGTAATTTTCTATCATGACAATGCGTTCCGGCGCGATGGCAGCGAGCCGGAGCAGGCTGTCTACGTGCCTGTGGAGCCGACTGACCCTTTTGTGGAGGCTATCCGCAGCGCCCTGGAGATTGGAGCGGAGGTTGTGTTTGCCGACCCTGATGCGGGGGAGCGTCCCCACCTTCCTGATATTTATCCTGATACTTATTCGCTGACCTCGATTCCGCTGGGTGAGTACGTTGAGGCGTACCGTGTTTATCCGCAGGAACGCACGACGGAGCTGGAGCAGTTCGCGCGCGGTATTGCGTGGAAGTTGCAGGGTGCTGATCCGTTTGGGCGTGTACTGGTTGTGCTTTCGCTCAATCTGCTGGACCCCGTCCTGGATGCGATGGAAGAGCCACAGCAGGAACCGAAACGGCGTCGGCGCGAGGAATTGCAGCTGGTGAATCCGCATCCGGAATGTCTGGGTGAGATTCTTTCGGAATATCCGTTCCTGCAGGAGCGTTATGAGACCTTTCGCACGGGTAGTGTGGAAGAGTTGGTAGTGCGCGGTTCCGCTATGGTTGACCGGCGGCGTGCCCAGGTGGCGCTCTACCGGGAGGCCGAAGAACTGTATCTGGTGAACACCGGCGAAGTGATGCATTCGTGGCAGCGCCGGACGCTGGCGCGGTATACCCGCAATCTGGCGCGGACGCAGAATGATCTGGTGGCCTCGCTGTTTGATTTGACGGTGGCGGCGCGGTCGATTGTAGATGAGAACTTTGCCTGGGATGTTTGGGAAACGGCGTCGCAGTATTCGCCGCAGGAATCGTCCAGTGATCTTGAGACGGTGAATATTTCGGGTGAAGAGATCTGGCTGCATACGAAGCGGATTCGGTTGCGGCGGCGTCTGCCCAGCACGAAACGGCGCATGGGGAACTTCGGGCTGAAGCGGAGGAAGAAAGAGAAGGTTCCGGGTGAATGGGCGAAGGAACTGAATGGTGCCAGTATTTGTTCCTATCCTCCCGAAGATATGGTGATTGAGGATTTCGGGCGCTTTCTTAAGAAAAAGGGCAAGAGTGTTTTGTCGGAAGAGCGTTCCACGGTTGAGCCTTTTACGGCTTCGCTGCTCGATGGGATTGACCTGCGGGAGACGATTCGCAACTGGCATGACGGCAAGATTTTCGTTCGTAATATTCAGAAGATTCACGGCGAAGTGGGGTCGGTTGTGGTGATTTTTGATGATGACCGCGATGGCCGCTACGACTACATGACGACTTGGCTGGGCGAGCATCAGAATGAATCGGATATGGCGTTCTATTCCACCGCGCCGTTTGAACATTTGATCGGGCCGGGGATTGGCAGGGCGGAGTACGGCGGGTTTCTGATGAGCCTGCCGGCGCGGCGCATGTATGACGTGTGGGCTGATCCGGATTACGATTTTGCGGAGACGAAAGCGGAGCGCCTACTGCTGGCGGGGCTGGATTACTCGATCCAGAAGTACGTGGTTTATGTGGCGGCTAAGCCTCCCCGGTCTGTGTTTCGCAATATCGCTTCGCAGTATGGGCGGACCATTGTTTATGTGCCGATCGGGCAGCTTTCACCGGTGACGATGAAAAAAATTCGCGTGGTGCATGTGCTGGATGGCTATGACAAACGCGAAGGTGCGAAGGAGTTTATCTGGTAATGTCCCCCCGGGTGTAACGGGATCCCGCCCCTTAGACCAGAACGGTAAACGCGGTTTCCGTGCGAACCACAGGCCGGTAGAGCGTGTCGCGTTCCACCGGTGTACGGCCCGCGAGTTTGATCAAACGGAGCAGTTCGCCGCGCCGCAGGCCCTGCGTCACAGTGGAACCGGCATCGTGATAGATCTTTTCTTCCACTACCGTGCCATCAATATCGTCGGCTCCAAAACGCAACGCCACCTGCGCGATGCGCGGTGTCATCATCACCCAATAAGCTTTGATGTGCGGGATGTTGTCGAGCATCAGGCGGGCCACGGCGATGGTTTTCAGATCGTCGAATCCCGACGTTTTCGCGATATGCGAAAGCGCTGTATTATCCGGGTGAAATGCCAGCGGAATGAAAGTGACGAAGCCGTTCGTCTGGTCCTGCAGGCCACGCAGTCTCACCAGATGATCTACCCGGTCCTCTTCATTTTCGATGTGACCGTACAGCATGGTGCAATTCGAACTCAGGCCCAGTTCGTGCGCCGTGCGAGCCGTCTCGAGCCATTCATCGCCGGTCAGTTTGTGGTCGCAGATGATGCGGCGCACACGTTCACTGAAAACTTCCGCACCGCCGCCTGGGAGCGAATCCATCCCGGCCGTGCGCAGTTGTTCCAGCACTTCACGAATCGACATTTTTTCGCGCCGGGCGAAGTAGCCGATTTCCACCATCGTGAACGCTTTGAGGTGAACTTCGGGATACCGTTCTTTCAAACCGCGCAGCATCTGACAGAACCAGTCGAGAGTAAGTTCCGGATGCAGGCCGCCCACAATGTGAAATTCCGTTACTGCTTCTGTCAGGCCTTTGCCGGCTGTTTCCCAAACCTGTTCGAGCGACATCGTGTAGGAATTGGGGTCGCGCTTCTGCTTGCCGAAAGCGCACAGACGGCAGCTTGCAACACAAACATCGGTGGGGTTGATATGGCGATTTACGTTGAAATAAGTGAGGTTGCCGTGCTTGCGTTCGCGCACGATATTGGCCATGTAGCCAAGTCCCAGCAGATCGTTCGAACGGAACAGCGTCACGCCATCTTCATAAGACAGCCTTTCACCCGCTTCCACTTTCTTGCGGATGGGTTCCAGACGACGGTCTTCAAAAGTGACGTTCATAGTTGGGGGACTCTCAGATGTGCTGGCGGGCTAAGAGTACATCCGCCGCCCAAAACACGAAGAATAACACGCTCACCCAGCCGTTCATGGTAAAAAATGCCGCATTCACGCGGGAGAGATCAGTCGGTTTGACCAGACCGTGTTCGTAAATCAGCAGCGCCGCGATGCCTGCGATGCCCACCACACTCAGGATTCCAAGTTCCAGCTGCCAGACCAGAACCAGCAGGCACAGGATCATGCCGACATGCAGCAAACGGGCGATCATCAGAGCTTTCGCGATCCCGACAACGGCGGGGATGCTGTGCAGTTGCAGGTCGCGGTCAAAGTCGTAGTCCTGGCAGGAGTAGATGATGTCGAAGCCGCTGGTCCAGAAAGTGACGGCAGCGGTGAGCAGCAGAATGCGCGGATCGAGCGAACCTCGCACCGCAATCCATGCAGCAGCCGGGGCGATACCGAGCGCGAAGCCAAGCACGATATGCGCAAAGTGCGTGAAGCGTTTAGTGAAGGAATAACCGAAGACCACGGCGAGTGCGAGCGGAGCCAGGCGGAAACAAAGGGTATTCAGTTCCCATGCCGCGAACAGGAAAACAACGCTTGAAACTGCGGTAAAGCCCCAGCAAAAAGTTCGCGTCAGCAGGCCCGCCGGGATGTGGCGGATCTTCGTACGCGGATTGCGGGCATCGATTTCAGCATCCACCAGACGGTTGAAAGCCATGGCTGCGGAACGCGCGCCCACCATGGCGACAACGATCCACAGCACGATCCACCAGACAGGGCTGCTCGCCGTGAAATCACCCTCGCGGAACGCCAGCAAAGCACCCGTCAGCGCGAACGGAAGCGCGAACACGGAGTGCTCGAACTTGATCATATCGAGCGTAAGCAAAATGCGTTTGAAAGGCATGAACGGGGCGGAAGGTACCATTTTAGCTTGAGCGAAGATCAAATCCGCGCCCTTCTTGAGGATGTCCGTACCGGCGCTTCCGATGTGGATTCTGCATTGCACCGTATCCGGCACCTGCCGTTTGAGGATCTGGGGTTCGCCAAGATCGATCACCACAGGGCTCTGCGCCACGGCATGCCGGAGGTCATTTTCGGGCTGGGCAAGAGCGCCGGCCACGTGGTGGCGATTGCCGAAAGGCTGCTGGCACGCGAAGGCAATGTGCTGATTACGCGGGCAACTCCGGCGATGGCGGAACGGGTAGTAGCGGAACTGCCTGATGCTGAATATTTCCCGGTGTCTGGCGCGATCCGGTTCTGGCGCAATCGGGTGAAGACCGGTAAAGGCAAGATTGCGGTGGTTTGCGCGGGCACCAGCGACATTTCCGTTGCTGAAGAAGCACAGGTCACGGCTGAGGTGATGGGCAACGAGGTTGAGGCTATCCACGATGTTGGGGTTGCGGGGATTCACCGCCTGCTCGCCAGCAGCGAACGCCTGGCTCAAGCACGGGTGGTGATTGTCTGCGCGGGGATGGAAGGTGCGCTGCCGAGTGTGGTGGGCGGTATGGTTTCGGTGCCGGTGATTGCGGTTCCTACCAGCGTTGGTTACGGCGCAAGCTTCCATGGACTGGCGGCGTTGCTGGGGATGCTGAACAGTTGCGCCAGCAATGTGACGGTGGTCAATATCGATAACGGTTTTGGAGCGGGCTACGTGGCGAGCCTGATTAACCGGCTATGAGTATGATCGTCGCGGTGATGATCTGCTGGGGCATCTTCGGCGTGGTCTGGGTGGTGGGCATCGCCGGCAATAAACGGGTCGTCCGTATGGAGAGCCTTGCGGATCGGGCGCTGCACATTTTCGGAACTTTTCTGGCGTTTTCGCTGTTGTTTCGTGACCCCCCGGCGCCGCAGCCTTTCGGAGGCTGGCTTGGTTTGGTGCTTACGGCCACGGGGGCGGCTGTCGCCATTTGGGCACGCTTCACGCTGGGCCGCAACTGGAGTGCTTCAGTGACGGTGAAAGCGAATCACGAACTGGTTCGCCGCGGTCCCTACAGGATGGTGCGGCACCCGATCTATGCGGGAATGCTGCTGGCGATTCTCGGAACAGGTCTCGCCTTCGGGCACGCGCAGGGGCTGCTGGCGTTTCTGGTCGCGCTGTTTACCTGGAAACGGAAATCCCTAACCGAAGAAAAATTCATGGTGGAACAGTTCGGCGAGCAGTATGTACAGTACAAGCGCGACGTTAAGGCTTTAATACCGTTTCTGCTGTAGCCTCCGCTGTAGTAAGAGGTTTGCGCTTCCAGCCTTCCTTGTTCACCTGACGTGACCGGCCCACGGCCATCGAGCCCGCCGGAACCTTGTGGGTGACCGTGCTGCCTGCGGCGATGTACGCGGTGCTTTCGATTTCGAGCGGCGCCACAAGCGTGGAATTGCTGCCGACAAAAACGCCGTCGCCGATGAAGGTCTGGTGCTTGCGGTGGCCGTCGTAATTACAGGTGATGGTGCCTGCGCCGATGTTGACTTTATCGCCGAGGGTGGAATCCCCCAGATAGGCGAGGTGCATGGATTTCGAGCCTTTACCCATGCGTGTTTTCTTCAGTTCCACGAAGTTGCCCACGTGCGCACCTTCCAGCAAATGCGCTCCCATGCGGATGCGTGCAAAAGGGCCGGCGTGGGCCTTTGCATCCAGCTGCGAAGCGGTGATCAGCGAGAAAGGAAAAACCTCTACTTCATCGCCCAGTTGCGAATCGGCAATGATGGAACAGGCTCCGATGCGGCAATTTTCACCCACCACGGAATGCCCGGTGATTTGCGCGAACGGCCCGATGATGGTGTCCATGCCGATCTGTACCTGCGCGTCGATCGTGACAGTTTCCGGCTTTTCAATGGTTACGCCGTCGAGCAGTAATTGATGGATCTTGCGGTCGCGAATAATTCGGTCTGCCGCAGCCAGTTCCACGCGGTTATTGATGCCGAGGACTTCATTGCTGTCGGCGACTTTGAGCGGTACTACGCTGAGGCCTGCGCGGATGAAAATGGCCACCATGTCGGTGAGGTAATACTCGCCGCTCTTTTCATTGGCGCGGATTTCACCGGCGTGTTTCCAGAACAGTTCCGCGTTGAAGCAGAAGATGCCGGAATTGATTTCGCGAACCGCGCGCTGTTCGGGCGTGCAATCCTTCTCTTCCACAATTTCGGCCAGGCTGCCGGCGGCATTGCGGATCATACGTCCATAGCCGGTGGGGTTAGCCACTTCCGTGGTGATGACGGTGGCGACGGCAGCGCTGGAGAGTTGCAGTTCTGCCAGCGCCAGAAGCGTTTCAGTGCGGATGAGCGGGCAATCGCCGACAGAGACAATCAGACGGCCGCCCAGATGTTCCAGTTGATCCCGGCCGCTTAGAACGGCGTGCCCGGTGCCAGCCTGCACAGTCTGGCGGATGATACCTGCGCCTGTAGGCTCAGTCTCAGCTTCAACCTTCTCTGCCTGATAGCCGACCACGACAAACACCCGCTCAACCGGGGCGACTTGAAACGCGGTATCGATGGAATGCCGAATGAGCGGCTTGCCTCCCGCGCGGTGAAGGACTTTAGGCAGGCGAGACTTCATTCGGGTACCCTGCCCGGCGGCAAGGATTACGACAGCGGCATCAGTGAGCATTCGCCTTTAGTTTCGCAAGTCGGCGGAGCCGTTGCCCGCGAACGGCAAGGTCCACGGCGACGCGGGCAATTGCTGCGGGGTTGTGGCGGACTTTAGGGCCTTTCATGAGCAGGTCGGCTTCGATGACTTCGAGGCCCAGGCGCGCGATGGCGTCAAAATCATTTTCGATGGGCGCAGAATCCTGCAGGGCATAACCGCGGCGCAGGGCCGGTGAAACGCGGGAGGTGCTGATGATGGCGTAGTCGAGGAAGCGTCCGCCGGCATGGTCGCAGATAGCGGATATGTGGTCTGAGGCGGCAAACGCGGTGGTCTCGCCGGGTTGCGACATGAGATTGACGAAGTAAGCTTTCAGCGCCCTGGAGCGACGAATCGCTTCCGGAATGCCGGAAACCAGCATGTTGGGTATCACGCTGGTGAAGAGCGAACCGGGGCCGAGCGTAATCAGATCCGCAGCGGCTATGGCGGCGAGGGTTTCCTTCACGGGCTTCGGACGATTCGGGATGATTCGCACCGTGCGAATGCGGCTTTGGCTGCGGCTGATGCGGGTTTCCCCTTTGACGACGCGGCCGTCATCGAGCACGGCTTCGATTGAAACATTGGCTGCGGTGGAAGGGAAAATCCGCCCCGCGATGTTGAGTACTTCGGAAGACTTGCGAACGGCTTCGGGGAAATCACCCATGATGTGAGTCATGGCGGTGAGGAAAAGGTTGCCGAAGCTGTGTCCCTTTAAGCCGTGGCCGGATTCGAAGCGGTATTGAAACAGGCGGGAGAGCAGGGCTTCGTCTTCGCACAGAGCCACCATGCAGTTGCGAATATCGCCGGGTGGCAGGACGTCAAATTCACGGCGCAGACGACCGGAACTGCCGCCGTCATCAGTGACGGTGACGATGGCTGTGATGTCGACAAGCGGTTCGCCGCCTTTGGCATCGTGAGTGTATTTTTTGAGGCCGTTGAGCAGCGACGAGAGGCCGGTACCGCCGCCGATGGCAACGATCCTGAGCGGTCCGATCATGCGGGTTGTCCCGGCGTGGCGTTAGCGCTGAGCAGCCAGCATGTCTTTGAGCGACGGCAACTGGGCAGCGAGGGCGCTGAACTCGGGATCTTGTCGCGCGAGGACGCGGTTGCGTGGCTCCAGGTCGATGGCACGTCTTAAATTTTCACACGCACCGGCTGCATCACCGTCCAGACCGTGGCACAGGGCGAGTGTATAGAGGATGTGATCGCCTGCCGGTTCCAGTTCCAGCGCACGCGCGAGGTGGCGTTTGGCGAGCCCGATATCGCGTGCATTCAGGCGCTCCACTCCATAGTTAAAGTGGTCTTCAGCGGTGTGGAGTTTAAGGTCGAAGGTGGTGGCGCGGCGCAGGCAAACCTGTTCATAAGAGCGCGCCTTGTCCGCGACAGGCGCAGAGGGTCCGGCGGCGGCTTTATGAAAGCGGTCACGCGCTTCGGCAAATTTGCGCTGCGCGAACAGTGCCACAGCCGATTCATAAACGCTCAGTTGAAGCTCTTCCGGACCTGGCGCGTGCGGTGTGTGAACCCGGGGCGCGGAGGCGGTGCTTTCGGGTGCGGCAGTTTTAGTTGTCTTGCCCGGTGCTGTGGTTTTCTTGGTCATAGTCGGCGGCCTGTCGTGGGCCACAGGTGTACGTGGATTTATAACAGAATGCTGGATGCTACCGCAACTCATGCTGATACCCTCAAAATGGATCACAAGGAAAATGCCATGAAAACGCGTGTTTCTGTAATTGTTCTTGCAGCGCTGACTGCGGGCGCGGCGTTTTGTCAGACGACATTTCGCGGCGCGACTGATTTGGATGCGGTCCTCAATCAGGCCGTTCGCGACGATAAAATTCCTGGTGCTGTGCTGCTTGTGGGGCATAAAGGTCAGGTCATTTATCGCAAGGCGTATGGTTCGCGCGCGCTGGTTCCGGTGAAAGAAGCGATGACAGTAGACACGGTTTTCGACATCGCTTCACTGAGCAAGATTGTGGCCACTACCAGCGGCATGATGAAGCTGTTTGAGCAGGGCAAGGTCCGAATGAGCGATCCGGTGACCGCTTACCTGCCCGAATTCCAGGGAGGCGAGAGTGCGGTGACGGTCCGCGATCTAATGACCCATTTTTCGGGCTTGCGGCCGGATCTGGATCTGGAGCCTGTCTGGAGCGGGTATGACTTGGGGATTCGCAAAGCACTGGGTGACAAACCAGCAGGGCCTCCGGCGGTTAAGTTCGTCTACAGCGATATCAATTTCATTCTTTTGGGTGAGATCATCCACCGCCTGAGCGGCCAGCCTGAGAACGAATACGTGAAGAAGCTTCTTTTTGAGCCGTTGGGTATGAAAAATACCGGCTATCTTCCCGCATCCAGTATGATGGCGCGGATTGCGCCGACGGAAATGCAGAAAGATGGCAAGATTCTGCGCGGTGTGGTGCATGACCCGACTTCCCGGTTTATGGGAGGAGTGGCGGGCCACGCGGGCGTATTTTCAACGGCAGATGATTTGGGAAAATTCTGCCAGATGATTCTCGATGGCGGCCAGGGGTTGTTTAGTCCGGGGACGATTCGGGCGTTTACACAATCGGCTTCGCCGGCCGGGCAACCGATACAGCGGGGGCTGGGCTGGGATATTCAGTCCGCATATTCCGGCGTGCGCGGGGAGATTTTTCCGGTGGGTTCGTTTGGTCACACCGGCTTTACCGGAACTTCGATTTGGATTGATCCGGCCTCGCAGACCTATGTTGTGCTGCTGGCCAATGCTGTGCACCCTCATGAACGCAAGGCGATTACGCCGCTGCGGGCTAAGGTGGCGACGATCGTTGCCGCCGCTGTTAGCTATGAACAGACTGTTGTCGGGGTGGGGGAAACAAAGAAAGCGGAAACCCAGACAGGTCTTGATGTTCTGGCACGCGATAATTTCCGGATGCTGCAGGGTAAAAAGGTCGGGTTGATTACCAATCAGACCGGAATCGACCGGGCCGGGCGGCGGAATATCGACGTGATGCGCGCGGTGGGAGTGAATCTGGTGGCTTTGTTTTCTCCGGAGCACGGGTTTGCCGGGGTGGAAGATCACGAAAACATCGGCAACACGACCGACCCCGCGACCGGGCTTAAGGTCTGGAGCCTTTACGACAAGACACGCCGCCCGACGCCGGACATGCTGAAGGGGCTGGATGCGCTGGTGTTCGATATTCAGGATCTCGGCGTGAGGTTTTACACCTACGAAGCCACCATGATTTACGCGATGGAAGAAGCAGCAAAGGCGAAAGTGCCGTTTTACGTGCTGGATCGGCCGAATCCGCTGACCGGTGGTCATGTGGAGGGTCCGATGCTTGATCCGGACAAGCTTTCATTCACCGGGGCGTACCCGCTGCCATTGCGGCATGGTTTAACGATTGGCGAACTGGCGAGGCTGGTGAACGGGGAACGGAAGCTGGGGGCTGATCTGCATGTGGTGGAAATGGAGGGGTGGAACCGGGCGCAATGGTTTGATACGACGGGGCTGCCCTGGGTAAACCCGTCGCCGAATATCCGCAATATCAACCAGGCGCTGCTGTATCCTGGGCTGGCATTACTGGAAGGATCAACTAACTATTCGGTGGGCAGGGGAACGGAGGCACCCTTTGAGCAAATCGGCTCAGACTGGATTCAGAGCGCGGAACTGGCGCGGCGTTTGCGGCTGAGGGAGGTGCCTGGAGTGCAGTTCTATCCGGTGCATTTCACGCCCTCGTCGTCAAATCTGAGTGGTAAACAACTGGAAGGACTGGGTTTTGTCGTGACTGACCGGGAGGCGTTTTCATCCGCAAGGCTGGGGCTCGAAGTAGCGGCGGCGCTGGGTGCGCTCTATCCGAAGCAGATGAAATGGGAAGCGAACCGCAGGCTGCTGGGGAATGACGGAGTCGTAAGCGCGTTAATGAAAGGCGGGGATTCGGTGGCTGCCGCGAAAACAGGCTTGGTAGATTTCCTGGTAATCCGCCAGAAATATCTGATCTATCGGTAAAAAAGGCGCGACAAGTAACGTCGCGCCCTGCAAATAATATCCCGCGTTTAGACAGCAGCGGAGGCTGTTTTTGTTGAAGCAGCCTTAGTTGTCTTATTCTTGCTGCCGACGGGCCTGCCGCGCTTTTTGGCCTCAACCATCCATGATGGTGGCCTGCCGCGACGCCGGCCGCGTCCGCGCGCCAGCCTTTCCAGGCTGAGGATTGCTTCCTCAAGCTGTACCCGTTCTTCCCGCAGTTCTTCGAGAATTTTTGTGACGTCCAATGGTCTGCTCCTGTTATTTATTCCGGTGGATTCCGGTTTTGAAAACCGGTGCCGTTATCCCGCCGTTCCAGATCTGGAACAAAACCAGACCCCAAGCGGGTATCTTCAGTTAAGATTTTACCCAATCCAGGCAGCAATGCAAGCAGTTTGTTCTGTATTCAGAACAAACTGGTGATTTTTTTACGGGACGGTTTGTTGCGCTTTAGGCCGCGGAGCGGCGTTTCCAGTAGAAATAGAAGGGCAATCCCATTAAAATCAACACAATTCCAGCGATTGATTCGAAGGGTTTGGTCACCAGTGTGCTGACTTCGAGCAGTACGGCCCCTGTCAGAAATAATAGCGGAACCACCGGGTAACCGAGGGTTTTGTAGGGGCGGACCAGGTCTGGCCGCTTGCGCCTGAGCACGAAAACAGACGCGGTTGCCATGGCGTAAAGGATCCAGCTGCCGAAAATAACGAAGTCGTAAAGCTGTTCGTATTTCCCGGAAAGCACCAGAATGGATGACCAGGCAGTGAGCATCAGGATGGAGACGCCGGGGGTGTGAAAGGCTGGGTGCACGCGGGCGGCTGAGCGAAAAAAGAGGCCGTCGCGGGCGGCAGCGTAAGGAACACGGCCCCCGGTGAGAATGGAACCGTTGAGCGCCGCGAAGATAGAAATCATGGCGGCAATGGAGACGGCGCTGGCACCTGCGGGGCCTTGAATGCGCTGCATCATTTCCGCCGCCACCAGTTTATGGGCGCCGACTTCTGCAGGGGAAAGTACCCGGAAATAAGCCCAGTTGGCCAGCATGTAGATGGCGATGACGCCCGCGGTGCCCAGAATCAGGGCCAGGGGCAGATTGCGCTGTGGATTCTTCACTTCAGAAGCCACCATGCCGACGTTGTTCCAGCCGTCATAGGCCCAAAGCGCGCCCACCAGCGCCGCAATGAAACCGGTAAATAGAGGCGGTACGGAAGCGGGGGGCAGAGCCCCGCCAGAGGCCGGATGCGAATAAAACAGGCCAGCAAGGATGACAAAAGCGATGAGGGCAACTTTAATGGCAGTCACAGCCACCTGAACGCCGCCGCCCACTTTCACGCCGAAGTAATTCAGGCCGCCCAGCGCGAGGATCAGCAGCATGGCGAAAACCTGTCCGTATTTCACGGACAGCGGTCCGGCGGTAAACCAGACGTGTTCAAATTCCGGGATAAAATGCGCGGTGTATTCGAAGAACGCAGTGGCAAGGGTGGCGATGGAGCCGCTTTTGGCAACCCACATCTGGGTCCAGCTATAAAGGAAGCCCCAAATGGGCCCGTAGGCTTCGGTGAGGTAGACGTATTCGCCACCGGCCCCGGGCATGGCTGCGGCGAGTTCGGCGTAGGTGAGGGCACCGGCGAGGGAGAGGACGCCGCCCACGATCCAGACCAGAAACACCATGGGCACGGTGCCGACGTTCATGATCATGGTCTGGGGCACACGGAAAATGCCGCTGCCGATTACGGTGCCCACGACGATGGCGAGGGCGGCCCAGAGGCCGAGATCGCGGCGTAATTCGGTCATGAAGTCTGTTTCCTTTCCTTGCCCGGACGTTCTTTCACTACAAATGCGGCCAGCCAGCCGACGGTAAATGTGCAGGAACTGCCAATCAGTACCCACCATGTGAACGGGATCTTTGTTTCAAGTTTGATGAAGAGCATGAGCGCGGCGCCCGCGATCACGCCTGCGATGGCGGCATTTTCGCCCGGGCGTTTCGTCAGAATGCCGAGCAAAAACACGCCCAGCAGGATTCCCAAAGTCACTGATGCGATAGACAGGCCGGATTCCAGGACTGAACCCCAGTGGCTGGCGACCACGCCAATGGCTGCCAGTACGACGCCCCAAGCCACTGTTGACCAGCGCGAAACCTTCAAATAGTGCTCTGCCGTGTGGCGGGAGCGGGTCAGCGGCTGGTAGAAATCGATCACAGTAGCAGAAGCCAGGGAATTCAAAGCGGCGGAAAGGTTGGCCATGGCTGCGGCGATGATGGCGGCCATCACTAAGCCCGCAATTCCAATCGGCAAAGCCTCCCACACGAAAGACGGATAGAGGCGGTCCAGCTGATCTTTCGGGAAAGCGCGGCCGTTGTTGCGCACCCAGAGCAGAATGCCGATGGTGAGGAACAGGGAGAACTGGAAGAAGATGACGAACCAGCTGGAGAGCAGGGCCAGACGGCTTTCGCGCTGTGATTTGGCGCTCAGAAGGCGTTGAACCACCAGCTGGTCAGTCCCATGGCTGGCGGTGGTGAGGAAACAGCCGCCGATGATGCCCGCCCAGATGGTGTAAGGCTGGGTCCATGACCAGTGGAAATCGAAGACCTGAAACTTGCCGGCCGCACCGGCGACATCAATAACATGGTTCATACCGCCGGGTATGCCGCCCAGCAGCACGAAGAAACTGACGGCTGCACCTAAAACGTACATGCCCATCTGGATTACGTCGGTCCAGATCACGGCTGTCATGCCGCCTTCGAAGGTATAGAAAAGCGTGATGGCGATGATGACGAAGATGGAAGCCGGGCCGCTGGTGTGCAGGATAATTCCTAAAACAATCGAGATGGCGAAGACGCGGACCCCTTCGGCGAGCGACCGGGTGACCATAAAAATGGCCGCAGTGACTTTTCGGACGCGTGGTCCGAATCGGCGCTGCATTAGTTCATAGGCGGTAAAAAGCTGGCCCTGAAAATATGCCGGCAGGAAAAGCGTGGTAATGACGACGCGGGCCAGCAGATAGCCGAAGACAATTTGCAGAAAGACATAGCTGCCCGCGTAGGCCAGGGGAGGCGTGCCGATGATGGTAAGTGTACTGGTTTCAGCGGATACGATGGAAAGGGCGATGGCCCACCAGGGGGCTGTGCGACCGCCCAGAAAGTACTCTTTGAGCGAAGTCTGCTTCTCTTTGAAGCGTGCTCCGAACCAGGTGACGAGGGCGAGATAGGCGAGAATTACAGCGAGATCGAAAAAGCGCACCGGGTTGGGAGGATTGTAACAAGACAGTCCGAAAAAATGCCAACTCCTGTTTTCCCGAGGTATGTTTCTCCCGGCCGTTTCTCCTGTAATTTTCTTTGTTGCAAAGGGCTTGACAGTTCGTTTACGCTTGACTAAGTTCCAGAGGCGGAACCACGGAAGCATGACCGGAGTCAAACATTCCAGAGAAGTATGGATTGCTGGAGCGGTTCTGGTTAGATATACTCCGCTTTGTCTCTGGTGACGCAAGTTTCATCTGGATTCAGGCAAAGGCCGCAGCAGCAATAGAGCGGGGAGGCTAAGGAACGTGTTTGATCGTCTGTCTAAAAAGCTAACGGGAAGCCTGATTATGGCTGTGATGGTGACGGCTGTATGGGCGCAGGCTCCGGCAAAAGCGCCGGCTGTCAAAGACCAGGGAGAGTATGACCTGACGGTCGCGATTGGCAAAGAAGCCGATTTGCAGAAAAAACTCGACCTGCTCAACCAGTGGGATCAGAAGTATCCCGAGTCCGAGTTTAAGAGTTCGCGGGCGCTGATGATGATGCAGGCGGAAAGCGGCCTGGCGATGAAAGTGATACAAGGCGGAGCCACCGCTGGTGATATGGATGCGGGGCAGAAGGCCGCACAGCACCTGATCGATAACAGCGACAAGTATTTTTCAGATGAAAACAAGCCTGCCACAGTACCGGCGGAGCAATGGAAAGACATCAAGCTGCAGATCAGCATCCAGGCGCATTCCACGCTTGCCACCGTGGCGATGAGCAAGAAGACGCCGGCGATGGATGCGGCAGCGGAAGGTGAATATAAGAAAGTGCTTGAGCTGGCACCGATGTCGGCATCCACCTCTTATACTCTCGGCACACTTATTCTGCGGCAACGGAAAATTGAGCGGTACCCGGAAGCTCTGTATTTGATTGCACGCGCCGTGACGGATTCCGGGCCTTTGGCGCTGGCTCCGGCCGGCAAGAAAGCGGCTGAAGATTATCTGAAAAAAGCCTACAACGGGTATCACGGCAGCGATGAGGGTCTGGACAATGTAATGAAGGCAACAGCCTCTGGTCCTCTGCCTCCTGCTGATTTCAAAATCAAGAGCATTACGGAAATCGACAAAGAGAAGGAGGGCGACCTTGCCACCTTCAACGCTGCGCATCCTGATATCGCTTTCTGGCGGATCCTGAAGGTTGGACTGACGGACGCTGGCGGTGACGCTTACTTCGCTAACATCAAAGGCTCGGAAATTCCTCCGCAAGACGGACCCTTCAAGCTGTTCAAGGCTAAGGTTCTCTCTCAGCCCGCGCCCAATTCACTGCTGGTCAACATCGACAGCATTGCAGGCGATGCGACCATCACGTTTGAGAGTCCGCTGAAGGGCACGATTGAGGCCGGGACGGAAATTTACTTCAAAGGCGTGATCGATTCAGTGGTGAAAGACCCTTATATGCTGACGTTTGCCGGGCTGGCAAAAGAAGATACGGATGGCATTCCGGCCGCGGCATTTGCGGCGGATAAACCGAAGGCGCTGGCCCGTCCGCGTCCTCCGGCCAAGAAAAAATAGCTGTTCGCGGTTGGGGTGTTTTAAAAAAGGGGTCCGGAAGGCAGTCAGCCTTTCAGGCCCCTTTTTTTGATAACTGCTAGAATACAAGTGCCTAATGCCGCTGTATGAATACAAATGCCACGCTTGTGGCCAGACGTTTGAAGTACTCCAGAAGTTCTCAGATGAACCTCTGACGACACATGCCGCCTGTGGGGGCACTGTAGAGAAATTGATTTCGGCACCCGCTTTTCATTTGAAAGGTACGGGCTGGTACGTGACCGATTACGCGAAGGGTAGTGGAGCCTCGCCGAAATCGGACGAAGCCAGGAGCGACTCGAAAAGCGACACCAAAACCGAGACGAAAGCCACCGAGAGTGCCTCCCCCGCGCCTGCTGCGGTTGCTGATTCCAAACCTGCCGGTACTAATTCTGCCGCTCCGGCAACTACCGAATCGAAATAGTTTTTTGAACACCCGTACACGCGGACGAAAAATCATGCCTGAACCGCATCGATCAGCCGCTTGCACGGTCCGCGACTTTTTTCGTGATCTCGGCCCGGGCCTGATCACAGGCGCGGCTGACGATGATCCATCCGGAATATCCACCTACTCGGTAGCAGGCGCGACTTTCGGCCTTATTCCCCTCTGGACGGCGCTATTCAGTTTCCCGCTGATGGTGGCGGTGCAATTGATGTGCGCGCGTCTGGGAATGGTGACAGGGCGCGGCCTGGCAGGCAATATCCGGCGACGGTTTCCGCGCTGGGTGATGTGGAGTGCGTGCGGAATCCTGCTGGCGGCCAATATTTTCAACATCGGCGCTGATCTGGCCGGGATGGGCGATGCGATGCAGTTGATGACCGGGGTATCCGCCCTGGTATGGTCTCCACTGTTCGCGCTGGCGACGGCGGGGATGGTGATTTTCGCCTCCTACAAACGGGTGGCTGGAATCCTCAAATGGCTTACCCTGGTGCTGTTTGCGTACGTGATTACGGCGTTTCTCGCCAAGCCGGATTGGGGGCATGTACTGAAGGCTACGCTGGTGCCTGAGATCCCCTGGTCGAGTGATTTCTTCGCGGTACTGACCGGAATCCTCGGTACGACCATTTCGCCCTACCTGTTCTTCTGGCAGAGCTCGCAGGAGGTAGAGGAGGAGCGGGAAATGGGGCGGACTACGGTTGCGCAGCGGCAGGGTGCCACCGACGGGGAACTTTCGGCGGCACGGAAGGACGTTGTAACCGGCATGTTCTTTTCCAACGCGGTGATGTTTTTCATCATCCTGACCACGGCGGCTACGTTACATGCACACGGGATGACCAAAATCTCTACGGCCAGGCAAGCGGCGGAAGCGTTGCGGCCTTTGGCTGGCGATGGTGCTTATTTGCTGTTCACTCTGGGGATTGTGGGGACCGGGATGCTGGCTGTACCGGTGCTGGCGGGTTCCTGCGCGTATGCGGTGGCGGAATCTGCCAACTGGAAGTCATCCTCGCTCGACAAGCCATTCCGGCTGGCACCGAAATTCTATGGGGTGCTGGCGGCTTCTGTGGGCGTGGGGATGATATCCACGCTGGTGGGTTTGGATGCGGTGAAGATGTTGTTCTGGTCGGCGGTCTTGAATGGAGTGCTGGCTCCGCCGTTGATTGTCCTTGTGCTGCTACTAACCAGTGATTCAGCCGTGATGGGTCAGCGGAAAAACTCGTGGCCGATCAAGACATTGGGGTGGCTTTGCGCCGGTTTGATGACTGCGTGCGCGGCTGGTACTTTTATTGGCTGATCATTGGCTGAATCAACGGACGGGAACCCGATAGCCTGAGTTGGCGAGGATCTCCCGGCCTCTGCCCTTGAGCAGGTAATCGACAAACAGGCGGGCCTCTGGGTGGTGTTTCGAAGCGGCGACGATTCCGAGGGCCTGGTCAATGGGAAGGTGAAGCTTGTCCTTCACCGGAATTACCTTACCCTTTTCCTTCATAACCAGTGAGTAAGCGGTGAAAACCGCGTCGGCGTTGCCGGTCACGCCGTACTGTTTCGCCATACTGATATTGTCGGCGTAGACGATTTTCGGCTGCAGCTGGTCCCACAAGCCGAGTGCCCGCAGGGTGTCGCGCGCGGCGTCGCCGTAGGGTGCCAGTTCGGGTTTCGCCAGTGCGATGATTTTCACGCCTGGTTTGGCCAGATCTTCGAGCTTTTCGATGCCGACAGGGCGGCGAGGGGGAATCCAAAGGGCCAATATTCCGGTAGCGTAAATGGTGCGGGAGCCGGGAACCAGAAGGTGTTTTTTCACCAGGGCATCAACATGCTGCTTGTCTGCGGCTACATAAACGTCATACGGACCGCCATTTGTAATCTGAAGCGCCAGTTGGGCCGTTGAAGCGAAGCTGAATATGGGGTGAATACCGGTGGCGGCTTCAAACTGCGGGCCGAGGGTAGCGAAGACCTGATTCAGGTTGGAGGCTGCGGCAATCGTCACCTCACGCCTTGCGGACTTGCCGCTCATGCAGCCGCAAACTGCGGTTATGGCAAACACGACGCGAACAATCAGACGCCGCAACTGTTGTCTACATCCAACTACCATTCGACTTGTTAACATTACAGCATCGAAAGAGACTCGACACAGGCGGAAAAATGTTATACCATCCTTACCGATTGGCAAAAGTATTCTTAGCAGCGCCGCACGCCCAGACTCCGCGTGTGCAACAGTAATTTGAGGTGATCCCGAATGACAGACACTAAAGTAACAAGACGAAACGCCATCAAAGGGGTAATCGCCGCAGGAGCGGTCTCCTCCGCGGGCTACCTGTTCCGAACGAACACTGTAATGGGTCAGTCTTCTGCCCCTGGTTCGGTCGAACGGCTGATTACACTCGAAGTGAACGGTACAACCCGGCGCGTCGATGTCATGAAGCAGGAAACACTTGCCATGACGCTGCGCTACAAGCTGGGCCTGACCGGCACCAAACTCGGCTGCGATCGCGCCGAATGCGGAGCCTGCACCGTCCTGATTGACGATGTGCCGCACTACTCGTGTTCGGTGCTCACCCACACCGCGCGCGGCAAGAAGATTCAGACCGTGGAAGGCCTTGCCAGTGCAGACGGCAAGCTGCATCCGGTCCAGCAGGGTGTTGTTGAGGAACAGGGCTTCCAGTGCGCGTTCTGCATGTCAGGCTTCCTGATGGCGACCGTGGGCTTCCTGAAGACCAACCCCAATCCTACTCGCCAGGAAATGGCGCATGGCGTATCCGGCAACCTTTGCCGATGCCAGGACTACGACAAGATTCTCACTGCCCTGATGCGCGGCGCTGAGCTTTCGAGGAGCGCGTAACCATGCCGATCAATATTAACGGAGCTGCCCCCGCCGGGCTCGTCGTCCCCAAGCCAACCAATCCGGCTGAACACAAGCTGGTTGGCAAGAACTACATGACGCCGGACCTGATGGCCAAGGTTCAGGGCAAGTCGAAATACGCGGAAGATTACCGGGCGGACGGCATGCTGTTCGTCAAGCTGCTGTTGAGCCCTGTGCCGCATGGTCGTGTGCGCAGCGTCGATACCAGCGCAGCGCTGGCAATGCCCGGTGTGAAGGCGATTATTACGGTAGACGATCTGCCGCCACCCGCATCAAGCCTGACCGATGCCGGGGTCGTGATCGCGGCCAACATGAAGGCCAATCGGGGTCTCACCAATGAGCCCATGTATCAGGGCGAGCCAATTCTCGCAGTCTGCGCAGAAAGCGAACTCATCGCCGCAGAGGCCATAGAAAAAATCAAAATCGATATCGAACGCCTCCCGTTCGTGGTTGATCCTTTTGTCAGTCTGCGTCCCGGCGGGCCAAATGCCCGCGTTGAGGGCAATTGCTGGGTTTCGCCTCCTCCTCCTGCCGCTGTGGCTGGTGCGCCGGCGGGCCGTGGTGGGCGGGGCGCTCCTCCTCCTCAGGCGGAAGTCAAAGAAATCAAGTGGACTGACGCTGACTACGCGGAATACGAGAGCGGCAAGATGCCGATGGGGGCGCCGAATACTCCTGAATGGAAGTACGGCAATCTGGATGCGGCGTTCAAGAACGCGGCTCTGGTGCTGGACGAGACATTCATGTCTCCCAACACCAGTCACCAGTGTCTTGAAACCCGTTCGGCGATGGCTTACTGGCAGAACGGTAAAGTCTTCGTTCACACCGGCACCCAGAGCACCGCGCAGACGGTTCCCGCAATCGCCCGCTGGCTGGGCATGGTTGACGAAAAGAAACAGCCCGACGTCAGCAAAATCGTTTTCATCAGCGAATACACCGGCGGCGGCTTCGGCAGCAAAATTACCGGTGACATCTCACTGATCATCCCCTGCATTCTTTCGAAGAAGCTGGGTGGTGTTCCGGTGATGATGCGCCTGACCCGCGAAGAAGAGCATTTCATGGGCAAGGCTCGGCCAGCGGTTACCGGGCGTGTCAAGGTCGCTTTCAATAAAGAAGGCAAAATCCTGGGTATGGATATGTACGGCGTCTGCGACAGCGGCTGCTATGACAATCAGGGTGATGCTCAGGCTGCCGGACGAATTGCTTCCCTGCTCTATCAGCCGGAAGCGATGCGGCTGCGGACCATGACCGTGATCACGAACACTCCTCCCCGTGTTTCCCAAAGCGCCCCGGGCGGTATGCAGGCTGTAGCGATTATCGAACCGCTGCTGGCTAAAGCAGCTCGCAAGCTGGGGGTTGATCCGGTTGAAATTCACCGCATCAACGCTCCGGAAGGCAAAGCGAAATTCGGTCCTGGAGCAGGTCCGAAACAGGTTCGCGGTTATGTCACGAGTGCTTATCTGAAGCAGGCTCTGGACAAAGGCGCAGAGGAATTCCGCTGGGCTGAACGCAAGGCAAAATCGCCCCAGGTTCAGGGCAATAAGGTTCGCGGAATCGGCGTTTCGGTGTCCGGTTACTCGGGTGGTTCGGTCGGTTTCGACGGCCTGCTGTTGATCAAGACTGACGGCACGGTTTGCTTCCAGTCCGGTATCGGCAATCTGGGTACGGAATCGATGAGCGACGTTCACCGCGTCGCTGCCGAAATGCTGGGTGTGCCGTGGGACAAGTGCGAAATCTGCTGGGGTAATACGAACAAGAATCTGCCCTGGACTTGCGTTTCAGGTGGAAGCCAGACAACGCATGCGATGACGCGCTCAGCCTATGCTGTCGCGCTCGATGCCAAGCAGAAGCTGAAGGAACTGGCGGCGAAGAAATTCGGCGGCACTCCGGAAGGCTACGATGTTGCCAACGAACGCGTCTTCCGCAAGGGCGGCGGTTCAGGTATGACATTGGCGCAGGCTGCGCAATATGCCATCGAAGTAGGCGGCGTGTATGACGGTCATGAACCGCCAGCCGACGTCAACAAGATGACCAAAACCTCAATCGCGGCCATGGCCGGACAGGGTCTGGTTGCGGCTGCCCGTGACAAGGCTCCGCATGATGGTCAGACGTACAGCTTCGCGGCCACTTTCGCTGAAGTTGAAGTGGACAAGGAAACCGGCAAGTTCCACATCACAGACTTCCTTTGCATTGCCGACGTTGGTACTGTGATTCACCCGAAGGCTCTTGGCGGACAGGTTCTGGGTCGCTCGACTTTGGGTATCGGTCACGCAATCGGGCAGAAGTGGGTTTATGACCAGCATTATGGTCTGCCGCTCGCCAAGCGCTTCTACAACAACAAGCCGCCGACAATTCTTGATGTGCCAGCCGGCAGCGGAAACATGAACTGGGCTGCGCTGGATATTCCCGATCCGGAAACTCCGGTGGGTGCGCGCGGTATCGGCGAACCTCCTGTCGGTGGTGGTTGCGCGGCGGTTCTGAACGCAATGTCGGACGCTCTGGGAGATGAAATCTTCCGGCGTGCCCCGCTCAGCGCGGATCTGATTCTGATGTCGCTCGAAACGGGCAAGGCTGCCGGTGAGCATCTCACCGCACACGTTTAAGCACCGGTAAAGAAGGAAACAGGAGAACGATTATGGCAGTGATTCGTGATGTTATGCCGGCGTTTGAGCTCTTCCAGCCGGCCACAATTGACGACGCTTTGAATCTGCTGGACAAGCATGGCAGCGAAGCGTGGGTCATGGCGGGTGGTCTGGACAGTTTCGACTGGCTCAAAGACCGTATCAAACGCCCGTCCGTGGTGGTTGATCTGAGTCAGATCAAAGAATTGACCGGCGTTAAGGAATGGAACGGCGGAATTGAAATCGGCGCGATGACGACTCTTACTGATGTGGTGCGCAACCCCATCGTGAAAGAGAAGTTCAGCATCCTCGCGACCGGTGCGGAATCGGCGGCTTCCCCGCAGATCCGCAATCAGGGTACGATCGGCGGCAACGTATCGCAGGATACGCGCTGCTGGTATTACCGGAGCGGCTGGAAGTGCTATCGGGCCGGTGGCAACACCTGCTTCGCCGATACACCGACGGCTATCAACCGCGAGCACGCCATTATGGGTGCCAGCCGCTGTGTGGCGGTAAACCCGTCAGACTCCGCGCCTGCGCTGATTGCGCTCGACGCCAAGATGGTGATCCGCAACAAGAGCGGTGAGCGCGTCGTGGATGCCGAGAACTATTTCATTGGACCGGCGCTCGATATCCGTCGCATGACGGTACTCCTGCCTGGCGATCTTCTTGTAGCGATTCGCATTCCGTCCACCTGGGCCGGCGCGAAGTTTTACTTTGAGAAAGTCCGCGACCGTCCCGTGTGGGATTTTCCGCTGGTCAACATCGCAGCCGCGATGAAGGTGAACGGCGACAACATCGAAAGCATCCGCATGGCAGTCAATGGCGTGGCGGCTCATCCCGTCCGTCTGACGGCCGTGGAAGCTTCACTGGTGGGCAAGCCCCGCAACGCGGCTTCGGCCGATGCGGCTGGCCAGCTTGCCATTCAGGGTGCCGAACCTCTGCGTCACAACGGTTATAAGGTTCCGCTCCTGCGGAACCTGGTGAAACGCGCAATTCGTGGTGTGGAGGAAGCTAAGTGGGCATAATCGAATTCGCGAAAAGTCCGTGGGGCCAGGATGTCCCGATTCACATTTTCTTCTATCTGATCTATGTTGCGGTCATTGCCGGGCTGACGTTTTTTATCGGCCATGTGATCTGGCTCCGCTACTTCGCGAAGAAGGAAGAATTTGCTGATTCCACACCTCCGGGCGAAGTGGCAAAACTGCCGGCGGAAATTAAGCGACACTCGCTCCCCGCCCGGTTGTTCCACTGGGTTCAGGCAGGCGCTATGCTCACCCTCCTGTTCTCGGCTTTTCTGCCGAAGGTGGGTGTTCGCTTTGAATGGCTGCAGTGGCACTGGATTGCCGGTGTTGTCCTGACCGTCTCAATCGTCTTCCATATCATCCATGCATCTTTCTTCATGAACTTCTGGTCGATCTGGCCGGACAAGATTGATATTGAAGATGCTGGTCGCCGATGGAAACGCTCACAGGGCGAAAAGGCACCTGCACCGCGTCGCTTCGGCAAGTATCCGATGGAAAATAAGATGTATCATCTTGCCATCGTACTGGCCGGACTGTCGGTTACTTTAACGGGATTTTTCATGTTGTTCCGCATCCGGACCCCGCTATTCACCCGCAACTCGTATATGTTCGGGGATATGACGAATGGCCTGATGTATACGCTGCACGGGCTGGCTGGCGTTGGTCTGATCGCACTGATTATGATCCACGTCTACTTCGCACTGCGGCCGGAGAAGCTGAAGATCAGCCGTTCCATGGTGTACGGAACGATCAAACGCGAGCATTACGCGGAACATCACGACCCGAAACGCTGGGTGGCGGAAGCAGAATAGCGCTGAATGTTCACGTTTGCAAATCTTGAAGAACGAAGTGACGCGATTGAAGAATGCTACGAGTTCATGCTGGCTTACGCCGCGCAGGGGCTCAATGGTAACGAAGGCAGTGCCTCAGGCGGTCAGCTGAGGCACTTTCTCATCCGGGCCGCCGATGCACTTAGCGGCCTGGCTGAGGCCTGCGGCGATGTGGAACCCCGCGTCAAGGCAGTGCCTTATCTGAAAGTGGTGGAACGCGATGCGGCCGATTCACTGGCCAGCGTGGAACTGGTGCTGGCGCAGCCTTACATCAGTTCGCAGTTGATTGATAATTTGAATGCCTCGATGCATCTGCGGGCATTATTGACCGATCTGTTCCTCATCGGTGAAGTGGAAAAGATTCGGACGAACCCTTCTCCGGATCCGCTTAACTCAGCTCAATCACAGGTGGCACTCGGTATGAACGGCGCGAACGGCCTTATCGAGACCATCGCGCCTTACAACGATTGAAATCGTTAGTTCGCTCGAACCCTGAGCGATGGCGATAATGTTGATTTTCTCTCGGGAGATGGCCGTAAATATACGGCCAGCCATCCCGGAGAAGCCCCTCATCCCTTCCCCCACTACAGCCAGTAAGCCCACGTTGCGATCAATCTCGATCGGGCGTACGTAGCCGTGCGCCAGCTCGATAGCCAGGGCTGATTCTACTGCCTGCGTAGCGGTATCGAGTTCTTCGAGGCGGACCAGGAAACAGAAACTCTGGCGGTAGCTGGAACTGGTGAGAGCCAGGACTTCGACATTCGCGGCATCGAGGGCGTCGAGCGCGCGGCCAATGATGTGAATGCCGCTGGCTGGTTCCACTGAGACCAGCGCCACGTTGGCCATGGAGGTGACTGCACGTGCGCCGGAATTATCGGCAGAGAGTTCGGGAACGATGCGTGTGCCGGGCTTTTCGGGTGCGAAGCTATTCTTGCTCCAGACCGGAATGCGCTTTTCGACCAGCGGGGCCAGCGTCCTCGGGTGAAGGACTTTGGCACCGGCATAGGCCAGCTCTGCCGCTTCACTGTAAGTGATCTCGGTGAGTACTTTTGCGTCGGTTACCAGGCGCGGATCGGCGGTCATGATGCCATCCACGTCGGTCCAGATCCAGAGTTCAGAAGCATTGAGAGCAGAGGCGATGATGGAAGCGGAGAAATCTGACCCGCCGCGTCCCAGGGTGGTGGGGCGGCCATCGGCTGTCGCACCGTTAAAGCCGGTGACGATGGGCGTGATGCCCGCGTTCACTAGCGGCATCAATCGGGCACAGGACTTCGTTTCAGTGGCGGGCATGAGGGGTGAGGCGCTGTTGAAGACGGCATCGGTGACAATGACTTCGGCTGCATTCACGGCTTCGGCTTTGAAACCTGATTTCTGGAGCGACGCGGCAATCAAGAGAGCGGAAAGACGCTCTCCGATGGCAACGGCCTCATCGATGGCGCGCGGTGGCCGGTGCCCCAGCATCAGGATGCCATTCACGATGCGCCGGAATTCGCCCACGAGTTCAGCAATCTGTGGGTAGACGCTGACGCCCAGTCCGTCGGCCGCATCCTGATGGCGGGTTTCGAGGGTGATCAGGTTGCGGTCAACGCCCGCCTGATCCCCTCCCTCAGCCTGACGTGTGGTTTCGAGCAGCAGGTCCGTAATCTTCGACATCGCCGAAACCACGGCTACAACCGGGCGTTCCGCGGCAGATTTAGCAATCAGCCCGCAGGCGACCTTGATACGGTCGGCAGAACCAACGGAGGTGCCGCCAAATTTCATGACTAACATAACTTAAGGATCTCTTCTTCTACCTGTAGAGCAGTGAGGCCGGTGGAATCGATATAGATGGCATCTGCTGCCTGAACCAGAGGCGATTGTACGCGCTGCCGGTCGCGGTCGTCGCGCTCAGCGATATGCGCGGCGAGGGATTCGGGCGCGATATCAGGCTGTTCACCGGAACGGCGGCGGACACGTTCGGCAGGGTCGGCATCGAGATAGACTTTGACACGCGCATGGGGGAAAACTACCGTGCCGATATCGCGGCCCTCCATCACCACATTCGAATGCTCTGCCATCTGTTGCTGCCTGGCGACCAGTGCCGCACGAACTCCGGGCAGAGCGGCCACCTTTGACGCGGCTGCGGTTACGGCGGGTTCGCGGATGGCATCGGTTATGTCCTCGCCATCAAGGCAAACGCGACGGTCCTGCTGCAATTCAATGGCGGCGGCATGGGCTAGTTTTTCCAGACGAACTTCATCGGTAAGGTCGATGCCCTGGCGGAGCGCACTCAGCGCCACCGCACGGTACATGGCGCCGCTATCGATGTAGACGTAGCCGAGTCGCGCGGCAAGGTTGCGCGCGATGGTGCTCTTGCCTGCGCCCGCAGGCCCGTCAATCGCGATGACCTGCCCCATCTAATTTACTTGCCCATCCGCTATTTACCGACGGGAGCTGCGCGATAACCCGCCCGGCCGATACCTGCGTAATCGAAACCGGCCTGGCGCGCCCTGTCCGGCGAGAAGAGATTGCGGCCATCGATCAGAACGGGGTTATTCATGCGGCTGGCAAGGTCATCAAGGCATAGATCGCCGAATTCCGGCCACTCGGTAACCAGCACCAGAGCATCGGCATGTTCGGCGGTGGAGAGGGCATCGTTGCAATAACAGATGCGCAGGTTGGGGTGCTGCTCACGGCAGGCATCCATCGCAATAGGGTCATAGGCGCGGACGCGAGCGCCCATCTGGATCAGGCGTTCAGCAATCTGCAGACTGGGCGCGTCGCGAAGGTCGTCGGTATTCGGTTTGAAAGCCAGTCCCAGCAGAGCTACTGTGCGGCCCTTCAGAATGAAAAGCTTTTCCTGCAGTTTCTGGATCACAATGTTGCGCTGCATCTGATTGACGGCGAGGGAGGCTTCGAGGATTCGCGCCTGGTAACCGTATTCATTGGCTGTGTGCAGCAGCGAGCTGACGTCTTTCCCGAAACAGCTGCCACCCCAGCCGATGCCGGCGTTGAGAAAGCCTGTGCCGATACGGTTGTCGAGGCCGATGCCGGTCATCACTTCCGTAACATCCGCGCCCACGCGTTCGCAGATATTCGACATCTCGTTGGCGAAACCGATCTTGAGCGCCAGGAAGGCATTGGCGGAGTATTTAATCATCTCCGCGCTGGTCAGCGTGGTGGTCACCATGCGCGAGTGCTTCGTAGTTTCGGGGCGGGGCGCGAAAGAAGGGTCAGCGAAGGTCTGGTCGATCAGCGGCAGGTAAAGCTCAGTCATGATCGCGAGCGTGGTGGCGTCTTCTGAACCGACAACGATGCGGTCGGGATAGAGCGAATCATGGATGGCGGAACCTTCGCGCAGGAACTCAGGGTTGCTGGCAACGCCGAATTTCACGTCATCAGCAAGTTCGGGTTGAACCTCACGAAGGCCTTCGCGCACCAGTGTTTCCACCAGGTTGCCCGAACCTACCGGCACCGTGGATTTATTGACCACAACGCGGTGACGCCTGCCATCCATTGCAGCGCCGATGCCGCGGGCGGCGGCTTCAAGGTAGGTAAGGTTAGATTCTCCGGAAGGCAGCGGAGGCGTGCCCACGGCGATGAAGATGACGTCGCTCTCGCGAACTGCCGGGGACAGATCTGTCTCGAAATTGATACCGCCATTCTGGTGGGCGAGCGCGATCAATTCTTCGAGGCCCGGTTCGTAGATGGGCGTCTGGCCCAGGCGCAGTTTTTCAATCTTGGCAAGATCCGTATCAACGCAGGTGACTTTGTGGCCGAGGTAGGCGAGGCAGGCGCCGGTGACCGTGCCAACGTAGCCGGTCCCGATAACAGTAACTCTCATAGATATCCCTCAATTTTACGGCATAGGGTTGAAGTGATCGTAGCCTAGTGCGGGGAGAGGGGAATCGCCCAGGAAAACCGTGCCCGGGATACCCCTTGTAATGACGCCGATCCGGGTGAGTGGCAGGCCATCGAAAAGGGCGGGGACGCTGGTGCCCGGCTTGACCGTGAACAGAAGTTCGTAATCCTCGCCGCCGTGGAGTGCCTGTTCGCTGGTGGCTCCGGGGAAGCGCGGCGGTTCGGAAATTACTGACGCACAACCGGAAGCGAGACAGAGTCGCTGCAGGTCAAGGGAGAGGCCGTCACTCAGGTCCATCGCTGCGGTGGCGCGCAGCTTTTCGCGGATCAAGCGACCAAGTTCCAAGCGGGGTTCCGGATGTTTGTGCCGTGTCCAGGCCTTGCCTTTTTGAGTCGTCAGGCCGAGGGCTGCACCGCCCAGAAGACCGGACACATAAATTTCATGACCGGCGCGTGCGCCGTCCCGACGAAGCGCATTACCGCGCGGGACTGCACCGCAGACGGTCACGTCGCAGCTTAGAATTTCTCCGTGGGAAAGGTCGCCGCCTGCGAGGATAGTACCGGTTGCGGCGGCCAGTTTCAGGATGCCGTCAAAGAACTGGTCAGTCCATTTCGGCGAGGCCCAAACGGGGACGCACAGCGAGACCAGAGCGAACCGGGGTTCACCGCCCATCGCGGCGATGTCGCTCAGACTTCGGGCCAGTGCTTTGCGGCCGAGTTCCGCGGGTTTTTGTGTATCGCGGATGAAGTGCGTACCCTCGACCAGCATGTCGGTAGTAAATAAGAGATCGTCAGCGGAGCCGCGCGGGCGGTAGATGGCGCAGTCGTCGCCGATGCCCAGTTCAACGGGCGAGCCGGGGGGAATGGTGGCGAGTCTGCGCAGGCGTTCGGTGATGGTGCTTTCGGCGGGCAAGTCAGTTTGCCGGGAATTTTAGAAGAACGTAGGTGATGTGCTTTCCGGGTGTGACACTGAAGCTGTGCGGGATGCCTGCGGGGATGTGAACGATGTCACCGGCGTCCAGTGGATGAATGTCGCCGCCATCCAGCCTGCTGCCTGTGAATTCACCGGTTGCGGTGCTGCCTTTTTTGTCGCGCAGGGTGCCGCCCATGATGAGTGAACCCTCGCCGGAATGAACCATCACCACGTCGACAATTTTGTCGTGCTGTTCCGGGAAGCCATCCGCATCGCGGTAGAGCAGGCGAAAGCGGTGGTCACCATAATCGGCCAGGGTTTCACGGGAGGAATGGTCGGGGCCCACGGTTTTCTTGAGTACCACCTCGCGTTGCTGGATCGTGGCCGGAGTCCAGAGATTAAAGCTGGATCTTTCGGCTGCGAACAGGGGAGCAAAGGCGAGCAGGAGAGCAACCAGGCGCATGTTTGAAACCTCAGTCTGAGATGGTAATGGTGGGGCCGGCAACCGCCGCGGCTTCGGCGGCCTTTTCCACGATCAGTTTGGCGATGGTGTAAAACTCCGCAGCGCGCTTGTCGTCCGGGCCGTAGGTGGCTACCGGATGCCCGGTATCTCCACCAATCCGAACCTGCGGATCCAGCGGGAGAACACCCAGGAAATTTGCGCCCATATCGGCTGCCATGCGGCGTCCCCCACCTGTACTAAACACATCAATGCGTTCGTCACAGTGGGGGCACATCAGATAGCTCATGTTCTCGATAATGCCGAGGATGGGAACCTTCACCTGCTCAAACATGCGCACGGCCTTGCGGGCATCTTCGAGCGACACATCTGAAGGCGTTGTTACAACCACGGCACCGGTTACCGGGGCGGTCTGAATGAGAGAAAGCTGCACGTCTCCGGTGCCGGGAGGAAGGTCAATCACGAGATAGTCGAGATCGCCCCAGTCCACGCCGCGCAGGAATTGCTGCATCACGCTGTGGAGCATGGGTCCGCGCCAGATGAGGGGTTTATCGCCAGGACTGAGAAAGCCCATCGACATGAGTTTCACACCGTAATTTTCCAGCGGCTGAATGCGTTCTCCGTGGGCGGAGGGCGTTTGATTCGTCCCCATCATCAGCGGCACGTTGGGGCCGTAAACATCGGCATCCAGCAGGCCAGTTTTAAAACCCAGACGCGCGAGGGCAATCGCGGTGTTGACGGAGACGGTGGTTTTGCCCACTCCGCCCTTGCCGCTGCCAATGGCAATCAGGTTGCGAACGCCGGCGATGGGCAGTTTGGGCTGTTGTTGACCAGGACTCATGTTGTATTCCCAGTTTAGTCTGACCTCCGCCGATATTTACTATTTTCGGGCAGCCGTGAGGCCGATGATGGTGATGCGGTCCGCGTCAGAGATCCCCGAATGCTTCGGAATGTCATCCCAGGTCTTGAGCAGACGGCGGTACCGCTGGAAGTAATCGAGCACGTCACCGCCATAGCCAAAACTGAACATGATATCCGCGAAGTTCCGGGTATGCGGCAGGCCAAGGGCATGCCCGCTTTCGTGCAGACAGGTCAGGTAAACGATGGCAGTGCGAAACAGCGGATCCGTGCGGCTGGCTGCGGCGATATCATCACCCAGGCCGCGGACGTCAGGCAGCACGTAGATGTTGGCACCTGGTTTGCCGTCCACCATAATCCGCTGTGTCTCGCCGTAAAGATTGGCCTGACCGCCGGCCCAGCGAAAGCGAATGCGGGCATGCTCTTCGCTGTCAGCCTTCTTGAAGACGATGGCGTTATTGGTTTCGCGCTGCCAGGCTTCGAGCGCCCAGCGCCCGAGTTCGGGGTCGCCCGGCTCACAGGCGGTCGCCTTCGCTGCTGCTGGCGTGCAGGGTTCAATCCACCAGGAGTATTCGTCAGCGGCGTGCGCGGACGCAGTCAGCAGGAGCAAACAGAGCAAAATTCTCATAGCCGCCTTTAATCATATTTCTCGTAAATGATCCGCTTGCGGTCGTACCCGCGAGCCTTGAGCTGAGCGCGCAGGTCGTCCACCATTTCCTTCATTCCGCAGATGTAGATGTCAAGATCCTGGCGGTCGCCCAGAGCGTCGAAAGTATGTTGCTGCACGCGGCCGGTTTTTCCAGTCCAGTCTTCGGGCGGGCGGGTTAGAGTGGGCTGATAAATAAAGTCCGGGTTCCGGTCTGCGAGGGCCTGCAATTCATCGTGATAAAGCAGGCTGTGGGGGTGACGCACGCCGAAGATCAATGTGATTTTGCGATCCGGTGGCGCATGAAGCATGGAACGAAACGGCGCGATGCCGGTGCCGGTTGCAACGAAGAGGGAATCGGCGGCCGGACGCCTTAGTGCAAAGGTGCCGAGAGGGCCTTTGAAATCCACCTCGTCGCCTGGCTTCATCCCAAACAGGAAAGGTGAAAACTTGCCGTCCTGTACCAGGTTGGCGCAGAGTGCGAACCGCCCGCTGCCGGTTTTTAAGTCAGGAGTTAACGAGGGTGGCGAGGCCACTGAATAGGCCCGTGTAATGCCGTCTTTCGTCAGCGAAACAAACTGGCCAGGCGCAAAATCCAGGGGCCATTCGGCCGATTCAAATTCAAAGTGGCAGATATCCGGTGCAAGCTCGCGGGCTGCAATCAGGCGGGCTGTCATGCAGACGCTTCGAGCGCTCTTTCCACTAGAATCCGGCTCAGTTGCGGATGTCCATCAAGAGGCGGTGTGACGCGGATCGGGAAGTGGTATTTTTCTTCCAGTTCGCTCACGATTTTCGGCAGATCGCGCTGCAAGTGAATGCCAGGGGTGAGGAAATAGGGAAGCACCAGAATTTCTTCGGCCCCCGCCGCCGCGAGTTTCGCAATGGCGTCGCTCAACAGGGGGAACACTTCGAGAAAAGCCGTCTCGTAGAGATCCCAGCCGCCCTGGCGCGCGGCTTCACGGGCAATGACGCAGACAGCTTCATTCGCTGAAGGCACGCTGGAACCATGCCCGAATACAACAATTCCTTTTCGCACAGTTATAGGATGATCCGTGGCGCGTCAGGCTCCAAACTATTCTCAGACTTCAAACTGCCCGGGGAGTAGAAACCGCGCAGAAAATCCAGAAAGGCCCGGCAGCGTGAACGGCCATTGTTGCGGGAGTATTCCAGCCGTTGCAGGAAGACCAGCACGCCCAGCACGTTACGGTCATGCAGGGTCGTCCCGCAGGTGGCTTCGGTTTCGCGTTTGCGGATTTCTTCGATCCGGCCGCGAATGTGCGCTGCGATGGCGGCGGCATGCGGTCCGTCTGGCGTCACTTCGTAGTAAATACCGCCCTGCAGCGTCTTCAGGGTCTGAATCAGCGCCTCAAGCGCTGCACGAACATCCCAGTCAGTAGCGTCGGGAATGGGTTCCACGGCGTCCAGCAAAGCCACTGCCACAAAGGCCAGAAAAACTCCATTCTGTCCCAGGAAATCCTCGCTCACCTCGATATCCTGATTGGGAATTTTCGCGGGGTCGAGCGGAGCTGACTGGCTCTCATGCATGTGCGCTTCCTGCAGAAAACTGCAATCGCGCGGACAGTGGATGGTTTCTTCACGCCCCATCGCGCAGCAGGTGGTGCAGATGTCGCTGCCAATTGCGGGGCAGGAACGTCGGGGCTTACGGATCTGGCAGAGGGCGCAGGGCACTTAATTAGTATAGGAAGAGAAGAATAAGATCCTGATGCGAACCAACCTGTTTATCAAAGTCGTTGTAGAACATGACCCGAAAGAAGAGCCGGAGCGGCTGGGCGCGGAACTCTGCCGCCAGCTGGAGCGCAATTACATTGTGCGTGACGCGGAGCTGGCTAGCTTTGCGCGGGTGGAAGACTGAGCGATTCGTAATAGCGCAGAAAGTAGCGGTCGGTCATGCCGGCAATAAAGTCGCAAACCGTGCGGGGCGTGTCGCCGCGGGCTACGAGAGTTTCAAACAGTTGCTTCAACCGGGCTATTGAATTGCGGCGGTCTTCGTCGAGCGCTGCCGTGGAATAAACATTACGGAACAGAAAAGCTTTGAGTTCGCGGCTGGTGCCGAGGGCTTCAGAAGAAAAGCAGGCGAGTCGAACCGGGTGGCTGCGGACGGCTTCAAAATCGTTCGCGCCGGAAGCCCGCGCAGCCGCAATGGTGCCTTCGATCAGGCCTGACACCAGATCGTCAATCAGTTGGCGTACAGATTCCTGGAATTGTTCGCGTTCGCTGGCACCGGGATACTGCGTTTCAACCGTATCCAGAATTTCCGCCCAGGCGGGTACAGAAGCGGCGATTTGGGCGGGCTGCACAAGACCTGCTTCATAAGCATCGTCAAGGTCAGCTGTGTTGTAGGCAATCTCGTCGGCCAGGTCAATCAACTGGGCTTCCAGCGGAGGGCGGAAACCAGGCAGGTATTCAGCCAGTTCCGGAAATTCGCCGGGCGCGAAATCGCGCGAATGTTTCACCATGCCCTCGCGCAGTTCAAAGGTCAGGTTGAGCCCGGGGAAACGGGGGTAACGCTGTTCCAGGGTTTCCACAATGCGCAAGGCATGGGTGTTGTGGTTGAAGGTCCCCCCGTAGCGTTGCATCTCGGTGTTCAGGGCGTCTTCACCTGCATGCGCGAAAGGCGGATGGCCAATGTCATGAACCAGAGCGAGGGCTTCGGTGAAATCTTCATTCAGGCCCAGTACGCCCGCTACTGTGCGCGCTACCTGGGAGACTTCGAGGGTATGGGTGAGGCGGTTGCGGAAATGGTCTGAAAGCTCAGGCGCAAAGACTTGCGTCTTGTTCTCCAAACGGCGGAAAGCACGGGAGTGAATGACGCGATCACGGTCGCGCTGAAATACACTGCGGTAGGGGTGGTTCGGTTCGGGGTAACGGCGTCCGCGCGATGCCTCAACCGGAAACCGCAGGTGGGCCAGCAAGGGGTGAGCCAGCATGGGGTGAGCCAGCATGGGGCGGGCCGGAGCTATTTCTGCGGCAACTCAGCAAGTGCGGCGCTGGCGATCGGGCTGATGTCCGTTGGGGGCGTCGTAAGGGCGGTGAGAAGCTTGCGGGCTTCATCCGGCTTGGTTGCGCCGATGCCTCTGGCGTACGCGATGGTGGCTTCGTTTTTCGAGACCAGAGTGGTCGGGTGTTCCATCAAATCTTTCAACAGGGTTTCGGCTTCGGCAGCATGATTCTGTGAAAAATCAATCTGGGCGATGGCGAGTTTGGCGAGAGATGCATATCCGGCGTTAGCATGGTCTGCCACGTCCTGATATTGTTTTTTGGCGTCGTCAAGCTTGCCTTCATCCGCCGCATGACCGGCCAGGATGTAACGCGCCACGTATGCTTCTTCGGAACCACTATAATCGCTGGTGATTTTGGTGAAAGCTTTGGTGATGGCGTCGTTCTTGGCGGCTTCCGTCGGGTAGCTGGGCGGACCGCCGGGAGTGCCGGGGCCTACCTGAACATTTGAAAGAGCCATCGCTTCACCGAGCGCCTGATTGCGAGCTGCGATCTGGCCATTGCGGTAGTACATGCCCCCAGTGATTACCAGCAAAACAACGGCGGCGATAGAGCCGTACATCGTAAAATTCTTGCGATGACCCGCAAAGTAATCCACCGTGTGTACAACTTCAGCGGCGAACTTATCTTGTTTTAACTCTTTGCGGGCAATATTGCTGGACACGGAAACCTCAGAATGGATTGAAGCTCTATGTTAACACGGGCAGCGATTTCAGGGCTTTTTGAGAAGACCCGGAGAGAGACAGGGAAAGGCTAAAGGCGAGGGGCAGCAGATCTGATAGAATTCTAGCTGCACCGGGACACAAAGGCACAGCGAAATGTTCAAAACAAAAAAAGAACTGCCCGTTTCCACAATCGACCCCGCCACCAGCGGCGAGCGCTATACCAGTGGCGATGTTTCGCGAATTGCCGGTGTCAGCCTGAGGCAACTGCAGTGGTGGGATGAACGCAACGTGGTTTCCCCGCAGCAGGAAGGCCACCGGCGCGTGTATCGTCCCCAGGAAGTGGTGGAAGTTTCGGTGATTGCCGAGCTTCGCTCAAAGGGGTTTTCGCTGCAGAAAATCCGCCGGGTGTTGCGTTTTCTGCAAAAGGAAATGGGCAAGCGCCTGAGTGACGCGGTTGCGAACGACAGCGATATTCACCTCATCACAGACGGGAAGAACATCTATTTGGAAGAGCAGGCTGATCGCGTAATCGATGTCCTGAAGAACGCGAAACAGCCCATGTTCCTGGTTTGTGTCACGGATCAGTTGCGTCGGTTTCAAGCCGGAACGGGTCGCAAGCCGGTGAAATCGGAAGTCGCAGGCGCGGCTCACAGCAAGACCAGACTCGGTTAGCACAGGCGCGCGGAACTGCGTAATGCTGATGGCGAAAGCCAGGGCAACCGCAACGGTGCACGCCACTGCGCGCACTCTCCACCGGTCCCGTATCCACACGGCAAATTCCACGGCATCGAAGCTGCGCATGTATTCCTGTTCCCGTGTCTGCCCTGAAAAGTCTACTCTTTCAGTTGCTCAGCGCTCCCGCGCGGGTCTGGTAGTTTGGGTGAACCCGCCGGGAACGCTTTATGTCTGTGGGACATGCCCCCGCCAGCTCCCGAAACACGAGTTTGGAAATGAGCGAAGGGACCATAGGCGTTCGCATTGGAATGTGACATCGCGGTTTGCAGTTAGTGATTCGTTCCTGAAAACAGAGCGACAGAGCCATGACCGCTTGCGACGAAGTTCACGCTGGATCTAAAATTGAGACGCATCTTTACTCCGAAATTCGCTCGTACAGATACTGCACTTTAAAGCGTTTTGGCCTGTTCCCATTGACCCCTGCGACAAGGGATTTCCAAGTGTTCTGATGAACGTCCCAATTTGCCAACCGCTCGGGCCGCATGCCGCACAAAGCCGGTCCCTGATTTCTGAATGGAACAAACACCAACTCGGGTTGATTGTCCTCCTCTACGAAACGCAGGCGGAGATACCACCCAACCATGCGGTCTCTGTTCATCCAAGGGTTAATTTTCACCTCCTTTCGACGTCTGCCAGATATTTGAAGTATCTATGGCTATCAGGGTCACGGGCTTGCTCCATACTTCAGTTTCAGGTTCAGCCCACTCAGCGAGACCCGCTTCCTTGAGCGCAGCGGCAATCGCAGACTGTTTTTCGGCTTCTTTCTTGCGCGCCGACGCTGACGCGAGTGCGGTTTCAACAGCGGTCTGAATGTTGATATCAGAAGTCTGAGTCATCTTGCCAATCTGGAGTGTCGTCATCGCGGTTCAACAGTCGTCTGAATATACGTGTTCGAAATCGTTCCAGCCATAAGTAGTGTCTTTCCTTTTTTGAACGACTCGGGTATGCCGGACCTAAAATTGTCGACTCTGCATCCATGGGGTCCCATATGGCCCCCCGGTGGCCTCCTGGCCGCTCCCTTCCTGGTTATGCACCCGACCGCAACCGAAAGCAAATATTTTAATTTGCTTCCTCCGTCTTGTTCGGCAATTCACTCGCTTTAAAAGGGAAAGCCAGAGGTCAAACTCGCAGGGAATCCGCCAAGTCACCGCGCCACAATGCCCTCAGCAGTTCCTCCTGTGCCGCAACCGCCGCGTCCTTCACTCGCCAGGCGCTTCGATCACGATTTCCCGCCGGGTTGCTGATTCCCCGAACTTCGCCCGCCGGAATGCCGAACAGCCGGGCAACATGGGCGATAGCCGCGCCCTCCATACTCTCCACGCCCCCACCAGTCCGTGCCGCCATTTTTATCGCCGCGGCGTTGTCGCCTGTACAGGTGTTTACCGTCACAAAAGGAACCCGCCGCGCCGCGCCGTAAATCTGCATCCGCAGCAAATTATAAACCGGGTCATCACCCGCAATCTCATCTCCTGCAATCAAGGGAAACCCCAGCGCCTGCATATCGAGGAAGCCCTCTGCTGAGTTAGCGCCCAGATCCCCATAGCATTCACTCTCTGCCCAAGCCACGCTGCCCACCGGCAAGTCTGCACCCGCATAAGCGCCACCAATCCCGCACACCACCACTGCCTCTGCTCTTTCCTTGTCCAGAAATCGCGTCAGCGAGTACGCAGCATTCACCGCTCCCACTCCTGTAACCAGCAACGGAACGTGACCGCGCAGCAGAGAGCCTTCCAACTCCGTAGCCACACAAACAATCAGATTCACCGCCAAGCCTTCATCAACCGTAACCAGAGCTGCTGGTCGAAGCCGCGATCCGGGGCCGCCTGGCCCGTCCGCACCACGATCAGCTTGCGGCTGCGAACCAGATAAATCTTCCGGTCCTGTGCGCCCAGTGCCGCCACCAGTTCCGCAGGCGCAGCCGGAATCAGCGCCGTCTCCGTACGAAACCCGGCGGGGCGCAACGAGTAAGTGGAACCGTTGAGCCACCACAGCCGGCCATAAGCGGGGTTGTTCGGACTGCGCACGAACAGCGCTGCCAGTTGCGTTTCCGAAATCACCCGCTTCCCCCGCGCGCCTTTACCCCTGTCAATCACCAGTTGACCCAGCTTCGCCATATCGCGCGGCGTCGTGTACAGGCCAGTCGGGTTGCCGACATCGCGCAGAGCACCCGAACGCTGACGCCAAAGCGTATCTGCCATTCCCGCAGGTTCAGTAAGCCACAGCCGGGTGATTTCGTCCAGCGTCTTCCCCGAAGCCTTTTCAAGAACTGGTTTAATCACCGCGTAGGCGGGTGTATTGTAGAAAAACTTCGTCCCGGCCGGAGCCTCACTTGCCAGCGATTCAGTCAGGCCGGAACTCATCTCCAACAGATTGCGGACGGTAATCAATTCCTCCTGCGCAGGCGCAGCTTTCGACCAACCCGGTCCGATATAGTCCGACACCGGCTTTGAAATATCCAGCAGCTTCTTATCGCTGGCAACTCCGGCAAGGATCGCAATGAAACTTTTCTGTGCAGACGCCACATCCTCCTGCAGAGCACCATGGGAATCAGTCCCATGAGTGAAGTTCGCGGCAAAACGCGCAGCTTCCGCAGGGAGCGGCCAGTTGTGCTCATAAACCACCTTGCGGTTCTCAATAATCAAAAAGCCAGTGGTCTTCTGCGACTGGACATATGTTGCCAGTTCGTCCAGCGCAGCTGCGGACCAGCCCGCCGCGGCAATGCCACTGAACGCCACCACAATCAAGCACGCCAGCCCCGCACGAACCAGTCTCATGGACACATTCTACTGATCCAGGTTGAATTCCCCGGCCTGCTGTGACAAGATATGGCGTCAGTACAAACATTTTTGGAGGAATCAAATGCGAAATCAATTCAATCAGGCAGCCATGGGCTGTGCGGTCGCCATCATCAGTCTGGTGCATGTCGCGAGTGCGCAAACGCCGGCACCAGCTGCGGCGGCAGCCCCTCTGAGCAACGTGGTCGCCAGTCCCACGTATATTGTCATTCCCATGGAAATCAGCGTGAACCGCCCCGCTGCTGAAGTCTGGAAGCGCGTAGGCAAGTTTTGCGATATTGGCGAATGGTTCCGCATCCCCTGCACTATCACTTCCGGCAAGGACGGCGAGTTTGGCTCCGTTCGTTCAGTCGCGGGAGAGATTCTGGTAGGAAAGACGGAACTGTCTTACACCTATACCCAGGCGGTGCGCGCCGGCCGCCCGTATAACCTGTATCACGGCACCCTGGAAGCCAGGCCCGTGACAGCAACTACCTCCAAGCTGGTTTACAATCTGGTCTTCGATAACTCAATGCTGGCCGACGACGCTGCGCGCGAAAAAGATCGTGTGCAAAAGACCGCCCAGTTCAACCAGGCGCTTGAGAACATGAAGATCCTCGCCGAAGGTGGCACACTACCGCCCGCCCCGGCCCGCAAGTAACAGGAGGGTGGGTCCCCAGACCCGCGCCGGACGCGCCCCCGTCCGGCCTTCTCAGCAGTTGATTAACGCAACACGCAACCGAAATTAGCGGCCTCATCCGTTGAACCCTCGCCCTTGTATCGGGCAATCGCAGGGTAAGCGCACAGAGGCCGCGTTCGGTCCGCCAATCCATTTACGCGATGCGCGGCCATAATCTTGTCGGGAGCATCGCCCTTCTCCACCCACTGTTCCAGCGCCGACATCATATCGAAGCTGCTGGTTCCGTCGCCCCCGCCGCAATGCCCCATACCCGGCACCATAAATAACCGGTAAGAATCCATCACCTTTGCCCGATTACCCGCGGCGTCCAGCACACGCTGATAAAAATTCGGACTGTTGCGCGGCTGCGCCTGTTGATCCGCCCAGCCGTGATACTGAATCATCTTGCCGCCGCGTTCCCAAAATGCCCGCATATCGGTATTCACGGCAGACAGAATTCCTGCGTCCACCTTAACCGCGGCAGCCAGATCGCCATCGAAATCCAGACTAAGAAAATTCCACTCCGGATTCTTAAACACCACATACTTGAAATGTTCATCCGCCAGACCAAACGGCTTCGGCCCTGCCAGGGTAGACCATCCCATTTCGCTGCCCGGTTCAACGCCCGGGAAGATCACTTCACCGGTACGTGAATTCTTCGCGGACGAATAAATTTTCCGCGCAGCCTCCACTTGCGGTGCCGTCAAACACGATGAATCATCAGCCGCTTTGCACAACATAACCGCAGGCTCGAAATGACATCGGCCCGGGTCTTCAATCACTCCATCCTTCACGCCATCCAGCCGGTCACACGCCTCCAAAACCGCGGCATGCAATGCCGCATATTTCGCAGGAGGGATGTAGCCCGCTTCATTCCGGTGCGAGGCCTGGGCAATCCAGATGCGCCCGAACATCATATTCGTCCAGTTATTCGTGGGAGCACCGGCAACAATCCCGTCGTAGTCATTCGGATAGCGCTGGGCTTCCATCAGCCCCTGGCGACCGCCGGACGAACACCCTGAAAAGTAGGACCGCCGCGGAGCATCGCCGTAATAAGCAGTAATCACTTCCTTCGCCCGCAAAGTCATTTCGTGGACTGACCGATAGCCGAAATCAATCAGCTTTTCCGGATGTCCCAGGGCGAACAACGCCGTGCTGCCATTGGAGTGGCCACCATCCGTGGAGGCCGTCGCATAACCGCGCCGCAGTGCCTGCGCCAGATCCGCATAAACAATCGCTCCGGCCCAGCCCGGGTTGCCCACGCCCTGATATTTCCCGTTCCAGCCCGTTTCCGGCAACCAGACTTCAACGCGAATATCCGAATCGGCTGAAGGTTCCAGCGTCAGGCTCACTCGGCAAAATGGCGGCAAATCAATTCGCACGCGCCCCGCTTCAAACGGACCTGCTGCTGTGGCCTTCGCCGCAGTCACCCGGGCATGATCCAAATGCAGAGACCTTATATTTTCACAGCTGTCAGCCGCATGCAGACCCGCCGCTGCAACCAGCAACGCGAAAGTAAGCCGCCTCATGGATTCGCACCAGGGGCCGAGCCGCCCAGAAATAGCTTCTTTCCATTTGGCAGCGTCAAATTCACACCCACCGCGCGGTTCGCCCCGTCCTTGGCCAGAAAGCCTTCAATCACAATTTCGGTGCCGGCAGGCAAAGAGTTCCGCGTAAAGCCCAGCCGCAGCAGCGCGTTCGGACTGCCACCTTCCACCATCCACGGCACTACCTTGCCATCCGCGTTTTTCACATCCATATGGATCCAGGAATGAGGATTGATCAGCTCCCATTCCGTCACCGTGCCCTGCATCTTAACTGGCTTCTTCTCGTCAAACTCGGCCGCAAAGGAATGGTGCGCCCAGAGCGGTAACAAAATGCCCGCTCCCAGTGCCAGCAATAAAAAAAACCTCACTTCGCTTCCTCCGCACGAGCCCCGCGCAACGTATTCGCCATCCCGTAATTGCCTTCATGGCAGGCAAACTCAAAAACCGGACCCTCGGTCTTCGCCAAAGTCAGCTCTCCTTTCCATGGCAAATCCCACGTCTGCAGGTCTTCCACGGTGAACTGATAAAGAATCGAATCACTGCTGGTGCGAGTGAACCGCTCCACCACATGCAGGTTCTCGCTGGAGCCCCGGAAGTTCAGCTTCTCCGAATAGTTGGTGGTATCCACAACCAGCGTCTTGCCTTCCCAGTGACCCCTCGAATCACCCATATAAGCGCGAATCCGGCCACTCGGATGAGCGCTGCCATCCAGCGGAATCACCCGCGCGTCATGGTTCATTTCTTCGATGATCACGACGAAACCAGGACCCTGCTCGATCTGAATATTGTTGTTATAAGCCTCGGGCAGCATCGGCGGACCGGCATAGGGCCAGATAATACAGCGTTCGCTCAGCGGGCGCGTTTCCGGACCGTCATACAAGCCTTTTCCCTTCCGCAATTCTGCCCGCGCAGCCGCCCGTTGTCTGCCTGCGGCGTTGGCGGGAGGCAGACGTCCGTCCTTCGGCTCCACCACAATGGAAGTCCGCTGCGTCAGCGTCTGCTTCGACTGGTTCGGATCCAGCCCGAACTGCTCAAAGTTGTAATGTGCGCCCGTACCCGCCAGTACATCAGCCGCTCCAGGCTGCAGGGCTTTTTTCGCATTCTCCGCCAGTTCCGCCGCAGTATAAAATTCCCGGCCGCCCAGTTCCCGCGGCCTTTCAAACGGCGTTGGCGTCGCGTTCGACCACACGCCCGTCAGATCCGCCTGAGCCCAGCCCGAGGCCGCTACCGCGATGAACAACAGACACTTCATTTCGTCACCTTTTTTTCAGTCTTGCGCAGATCCCCATACAGCATTTCTTCGGCGTACTCCACGCAGCGGAACTCCAGCAACTGGGCATTTTTCTCCACGCGCCGATAGAGCGGCATGCTGATTTTCCAGGGGCGCGAGAAAACCTTCGGGTCGTCTATGGTTGCTTCGTACAGCAGAGTATCCGCCCCGCGCGGCGTGTAGCGCTCCACCACGTGCAACTGGTCGCTGTGGTAATTCCCGGAGCGGTCAAACCACGTCTTGTCGTTGAACCCCGTCACGTCAACCACCAGCGTATTGCCATCCCAGTTCCCTTTAGACCACCCCATCCAGCTGAGCACCGGGCTGGGTCCCGGATCGGGCACCACATCGATCATGGGTATCGTCCGCACGGCCCCGGCAAATTGATAAACCATCGTGATGGTTTTCTCGGATTGAACAATCTGAAACGGCTGCGGCATGTAAGCAGCGCGCGGAATGCCGGGCAGATAGCATTTGATCTCGGGGTCGCCGGTCAGCCGGGTCGCAAAATTCTGTTTGCGTTTCCCGGTCGCGGCAGCAAGGTAGGGAATGGCACCGCCTTCAACCACGCTCAGCCCCGGCGGGACAGCGCCCTCCGCCCCCAACGCGGCCAGCAGCCCGGCAGCCGAGGAATGCTCTTCCAAATCCCAGTTGGCAGTATTGTTCGACTGCCAGATGCCATTCAGGTCAGCATGCTGCGCCTGTATGCAAAGCGGCAGCGCAAGCCAAAGTATTACGAAGCCGGTTCGACGCACCACAAGATGCTACAGACCGCCGCGGCGGGTGTCAATCGTGACAGGGATAACTGACGGGGATAGCGAGAGCCTTAACCCGCCGATTCAGGAACAACTAAAATCTCAGCGGCCAGTTCGCAACTCAGCCTTAACGACGCCTCACTGCCCATACGAATCCGCAACGAAGCCGTTCGTGTTCCAGTTTCCACAGTGAGTATGGTCCCGGGCACCAGTCCCAGACGTTTCATTTCGCGAAGCGCGGCCGGGTCCCGGTCCGATACGCTGCTGATCACCGCCGTAACGCCGCATGGCCATTTCGAAAGAGCCACTTCATCGCGCGCCGGAATCGCCCCGTCTTTTTCCGGAATGATATGTCCGTGAGGGTCAACCGCGGGGTCGCCCAGTTTGGCCGCGATGCGATCTTCCAGCCGCTCAGAAATGTAGTGCTCCAGCCGCTCTGCTTCTTCATGAACTTCATCCCACGAATAGTCCAGCACGTCATGCAGAAATCTTTCAAGCAGACGATGATGGCGAAGAATTTCGACAGCCCGCCGCTTCCCCAGCGCCGTTAGATGAACTCCGTGATGCTTCTCGTATCTAACGAACGAGGGCGTGTGACCGGCCAGCTTCTGCAGCATTCCCGTAACTGAGGCCGCGCGGATTTCCAGATGTCCGGCCAGCGCGTTACTCGTCACACGCTGGTCCTCCGGGCCACTCAGTTCGAGAATGGCCTTCAGGTAATCGTCCACCGCTTCGGTGGTTGCCGGCATCGCGTGTTTAGTGGTCACTAAAGGTCCTGCCCACAATATATCAGGGCCTGGCGAAACGGGATCGCGTGCACCAAAATACTGCTATACTTGCGTTTTATAAAATTTAGTCTTGACTAATTATGAATCTGTCCCTCATCCTGCCGGTAGTTCTTGTCCTCTTTCTCTGGTCTCCAGTTTCACTGCGAGCACAGGGCGAAACCACCAGTGCCATCGTCGGGGCCATCACAGATCCCAGCGGGGCAGCAGTCGCACGAGCGATGGTAACCGTCACCAACCGCGAAGACGGTGCCCGGCGTACGCTGACGTCTGACACCGCAGGCCGCTTCAGCTTCCCCCAGTTGAAGCCCGGCCCTTACACCGTCAAAGTCGAAGCCGGAGGATTTGAACCTCAGGAGAACAATGCTGTTTCTGCCGGTCTGGGCCAGAAACAAGACGCTGATTTTACGTTAAAACTGGCCTCCGCCCGCCAGGACCTCACCGTGACCGGGGATTCACCGCTCATTAATCTGGACAACCCAAACACCGCGACAACCATCAACCAGCAGACGCTCGCGACCATGCCCAACGCAGGCAATGATATGACGTACCCGGTTCAGTTCGCGGCGGGAGCGCTGATGAATACAGCGGGCAGCGGCAATGATTTCGTCGGCGGAACCAACGGCTATGGCAACGTTCAGTTCAACGGTCTGTCATCACTTTCCAACGGCTATATTGTTGACGGCCTGGAGACCAACGACCCGCTCACTAATCTCAATAGCGGCTTGTCCACCAACCTGGTTTTAGGCCTCAACTCGATTGCCGAAATGACCGTTAACACCCTTTCATTCGCAGTCGATCAGGGACGCTATGGCGCGTCACAAATCAACTACATTACAAAGTCCGGCACCAACCAGCTTCACGGAAATCTTTATGAAATCTGGAACGGCTCCAGGTTCAACGCAGCTAACTTTTTTACTAACGCTCTCCCGGGCAACCGGAAGCCGCGCTCCGTGGTAAACCACTTTGGAGGCAGCCTCGGCGGACCAGTCAGGAAGAACAAGCTGTTCTTCTTTATCGATGCCGAATTCGTTCGCATAGCCCTGCCCGTCATCTCCACCATCACAGTGCCCACATCTGCACTCAGAAACTATGTCCTGCAGCAACTCCCCCGCGGAGGCACAGATTCAGTCACCGGCTCGGTGTACCCGCCTTCACCGCAATCGCTGCCGTTTTACAACAAGCTTTTTGCGCTCTATGGTGAAACTTCGGGCGCGCCCCTGCCCGTACTGGGCTGCCCGTTCAACAGCAACGGAATTCCCGTCAATGGAAAACCGCCGAACGGCAACGGCTGCGCCAATCGCAGGACCATCGCACTGTCCAGTCTCAGCACAGAACGCGTCTATACCGGGCGCATTGATTACAACGCGGATCAAAATAATGTGACCTGGGTGCGCCTCCAGAGTGACGACGGACTTCAGGCGGCTTACACGGATCCAATAAACCCTGTCTTCAACGCCCTTTCCCCCCAACCCCTCTATTCCTTCGCCGCCGGCTACACGCACATCATCTCGGCGCGGCTCGTGAACTACTTCAATCCGGCATACTCCTGGTACGAAAGTCTGTTCGGTCCCCCCGACTTTCCAAAAACGCTCGCAGCCTTTCCCGTCGTCCTGCAGGGCAGCGGTGCAAACGCGCCGTTCACAACTCTGGGCGGACTCAATGACACCTGGATTCAGGGTCGCCGCGCTGGCCGCCTCTTCATCAACGACAATCTGGCCTGGAGCAGAGGCTCCCACGAATTCCGCTTCGGAACTAATACCCGCTTCCTGCGCCTGAACGACTATAACTTTGGCCAGGCCATCGTACCCGTCGTTGAATACACCACGCTGCCCCAGTTTATCTATGGCGTCGCGTCGACCGTTTCCCGGACTTTTCCGGTCGCGGACAATCAGCCGTACAATGTTGTCAACGCGGATTTCTACGCGCAGGATACCTGGAAAATAAGCCGCACGCTTACGTGGACTCTGGGACTCAGGGCCACCCACAACTCGAATCCGTCAAACCCGCATGGAGCGCTCGCTCGTTTGCCCGGTTCCTTCGCTTCCATCGTCCACAACGCAGACCAGCCCTTGAATCAGGCGCTTCAAACAGGGGTCACAACCGTCTTTGAATCCACGCCCGCCTTGCAGTGGCAGCCACGCATGGCGCTCGCATGGCAGGCTTTTCCCAAAATGGTGGTGCGCGCGGGGTTTGGCATGTTTAGCGATATCCTTCCCGCTAGTGTTGTCGACCTGGTCGGAGTCAATCCTCCCTACTACCGAAGCTTTCAGGGAGGCCTGCTGGGTAACGTCGGCGGTTCCGCCATTGCGCCGGGAGTACCAGACAGCGCCGTCGACGCCACAATAAATGCCGATCGCAGCTTTTTGGCCGGATTTGCCCGGGGTGAGCTATCCTGCGCGTCGCCCCGCGCCAATCCCGTCTCATGTCTGCCACCGGTTGCAGTCACCGCAGTGCCGGATGGCACACTGCGCGCTCCCTACAATATGCAGTGGGTTCTCGCCCTTGAGCATCAGCTAGCAAGCGACCTCAACCTGCGCGCCCAGTATGTCGGCACGCGTGCGGTTAACCAGCCCTGGCAGACCCAGGAAAACGGCTACCAAACCGTCTGCGAAGGATGTTTCGCGCCCTACCCTTACGGCAAACCCGCTGACCCGCGCTTTGGGGCCGTAACCCAGCTCAACACGGGCGCCAACAGCCGTTACAACGCCTTGCAGCTGACAGCCGACAAGCGGCTCGCGCACGGCTTGCAGTTCACTGCCAACTACGCATGGAGCCGATGCACAGATTCCGTTTCCAATGGAGGTTTCCTGCCCTTTGCCGCAGGTGGAATTCTGCAACCCTTACCGGGCCGGTTGAAGCGGCAGAATGGCCCCTGTGATTACGACGTCCGCCACAATTTTACACTGCAATATGTTTATCAGTTGCCGCTGAAAGTTCGAAATCGCGGGCTCGGATTCGTACTGAATGGCTGGCAAGTCTCCGGCTCAATTTTCCGCCGCGGCGGGCTCCCTTTTTCAGTGATGGGTACGTCCTATTCAGCGAACGGCAAGGGCATCGTACAAGGCGGCGGTCCCCAATTTGCCAGCGTAGTGCCCGGTGTGTCTCTGTATGAAAAGCAAAGCGTCCCCGGCACCACCCAGCCAGGCACGCTCCAATGGCTCAACCCGGATGCGTTCGTTTCCGCTGTCGATCCCGAAACCGGCTCCTGCACAGGCGGCGACAATCCAAAAACTTGCCAGTTTGGAACCCTTGGCCGCAACACCCTGCGCGGACCTCTGTTTACGTCGGGTGATCTCTACCTCACAAAGTGGTTTCGCCTGACAGAGCACCTCCGGCTGCGGGTGGATAGTCAGTTCTTCAACGTCTTCAATCACCAGAACTTCGGTCTGCCCGTTGTGGGGCTCGCGGGCATTCCAGGTGTGCGCTCAACACAAACCGGCTTCGGCGCCCTGACCTACACCACCGCTCCACCCACCGGGTTGTTGGGAGTGGGCCTCGGTGGCGACAGCTCTCCCCGGCTGATCGCGTTTCAGGCCCGGCTGCAGTTCTAAAATCTTGAGCATCATCACCACACTCCGCGGCGGGATGATGCTCAGTGTGGCGGGCTCGATCTATGTATGGAACAGCCGCCCAAAAACCCCGACTCCCGAGTGCCTTGAGTGGTAATGTGAGAGGCATGTTTCGAACTGCGGCTACACCTCTGCATGCCGCATTTTTCGGCCTCTTGTTTTGCTTCGGCGCAAGCGGCGGCCTGATTCTGAATCTGCCCGCAGGCGTGAACCCGGATTCGTTGACTGTTTCGATGGTTGCAACCGGCCTGTCTTATCCGTATTCGATGCAGATATTGGCGGATCAGTCTCTGCTCGTGGGCATCAGTACGCCCCACTCAGGAACAGATTATCTGTCTGCCACCGGCGGCCTGATGAGACTTACAAACGCCCAGGGCACCGGGGTCACGGTATACGATGGCCTGCCTTATCCCGTGGAGAGCGTCCGGTCGATAACCAGTAGTCTGATTGCCGTGGCACAGGCGGGCGCCGGCGCCGAGGAGATCAACGTCAGAATTGCAGCCGGTGCAAAGGTGAAGCCGGGCAAGCTGATGTTTGACAAGAAACTGAAGATGGCGAAACTGTCGAAGAAGCCTGCCGTTAAGTCCTCGCCCAAGACCGCGACCGCGGTACCCTGACGCTTACCAGCCGCCCTTCCCCGGTCCGGGCACCCTGACACTCGCAGTGGGCAAGCCCGCTCGCAGTCTGTGCCGGTCGGCCAGTGCATCGAGGTCAGCACGGTCGAGCGACACCGTCCGGTCCAGATCGAAAAAAACATGACCGAAGCCCCGCTCGGATTATGCGCCAATCCCAGCAGGTGCCCGATTTCATGTACAGAAATTACAAACATTTCGTGCTCGGTTAAGTTCAATCCAGGATTGAACGCGATTGAGCCCTCAAAATAAGACCGGTCCGGGAACTGCGACCGCGCCGCCGTAGTAGCGGGGTCAAACAGCTCGGGCGCTCCATCCACCAGTTGAATCGAGCAGGCACGGGAGTCCTCGGGGTGCCATTCAAGATCCACCACCCCCGCCCAAAATTCCATGGCCCGAATGAACTGGCGGGCAAGTGCGGCGTTGGTTGTAGCGATTCTCACGCCCAAGTCAAGGTGACCCCGGTTCAATAAATCGGGATGCCCCTCACACGGCGTGTACTGCCCCGTCCAGTTTGTCGGAGCTGTCTGCGCCATGCTGAAACTCGTGGTTAGAAGCAGCAGCACGAGAGCCTTGCCCATGAATATCTTCATCTCGTATGTCAGCCTCCACACGATCTTTCAATTCGCACCGGGAAGCCGCTGATCCTGCCTGGGCAATTGAATACGCAATTATGCTGAGTCCGCTTCAGCATTGCCAACAGGTGCAGGTACCTGACAATTTCGAATCACGAATCCCGAAACTCATGCGAAGGAAATCTGGACTTCAGCGCTGCGCTGCGTAAGCATCTGCCGGCGGACATGATATCCTTGCCGCTAGTTCAACTTGAAGGAAATAACACGATGAAAAAACTGGCTCTTGGTCTCGCACTTTCATGCCTGCTGGCCTTTACGACGACGGCTGCGCTTAAACCCGCCGATCAGGCCCCCGATTTTTCGGCCCGCGCTTCGCTTGCGGGCAAGGAATTCGGTTTTACCCTGCAGGACGCGTTGAAAAAAGGTCCGGTCGTCGTTTATTTCTACCCGTCCGCCTACACCCAGGGCTGCGATATTGAAGCCCATGCCTTCGCCCAGGATAAAGAGAAATTCGACGCCGCCGGCGCCACCATCATCGGTGTCTCGGCCGACAGCATTGCACGCCTGAACCAGTTCTCGGCCGACCCGGATTATTGCGCGGGAAAATTCCCTGTGGCCTCAGACCCGGAACACAAAATTTCGACCTCCTACAGTCTCAACGCATCCGCTGCAAGAGCTGGCATGAAGGATGTGCGCGGCGTCGAGATCGACCACGATTTCGTCGAGCGCACGACTTTTGTCATCGGCAAGGACCACAAGGTCGTCGCCACCCTTTCGTCAGTGGACGACAAAATTACGCCCGCGCAGCACGTGCAGAAAGCTCTGGAAATCGTGCGGAAACTGGCCGCTAAGTAGTCCGCATCCCTATATACACAGTGCGCAAATGAATCACCTGCGTTATTTTCTTTCGGCGGCTCTGGCGGTCGCGCTGACGTTCGCATCGGCAGCGCCCGCTCAGGATGAAAAGCCGCCAGATCCGGCCGATATCGCCGAGGGTATGCGGCTCTTTGAACAGAAAGGCAACTGCCAGGCTTGTCATGGCTGGTCCGGGGACGGTCGCAAGACTGACAATCAGATGCCTGATGGACCGAACCTGCGCGACTCCAAACTCAACCGCGCTGGCCTGATCATGGCGATCAAGTGCGGACGCCTCAATTCGCAAATGCCCGCTTTCGACAAGTTCGCCTACAGCGACGGGCGTTGCTACGGCAAGAAGACCGCCGATCTGAAGACCTACGCCACCCGCATGCCGGACGCGCCCGCGACATTCCAGCCGCGCGAAATTGAACTGCTGGCCGACTTTCTGATGGCAAAGGTAGTACGCCAGGGACCCATGAATCACGCCAAATGTGTCGAGTTCTGGGGACCCGGCGGCGGAGACTGTAACGAGTTCCCCAAGTAGAGTCTGATCATTATCCTGCGAGAAAGCGAAGCCGTGCCATCACCGCAAGCGGACCCCGGCCGCGCGATTCCCGCAGGGCAGGTATTTGCAACCATTTCGCGCCCCGCATGCCGATCAACTGAAGAAGAAGCGGCGTGAGCCAAAATTGCCTTCAGCCCTGAGGCACTCCGAGACCTGATCGATCTCTATGATTACATCGCCGTGCGCGATGACGCGTAACGCGCAATTGTTTACATCTACACGATGGACAGAAGGCTGCGCGTCAACCACCACTTCCGCAGCCTGGTCAATCCGCGGCTTGAGCCGCTTGTGTCCCGGCCCCTTCAATTCAAGACGACGGTAACGATTGAAGAGGTATCGAGCACCAAGCCCTAATACCCGTCGGGGCCGTAGCCGAGGAGGAGATCTTCTTTTTCCCGTGTGACTGTCGTTCCCGGGACATCGGCAGGGATGTGTGGCCAGACCTGTTGTTAAAGGAACTGCATCATGGGCAACCGGCGGGAACCAGTGAGCAGACATTCGCGGCGTTCCTCAAGAGACCGACGTACTGCCTCGGTCTTGGTTTCGTGCGTTTGCATTGCTGCTTCCTCGGCCAGAATATCGACTTCGTCGCTGTTCGGATTTAAACCCACAGAGTAATTTTCCCACGATTTCAGCCATTGCACCATCGCCTTCCGGCCGAGTATTCGAACGGCAGTTAGCACGCCTGTCCAGGTTCGATATGCTTGCCCCAGAGTAAAAAACAGATCAGCGGCATATGCGATGCACGAAGCGAAATGGTGGTCCGGCACCGAGGGTCGCACGTTCCTGAAGCGGCAATCGTCGGCGCGAACTGCGGTCGTACCGGACGGTTCGAAGCTGGTGGCAAAACTGGCCCGAGCCGGCAGCGTACTGATCGCGCTGAGGCTGCCCGCGCCGGATCTTGCCAGGGCAAGGATGATCGCAGAACGGAAAGGCATCGGGCTACCAGACCCTGTTGAATATGCTCGTACATGAGGCCTTGCAGCGCGCGGAAACCCAACGTGAGTAACGAGTTTCTGAAGCGCAATAGAAAGTGGCACGTCCAGAACCCGCACGAAGATCGGAACTCTCCCTGATGCAGACCCCTATGGCAGAGGAGGTTTTACTCCCGGTGGCAACTGCATATCGAACGTCTTGAGCAGCGCAGCCGTCGCCGCATAAGAGCCCATCAGGGATACAAGGTTCACCAGACCCTGCCTGCCAAAGGCGTTCAGCGCCAGGGAAAACGTTTCCTGCGTGACCCGTTGTCCCTCAAAAATCTCGCGGCTTAGCTGAATCACGGCTCGCTGCTCCTCCGTAAGCCCCGCCAAACTCCCGTGGACTCTTACTGCCTCGATCACCTCATTGCCCAGCCCTTCTCTTCGCGCCAAAGGCTCGTGGGCGGCCCATTCAAACTGGTTGTCCGCAGCCCGCGCGGCTGCCAGGATGGCGAGTTCGCGGACCCGCCCGCTCAGCCCGCTCTCAGAACGGAGGAAGAGATTCAAGTCGCGTTGCAATTGTCCGAGCTTCGGACTGTATAGTCTGATTCCGTTCGGACCGCGGAGACCTGCAATATTGCGCGGATCTTCACTTGCCACTTCGTCGTAAAACTTCCTGCCTTGAGCATCCAGTTCATCGCGCTTTGCCAAAGGTAAACGGAATCCCGAATCCGGCACAACCGCCCCAGGGGCCTCCAGCCTTTCCTGCGCGCGCGCACCGGAGAGTACACCAGCCAAACCGTAGTTCCCCTCATGGCAAGCGTATTCATAAAGAGGACCCTCCGCCCGCTCCAGAGCAACCTCGAAGGTCCAGGCCCGTGTATAAACACCAGGATCGCTGATCATGGCCCGATAGATGATGAAATTCTCCCCGCCCCGCGTGAATCGCTCAGTAATGCGCAGCTTATCGTCGGTAAGCCCACCCTCATACTGAACCCCAAACCGGCTTCGTTCATTGAAGCGGAAATTCGTAGTTTCCACGACAAGCGTGTCGCCTTCCCAGTGTCCATGCGAATCGCCGGTCCATTGCGCGACAGCCCCTGGCAGAGGCGCGCGGCCATCCACCGACATCACGCGTGCCTGGTTGCCCATCTCGGCCAGAATCACAAGGGCATTTCCCGCCTGCACGATCTGATAGTTGTTGTTGTAATTGCCGGGAATCATCGGCGGGCCGGATTGGGAGAACATCAGGCAACGGTCTGCCAGTGGCCTGTCCTCGGGTCCATCGGCCGGATGCACGCGGAAATACGCATCCCTCGCGTGCAACCTGGCCTGGCCTTCGGCTGTCATGGGCGGGATTCTTCCGTTGGCTGGATCTACGATCAGGGACGTGCGCCGTCCGCGCGCCAGCTTAATGCCGCGGTCATAAAACAGTTCGTTATACGAACGGCCCACGTCGGCTTCAGCAGGACCATCGCGGCGGTCACGGTTGGCGTCGTCAAGGCGCTTTTTTTCGTAGGCTGCTGCTTCGGCTTCGGTATAGAACTCTTTACTACCCAGTGCCGCCGGACGTTCGAGCGGTGTCAGGCTGGCCGAATTCCAGATGCCTTCGAGAAGCGGGTGGCCGTCCGGCCCACGCGGTGGAGTCCAGGCACCGGGGCGGGGCGTTTGCGCGAACGCCACCGCAGCCAGAGTGAGCGTGAACAGCGGCAGACGAAATCGTTGGCGACTCATGGGCCTCCTTCTAGCGGGCCGATTCTCGACTAATTCAGCGCAAAGACAAACAGATAACTGGAATTCTCCAGGTTATCGAACTTCACCGGATGCAGGTGCCGCCCGCTGGTCTGCACCGCCACATATTGTTTGGTCCCCACCGCATACGTCACGGGCGCGCCCTTAAGCGGTGTACCCAGATTGAACCGCCACAATTCTTCCAGCGTCTCGTCGTTATATGCCACCAGCCAGCCATCCTGGAGCGCAGTGAACACCAGTCCGCCCGCCGTAGCCGTCGCACCTGACCGAATCTCGATATCCGTCACTGCCTTCGCTTTCACCTTGTGGGTGATCGTGTCGAACGCGGTGATGGAACCGTAGTAAAGGTCGCTGTTGTAAGTGCGCTTCTGGCTGCCCTTGAGGTCGAGGCCGCCGTCGGGCGAAAGGAACTTGGACTCGGCTCCATTCTGCGAGAAACACCCTTCAATTCCCACCCCATAGGCAATGTGTTTCACGGGGTTATAGGCCGTGGGCTGGTGCGCGATCCCGCCGTGCCAGGTCGGACAAGTTCGCTTCTGCGGATCGCCGCGCAGCGACCGGGCTAACGGATTGTAAATCTGCACATCCAGCTTCGGACTATATTCCACCGGCTTGCCGGTCTCAGGATTCAAACCCTTCGTCCAGTTGAGATCGTTTACATATTTCTCGGCCTTGATGAAACCGCCGTTAACCCGGTCGAGTGAATAGAAAAAGCCGTTGCGTCCGAAATGGCTGACCACTTTGCGCGGCCTGCCGTTGATCGTCTCGTCGTACAACATGTGCACGCCCACCTCGTCGTAATCCCAGGAATCATTAGGCGTGTACTGGTAATACCAGGCCAGTTTGCCGGTATCGATATTCAGCGCCACCACACTGTCGGTATAGAGATTGTCGCCGGGGCGGGACTGCGGGTCGTACGACGGAACGGGATTGCCCGTGCCCCAGTAGGTGAGCCTGGTGACCGGGTCATAAGAACCGGTCTGCCAGATGCCGCCACCACCTGTTTTCCAGGCGTTGTTCTTGTCCTTCCAGGTTTCACTGCCGGGATCGCCCGGCTTGGGTACAACGTACCAGCGCCAAACCTCCTTGCCGGTGCGGGCATCCAGCGCCGCGATCCAGCCGCGTGTGCCGGCATCCCCGTTTCCGTTCGCCACCAGAACTTTATCTTCGATGGTGATGGGTGCCGTGAAAAATCTTTCGCGTGTACCGAATTCGTTGGTCGCGGCCACCATCTTGTCCCAGATAATTTCGCCGTTGTCGCGCTTGATGGCGATCACGCGGCCATCGGGGAGATTGGCGAAGACCAGGTCTTCCCAGAGGGCTATGCCGCGCGTTCTGGGTACGTTGCCCTGGTGCTTCACGCCGGGGTCAGTCACCCAGACGAACTGGCCGCGGCCGGGGTCGCGGACGTCAATTTTATAGACCGTCCCCCAGCCGTCCGTCGTGTACATGAAGCCGTTGTCGATGAGCGGATTGACCTCATTTTCAGGTCCGTTCTGCCCCACATCCTGCATGCCGCCGAGCGCCATCGCCCAGACCATACGCATATTTTTCACAGTGTCGCGGTTGATTTGCGACAGCTTGGAGTAACGCGTGGCGCCGAAATCGCCGTTCATCATGAGCCAGTTCTGCGGCTCGTTGGTGGCGTTGATCAGACGGTCTTTATTGACCGTCATGTTGTACTGGGCAAACGCCGTGCCTGCACTCAGCAGCACGCTGACAAGCGCTACAGTTCTCAAGACCTTGCGGACACCACTTTGCATAGCAGGCGACTCTCCTGAGTAGAGAGTATATTCCAGGTTCAGGTCAGAACTATTTTTTACAGCGCGGGTCGGCAGCCTGGATCGCGGCTATCTGCTCATCGGTAACAGGAATGGGCGCACAGCCATGCCCCTTTTCGCAGACGTAATCGAATTTCACGGCGGGCGAGTGGCAATCGAGACAGGGCTTCTTCAAAGACGTATTGAGAACTTTATCTCCCCGGTCCATAATCGTTGTGCCGACCGGCGTGACCTTCAAGGCAAATAATTCCCAGCCGTTCGTGTTGGGAAAAGCCGCGCGGTCATGCTTAACCATTGCTTCCGTCGGGACCAGCTGCAGCACGGTGCCTTTGGGATATTCCTTATCGGGCAAACTGTCCGTGAAGATCCGGATGGCTTCCTTCAGCTTTTCCGGGTCGGGGTTCTGGATCCGCGTGTTTCTGACCTTCGGCAGGTCGAGCAGACAGCTGAAGCTTTTCTCCGTGATCACAAGATCATCGGCCGAGAGCGTTACGGCCAGATAGAAACACAAAAACAGACAGGCGATGTAGCGCATCGTCCTACTTCGACCACGGCGGAACCACGCCGTTGACCCGCGCATACGCGATCAACTGGCCCAGGTGCTCATGCTGATCATTGAGCAGCATCAGGATCGCGCCACGTTTCGTCGTATCTCTGCCGAACATCTTTACACTGGCGTTCAGGTCGCTTTCAGAAAGCCCCTCAATCACCTTCTTCAGATTGGCGTAGGAACTCTTGAGAGCATCCTGCATCTTCGCCGCCTCTGTCACCGGGGCCGGACGAGCGCCTGGTGCTGCGCCAGCCACCACAGCCGCGAGCATACCGTTCTCCATCACGATCATGTTCAGTACTTCCCCGGTCGCGCGCACGCTGGGACCCGGTTTGTAGTCATACTTCCCGTCCAGCACCCTGGCCAGCCCGGTGAACTTGTCGGAAAGCGTCCCCACATCGCTCCCGAATGATGCTTGCAGGCCCGTCGGCTGCTGGGCATACAAGCCCGGAGCAATCAAACCGACTACCAATATCAGTAAACCCGCCGCGCGTTGAGTCATTTTTTTCATGTTTTTTTCGGTTCCTTGACCTGTGTACTGGCATGATAGCGCGACGAACTGCCGGTTCAGATATGCTTATGGTGAACACGAGCTCCCACGCCGTGTGTCCCGTGAAGGAGATCATCGTATGAAAACCATCTCATTCGCACGTATCGCCATGCTGACTCTGCTGGCCAGTGCGGCTCATCTGTATGCACAGGCACCCCTTGCCGTGCCAGGCGGACCCGTCGCGCGCGACGTTCCCGGCGCGAAGGAATTGCCGGACCCCAACACAACTTATAAGGTCGTGTTTTCCATCGGCAAGCCGGCTCCGGAGCCAGGCAAGGCCAATCCTGCCCTCGCCTCCATTGCCAACTACGTGAACACTCTGGCGAAGTACGGCGTGCCACCCGAGCATCGCAAGATCGTTGTCATGATCCACCATCGTGGCGATGGCTGGCAGATGATGCTGAAGAACGATGCTTACCACCGCGCCACTGAAGGCCTCGACAACCCCAGCCTCGAAATGATCCAGAAGCTGCAGAAGGCAGGCGTCGAGTTCCGCGTCTGCGGCCAGCTGGTAGTCGGTCGCAAAATCAACCCGGAGGACATTCTGCCCGGATTCCAGACGGATCTGTGGGCCTTGACCAGCCTTGTCGATCTGCAAATGGCTGGCTACGTTCACGTCGCCATGTAAGACCCGCCGCCTGCTGCGATTTCCCGTTTTTACCTCACCATCGCGGCGTTGGCTTTGCTGCTTGCCGCTTCATCCCCCGACGCCCTGTCGCAATCGCTGTCGAAGCCAACCCGGCCAGCGGTGACGCGCACACCTGACGGGCATCCCGACCTGCAGGGGACCTGGGCCGGGGCTATGAACGAGAACCAGCCCAAATCGGAGATCATCCTCTACCAGACCGAGGACGGAGTAACGCGAGTGGAAGTTCGGCTCCAGGACGAGACCGTCTGGTTGACCGTCGCGCAGATGGCCGAGCTGTTTCAGCGCGACAGAACAAGTGTTTTCAAGCATATACAGAACATCTTTGACGAAGGGGAGCTTTCTCCTGAACGAACTGTTGCAAATTTTGCAACAGTTCAAACTGAGGGGGGCCGCGAGGTTTCGCGAGACGTAGATCACTTCAACCTGGACGTGATCATCTCCGATAGGCTCGGAGAGTTCTTCGTCAACCCGCAGCGATTCATGGACGCCATTGCCGCGATCCTGAAGCATGAACTTCATCGGCTGCTTATCGACGGCATCAAATACGAGCGCATCCCAGGCTCCGGGTCCGAAGCCGAGTGGAAGATGATGAAGTTTGAAGAGAAGGAACTCATCAACTATCTCACCGCCTTGCAGGTGGACAAGTCCGTCTACGAGTACATCGTTTACGATTCCGAGATTGAGCGCGAATTCGCACGACGGCTCAACGAACGCATCGACATCAAACTCTTTGTGAAGCTTCCTAACTAATTGGTTCAAGGTGGATACGCCCATCGGGACATACAATCCAGATTGGGCGATTGTGAAACACAACGACGAGACACTTTACTTGGTTCGGGAGACGAAGGGGACTAAAGACTTCTTGAAACTCCGAAACAGCGAGGCCGACAAAGTAAGGTGCGGACAGAAGCACTTCGAGGCACTTGGAGTCTCGTTTGCCGTTGTCGTAACGGCTGACGAAGTATAGGAGGAGCTTTCACTTGGATCTTCCGGCGCGTGTCAACGTGTTTGAGACACCTCGAAGCATAATTTACTGAGTTTTATTTTCTGGAGTTGGTTGTGGTTTGTTGATCCAGACCTCCTTCGGCGCGGGCAATGGTTGGGGCGGCTTGCGGACGAAGCGCTCGGGATGAGCGCTGTAGGCGGCGTTGAGAACAGCGCGACGCCGTTCAATCGTTTCCGGAGCCAGACCATAATGAACCACAGCCGGAGAACTTCGGATAACGGTTGAGATCAGCGCGGACTTTCCGTCGGGTGCCTCCGATCAGATCAGACGCGCGGTGTCAGAGAACGCCAAGAGCCTTGGATTCAAGAACTGCGCCTGGGAGTGAGGACCACAGATACAACTCTCTTGCCTGGTCCCGGTCACAAATCGCCAAAAATTTCTATACTGTTGCAAAGCAACGCTGAAGGCCCCGCATCCAAGCCCACTCCGCCCATTTTGTTTGGCGAGTCATGGTATCGTCCAGCCAGAACTCGCCAGCTCCACCGGTGGTTTGCAGCCGTCCCTGAAAAGGCGCTCCGGCAGCGTGATCTTTGAAAATTGAATATTCAACGCTGGACAACCCTGGCAAAACAGGGTCAGAGGAAACAAAAAACACTAAATTCACCATTTGATCCTAATTTCCACAGGCCGGAAAACCCTCTACCACTATGATTTAAAACCAGTTATCGTCCGTAAACAGCAAAGTAGGATCGCCAGAAACGATCCTACTTTATCCTAATTTGATCCTAAAACGATCCTAAAATATCCTGCTTGGATCCTAAAAAAGGGACACTCCAGATGGGGTTTGGTGGGCGCTCACGGGATCGAACCGTGGACCTCCTGCTTGTAAAGCAGGCGCTCTAACCGGCTGAGCTAAGCGCCCCTCAACCTCCAGATTACCAGAGTTACCTCAGTTTCCTGTAGTACAGATAACCGGAATCCGCCGCCCGCAACTTCAACGCCTCACCGCCAACCATCCACTGGCTCACATCCGCCCCCGGAGGCACCTCATCCGCCAGTGCCCATTGTGCCCCCGCCTCCCGAAAAGCGGTCAACACTGCCTCCTGCTTTTTCACGCCGCTCTGCCAGAACCGGTCCGTCTTTACAAACGACTCTCCAATCGGTCGCCCCAATTCCGTATCACTGTGATAAATGCGTGCCGGAACCATGGCCACAATCTGCGCTTCATTCAGCGCCAGCCACGTCGCGTCTAAAGTATCCCCGATAAACCCCACCCGGTCCCCTGGCTTCAGACCTTTCCGTTTCATCGCCTCAGCCAGTTCAACATTTACGCGGAACGGCGAACCGCCCAGTGACATCACTTCGCCGGCAAGATAAAACGGCACCGTGATCATGGCCCTCCACATGCCGATTCCAAACAGCAGCGCCACACTCAGAACCGCCGCCCGCTGAACCCGCAGACTCAGCGTTGTATGCCAGGCACCCGCCAGCAGAATGAATCCGATCAAAGCCAGGGGTCCGGCCACATAGCGCGCATGAACCACCACCAGCCAATACGTCGCCAGCGCACCGAAAGCGAGCAGACCCAAAAACCAGAGCTGCCCCACCGCAGGCCACAACCTCCTTGAGAACAGAAACAAACCAACAGACGGGATCGACAGAATCAGTACCCCCGTAAACGCAATTCCGCCACGAATCGCCGCCACCTGGCGTGTCAGATTGAGCAACACCGGATACCCGCGATACCACCAGGCGGGGTCATTGTGAAGCGGCAGCGTTCCCGTCGTATGTTCCGCAAATCCCAAAACTCGCGGGTCATTCAGCAACACCCGCGGCGCGTGCGGCAACCCGGCGGGCGGAGGCAGCACACTGTCCTTGTAACCCTCCGCGCTCAGGCCGCTCACGACCAGCGAATAGTTGATGGGTCCCGTGTCGCCAATGGTGAACCGATGTTTGGCAACGGACAGCACAATCACGAAAGGCCCGATAACGATCAGCGTGGCAAGCGCTGTAATACCCAAACGCTTATCCATCACCGAACGGAGCATGATCGCCAGCAACACGAAACTCACCGGCACCATCACCATCGTCGCCGCCTTGGCCAGAAACGCCGTTCCCAAAACCAGCCCGATTACAACGAAGTCCGCCGTAACCGCCGACCCGCGACGCACACGCACCAGCCGCGCCGCCAGCAACAGCGTCAGCGCCAGCACAAAAATATCGGCCGAATCAAAGGCCAGGTCCACCAGATGCAGCCCCGCCCAGCAGACGGTGGCATAGCCCGCGAAATTGACCAGCCCCCGGTGAGCCGGCGGGCCCTGCCATTCCTCCCACTCTTTGACCAGTTGCTCCCACGCCCACAACGTGAAGGCAAACCCCGCGAAGTTAATCGCGTGCATCGATAAATACTGCCAGCGAAGGCCCGGTCTGAAGATCGCAAACACCACCGCCACCAGCCACGAATACAGTGGACTCCAGTAGCTGCTCAGGCCCTCATTCCAGTCGCCACGCAACAGAGCCCGTGCGATGTCGAGGTATGCGATGCCGTCCGGGTTTACCGCGTAGCGCGAGGTCCATATCTGGCCCAGCGCAAACAATAGCGCGGCGGTCCTTAAGCCCATAGCTGCCCGTCAGAATAGACCTCCCGCCGCGCATTCGGGTAGCTCCCAATGGTTGAACACCAGCTGTTATCTATGGTTAACGAGGTTAACGAGAGGACTACCGGGAAACTTGCAGCAACCTGTATTCGGGCGATATACCAGCGATGGCCACAGGCTGCAATACGCCGCCGCGCTCCAGCGCCTCCACTGAACTGTGGAACGAAGGAGACTCAGCAAAATCACGATCCGGTGTCAGTACTACGTAATTGACCTGCGAGCGGCGAATGGAATTGGAAAGCTGATCCGGAGTGACGCCCGCCAGGGTCGCGGCATAGAACAGACCAAACCCGTTCGGAGCAAATCCCCGCACCGTCTTCCGGCCCGTATTCAAGTACAAAAGCGGGTCCAGATTGGCGAGCAATATGCTGTCCTGCGGAGTGTTCGCCTTGATGAAGCCGAACATCTTCTGCATCTCCGCCCAGCTGTTGCCGGTCTGGCCACCTGCCGCCGGAATCTGGCGGATATCCGCCCACAGCGCCAGCGAAACCACGATGATTACCGTTGCGGCAAGCGCCTCGCGGTATCTGGTACGGCTAACCACCCGCCACAGCAGCCACAGCACCAGCGGCAAAATCGGTGCCACAAAACGTTCCGGCGGCCAGGCCCAACCCAGCAGCATTAGACAGTAGAGAGCCAGAAACAGATCCGGCACCAGTTGCCGCCGCATGATGATGCACCATAACCCCACCGCCAGCGTACTGCCCACCGCGTAGAGGTTATTTAAACCAAAGAGCAGCGAAAGCGGGCTTGCCAGCAGCAGCAGAGCATTCCGCACCACCACAATCGCCTTTTCATTCGCCGCCAGGCCGGTCACAATATTCGAAGCAATGTAATTGTTCGTCCCGTAGTAAGGGTCATGCGGCACATGGGCCAGTGACCAGCCCAGCCAGGGCGCGACAAGAAGCATCGAAACAGCGGAAAAGATAACCGCACTGCGGAAGCGCCGCCGTGCCACCAGCGTGATAATGCAGGCAGCAATCAAAGGCCCGCCCGCCGTCCGGGTCAGCACTGCAAGCCCCGCGAGGATTCCCGCCGCCAGCGCATGGTCCTCAATCAACATCAGCAGCGTGGCCGTAATGAGCAGCGCGAACAGAGTTTCTGAAAGCAGATTGGTGCTCAGAAACAAGACCATCGGCGAAGCGGCCGTCAGCCCCACCAGCAACAAGCCCCCGGCGCGCGAAGCTCCCATCCGCAGCAGCAGCCGGTAAGTCACCGCAAGCCATGCCCCCGTGCAGGCAAGCGGCAGTAGTTTCAGCCACCAGGGCTGGCTCGAAACCAGCGTAAACAGGGCGAGAAGGGCCGGAAACAGAGGCGGGTATTTGGTCTGCCGAATCGGCTCTGGCAGACTGTCAATCATATAGCCATGGCCCGCGGCGATGGCTTTGGCAGTGACCAGATAGACAGCATCGTCGTGAAACAGGCCCATCGCCGGTGACATCCAGGCAATTGTGTACAAGACTGCCAGTACGGCGAAAAAAGCCCCGGCAACCGCACGCTGACCGGCTTTGTTTAATGTCATGAGTTCAGAGAAAAACAGCCGCGTTTAATTGGCAGCTCCGTGTTCTTCCAGCCAGTGACGATGCCCGCCAGGCCATTCCAAATGCAGATCCCGTGAAACTTCTTCCAGCATCTCCATCGTCGCCACATGGCTTTCCATAGCGAAGGCGGTCAGCATCAGGTTGTCGCAAACGGAATTGATCAGCCGCGGAATACCCAGCGTCCGCCGGTGAATTTCGGTCAGTAGTTCCAGCGAGAAAACGGTCTGGTTCATCATCCCGGCCCGCGTCAGCCGCGAGCCAACGTAATTCGCCGCTTCCAGCGGATCAAACGGCTTTAGCTTACATCGCAATGCAATGCGTTGTTTCAACTGCCGGTACTCCGGCTCTTCAAGTCTTTTGCCCAGCTCAGGCTGGCCCGAAAGAATAATCTGCAGCATCTTGCCACGCCGGTTTTCAAGGTTGCCCAGCAGCCGGATTTCTTCAAGTACCGCCCAGTCCAGATTCTGCGCCTCATCCACAATCAGTACCGTCGTCTGGTTGTTGTTCGCCCGTTCAATTAACAGGGCGTTGAGGGTTTGCAGCACTTCCGTCTTTGACCTGCGATCGCACTGCAGATCAAAGTCATAGGCCAGCATCTCGAAAAACTGATCGGGCGTCAGCCGCGAATTGAACAGAAAAGCGAAGGGGGTCTTATGCGCCGTCAGATGGTCCCGCAGGCATTCCAGCATCGTCGTTTTACCTGTGCCCACTTCACCGGTGAGCACGATAAAGCCCTTGCGACTCTGCACGCCATAGATCAGGCTCGACAGAGCTTCCCCATGCTGCTCGCTGCGGTAAAAAAATGAAGGATCAGGACTGAGGTTGAACGGACTGCTGTTCAGGCCGAAAAATGCCTTATACATTGCGCCAGTCCAAGCGTATCACGTACCAGGAAAACATAAAGGATCGGCGATACTGGTTCTTCAGCCCATTACCATGAAGGAAGTCAGTTACAAAACACCGCACGGCATCCGTGTCTCCCGCTCTTCCTCCACCCTTCCGTATGAGGAAGGCTTCGGCCATTTTCTGAGCGAACTCGACCAGTACCGGGGCATCTACTTGTCGTCCGGATACGAATATCCCGGCCGGTACTCCCGCTGGGATATCGTCTCGGTTCGCCCCCCTTTGGAACTGGTCAGCTTCCAGCGCGACGTTACGTTTCGCCCGCTCAACGAACGCGGCGTGGCCATCAATCGCATGCTCGCCACCGTTCTGAAACACCATCCCCACTGGGACGATTTCCGCGAAGAGAACGGTTTCCTCCATGGCAGGCTCAAACCGATGCCCGCCCTGTTTCCTGAGGAGCAGCGCAGCAAACAGCCGTCAGTGTTCTCCGTGCTCCGCGCTCTTACGCAGGAATTTCGCACCGAACTGGATGACAAACTCGCCTTCACCGGAGCGTTTGGTTATGACCTGCTCTTTCAGTTCGAACCCATCCCGCTGAGGCTCCCTCGCGACGGCCGGAAAGACCTCCAGCTGTTCCTCTGCGACGACATTATTTACATGGATCGCAAGCGCGAACAGATCGAACGCTTCAGCTATGACTTTGATCTCGATTCCCTGACAACGCGCGGCTTGGAACGGACGGGCGAACGAATCGCTCCGCCGCCACACCGCGAACCCGGTCCTATTACCAGCAACCACACCAAACCCGAATACATGGCGAACGTGGAAACCGTGCGCGAAGGCATGCGCCGGGGGGATTATTACGAGGTTGTCCTCGCCCAGACCTTCCAGACGCCCTACTCAGGCAAGGCCTCCGACTTGTTCCAGCGGATGCAGAAGGCCAACCCCAGCCCCTACGAATTTCTGCTCCAGTTCGCCGGTGAGCAGTTGGTGGGCGCCTCTCCCGAAATGTTCGTACGCGTGGAAGGCAATCGTGTGGAGACCTGCCCCATCGCGGGTACGGCCCGCCGCACGGGCGACCCTTTGCAGGATGAAAAGAACATCCGCGAACTCCTTGCCTCAGCCAAGGAAGAGTCCGAACTCACCATGTGTACGGACGTGGACCGCAACGATAAAAGTCGCGTCTGCCAGCCAGGCTCCGTCAAAGTGATTGGCCGGCGTCTCATCGAAAAATACGCCGGGCTGTTTCACACGGTCGATCACGTGGAAGGGTACCTCGAAAAAGGTTTCGATTCGCTCGATGCGTTCCTCAGTCATATGTGGGCCGTGACGCTGATCGGTGCACCAAAGAAAGCCGCGTCCCTCGCCATTGAGGCGCTGGAAAAGACCGCGCGCGGCTGGTACGGTGGAGCTGTTGGGATGCTGTCGCTGAGTGGCGATATTAATACCGGCATCCTCATCCGCACTACCTACCTGCGCGATGGTTACGCAACCTATCCGGCGGGTGCCACGCTGCTATTCGATTCAGACCCGGCTGCGGAAGAAGAGGAAACGCGCCTCAAAGCCACTGGATTTTTCAGATTGCTGGGTCCCCCCGAAGCTGCTGCTGAAGCCTCCCAGGCCGAGGAACCCATTCGGATGAAACTGCTGCTCGTCGATAACGACGACTGCTTCATTCAAACCCTGGCCAACTACGCGCGCCAGGCTGGCGCTGAAGTGGTCACCTACCGCGCCGGCGTGCCGTTTGAAGTGCTCGATGCCGTTAAGCCCGACATGATCCTGATTTCCCCGGGGCCGGGACGGCCGGGTGATTTTGGCGTACCCCAACTTGTTCTTCATGCGGCTGAAGCCGGCATTCCCGTGTTCGGTGTCTGCCTCGGGCTTCAGGGAATTGTGGAAGCGTTTGGTGGTGAACTCGGCATTCTGCCTTATCCGATGCATGGCAAGCCCTCGAAAGTGCGGACGCGCGGCATTGGTGTTTTCGAAGGTCTGCCGGAGGAAATTGAAGTCGGCCGCTACCATTCGCTTTACGCGATTCCTGGGCACCTTCCCGATGTGCTGGAAGTAACAGCGGAATCGGACGACGGCACTATCATGGGTGTCCGCCACCGCACACTACCCATTGAAGCCGTACAGTTCCATCCGGAATCCATCCTCACCGCAGCCGGAGCCACGGGCCTCAAGCTCATCCGCAACGCCATGCGGATCGCGAAGGCGGCAGGAAATCGGTCATGAAATTTACAACGTTAGCGTTAATGTTCTGTGGTTGCCTGACCGCACAAACTTCCTCGCAGCCAATCGTTCTGCATGCCGCGCGTTTACTCGACATGGAAGCCGGGCAAATCATCGAACCGGGCGAAGTTCTGGTTCAGGGTGAACGCATCATCGCGGCGGGCCGTTCAGTCAACCATCCCGCCGGTGTTCAGGTAATTGACCTCGGCAACCGCACCCTGATGCCCGGTCTGATCGACGTCCACGTCCACCTTTTTCTTCATCCCGGCGCGGAAGATTTACAGACCGTTCAGGAGTCCGTTCCGCAGCGCACCATCAACGCGGTGCTGGCCGCCAAAGAAGACCTGATGGCAGGCTTTACAGCAGAGCGCGATATGGGAACAGAAGGTGCAGGCGCAGCCGATACGGCCGTTCGCAACGCCATCAACAAAGGCCAAATACCAGGCCCGCGTCTGCGCATCAGCGGTAATGCCATCAGTGTTACCGGCGGCCATGAAGACGCAATCAACTACAACCCCGAACAGCATGTTCTCCCGAATGCTACCCTCGCCAACAGCACTGCGGAGTTAATCGCGGCGATGCGCCAGCAGTTCCGCGACGGTGCCGATTTCATCAAGATCTACGAGACCGGCAGGGACGCGCTGCGGGACGGCAAATTCACCAGCATCTGGCAGTATTCCGAAGCGGACTTGAGCGCAGCCGTGCAGGAAGCGGCGCGTATGGGCAAGCTGGTCGCCGTTCATGCAGGCGGGGAACCGGGCACAGGCTTCGCCGTGAAGGCCGGAGTTTCATCCGTTGATCATGCGGACTTTCTCAACGACGCCACCATGAAAACGATGAGTGAAAAAGGCATCCCGGCAGTCCCTGCTTTTGCCATCTCGGAATACTTCGCCGATGAATCAAACTCACCGGCCAGGCGTGAGATGCTCGAATTTCATATCAGAGAATTCCGCCGCCAGCTCGCCGCGGGAGTTCCCATGGCGGCAGGGTCCGACGTCGGGCCGTTTCCGCATGGCACGCAGGTCCGTGAGTACGAATCGCTGGTCAAGTACGGCATGTCACCGCTCGCGGCGCTTCAAGCGGGACTGATCAACGGAGCCAAACTCCTCGGCTGGTCAGACCAGATCGGCAAACTCAAGGCTGGTTACTACGCCGATATCATCGCAGTCCCCGGCGATCCGCTGAAAGGCATCACTGTGTTGAAGAAGGTTGAGTTCGTCATGAAGAACGGAACAACCTACCTCAATAGTCCGGCCTTACCCCAGGCGTCAAGTTTCGTAGCCCGACCCTGACCGTACGGCGCATGTAATTCGCGGATTCCGAATGTGACGCCCTTGTCGGTGACATCAACAACCGTGTACCCGAAGAACCACCCGTCTTCATACTTGCGGGTTGCCCGCAGATCTCCGCCTGCGCTCGGCAGTGAAATGTATTCGACTCCATCAAGCGAAGCGTGAAGCAACTCGTGAATATGCCCCGCCATCACGTAGCGAACGCCATATTTCTTCGCCAGCACATGCCCGGCGAACTGCGTGCTGCCCATCATTACGTCCAGCGCCCATGACGGCCGGTGCGCCATCACGAACTTAAGCGGCTGTGCGGCGTGGGCCTTCAGATCATCCTCGAGAAACGCAAGCTCACCAGCCGAAAGTGTATCTCCCCGGCTGTTGTCGAGAATCGTGAAATGTGCCGGGCCGAAGTCGAAGCTGTAATGGAGCGGATGCCCCGCGAACCGGCGGAACAGCGACTCTGAAAACGGTGACCAGATGTCATGGTTTCCCGCCGCCAGATAGACCGGAATTTGCTTGTAAGGGCTGACCAGCGCCTGCCATTCTGCCCACTCTTTGGCTGCGGTGCCGTCACGCAAGCCTTCAATCGTGTCGCCCGCGCTCAGTACAAACGCCGGCTTCTCTGCAGCAACTTCCTGCAAAACGCGTTCGTAAACACCGGGCTGCGCAAACCCCGTCCGGTCCCCTGTCACCACGAACCGGAACGGGTCTGCCGCCAGAGCCGTGAGCGGCACCAGCAGTGCTGCGAGCCAAAGTTGTCTAACCGTAGAAATTGCGATCCCACGCATGTTTGCGCAACGTCTCCAGCTGAGCGGCATCAAGCGGCCCGTTATCTGAAGCCCGGACATTGCCATCGACGCTGCTCATTGACCGCATCCCCGGAATCACCGTTGAGACCGCCGCTTCAGACAGGCAATAGCGCATTGCGAGATTGGCCACGTCAGTAACGCTCGCGAGGCCTGTATCCGCTGCAATCGCTTTAACGCGTTCCTCAACCTGCTTCTTCCGGTCATCACGGAAATAGTGATTACGGAAATCGCCTTCCGGGAAGACCGTTGCTTCCGTAATGCGCCCGGTCAACGCGCCTTCGTCAAAAGGCACACGCACAATCACGCCGACTCCGTGCTTGACGCACGCAGGAAACAGGCTGGAAGCGGGAGTCTGATCGAAGATGTTGTAGATCACCTGGACCGTATCAATCAACCCGGTTTCGATAATTCCCAGCGCCGAATCCGGCTGGTGATCATTGATCGAAATTCCCACCGCCTTCACCTTGCCCGAAGTCTTAAGATCTTCCAGCGCACGTCGCCATTCATCGGATGCCAGCCACTCAGGATTCCAGACATGCAACTGCTGCACGTCGATCTGTTCCACTCCCAGATTCCGCAAACTGGTTTCGGTCGATTCCACCACGTAGTCGCGGGGAAAAGCCTCTTCGATACCGATCCCCGGACGTGCCGGCCAGCGCTTGTTTTTCGGCGGTACTTTGGTCGCGATATAGACGCGCTTGCCTGACGCGCGAACCGCCTCACCCACCAGCTTTTCGCTGTGTCCATCACCATACGCGAGAGCAGTGTCGATAAAGTTCAGACCCAGATCAATCGCATGACGCAGCGCAGCCAAAGACTCTGAGTCCGAAGCGCCAATCCACATCGTCTTGCCGATACCCCACGCCCCGAAACCGATCTCGCTGACATCCAGCCCGGTCTTTCCCAGCTTTCGATAATTCATCTGCCTTCATTATCGCTTTCTATCCCGTTAAACTTATGTCAGGCAACAATATGCGCAAGCTGCTCACCATCGCTCTTCTCTTTACTGCCAGCCTGGCCGCTGCTAATTCAAAACTTTATTTGAAGGATGGTGATTTCCAGCTCGTCCGCGAGTATCAGGTTGAGGGCGAAAACGTGCACTACTACAGCGTGGAACGCAGCGAATGGGAAGACATTCCTGCCGCCCTGGTTGATCTGAAGCGGACTGAAGCCGAAGCGGGGGAACACAAGGCCGTCCTCGACAAACAGACGCAGGACGCGGCCGACGAAGAAGCCGCCGTACGCGAACTCCGCGCCGAAACCCGCAAGATCCCGCAAGACCCCGGCGTCTACCGGCTCGAAAATAACGAACTGCGCATCATCAACCAGGTTGAAGCCGTGGTGCACAACGAAAAAGGGATGAACGCCCTCAAGAAGTTCGCTCCCATCCCCACCTTTGCCGGCAAGGCAACCCTGGAAATCCCGGCGGAACACTCAGCGAACTCCATCCGCGAAACCCGCCCTGAGTTCTACTTCCAGCTGGCAGAATTTGAAGCCTTTGGCATCGTGAAACTCACTCCACAAAAGGGCGTGAGAGTGGTGGAAAAGCTGACCATAGCGCCGATGACGAAGGAACTGGGGGAAGAACGGACGTCCGTTGCGATCTTCCAGAAGCAGCTTTCCGAAAACGGCTTGTACAAGATCTGGCCGCAGGAATCGATGGTTGCGGGCGAATACGCAGTGATTGAATATACCGAAGGCAAACTCAACCACCGTGTCTTCGATTTCCGCATCGAATGAGAAACTTGTAGAGAATGAGTTCCGACCAGCGTAAACCCGTCCGCGTCCGCCGCATCGACCAAACCAATTCTGTCCACGAAATTTTTGAGCATTGCCTGCCCGCGTTTGGCGGAGCTATTCTGCGCCGCGTGTACACCATTCTCGACCGCGCCATCGCCGCCGGTTGCCCGCTCACCATCTCCATCGCGGGGCCAATCACAGTCTCTGGTCAGCATCAGGCGTGGCTCATTCCACTGCTCGAAACGGGCTGGGTGGCTTACCTCAGCACCACCGATGCGGTTTGTTATCACGACGGCCACCGCAGCCTCAACGCCCACACGAAAGACCCCATTTACGAAGTGCCGATTTTTGGCGATGACGGCAAGCTGCGTGACGAAGGCGTGATTCGCGTCACCGATATGGGCTTCGCGGAAGAAGTACTCCTCGACCAGGATAAATTCCTCTCTGCGGTTCTCAGCCGTCCTGAATTTCAAAAGAAGATGACCGGCACTGAACTGCGTTACCGTCTGGGTGCCTATTACGCGCAGCAGGAAGTGCGCAACCAGGTGGAGCCGGGCCTGCTCGCCACGTGCAACCGGCTGGGCCTCCCTGTTTTTGTGGGAGCGCCTTCCGACGGCAGCGTTTTTCTGAATTCCATGAAGCTGTGGGCCATGAAAAATGCCGGGCTGATCCCCGAATACGCCTTCGATCTCGACCTGCATGCCGAAGTATTTGAAGCCTGCGCGTACCACCATTGGGGCCTGTTTGAAAGCGATGCCAAGTCCATGGCGACGCTGATTCTTGGTGGCGGCGTACCCAAGAATTACAACCTGCAGCCAGAGCCTGCGCTGGGTCAGGTTTTGGGGCTTCCCGATGTTCGCGGTTACGAATTTGACGTCCAGATCACCACCGCGCCAGTGACTGACGGTTCTCTGTCTTCCTGCCCGCCGTCAGAGGCTGTTACCTGGGGCAAGGTTGACAAGGAAACATACCTGCAGTCCACTGAAAGTATGCCGGGTGACTACTCGACCATGATGCCGTTCATAGTTAAGGCGCTGATGGAGAAGCACGGAGCGCGTGCGCCTTATCGGTTGTATGAAAAACGCGACCGGCTGGTTGAAAATCTGAACGAAGCCGTGCGCAAGAACGGCACCTGGCTGATGGACTCCATCAACTACCCGGCGTCTTAGTTGAGGAAGTAAGTCCGGTAAAGCGTATCGCGCTGTTTCGGAACAAAACCGGCGTCACGAATCATGTGCCGCAGATCTTCTTCGGTGGCCTGATGGTGGGTGCCTGCCGCCGAAACCACGTTTTCCTCAATCATCACGCTGCCCACGTCATTGCCTCCAAAGCGCAGTCCCAGCTGACAGGTCTTCAAACCTGGTGTAACCCAGGAGCTTTGAATATTCAGAATGTTGTCGAGGTAAATCCGCGAAATCGCCAGGGTCTTGAGGTATTCAACGGCCGTCGCTTCTTCCTTGATGAACCGGCCGAGAGACGTCAGTTCGCGCTGAAAGCTCCAGGGGATAAACGCTGTAAAACCGCCTGTGTCTTCCTGGATCTGGCGCACGACATCGAAGTGATTCATACGCTGCTCGATCGTTTCGCCGCAGCCGAACATCATGGTCGCGGTGGTCCGCATGCCGAGCGAATGTGCGGTGCGGTGGACGTCGATCCATTCATCAGTTCCACACTTCAATCGGCTGATGCGATGGCGGACGGCTTCATCCAGAATTTCCGCGCCACCACCCGGAATTGAATCGAGGCCCGCATCGCGAAGACGTGCAATCGTATCCCGAATAGAGATGCCGCTGATCTCGGCGATATTCGTAATCTCGGGAGCTGAAAAGCAGTGGCACCAGATATCGAACCTGGCTTTGATGCCGCGCAGCAGATCTTCATACCACTCGATCTTGAGGTCAGGGTGCAGGCCGCCCTGGAACAAAATCCCGGTGCCACCCAGATCGAGCGTTTCCTGAATCTTGTCGTAGATGACTTCACGCGGAAGCACGTAGCCTTCTTTATGTCCCATGGGCCGGTAGAACGCGCAGAAGCTGCAGTATTCCGTGCAGAAGTTGGTGTAGTTGATGTTGCGGTCGATGATGTACGACACCACGCCTTCCGGGTGCAGTCGCCGCCGGATGGCATCTGCTTCCATACCGATTCCGATGAGGTCGTCAGAGTTGAACAGGTCGATAGCTTCAGCGCGGGAAATCATAGGGAACTTTTATTCTAAGCTGTTCATCTTCACGAATTACTACAACTTCATCCGTTCCAGTTTTCGATAAAGCGTCTTGCGCTCAATCCCCAGAATCGTCGCAGCCCGACTCTTATTCCCCCCGGTTGCAGCCAGCACCCTCCGGATCTGATCCGCTTCAGTCTCCGCCAGCGTCTCACTCGCCACACCGCCCGGTTCCATTGCCGAGATTGCGTCATGCACGGCCTCAGCATCGATACGGTCATTCGGGGCCAAAATGGTCAGCCGCTCAATCAGATGCTGGAGCTGCCGCACATTCCCCGGCCAGGTGAAATCTTTGAGCGCCTTCAAGCCGGATTCCGTCAGTTTCACATCGCGTTCATAACGGCTGTTGTACTTGCTCAAAAAATATTGCGTCAACAGGGGCACATCCACCCGCCGTTCCCGCAGCGGCGGCATCGTCAGGCGCACCACATTCAAGCGAAACCAAAGATCCTCACGGAACTTCCCGTCTTCCACCATCTTCTGCAAGTCGCGATTGGTGGCGGCCACAACCCGCACATCCACCTTCTTTTCCCGCGCCGAACCTACCGGGCGGATCTCCCGTTCCTGCAAAAACCGCAGCAGTTTCACCTGGAACGCCGGATCAATATCCCCAATCTCATCCAGAAAAACGGTGCCCTTGTTGGCCGCTTCGAACACACCGATCCGGTCCCTCTCAGCGCCGGTGAACGCGCCCTTCATGGAACCAAAAAGCTCGCTTTCCAGCAGGGCAGCCGGAATAGCGGAACAATCCACCGGAACAAAAGGCTGCAAAGCCCGGTTGCTGAACCGGTGCACCATCCGGGCAATCAGTTCCTTGCCCGTCCCGGTTTCGCCTTCGATAATTACCGTCGCATCCGTCGGAGCTACGCGCGAAACCGTTTTATAGATTTCGATCATCCCCGCCGAACTGCCTACCATTTCGCTCTCCGGCAGTTCCTCCTGTTCAGCCTCGTCATCTCCGGGGATCTTCGATGCCAGCGCCCGCCGCACGGCCTCCAGCAGCGTATCGAGTTCAAATGGTTTCGCCAGGTAATCGAACGCACCATTGCGGGTCGCCGCCATCACCGTTTCCATGGTGCCGCGTGCCGACATCAGAATCACCGAACTATCCGGGTCCTGGTGTTTCGCCGCCATCAGGACATCAATGCCTGTTTTGTCGTCGATATAAATATCGGAAATGATCAGCGGATAGCCGCGCTCAGCCAGCCGGTTCATCGCATCGCGTGTATTCGACACGGCGTCGATACGAAACCCTTCCAGCTCCAGAAACGTGACAATGGTTGACCGCACACTGGCGTCGTCTTCAACCAGCAAAATCTCTTCGTTCAAGATACCCTCAGCGTCAGCGTAAACACTGATCCTATACCCGGTTCCGATTCCACTTCAATCGAGCCGCCATGCCGCGTCACAATCTGTTCCACAATTGACAATCCGATTCCCGTGCCGGTCTCGCCAGACAACTCAGCCCGTTTCGTCCTGTAAAACTTGTCAAATACCCGCGCAGCCTCTTTTTTATCCATGCCGATCCCCTGATCCCGAATCGACAGACGCACCCGGTCGCCTTTATTATCGTCTCCGTACACAGAGATCCGTGTGCCGGAAGGCGAATACTTCACAGCATTGGTGAGCACGTTATAGACCGCGTATTCCATCAGCTCGCGGTCTCCCGTCAATTCAACTGCCGGAATTTCTCCCGTCGCAATCTCAATCTGTTTGTTTTCAGCGAGGACACCCGCCCGCGCCACACAACTTTCCACCAGGCCATGTAGACTAAAGCGCTCCTGCTTCAACTCCATGTCACCGTCTGAAAGCCGCTCCACGCTCAGGAAAGTTGAGATCATGCGCGCCAGCCGTTTCGATTCAGCGTTAATCATCTCCGCCATCTGTTTGCGCTTTGCCTCAGGCATGGAACCATACCGGCTGATCAGTTCGCTCGACCCCTGAATCGCCGTCAGCGGGGTCCGCATTTCATGTGTCACGAACTGCATCACGGATTGGTAGCGCGTCTTCTCATGTTCCGCATTCACCAGGTCCCGGCGCACCAGCAAATGCCGCCACGCCGCTGCGGATGCGGTGGCAAACAGCACTGCCAGTGTTCCTGGAAACCAGGGCCACACCACTGAGCGTGAAAACGTGAAGGCGGGCAGCAACTGGGACGTGGCCAGGATGGCCAGGGTCAGCATATTGGCCACCCAGCCAGCCGCCAGCGCGTAGGCCAGGCCCGCGCTGAGTGCCAGCAGAAAACAGCCCGCCACCACGCTTACCAGCGAGGCATCCGAAATGAACAACTGTTGCGCCAGCGTCTCATAGGCGTTGGCATTCATCTCGATACCGGGCATAATCACGCCATTTGAATAGGGCGTCATCCAGCGGTCACGTACTGCGGTTTGCGCGGTCACCCCTACGAACACAACCTTGCCGGTGAATCGGGTGGCCAGCGCCGGATTCCGGTCCAGTTCGGCGATGGAAACCACCGGGATGAGACCTTGCGGCGCGTAGCGGATACGCATCAACCGGCCATCGGCAATCCGCGACGGGATGCGCGTCATGCCAACTGATAAGTCGTCCGGAGTTTCTACAATTTCGGCACCGCGCGCTACGCGGAACGCCTCCAGTGACAAAGCCCAGCGGCGTTCCCGGCCCGCAACTTTTTCCAGCGGCAAAGACCTGCTGACTGCATCGTATTTATCCAGATCAGCGTGAACTTGCCCCACCGCCTCCGCATGTTTCTTGAAACGCCCGATGGGTTCTTCCCAGCTGCTGCCATCGGGCCGCATGTCTGCGGCGAGTACCAGATGGCGGGTTGCGCCAAATGCGGCTTCCAAATGGTCATCAGCCAGTGGGTTGCCCGGTTCCGCCAGAATCATATCGACTGCCACCGCCGCCGGACTGGCTGGAGCGATGGTTGTAAGGCCCGCAGCCATGGCAGCCCGCATGCCGATCAGGCCTCCATATTTCGAGAGCGTTTCCTCGTCAATGGCCAGCACGATGGATGATGGCTGCCAGGGTTCGGGCGGTTCCAGGCGGAACAGAAAATCGTAAGCGTACTGGTCTAATTGCCGCCCGAAGGCGGTCCAGCCGAGCCTCAGGCTGGCGAGCGCTGAACCCAGCGCCAGCACCGCCAGCAGCAGACTGGCGCTAATTCCTCTGCGCCAGCGCACGTTCAATTTCATCCGGATCTGCGGGCAGCGCGCCGCTCAGAACCCTGGCCCCGTCTTCTGTTACCAGGAGCGTATCTTCAATCCGAATGCCGATATTCTCTTCGGGGATATAGAGGCCTGGCTCGATGGTAATCACCATCCCGGCCTTGAGCGGAGCATTGTCGTCGGCGGCATCATGGACGTCGAGGCCAACGTGGTGTGAGAGTCCGTGTATAAAGTATTTGCCCAGAGGCTCACCGTGCAGATCTTTCCCGTGTGTGTTGAGGTAATCGAAAGCCACTTTCCGCAGACCGGTTCGAATCAAAACTCCCAGTTTCACGGCTGCAATTGCCGCGCGCTGCGCACCCAGAACGATCTCGTAAATCTCCCGCTGCCGGGCCGTGAATTTTCCGTTTACGGGGACGGTTCGGGTGATATCGCTTGCGTAGTTGCCGCATTCCGCCGCAACATCCATAACCGCAACCTCTCCGCCATCCATCTGGCGCGAATTGCGGGAGTAATGCAGCGTGGTGGAGTTTGGGCCTGACCCGACAATGGGAGCGTAGGCGCTGCGCCTGCAGCCTTCAGCCATATAGCTGCCCACCATCGCCGCCGCTGCCTGATACTCAAATACACCGGGTTTCATGATGCGCCACGCGGCGCGGTGGGCGGCGATGGAGGCATCAGTCGTCCTTTGAATGGCGGCAATCTCGGCCGGGGATTTCACCATGCGCAGGGATGCTATTTCAGCTTTTGAATCCTTCACCGTTTTTGACGGCGCGATCTTGTTCAGCGGCTCATTTGTGATCGCAGCAAGGTACGGATATTCGTCGAGCAGCGCACGCAATTCCCGTTCGAACTGCTCAGCGGGGAGTACTGACTGGAAGCCAGTAAAGTTGCGCGCGTCGGGGTCGTCCGGGCCGAGTTTACGCCCTGTCCATTTCTCCTGCCCGGGGATTCGCTGCGGCAGGAAGAGGATTTCGCGGGGAAGTTTGATCCGGCGGTCATATCCAGGAGTCCCGGGTTCCGGCGCCGGGGTCACAATCAGGATGGCCCCCGGTTCTTCCCAGCCGGAAAAGTAGTAGAAATCGGTCTGCTGGAAGAAGGGGTCGTGAAGGTCCTGGCTTTCTTTGCTGCCGAAGAGAACCAACACACTGTCCGGGACCAGCTTGCCCAGTTTTGCCCGCCGTTCTGCAAACTCGGGCGAAATCGCGGCACCCAATTGAGGCAGCAGCGTGACTAGTCCCGCAAAACACCAGATCAGACGGCGCACGCCTTGAGTATAACTGTGCGAACCGGGGAATCCATAAGAGGCGTTGCTGAATCAGATGAACGTAGAAATTAAGCTGAACCGTAACATTGAGGCAATTGTTACAGTCCTCATATCAGAAGCAGTTTAATAAGGCCGTTTACGTAACCTTATTAATGCAGGTTGCGGCTGAAACAAAACCGTATCAACTTGTTTAAATGTTTAACGGTAACTTTGATCGTGTGACAAAGTTGTAAACGGGGCCATTGACACCGGCATCCGGAGCAAGTAGACTAACTTACGCTGACAGTGCTCTGTCAGACAGGGAGAACAGGTTTTAATGATTAACACCAAGTTCCGTTCAAGCGCGGTGGCACTGAGTGCCTTCCTGACGCTTTCGGGCGCATCGTTTGCCGCCACCACGGCTGATCAGCAGGTGACGTTCGCGAAGGACGTTGCACCGATTTTCCAGGAAAAATGCGAGACTTGTCATCGGGCTGGCCAAGGCGCCCCGATGAATCTCCAGACTTACGAAGAAGCTCGTCCGTGGGCGCGCTCGATCAAACAGCGTGTCGCCACCAAGAATATGCCCCCGTGGCATATCGATCAGACGACTGGTATTCAGCAGTTCGCGAATGACCGTTCGCTGTCTGAAAAGCAGATCGCGACGATCGTGAAGTGGGTGGATGCCGGCGCACCGCTGGGCGACAAGAAAGATCTGCCTTTGGCGAAAGTCTGGCCTGATGAATCCGGCTGGCAGTACGCCAAGGTCATCGGACAGGAACCCGATTTTGTTGTGAAATCTGATCCCTACACGGTAAAGGCGATCGGTCAGGACGAGTGGTGGAAACCGCTCTCCGACGTTCCCGTGACCGAAGAACGCTGGGTTCGCGCTGTTGAAATGCGCCCCGGTACCGTTGCTGGCCGCAGAATCACCCATCATGCACTCGCGCAACTGGAGCAGGTTGAACCCGCCTCTGCCGGTGACATTGGTGGCGGTGGTCCAGGCCTCCTGATGGAATGGGCTATTGGCAAGAACTACGACTCCTACCGCGAAAACTCGGGCAAGCTCATCCTGCCTGGTTCGAAGATTCGATGGGATATCCACTATCACTCAGTCGGCGAAGCAATTCGCGACCACGTTGAACTGGCCGTCTACCTGTACCCGAAAGGTTACAAGCCGGAACATCGCACACGTCTGAATATCCTCTCGGCCTACTCGACGAATGCCAACCTTGACATCGCGCCGAACTCGATCGCACAGACACAGGCTTTCCATGTGATGCGCTCGGCTGGCCGACTCGAAAACTTCCAGCCCCACATGCACCTCCGCGGCAAGGCGATGTCGATGGAAGCCATCCTCCCCGATGGTCAGGTCCAGATGATCAGCTACGCTGACAAGTTCAACTTTAACTGGATGAACACCTACATCTACACCGATGAATCCGCGCCGGTTTTGCCGAAAGGCACCATCCTCCGGATCACCGCTTATTACGACAACACGACGGCCAACAAAGACAACCCGGATCCGAACCAGTGGGTTGGTTATGGTGATCGCACGATTGACGAAATGGGCCATGCCTGGGTGAACGTTACCAACATCAGCGATGCCGAATACGCCGACTGGGCAGCGAAGCACAAAACTGCCACCAGAACGGCTCGGGGTCAGTAATTAAGGGCCATTGAAACTGGCAGGGAGCAGCGGCGCGAAAGCGTCGCTGCTCCCTTTTTTTGCGCCTGCTTTTTTTGAAATGCGCTGCCTTCTTTCTAGTTCCAAAACCTCATTTTTAACCTAAGGAGATTTACCCAAGATGTACAAGCAAGGTTCCACAGTCGCTCGCCTGCGTACCGCGATGATTGTCGCCAGCGTGGCGATTGTGTCCGCGGCACTGCCGGCCTCAGCGCAGTATAAGCAGCTGCCCATGGAGCCTCTCCATGAATCCGGCCAGTCCGTGACGCCATCCTATGAAGGCTGGTGGCAAAGTGCCAACGGCACCTACAACCTGATGTTCGGATACTTCAACCGCAACACGAAGGAAGTGGTCAGCGTTCCGGTCGGCCCCAACAACAAGGTTGAACCCGGCCCGGTGGATCAGGGTCAGCCCACCTCGTTTGTCCCGCGGCGCCAGTGGGGGGTTTTTACGGTTACTCTACCGAAAACCACCACGCCAGACCAGAAATTCACCTGGACTATTATTGCCAACGGAATCACCATGTCAGTTCCCGGCAGCATCAAACCGGGGTGGAACATCGATCCGATGACCGAAGCCGGAATTGGCAATACGCCTCCCACCATCGCATTCGAAGAGAAGGGTCCGTCAATCGCAGGCCCGAAGGCAATCATCGCACAGCGGACAGCCACTGTTGGTACGCCTCTCGAACTTACGGTTTACGCCGCTGACGACGCCAAAAGCACCCGGCCCGCACCGCCGCCCGGCGCAGGACGTGGTGGACGTGGCGGAGCTCCGGCCGCAGCCGCAGCGGCAACCCCTCCTGACGCAGGCGGCGCTGCACCCGCAGCCGCTGCACCTGATGCGGACGCCCAGTTGCTCACCGCCGCGGTCGCTGCCGGAATTGATGCCGACACAATCGCGCAATTCATGAACCGCGCAGCTATCACTCTGACATGGCAGAAATTCCGCGGCCCCGGCGACGTCAAATTCGCCAATGCTTCACCGCGCGTCACTCCAGTTCCCAACGGCGACTTCCCTGCAAAGAAGGCATTTGTCGGCAAAGCAACCACGACGGCAACTTTCAGCGAACCTGGCGACTATATTCTGCGCCTGATCGCCAACGATTCTTCCGGCCCTGGTGGCGGCGGCTTTCTCTGCTGCTGGACCAACGGCGAAGTTAACGTTAGCGTCAAATAGGTTGTCTCTTGTAAGGTGTTTTTGAGTAACGTTTTTAACCAAGAGGGGGCGGCCAGTTAGTGGCCGCCTTTCTTGTATCTGACTAAAAATTAGGAAAAGGGAGGAGACGTGATGCGAACGCTCTCTCAATGGACCGTGCGAACGGTCCCGGCAACACTATGTGTACTGGCGGCAGCAATGCCCGCCATGGCGCAATACGGAACGAAGAACGGCGAATGGCAGAATTACGGTGGCGATCAGGGCAGCACGCGCTATGCCCCTCTCGACCAGATCAACGCCTCTAACTTCAACAAGCTTGAAGTTGCCTGGCGTTTCAAAACCGATTATCTTGGTCCCCGTCGCGAATTCCAGCTGGAAGCCACACCGCTGATGATGAAGGGCGTTCTTTACACGACCGCCGGAACCCGCAGGGCTGCCATCGCGCTCGATGCCGCAACCGGCGAATTGATCTGGAGCCACAGCGAGAACGAGGGCCCCCGCGGTTCGGCCGCACCCCGGCAACTCTCCGGCCACGGCCTTTCCTACTGGACCGATGGCAAGGAAGAACGCATCCTCTACGTCACGCCTGGCTACCGCCTGGTTGCACTCAACGCGAAGACCGGACAAATTATTCCCACCTTCGGCAAGAACGGCATCGTCGATCTGAAGGAACAGGACGATCAGGAAATTGACCCTGTCACCGGTGAAATCGGGCTGCATTCCACGCCGCTTGTCGCGAAGAACGTAATCATTGTCGGCGCGGCACATCTGGCTGGCGGCAACATCAAGAGCAAAACACACATCAAAGGCTACGTCCGTGGCTTTGACGTCAAAACCGGCAAGCGCCTCTGGATTTTTCACACCATTCCCCTGGCTGGCGAATTCGGTGCCGACACCTGGGAAAAAGACTCTGCTTCCTACACCGGCAATGCCGGTGTCTGGGCGCAGATGTCAGTGGATGAAACGCTCGGCCTGGTTTACCTGCCGGTCGAACTTCCCACCGGCGATTACTACGGCGGCCATCGTCCTGGCAACGGCCTGTTCGGTGAGAGCCTGGTCGCGGTGGATCTGCAGACCGGCAAACGCAAATGGCATTACCAGTTCGTCCACCACGGCGTCTGGGATATGGATATTCCCTGTGCCCCCATCCTCGCCGACATCAACGTAAATGGCAAGATCGTCAAAGCCGTAGCCCAGCCGACCAAACAGTCGTGGCTTTACGTGTTCAACCGCGAAACGGGCGAACCCATCTGGCCCATCGTCGAAAAGCCGGTTCCGCAAGGTAACGTTCCCGGAGAATGGTATTCACCCACCCAGCCGTTCCCCACCAAACCCCCGGCCTATGACCGCCAGGGCACGCTTGAAGAAAATCTCATCGACTTCACACCGGCCCTGCATCAGGAAGCCCTGAAGCTGATCGAAAAATACGTTCACGGCCCGGTCTTTACGCCGCCTTCTGTCAGTAACGCGACTGGCACCATCGGGACTCTGGTCTCGCCTGGGCCGCTCGGTGGCTCCAACTGGCCCGGCGGTTCGTATGACCCCGAAACCCATAACGTGTATGTCTTTTCACAGAGCATCATTTCTTCTTTCGGCCTTGTGCCGCCGCGCCCAGGACAGTCTGATATGAACTTCGTCCAGGGCAATGCTCAGGCTGCCGCTGGTGGGGGACGCGGCGGTGGTGGTGAAGGTGGTACCGCGCTCAGTGTTCAGGGCTTGCCCATCGTGAAGCCGCCCTATGGCCGCATCAGCGCCATCAATCTGGACAAGGGTGACATTGTGTGGCAGGTCGCTCATGGTGACACGCCGGACAATATCAAGAACAGCCCGGCGCTCAAAGGGCTTACCATCCCCCGCACCGGTCGGTCCGGCATCATCGGCGTTCTTGCTACGAAATCGCTCGTCATTGCTGGCGAAGCAGGCTACGCGACCAGCGAAAGCGGTATTCGGGGCGCCAAGCTTCGCGCTTATGACAAGCTGACGGGCAAAGATGCTGGCGAGGTCTATATTCCTGCTCCGCAGAGCGGTTCGCCGATGACCTATATGGTTGGCGGCAAACAGTACATCGTTCTGGCTATCAGCGGTGCCAACTATGGCGGCGAATTTGTAGCCTTCAGACTGCCCGACAACAACTAAACTAAACCCACATGCAACAAGCGGCCTGCCCGGAATCTCTCATTTAGGGCAGGCCGTTGCAATATCCCCCACAGTGGCCCTTGCCGTGCTTATGCACCGGCAGGATACCCATGAAACTTTTCTCCCCCATCACATTCACAGCTCTGGTACTCGCCGTTGCAGGGGTTGCCCTGGCGCAGACGAGTGCCAAACAAGATATTAAAGACGCAGGCCACGAAACCAAAGAAGCGGCGAAAGACACCGGTCACGCCGTAGTAAAAGGGACCAAACAGACAGGGCATGCCATCAAACGCGGCAGCAAGAAGGTTGTAAACAAGACGGCTTCAGGCACCGAAAAGGGCGCAGAAAAAATCAAAGAAAAGACGCAATAGCGGGGCGGGTAATTGTCTTGGGAGCGCTGCGGATGAGGAATCCACAGCGCCCCGAGAAGCGTTACTCAGATTTACTTAACTTCGACCAGTTCCAGAGCTTCCTTGCTGGGGCCTTCCACCATGAACGCCCGTGTGCTGTCCAGCTTGTAGGGTTCCATCAGAATTTTCACGCCTTCACCCTTGAGCTTGGCGTACCAGGCATCAAGATTTCCCACGCTGAGCGCAATGTGATCGCCGAAATGTCCCCGTGTGCTTACCAGCGGAGTGTCAGTTTGCCGAACGTACCAGTTCATCGAAATGTCGTCGAAACTGACGCCACCCTGAGGAGCGCGGAACATGCCGCCCTTCTCAAGCGCAGGCCAGGTCGACAGGCCATGCGGAACCTTGCATGAGGCTTCAGTAATCACCGGGGCCGGTGCACCGCCGCGGCCCGGACGCGGTTTCACGTTCAGATGGGTCTGATACCAGAGCACCGCGCACTGCGGGTCATCCTGGAACATATGCACGTGGTTGAAGCGCTCGGGTACGCCAGGAAAATTACCGGCAACTTCGATCGGATAACCGTCGGGTCCCTTGAGATAGGCAAAACCGGCCCCGCCCGCCGGTTTAATCGCCTGAGCTTTGGCCTCCGCGATCTGCTCCTTCGTGCGTCCGAGCGTGCCACCTGTGCCGGGCCATGAATCCGAATTGATCTGCACGGAACCGTCGCCATCGCCGGTCCAGAGGGGCAGAAGTTCCGTCTTCATTTCGTTGTAATGAGCAATGTACGCGCGTTCGTCGGGTACATTCCAGCCCCAGTGCCAGATGGCAGTAGTCGGCGTGGAGGCGAGCGGCGGCGTATTGACTTTGGTAAAGAGCAGGAAGATCTTCCCGGTCTTAATGGCAGGTTTGCCGTCGAACGTCGTTTTGGTCGCGCTTGTGAATTGTTTTGTGTAGTAGTCGACGGCCGCATCCGGGTTCATCGAATTGATGTGCAGGTGATGGAAGCCGGGAACCGGAAGGGCGTCCGGCGTTTGCGCGAACATCGTTCCCAGACAGGTAGTCAGGAGCAGGGCTGTAATTTTCATAGAAGATACCGTACGGTAAGAAATGATATCACCCGATTTACGCGGGCCAGTCCGTATAGCCCGCCGCTCCGCCGCCATACCAGGTCTCGCGTGGGGCATCAAGCAGCGGCTCTCCCGTGCGCAACTTCTCTACCAGATTTGGATTGCCGATAAACGGCCGCCCAAAGCAGATCAGGTCGGCCAGGTTTTCGCGGCGCGCTTTCAGAGCCAGTTCCAGATCATAGCCGTTGTTCGCCATGTAGACACCCTCAAACTGACTTCTCAGTTTCACAAAGAAGCCTTCTGGAATGTCGCGCGGGCCTATCGTCTGGCCCTCAACGCAATGCAGATACGCCAGCTTGAACTGATTGAGTTGTTCCACCACGTAAGAGAACGTGCCCCACGGGTCGCTGTCCGAAATATCGTTCGCGGCACTCACCGGAGCGAGGCGGATGCCAACCCGGTCGCTTCCCAACACGTCGCATACCGCAGCCATCACTTCCAGACAGAAGCGAGAGCGATTTTCGAGACTGCCGCCGTAGCGGTCTGTCCGTTTATTGGTTTGGTCCCGCAGGAACTGGTCGAGCAGATAGCCGTTAGCCGAGTGAACTTCCACTCCATCGAACCCGGCAGTTTTCGCGCACCGGGCGGCGTGAGCGTAGTCCGCCACGATTCCGGCAATCTCATCCGTTTCGAGCGCCCGTGGAGTCACGAACGGAACGAAGCCAGTTTCCGTGAAAGCCTTGCCTTGCGGAGCGATGGCGGATGCCGAGACTGGAAGTTTTTCGTTTTCCTGAAGCGAAGGATGTGATATCCGTCCCACATGCCACAACTGCGCGTAGATCAGCCCGCCCGCTTTGTGGACAGCATCAGTGGACAGTTTCCAGCCGGCGACTTGTTCATCGGTATAGATGCCGGGTGTCCAGGCGTAACCTTTACCTTGTTGCGAGATCTGGGTGGCTTCGCTGAGGATCAAGCCGGCTGACGCGCGCTGTGCGTAATACTCCGCGTTCAGCGGTCCTTGCACGTCGCCTTTCCCGGCACGGGCACGCGTAAGCGGCCCCATGATGATGCGGTTGGCGAGTTCGAGAGGTCCGAGCCGGAAGGGCTGGAAGAGGTCAGTGATTGGGAGGGACATTAGATTCTTGGATGTGCAGCGGTCCTTCAGCGATGCGAGGTTCACTGGCCGGGGCGGTGGAGCGGCGATCAGGGTGAAAGAATACTGGTTCGCTTTTCGGTGTATTATGCAATCGAGGCGGGATACATGCGATTCGAGACGAAATTCGATTGGGGAAACAAGATCGCGATAGTCTTCGCCGCAATCCTGTTTCCTGTCGCGCTGGTGAGCGTGTATTTAAGGCACAGTCATCATCGCGATAGTTTTCCTGACTACTGCTTCATCTTCGTCACTCTCGGGATTGTCGGGCGCGTCTTCTTACTTCCCTGGAGCCTGCCGCAATACTACGAGGTCCGCGACGACGGTCTTTTTATTCGGCAAGGTGTGAACAAGACGCTGATTCCGTATGCGTCTCTGGTGACTATCCATCCGGCGCAAACAGCACGCCCATTGCGCGTATTCTCGATGGACAGGCTCCTGATTGCCACGAAAAACGGTGAACGTTTCGTGATCGCAGTTGCGGAGCCGGAGCGTTTCCTGGCGGAAGTAGCCAAACATTGCCCGGAAATGAAATTGCGCCATTCCCGCCTGGAAGTACCATTCACCTTACTGCTCACTGCATAAGGCAAAAATACCTGCACTAACGAACGGCATAAAGCTGCGCAAGTCGGCGTAGTTCGGGCTGCAAGCTTCGATCATTATTGAACGGCAGCAGATCGCGGTGGCTTTCCCCCGGTAACAGTTGCGCTTCGTCGACGGCGGCATAGAACAGGTGTTGGAGTCTGTTCCAGCGTGAGGGAGTCATTCCCCGGAATTTCCCAGCTCTCTGCGAAGCCATGCCTTTGCCATCTTCAGTTCGCGATGAACAGTTACTGGTGAGACTCCTTCGGCCTCGGCCGTTTCCTCATAAGTGAGGCCTCCGAAATAGAGCATTTCGAGGATGCGGCTCTTTCTGGCATCCACCGCACTGAGGCGCGTGAGCGCTTCATCCAGATTCAGCACTTCGCCGGCGAGTTCTGAAGAAACCACGAGCGCGTCATCCAAAGAAATTTTGGACGCCCCGCGACCCTGCTTGTCACTGCTGTTGGCCCGTGCGTGGTCCACCAGAATCCGGCGCATAACACGCGCCGCGATCGCCAGAAAATGGGCACGGTCTTCCCACCCGGCGTCAGCATCCACCAGCCGGATAAAGGCTTCGTGGACGACTTCGGTTGCGCCCAGCGTGTGCCCCGGGTTTTCCGCCCGCAGGTAGAGTTCGGCAATGGAACGCATCTGATCGTAAACCACAGGCATCAGCGCGTTGAGGGCGTTTTGATCATCATTGCGCCAGGCCTGGAGCAGTTGGGTGACAGGTTGCGCTGGGGAGGCCATATTTGTTCAGTTTAGTCGTCCGCGAATTCTTTTTTGACCGATTCGGATTTGCATGAAGGGATTCCCGCAATTTTCTTGCGAGCAGCGGTGTTGTTTTTCCATTGAATAATAGCCCTGCTTTTTTCGTTGTTTTATTCAATGGAGGGCGGGAAACGTGCGATTCGAGACGAAATTCGATTGGGGAAACAAGCCTGGGATAGTGATAGCCGCAATAGTGTTTATTGTTGCGCTGGTTAGCCTGTCTTTCAAGCATGGCAGTATTCGCGACAGCTTTTCCACCAGCGTCTTCATTTTCAACGCAGGAATCGCGGGACGCGTCCTGTTTCTTCCCTGGAGCCTGCCCCAGTATTACGAAGTACGCGCCGACGGACTCTTCATTCGGCAAGGTGTGAACAAGACCCTGGTTCATATTCGTCTCTGGTGACTATCCGTCACGAACTAACAGCCCGCCCGTTTTGGGTATTCTCCATGGACAGGCTTCTTGTTGCCACGGAAAGCGGCGAACGTTTTGTGATCGCGGTCGCAGAGCAGGAGCATTTTCTGGCTGAGGTTCTAAAGCACTGTCCGCAATTGGAAGCGAAACATTCCAGCCTGGAAATGCCGTTCGCACCCATGTTCCTCACATAAAAAAGTGGGCAGGGAAGCTCAGCCTCCCCGCTCCCGCCTTTTTACTTCCGTTGTGCTTATTTGCCGAGTGTCTGGCTGGCGTCCGGATGCAACGTCAGTTTGTTCACGCGCCAGTTGAGGATTTCACCCACCAGCAGATGACCTTCGAGCGACATCTTGTAAATGCGGCCTGGACAGGCATCCGCACTGTACAGATACCGCCTGGGTTACTGCCTGCGCGGCGGTCGGGGTACGCCCCATTCATGGCTGGGTATTCGCGACAACCGGAACATCAATATGGATCACGCGAAGCAATTTTCCGTCCGGATCGAAAGCCTCGATCCGGCGGTTGCCGCGATCACCGACGTAAATGTTGCCTTCGGCATCGTTCGCAATCGTATGCGGCGTGTTGAATTCGCCTTCCTTCGTACCGCGCTCGCCCCACTGCTTGATCCAGTGGCCGTTTTTGTCGTACTTGGCGACGCGGGAGTTGATGTAGCCGTCGCTGATGAACAGGTCGCCTTCATCATTCCGGAGTTGGGGAAAGCCAATCCCTACGGGATCTACGACATCGCCCACAACACAGGCTGGGTCAGCGTGCGCTTTATCCCAGGCAACGCCGGTGGGCTGGCGGAACTGACCGTCAACCGCGGGAAGCGGCGGGCTCGGATGCTTGTCCGGCTTGGCGCCTTCGTCAGTCGCTTCTTTCTTGCGGCCGAAGACCATGGTTACGCGGCCCTGGGGGTTGAACTTGACGATCATGTTCGGACCCTTGTCCACCAGCCAGATGTTGTCATCTTTATTCACACTCACCGTGTGAGCGAACGACCATGCATAGAGATTGTGGCCAATCTCACGGATCTATTTGCCGGCAGCATCGAATTCCAGCACCTGCGACGCTGCTGCGCCGCAAGCCGGGCCGCTAACGCCAGCGGGCTGAGTTGTGCGGCAAAGCCAGGTACCAGCTTTTTCACTAACAATCTCCTGTTTCGCCGGAGCGCGAATTTCTTATGATTCGCCGCCTGGTTTATCGCAGTCACCGCATATACAATAGGTTCCGGATTCAGTTTTACAAGGAGCTATACCCATGGACCGCCGTTTCGCGAAAATTTCTCTTCTGGCCCTGCTGGCCGTTCCTGCTGCTTTTGGCGCGACCTGCGAAAGCCTCACCACCCTCAAGCTTGCCGACACCACCATTACGGCAGCCAGGGAGATCCCCGCCGGTTCCTTCAAGCCGGGCACCGGCGCGGCTATCAATAATCTGCCGGCATTCTGCCAGGTTCATGGCGTCATCAAGCCCACTCCGGTTTCTGCCGTCAATTTTGAAGTCTGGATGCCCGCCGCCGGGTGGAACGGCAAGCTGCAGACAGTCGGCAACGGCGGTCTCGCCGGCACCATCAGTTTCCCGGCCATGGCTGTTGCCCTGCGCGCCGGTTACGCCACTACCAGCACGGATACCGGGCACACGACCGAAGAATCCCGCGAGTGGCTGCAGAACCGTGAGAGGCTCATCGATTACAGCTATCGCGGACTCCACCTGACCACCGTGGATGCGAAGGCAGTCGCGGATGCGTTCTATGGCAAGGCCCCGGCGCAGGCTTACTACTCCGGCTGCTCTACGGGCGGCAAGCAGGGTTTGATGGAAGCACAGCGCTATCCCGCCGATTTCGACGGTATCGTTGCGGGGGACGCAGCCAACTACTGGACCCGGCAGATGACCAGCGAAGTATGGAACGGCGTGGTCACGGGCAGCCCTGAAACTGTACTTCCGGTTGAAAAGCTCCAACTCATACAGAACGCTGTTCTGGAACAGTGTGACGCGCTTGATGGCGTTAAGGACGGCCTGATCAATGACAGCCGCCGCTGTAAATTTGAGCCGAAGAAACTACTTTGCAAGGGCGCAGACGGAGCCGGTTGTCTCACGGCCGCGCAGGTGGGCGCGGTGGAAAAAATCTATAGCGGACCGGTCAATCCGCGTACCGGGCAGAAAATTTATGAAGGCATGTACCCGGGCAATGAAATGGGTTGGGGTAAGGCGGGCGGACAGATGGTGATTAACCGTCCGGGCGCATCGTCCGGTGTCAGCTCTTTCGACTTTATGCGCTATACCCTTTTCGACAAACCAGCCTGGGACTTCCACACCTTTGACTTCGATAAGGACCTGCAGGCGCTTGAAGCGAAGTTCGCGTCAGTCACCAACGCGACTGACGCGAATCTTGAACAGTTCCGCAAGCTGGGCCATAAGCTGCTCTATTACCACGGTGCGGCCGATCCGCTGATTCCCGCCCAGAACGGCATCGACTACTACGAAAGCGTTCTGGCGGCGCAGGGTAAGGACGAAGCAAAGACCCAGGCTTTCTTCCGTGCGTTTTTGGTGCCAGGCCTTTACCACTGCAGCGGCGGTCCTGGTGCGTATGGCTTCGGCGGATCCAGCCCTGCACCTGAAAATCAGCGCGATGCCGATCATGATGTAGTGAGTGCCGTCGCCCGCTGGGCTGAAAAGGGTGTAGCCCCGGAAAAGATCATTGCAACGAAGTATGTGGACAACAACCCTGCGAAGGGCGTGGCCATGCAGCGGCCTCTCTGCCCGTGGCCCCTGGCATCGAAGTACAACGGCAAAGGCGACACTAACGATGCGGGAAGCTTCTCCTGCGTCCGCTAGTGTAACGCGACGTTATTGCGGCGGGGGCTCTTTGTATTCTTTGAAGTTCCGGTAGTCGTGTGCGAACTGCTCTTCGTCTTTCTCCTGCTTCAGTTCGCGGTACAGGCGCTCTTCGGCACGGGCGACAGCGCGGCGGAAGCCATCCGGGTCTACAAACCGGTCCGGATTGTAGGTATCTCCGCGATGGTATTTGGATTCCAAGCCGTAGGCCGTGGTGTGGGATGAGAGGAAAATATCGCAGGGCAGAGCTTTCAGGACCTCAATTCCCTTGATGTAATCTTCCACAATGTTTGGGTACTTGTCGTTGTGGATGAGGTTGACGCCTTCATTCATATTGGGCAGGTTGGCGATCAGCACGTGGTAGATTTTGCCGTTTTCGGTTATCTCCAGCGAATAGCTGGTACTGCCTTTCGTATGGCCCGGGGTCCAGTGGGGAGTAATGACGGTGCCGCCCAGTTCGATTGGTTCCAGATCTTTAAATGTACGATCCACTTTGACGGGGGCGAACCAGCCCGCCCAGCCAAACAGATAATCGGTCTTGCCGCCGGTACTGAGAAGTTCTGATTCCTGTTCCAGCGCCCACATTTTGGCACCGGTTTGTTTGCGCACCGCTGCCAGGCCGCCGGCGTGATCGCTGTGGGCATGTGTGACCAGCAGAATTTTCGTGTCTTCGAAACGGAAACCCAGCATTTTCACGCTTTCCCTGATCACAGGGACCGAAAATTCAAACCCGGTATTGATCAGGATGTTGCCCTTTGGCGTCACGATCAGGAAAGATGCCAGGTCGTCCTGGCCGACGTAGTAGACGTTGCCGATGATCCGGTGTGGACGTGCCGCCTCTGCCGGCCTCGCAGCGGTCAGGGCAAGGATTAGCAGAGGGGCAATCAGGGCGAACAAGCGCATGTTCGACAGTTTACAGGAGGATTCACCCACCGGTACTAAAACCCCTTGTCAGGTTGCTCTGTAACAAATTGCGGCGGCGCGTACCGGTACAAAGGACATAGTACTTTTTGGCTAGAGTTGGCAAACTGGTTTTGTGACACAGCAGATCGCAAAACTCGCAACCCTGATTCTGGCGCTCGGCTCTCTTGCCGCAGCCTCCACAATCCAGTATGTTGGCGAACCGACGGGCGTCAACGACGGCCGCTATTACGTCATGCCTTATCAGGTAACCATTGAGGGTGCGTCGCAGATTGTAACCTGTATAGATTTCCTTGATGACGTTCGCCACGGCGACGTTTGGCAAGCGGACATCCTTAACCCTGGTCAGGCTGCTGCTTCGGGCTTCTTCGGTGTTTCTTCTTCGCTGGAGAAATACGAGAGGGCGGCGTGGTTGTCAGTGCAGTCTTACTCGAATACGGACCAGCAGATTGGCTTGCAGTATGCCATTTGGAATATCTTCAGTTCGGTTTCTTCCACGCCAGCCAGTTTGTCTTATGAAGCACAGGTGGATGCCGCAGCCAGCACTGGCTATGCCAATTTTGATTTCAACGGCTTTCGCTTTATTCAGCAGGCTGGTGCCGTTTCGGGCACCGCAGGCACGCAACAAGCGTTCGTTTTCCAGACGACATCAAGTCTTTCCCGGACAAGTTCCGGGTCATCCGCGTCATCCGCAACTCCGGAACCGGGGACGCTGGTTTTGATCGGCACAGGGCTTGTGTTGATCGCCTTCGGCCGCCGCAAAATTAAACTTCTCCGCCCTGTCCCCGCTGATCGCAACTAATTTCGTATTCTATTAGGTAGAGTGGTCGATATTCACAGTCACGTGCTGTGGGGAATGGACGATGGTTCACCCACACCTGAGGTCAGCCTTGAAATGCTGCGCATGGCTGCGGCATCGGGTACCACGGATATTGTGGGTACGCCACACTCCAACGGCGAGTTTACTTTTCAGCCGGATCTGATAACCGAAAGAATTGAATACCTTCGGCAGCACACCAACGGAATTCCGCGCATCCACCGCGGCTGCGACTTTCATTTGAGCTTCGACAATGTTGTGTCGGCGCTTGAAAATCCGAAAAAATACTCGATCAACGGCGGGCGCTATTTGCTGGTTGAATTCTCGGATTTCAATATCGCCCCATCGATGGACAACATTCTTGACCAGTTGCTGGGTGTTGATTTGATCCCCATCATCACCCACCCGGAGCGCAATCCCATTCTGCGCAAAGAGGTGGAGAAGATCTACAAATGGGTTAATATGGGCTGTCTGGTGCAGGTGACTGCGGGGTCTGTGCTGGGCGGGTTCGGCAAAAGTGCACAGGCTACCGCCCGCAAGCTGCTCTCAAAAGGTGTGGTTCACGTGATCGCCAGCGATGCGCATGACCCGGTACACCGCCATCCCCGTCTGGACGAGGCTTTCGATCTGATTACGACGGAATACGGCGACGAGACTGCGGATTTGCTGTTTAACGGCAATCCGACCCGCGTGATTCGCGGTGAATATATTTCCGACGCACCTTTGCCGGTGTCAGAACCGAAAAAATGGTGGCAATTCTGGTCGGATTCGGGCAGGGGATGAGACTGTGACGTGTCCCAGATGCAGTGAACCGAAAGCTCACCGTTCGCACAGCAAAGGCTTCAATGACTGGATGCAGGGCGTATTGAGACGCACTCCGTACCGCTGCCACGGATGTAAGGTGCGTTTTTACGTTTACAGGCAGGGTGAGACGTCATCCAACCTGCGGACGCCGGAGGAACGCAGGATCATGAAGATCCGGCGGAAATACAAGTGGCAACAGTCGAAGCGGCAGCTGCTGGCTTATGGCATCTGCGTCATTGTGCTGGTGGGAGTGCTGTACCTGCTGATGCAGCAGCGCATCCCGGCAGATTCTCAGTAAGCGCCTTCGCCGGTGAGAACTACTCTTACTGTGCGCATCAGTATGTACAGATCCAGCCAGAGTGACCAGTTGTTGATGTAGTAGCTGTCGAGTGCCACCTGTACATCCAGATCTCCGTCACTGCGTGCGGAAACCTGCCACATGCCCGTGAGGCCGGGTCTGACTTTAGTGCGGAGTGATCGAAACTCGCTGTCAAACCGTTCGTTGTGATAAACGGGGAAGGGGCGGGGCCCTACCAGACTCATTTCACCTTTGAGGATGTTCCAGAGCTGCGGGATTTCATCCATGCTGGTTTTGCGGAGCAGAAATCCGATACCAGGCAGGATACGGGGATCGTTCTTCAGCTTGCAGAACTGATCCCACTCCAGCCGTGCCGCCGGGTTGGCGGCGAGATGCTGTTCGAGGGTTTGTTCCGCATCTGTGTACATGGTCCGGAGTTTCAAAATGCGGAGCGGCCGGGCCCCTTCTCCTTCGCGCTCCTGCACGAAGAAGGCCCGGCCAGAGTTCGCGATTCTAATCCACACTGCGGCGAGCAGGATGAGTGGCGAAAGCACGATCAGCAACAGCGATGCGACTACGATATCCACAGTCCGTTTTATCCACCGGTTGACTGGTTTGAGCAGATTATGGCGAATTTCGAGGCCCAGGATACCGCCGAGGTCGCGCGGTTCGGTCCAGAGGCTGGCAACGCCGAACAAGTCGGGAATAATCACGATATGGGGAAAGACTGAGGACCAGGTTCGCAGCAGGCGCGTTAGTTGCATCCGCGGCATGCCGGGCATGGCAACGATTGCATATTGGATTTTGTACTTTGCGGCGAGCAGGGTGGCGTCCTCAAGACCGCCGGCGACAGGGATGCCCTCACAATGTTCCTGTTTGTCAGGATCATCATCGAGACAGATTACTGCGCGGTAGCCGAGGACGCGGTTTGCGGCCAGATTCCGAATGACCCGGCGCGCGGTTTCGCCTGCGCCGAGGATCATTACGGGCGCCCCCCACCAGGACCTTCGGCCAAAGAGCATACTGCAAATCCAGCGCGCTGCCGGTGCTAAAGCCAGGGCAAAGACCCAAGCGAGCAGGAAACCGCCGCGGGAATCAGCCCAGCGGTCTTTCGCCATAAACATGGCGGCCGTGAGCAACAGATAGACCAGGGTGATACCACGGAAGACCCGGCGAATGTGCTCAACGGCGCCCATGCCGAAACCGGGGTAGAGGTTCTCAAAGGCAAGAATAGTGACGCAGAAAGCCGGTGCCAGCGCCATTACGGGCTGAAGCGGGGGGATGGCCGGGTTCAGCATCGACCAGGCCCCAAAACCGAGGATGACCGCCAGCGCGGTCGCGATGATATCGGCTATGGCGAGAGTCGCAGCCATAAGCCATGGGCGCGATACGCCGCCGACCCTCTGTCCGATTTTAGAGGTGGCTGGAGACATGGTTGGAGAATCTTTTAACCCTCAGCAATTGGAGTGCAAACAGCACAACGAATCGCGGATTGTCTCTGAGGTAACGCTTCCACAGCCGACGTGGTTCAGTAATGAGCCGGAAGAACCACTCCATGCCGATTCTCATCATCCAGCGCGGCGCCTGAGGTTTGGTTCCCGCCAGAAAGTCGAACGCAGCTCCCACTCCCAGCATGACTGCCTGAACTTTGCCCCGGTGGCTAGCCATCCAGTAGTCCTGTTTCGGCGTGCCCAGCCCGACGAAAAGGATGCGCGCTCCGGAGGCGTTAATGAGTGCCACAGCCCCCGCATCTTCCACTGACGTGTGCTCGCTGAAGGGCGGAGCGTGCCCGTAAGCGACATGCAAATGAGGGAATCGTTCCGGCAGTACCGTCCGGATCTTTGCCAGTACGTCGGGTGTGGAACCGTAGAAGCCAACCGGAATGCCTGCATCGGCAGCCATTTGGAGCACAATAAGTGTCAGATCAGGCCCGTAAACCCGGGTTGCTGAGGGGTAGCCCAGGTGTTTCAGGCCCCAGACCAGAGGCATTCCGTCCGGGGTTACCAAGTCGGCATCATTCGTGATCCGCCGGAAAGCTGCGGAATCGTAAGCCTGCATGACGTTGTACACATTGGGAAAGCAGACATAGCGGGAGGCACCCTCGCTTGCCCAGTCAATGATCATGCGGGAGGCTTCGGCGTAGCTGGTGGGGTCAACTCTCATGCCAAGTATGAAGGGCTGGTTGCCCGGAGCGTTGATCACGCCGGGGCCTTTAGGGCGCGCTGGTAGGCAGCCATGATGATTTGATAACCGCGTTCGGGCGTGTAGCGAGCCTCATAGCCGTCACGTGCGGCGGCTCGCATTAACGTGATGCCAGCGGGGTCAGAATCAACAGAATCGAGGACGCGGGCCAGATCGCGGGGGTCACCGGAATGGAAGTGAAGGCCGGTTTTGTTGTTGGTAACAATTTCGGTTACGGCGCCGAGGTCGGGGCAAATCACGGGAGTGCCACAGGCAAATGCCTCTGCGGCGGCCCGGCCAAAAGTTTCATAGCACTCTGACGGCACGACGACTGCGCGGGCAGATGCCATCAACCCCATGACATCTGTCAGGGGCAGTCGGCCGTCAAACCGAATACGGGGATCATGCAGGGCGGCCTCGCGAACCTCAGCTTCGAGTGGCCCATCTCCGACAATCCGAAATATGGCTTTGGGCGAACGCGCAAGAGCGATGGCTTTCAGTAGTGTCCGAATGCCTTTTTCAGGGGAGAGGCGGCCGGCATAAAGAACGTCATCCCCGCCCGGGCCTGGGCCGCCCGGATCGACAATGAAGTTGGGCTTTACGACGAGCCGGGATTGGGGGAGGCCGCCTTCAATGAATTTCTTTTTGGCAAACTCCGAGAGTACGAAAAAGATGGAGACCATGCGCGACCAGGTTCGCAGCAGGCGATGAACGGAGATCATGAGTGCGACGGCGGAGGTTTGCAGGGCACTCCCGCGGTAACACTTGTGGGTGATTCCGGGCCAGGGAATGACATGCGAAGTGCAGTCTTCACAGACCTTTCCCTCGCGATAAAAATTAGCGCCAGGGCAGAGAATCCGGTAGTTATGAAGGGTCTGGACCACCGGTACCCGGCGTCTGCGGGCCGCGTAATAGACCGAGGGCGAGACCAGCGGGAAGAAGTTGTGTACGTCGAGGATGTCCGGTCTCCAGTCTTCGACGTAGTCACGGATTCGGACATAGGCGTTTTGGGACCAGCTGGCCTGAAGGCCGACCAGGATGGCATTGCGGGAATTGATCCGGGCGTTGTCGAAAACGACTTGACGGACCTCGTTGCCACGAGCGGCGAGAAGGTTGTCTTCGGCTTCGCGCGATTCATCTTCGCCTCCCCGGAATTTATAACGATTGTGGACGGTGAGGATCTTCACGGGGTGGTGTCAGGCTTGGATTGGAGGGGGGAAAGTCGGGTTGAGTCGGGTTTTTCCCGGGTTTTATCGGGTTTTTCCTGGGTTTCCTTGGGTTCTCGCCGGGTTCGGTTATCGTCGCAAGTCATTGATTCTATGGACATAGCCGCATTGGGTCTGTGCAATAACTTGTTTTCTTGGGTTTGGGTTGATTCGGTCAGCAAGGATTGGAACACGCCCACATTGTACGGTGTCCAGTAAGAGTCGGATGCAAGCATTGCTCCTAACTCTCTATTTTTCAGCCAAAAATATTTCGAGGTGTGACTGGTTCTCACTGACCTGCATGATCATCAATCCCTGCCGATATTTGTTTGAGCTACAGCCCGAACTTTGCGATACCACTCGCAGGTGTCGGATACTCCTGCTTCGAGCGAAATCGAAGAACGCCACCCGAGCCGGGCGAGTTTGCCGACATCCAGAAGCTTGCGAGGCGTGCCGTCGGGCCGGGTGGAATCAAAGACGACGTTCCCTTCAAACCCGGTAACACGGCGGACAATATCCACCAGTTCCCGAATGGAAACGTCGACGCCGGTGCCGACGTTGACGATGTCGGGGTCGTTGTAGTGACGCATCAGGAAAACAGCAGCGTCGGCCAAGTCATCCACGTGCAGAAATTCCCGGAGGGCAGTGCCGGTTCCCCAGACGGTGACTTCGGGCGCGAGCGCATCCCGGGCCTCCGCAAATTTACGCAGCAGCGCGGGGAGCACATGCGAGTTCTGCAGGTCGAAGTTATCGCCCGGTCCGTAAAGGTTGGTCGGCATTGCGCTGATGGCATTGAAACCATATTGCAGCCGATATGCCTGGGCCAGTTTGATGCCCGCAATCTTGGCCACCGCATACCATTCATTGGTGGTTTCGAGCGCACTGGTCAGCAGGCTCGCTTCCTGGATTGGCTGAGGGGCGAATTTAGGATAGACGCATGAAGAACCGAGGAACAGAAGTTTTGCCGCACCGTACTTCCAGGCGGCATGGATGACATTGGTCTGGATGGCGAGATTATCGTAGATGAACTCGGCCGGGTAAGTGCTGTTGGCGAGAATGCCGCCGACCTTTGCTGCCGCAAGAAACACAAATTCGGGGCGCTCCTGTTGGAAGAATGAGTCCACAGCCTGCTGGTTTCTGAGGTCCACTTCGGCGTGGGTGCGGAGGATCAGACTGGTCAAACCCTCTGTAGCGAGACGGCGGCAAATGGCTGAGCCGACGAGGCCGCGGTGTCCAGCCACGAATATGCGGCTGGACTGGTGCATTCCCTGATCACCTGACTGCGGCATGCTAGCGGCCCCTTCCCGCTATGGTGTGCCCAGCCTTGATCAGGGTGTTTTCCTGCCGTGCCAGTTCCAGATCACTATCCATCATGAGCTGCACCAGCTGTTTGAAACCGACTTTTGGTGCCCAGCCGAGCTCAGTGCGGGCTTTATCCGCATCGCCCAGAAGGTAATCGACCTCGGTGGGTCTGAAGTAACGCGGGTCGATCTCAACATGCTTTTCCCAGTTCAGGCCGCAATGTTCGGCAGCGGTATCGAGAAACTCCCGGACGGAGTGGGATTCCCCCGTGGCGATTACATAATCGCCGGCGGTTTCCTGGGCGAGCATGAGCCACATTGCTTCCACATAGTCGGCGGCATGACCCCAATCGCGTTTGGAATCGAGATTCCCCAAAAACAATTTTTCCTGGAGTCCGAGTTTGATACGAGCGAGGGCGCGGGTTATTTTTCGGGTGACAAAGGTTTCGCCTCTGCGCGGCGACTCATGGTTGAAGAGAATGCCGTTGCAGATAAAGAGGCCGTAAGCCTCACGGTAATTCACGGCATACCAGTGGGCTGCCACCTTACTGACTGCGTAGGGGCTGCGCGGATAGAATGCGGTGTTCTCATTCTGCGGGGGGGAGGCGGCTCCGAACATTTCCGAAGAACCGGCCTGATAGATGCGGACTTGTTTGCCGGAAACCGAGATGTGGTCTCTCACGGCCTCAAGCAGCCTCAGAGTACCGGTGGCGACGGCGTCGGCGGTATATTCGGGCTGATCGAAGCTCACTCTGACGTGAGATTGTGCGGCGAGGTTATAGATCTCGTCGGGGGAGACCTTTTCGAGTATACGGCGAAGTCCGGTGCCATCTGTCAGGTCGCCATAGTGCAAGTGAAGGCGGGCGCTGTAGTTATGCGGATCGATGTAGATACCGTCGAGACGGCCAGTATTGAAGCTTGAGGCGCGACGAACGATGCCGTGGACCTGGTAGTTTTTGGAGAGAAGGAACTCGGCAAGGTAAGATCCGTCCTGGCCGGTGATTCCTGTGATTAGTGCACATTTCATAGGTTTTGGGAATTACTCTTCACTGGCTCATTGCCGGGGCGCGGGTTCGTCACATTAACCGCCTGGCCCCAGCCGCCAAAATTCTTTGAGCGCCGCAAAACTCCGGGCGACCAGGCGGCCCTTTGATGTAACTCGATATCTGTCTTGCTCTTCAATGAGGTAGCCGTTGCTCACCATTGTCTTAAGCCGCCCTGCGACAATCGCATCTGAGGCGAAATGCTGTCTCAATTCGGTTATGCGCAAGGATTGCCCGACCGCGTCTCTCAGCAGTATCAAGGTCTGTATGGAGAGGGAGGCGACCGTGATGTAGTAAAACGGCATATAAAGAATGAAGAGGCAGGCCATTGCGACGAGCCCATACATGGCTGGAATCGCCCCGCGTGTCACTTGGATCGTGACAGCGTGACCGGTGAGGCAACCGAGGAACACGCGCATAATCAGCGGGAAGGAATTCTGTATATGTTTTCTATGGAACAGGGCGATATGCACGATCAGGAAGAGTACGAACCAGACAACCCCGGAAATCAACCCTTGAATCATTCCCGGTGCGGGCCTGTCGCCTCAACCCTGATGAAATTGCGAAGCCAGGAAAAGCGCGCTGCTACCTGCAGTCCCTCAGGAGTAGCTGTCACCCGGTCGTCTTCGATTTCCACAAGTTTTAGTTCGACGAGGTCGTCAATTCTTTTCTGGTACATCCAGTTGATGCCTTTGCCATCGCTGTAGGACTGAATTACGTCGGTTACTGTCATGCCGTCAACATGCGACTGCGAAATGTCGATTGCGATTCGCAGGGAAAACCCACGGTCCGCGAGATTGTAGAGCTGTAACACCCCGCCCAGGAAGGAACTGGAGTACAAGAACACGAGCAGGGCCAGTTCAACCTCAGGATTTTCCACGAGCGCTGGCGGGATAAAGCCGAGATCTGGTGGGGTTAAAAGATGAAGGGTAACGAGTATTGGCAGAGTACCCAGAAACAGGAGAGTCATGAGGCGGGCCCGCTTTGCGCCGGAAGCAGCCAGTCGGAATGCAACAGTGACGAGGGCGAGATAGACCAGGCACATCGCGGAAGCCAGAAAGATGGCTTTCATGACCTGCGCTCTCTGGTGCTTGAATTCAATTTCCCTCCCTGCTGAACCCCGACCGGAATCCCTCATTCGGTCGCGTTACCGTAAGTTTGTCGGTGTCAGGGAGGTAACCGCAGGGTAATGGGGCATCAAAGCACTGATCGCCGAGTTGCGGCATCCATATCGTCACGGAGCCATGCTGACGGGGTTCCAGCTGAAGTGTTGTCCAGGCACTAATCCCCCTTTGATTGATGGTATGTATCGGATCGCCGTTTGCGTGCGCCATCCTCAGGGGAAGCACGAGGCTGTTGGCTGGGGCTGTTCTCACGGCATAGGCCACAATGCAGGTTGCGACAAGTGGAGCAATCACGACAAATACCGAAACGCCCTGACGAGGACTTGTCCCCAAGGGGGCGGTTTCAGAGTGGTGCCAGCGATTCCAGGCCCACTCGAAGACGCAGGCTCCGGCGAGGGCTACGGGTAAAACGAAATACCCGATGGCATAGCGGGGCATTCCCTCCAGGGCGACAATCACAAAAATTATCCCGACCCAGGAGAGGGCGAGCCCGTGGCGGATAACCGGATTTACGCGGCGAAAGCAGGCCACTACCAGAGTCGCGGCGACTGAGAGCGCCAGCGCAAAATACATTTGATCACGCCGACCGGCAAGTGCATGGGCATGCAACATCGAATTCATGGAATTTGCAAAATCACGACCGACGGACCAATCCGAAGAGATGCAGCCAATAGACGAAGGAAACGCCGGGCATCCCGACGCCATTATATTCGCATAGAGCAGCAACACAATTACGCTGGCAGAGGCCGCAAACCAGGCAATCAGCTTGCCGCGTTCGACGCTGGTTTTTCTGAACTGAATCAGGGCGAGCGCTGTGCAGTACATCAGGACGGGAACCGAGGTAGGTTTGACGGTGCATGCCAGCGCGGCTATGAGCGAGGACTGGCCAATCCGGGTGGCATCGCTTGAGCCTTTATTGGTGAGGATTGTCAGGATGACGGCAGACAGGAGCCAGGTCATCATGTCCGGGCCCACAGATCTCTCGATATGCCAGGCCAGGCAGATCAACGCCAGTGCGGAGCCAAAGACAACCCAAAAAACCGAGCGAAAGCCGGGCGTCCCTTTCCATGAGATGTTACGAAAAAATAACAGGGCCGGTAAGAGCATCAGGGCGAACGCCAGACCGCCTACAATGCCCGCTTCTCTGCCCGTTAACTCGCCGTGATTGAACGGAGCCGCGAAGGAAAACCAGGACGACAACCAGGCAAAGCGGAATGAGATGAGGGCGACCCCTTTTACGATGCCGTATTCCGACATCCATTTGATGGCCTGATGGTGGTACAAGGCCGTATCGTAATAATCCACGTAGCGTGTGGTTACCCAGGCTGAGACGGGCACCATGAGCAGCCCGAATACCAGCAACACGACGCGATTATTCTTCTTGATGCGATCAGCAACGCCAAGAACAAACCCGGGAATCAAGACAATGCAACCTGACCACCAGCTCAGGTTGACGAACAGGGCAATTGCAAACAGCAATATGCTCATCAATAAAAGGCCGGTATACATACGGGCGATTACGGATTCGGTGTCGGATTCGAAGTCTTCCCCGGCGAGGACCAGTTTTCCGTATCCCCAGGCTGCCGGAATCACTCCCAGCCATAACAAGAGCGTGATCAACATTGTTTGATCAACACAGGGTTGAAGCGTCGCCGCGGGAACTCTCGCACGCAGGAATCACAGGCGTCATCATTTTTAACTTTCCAATTCGGCTGTCGTTCGCATTTTTCCGTAGAGCATCTCTTCGACAAGTTCGCAAATGATGTGGCCGACAGCGATGTGCGACTCCTGAATATGCTGGGTTGATTCGCTGGGGACGATAATCGGCAGATCGACCATTTCAGCCAGAATACCGCCCGAGCCACCGAGGAATCCGACCGTGAAAATCCCTTTCTCTTTTGCACGCGAGATGGCACGAACGATGTTTCGCGACGATCCGCTCGTGCTGATACCGATCAGGACATCACCAGGGCGACCTAGTCCGTCAACAAGTCGCTCGAACACTCCGTCGAAGCCGCAATCATTTGCGCGTGACGTGAGAAACGAAGTGTCCGTAGTCAAGGCCAGCGCCGGTATTCCAGGCCGTTCCATCGACGTGCGGAGGCGGCCCGTAAATTCGGCAGCAATGTGCTGCGAATCGGCGGCGCTTCCGCCATTTCCGCACAACATGATTTTTCCGCCGGCGGCGACGGACCGGGCCAGATGGCGAGCAGCTTCGATGATCGCGGCGCTTGCGGCGGAGTCAGCGAGGCGAATTTTCACTGCCGCGCTTTCAGTGAGGTGGTTCCGGACTAACTGTAGGGGCGACATTATTACTTTCATCAGACCGATATGCAGATTTATCCGTTAATGAAGTTCTGGCAAATTCTTGAGATGCCATGCTCCGAGAATGCGGCCCGGAGAGACTCCGTCATCCGGGATGCTGAGTTCCGGTGGTGGAAATCGAAAGGGCGGTTTTGTCAGGTTCAGCAGACGGAAATCGCCAGACACGATATCTGAGTTGAAACCTGTGGCGACATCGTTCGTGGCGATCAGACTGGAGACCCCATTCGCATGCAGATTTTGAATCAGGGAACGAATGTCTCTGAAAGACAGATGAAATAAAACTTCGCGGCACAGGACCGTGTCGACTGGCGGGAGTGGATCCTTTGTCGCATCGAGAACCAGGAAAGTCCGGTTCGCGCTGCCATACCGTTCAGTATTCTGATCAATCACCTGTTGAGCCACATCCACGCCGAAATATTGGCAATTCAGACTGACACACTGCATCCAGTTAAAATCACCACAACCTATGTCCAGCAATGTTTTTGTGTGGAGGCTACCCAGCAGTTCCGGCAGATGCAGCCGAATAGACTTCGTATTTTCCAGCTCCGATCCGAACCCGGAAAGAGAGCCATCCGCGCGACCGTTCAGCCAGATTCGGTTTTGATAGATACTTGAAAACTTTTCACTCAGCGTTCTTGCATGCAAATGCTCGACATTTTCTCCCTTTACAGCTCGCAATGCCCGATAGACACGATTCAGCCCGCTTTTCAGGATGGCGTGCCGCAGTACTTCTCTTGTACTACGCTTTATGGTCATCTTGTCCTCAAAGGCCGATGCCGTTCCACCCTGTGTTTCGGTGGTGTTCATGATACAGTCTTACCGTCCAATTGGATCACGAATAAAGACCGAATCGGCCTGGAGCATCTCGCCTGTTTCTCGGTCTGTAGCGTTGACAATCATTCCGCCGGAGCGGAAACCGCGGTTGCGCAATAAGCGGTAGATGTCGTCATATAGTGGCTGGCCTTGATACAGCGGCGCGAAGCTGGTCTCTGCAATGACGACGGCAGCCTTTGAGAGAGTTTCCGAAGCGCCCAGAATGACCTGGTCCTCATAACCCTGAACGTCCATTTTGATCAGCAGATTCGGTTCAAGGATGTGATCCCTGGCCCACAGGTCGAGGGTGGAAACAGGTACCTTCGTCCTGCTGGTCTGTGCTGCGTGAGGATAGTTTTTCCGGTGCTTGTCGTTTACGGGAAGAAAGGATGACGACGGACTGAATGCGTTGGATTCAAACTCGGCATCACCTGGTATTGAACCCAGCGCAAGCGGAACCGCCTCAAAGTTTAAATCGGTGGAGAACGCATTTTCGAGTTTTGAGAAAGGAACGGGAAGTGGTTCAAACGAGTAGATTTTAGCGTGCGGCAACAGATCTCGAATGTTCCGCGCAAATTGACCTTCGTTTGCCCCAACGTCGATGACAGTTCGGATATTCATACGCGCCAGAAATCGCAGCGGATCCTTCCGGACGTGAATCTCGAGGCCCAAGCGCATGAAGGCCGCCCAGACCGCTGCTTTTGTAGCTCGAGCAAGTCTTCTCATGGAAATTAGTAAGTCGGCACTTCAATCAATAAGTCGGAATTTTAGGATACGCTATCACGCGACCGGCGTGACGACGGGCAAGGCCGATTGCGGGAAGTTCGACCCACCGGTAAGCCGCCGCTGAAACCACCAGTGTGACGGGAAGGGCAAGGACAACAGACCAGACCGGCTGCATCACATCACTAAAAGCATATATCAGGCTCAGCATGACTGGCGCATGGTACAGGTACAAGCTGTAGGATACGCGCCCCAGCCATACCGTGGATGAGTGCCTGAGGATTTGCGGGAACGCGCCGCCGGACAAGGCCGCGACGATTAAGAGCGCAGATCCCACCGCAATAAACCAGTCATTGATGTGTGGCAGATGAAGAGCCAGAACGCGAGGAAAAAACCAGTAAGAATAGGTATACACACACACGCCTGCGCCAAAGACCAGCGGACCAGAAGGCAGGGCGGTCCGGATGCGTGACATATTGGCGGCCAAAAGATAGCCGATCACAAAAAACGCTGCGTAATGGATTGTGTGCCAGCCGTCAGTAGACAGCGCCGGGTGCGTAATTTTACGGATGGCACCAGCAGCCAGCGATAGGAAGAAAGCTCCGGCTAGAACGTGTTTCCACGATCTCAGCCCGACTGCCAGCATGATCAACGGGAATGCCAGCGAGATTCTCATTTCGTGAACGAGCGACCATGTAGCGAGGTCAAAGATCTCTGCCCCGAAATAACCGACGAGACTAGCAATATTCATCAATTTTGTTGCGGTTAAATGGCCGGTCCACGCGTTATAGAAGAACGAACTCATGCCCGGCAGGTGTTTCGTGTAGAGAGTGGCGCGTAATGACAGGGCGGCGATAGCAGCGACGATATATGGAATCCAGATCCGGCAGATGCGTTTATACGCGAACGCCGTATAGTTGACCGGTTCGCCCCGCAGCCACGGGAGCGACAATACGAAACCGCTGAGCACGAAGAAAAGAATAACGGCCTCGTGGCCTCCCCAGAATGCGTGCAGCGGACTGTGAACCACCAGAAATACGAGCGGATTGTTCCGAAAAGCAGTGTCAGTATTTTCGATTCCCAGACAGCCGCTCGCATGCTCGAAAAAGACAGCCATCGCGGCAAGGCCGCGCAGCGAATCGAGTTCGTCAAATCTGGGGTGCGCCCGTTCCACTTAGTCCTGCAAACGTTCCTGAAATTGTGTTTTGGGGAACTGGTTCTGAGGCAGATATTTCAACTGCACCGCTTTGAGCAGAATTCGCGGTATGCGCCAGAAGAAGCGCTTCGCCGTCCACTCAAACTTTGAGGGCTGTCGGCCGAGATGCTCACACAGAATCCGATAGTGGTCCCGGTCACTGATGTTCCTTAACCGCTGAGTTTTCTGAGATGCATATTTTCGGAAGCCGGATAGTACAACCGGCACGTGTTTGAATCTCGCACCGGCCCTGATGAACCGAACCCACAAATCAAAATCCATTCCGCATTCAAAGTTACGAAGACCGCCAGTCTTCAGATACAAGTCGTGTTTCCAGAAGGTACTTGGCTGCGCAATGTAGTTATGGCCCCACAACATTATTTGAGGATACATGCCGATTTCACGCTTTACGCCGAGTACCGCACCCGATTCAGACAGCCAGAGCATGTCTCCATAGACAACGTCACAGAGGGGATCCCGCTCAAAAGATTCAGCCACAACGCGAAGCGTTCCGGGTGTAAACAGATCGTCGGAATTTAACCAGCACAGAATCTCGCCTGTACAGTGCCGGAATCCTTTGGCGATTCCGGCACTTTGGCCCCCGTCAGTTTCACTGCACCAAAAATGAAGATGCTGCTCGAACTCTTTGATCACTTCGACGGACTCGTCTTTAGAGCCGCCGTCGATCACCACAACTTCATAAGGTTTGAGGTCCTGGCTTACGATACTCTGAAGGGTTGCCCGTAGCGTTTTGGCTTGATTCATCGACGGCACAACCACCGAGATCCGCATTCCCATGTTTATTCTAGTCTCCTCTTTGGTCTTGCGGTCTACTGATCAACTTCCAGCAGGTTTGTTTGTTGCCGCAGGGCGAGTTCGCATCGGGCCGAGGGAACTCGGACCTCCGGGATGAGGACGGAAACGAGGTGCTCTCATGTGTGAGCTATGTCTAATCTGCCGTTGTGGGCGTTGCTTGTTCGATCGTGAAGCTCACCGGAATGCCGGACGCTGTGCGTATTCAGAGATGGGCGCATCGACAGCATGCCTAGTATCAGCCAAAAGGGAATCGCCATCACAGGGCCCTCCATGAGTACTCCAAACGAAGCGTTGACCCACGCGGCGACTATCGCAGCAACCCAGAAACCACGATGCAAGGCTTCCCCGCTGGCCTTTGGGCCACGGGGCGTCACCGCCCTCCAGAGCGGCAAAAAGACTCCCAGTAGCAGGATTCCACTCCAAAGAAGACTTCCGACGAGCCCCATTCGCGCGAAGATAGTCACGTTAAAATTGTGGGGTGATCGCAGGACTAAAGCCGATTCGTCCAGGTATTGAAGGAAAGGATTGTATTCGGTGAGCGGGTCGCCGAAGCCCAGTCCAAAAGCAGGGTTCTGCTCCATCACCGCCCTATATATACCGCTCCACCATTCGCTTCGCCATTCCGCCGTTCCTTCAATCTGGCCGGGCACGGCCTCACGGAGACGATCAAGATGAAGGGCTGGAATCAAATCGACGCCGTAAGCGAGCGCGCCTGCCAACCCGGCCATGCCCAGCAGGACCACTACGCCCACCCGGCGGTACAGACGTTTCCCCGAAGAGGGCTGACGGAGATTCACTGCAAGGAGGACGATAAAGGCGAGCAGAACAGAGATTCGCGACCCTCTGCCGCCCCACTGCGAAAATGCCACCATTCCAGCGAGGACCAGAAGGATTCGAATAGAACCCGGTATCCTGCTGGCTGCACGTGACCTGACGTTTAACAGCAAGAGACAGCCGAGTCCGACATTTTGAACCAGTTCGCTGCCGGAACTACCGAAGAGTAGAGCGCTGCGACTGCCAGGGAGAATAGGTCCCAGCATTGACAACCGACCTTTTGAAAGGAGTTCGGGAATACCCCAAAGGACCGACAGAATGAAGAAAAGCTTCCAGCGCGAGGCGAACAGGCTGGCCTCGTCTCTGTTCGACGCGATCACCAACCCCACAAAATAAAACAATGCGTAGTACCAGACAGCCGAGTCTCGGAGTGCGTCGAGTTTCCATGTTAAGTAGTTTCCGCTTGCCTCCGCCGCTCCCACGGCAATGAAGCAGCAGACTAATACCATCAGTGCCCGGTCTCCAATTGATCGGATGACGACCCGGTGCCACCGACGCAATGCCCATACCAGAGAGACTAAAAGGACGATTTCACCCCAAAACACAGGTTCAACACCGATGTAGGTGGGTCCTTTGCCGAAGATGGTAATTCCCGCCAAATACAAAAGCAGCAGGTTGAGAACCCAGGGGAGTGTTTTCCGGCGGGACGCAGCCAAGGCCTGGACTTGTTCACTCCCCAGTTGTAACGGTGCGGCGGTCAAATTCGGACTCCTTACCCGTGTCGGTGGCATTGGCAAAATCAGGCATCACTGCACTGATCATACTGATTTCGTTAGCGGAAAATTGATCACTTCTAAAAATTCCAAACGGTGACATCTGACAAGATTCAGAGATAAGTCACCAATGCAGTGGCGAGACGAGGGTCACCGCATATTACCGGCTGGTGAACAGGAAATTGTCCGTGCCGGGACTTGTGGTTTTAACTGCTGCTAACCAGTGCTCCACATCTGCACGCTCCACTGCGCTCCGGTCGGGAGTGACACATGCAGCCTTGTATTTATGCCGCCAGAAGAGATCAAAAACCTGACCGAATCTCTCATTGAACCCGCCCGGAATCGTAGGATGACTGAGCATGTTTTCTACAAGCCAGTAAGGTTTTGGATCCAGGTCGAGCATCTTCCGGGCTCCTTTCAGGACTTGATATTCGAATCCTTCGACATCCATCTTGATGAGCAACTGGGAACCTTCAAACCGGCCCGTGGTGACATTGTCGAGAGTCGTGACGGGTACAACCGAGTAAGTGTTCCGGGGATTCCTGTTTTTACCCCAACCCGAGACAAAAGAAGCCATGCTTTCGATTCCATAGAGCCTGCTGAGGCCCGGCTTGTCTGACAGGCCAAGAGGGAACACCTCCACGTCCGTCAGGCTGTTGTGCTCTATGTTTGCGTAAAGAAATTTCAGGTTAGCGGGCAGAGGTTCAAAGGCTATTACCTGCTTTCCGCGGCTACCGGCAAGACAGGAATAAAAGCCGACGTTAGCGCCGATATCGATGCACACAGATGATCTGTCGAGATACTCGAGAAAGACCTGTTTTTCCTCTGCTTCCCAGTCTGGCTTAACCACATAATCGGGGCCGGCGAGACTGAAGCCAAATTGAGTCTGGCGAAATACGGACAGCGCGCGGGAATCGCGGCGTTTCCGATACATATCGGCAACTCCCGGGAGTTGCGAATCTATCGTCTTGCGGATTAGTGATCGTAGCATTGGAACCGGATAGTCATACCTTGAAATACTGGTTTGGGAGCAGCGGAGAACACTTTGTAGCATCGATACTATGTTCGTCGACCGTTGATACCGGGCAGAACCGATTGCATCTGTATCTTAATGGTGACACTGAACCAACCGTCGCAACGGCTATAGTGGCAATTGGTCCTGATTTGCAGCGTGCCAGCTCAATTCCCAGAGATAGGCTTCGATTAGAAATAGATACCACGCGATTGTAATCGAAACGATCAATCCGGGCAGTCCATCAAGAAATCCACGCCTGAGGATGTAGTTCCCGGCAAACCGTTTGACCGGCTTCCAGAGCAGAAGATGTACGCGGAATCGTCGGCCGAGCATGAAATCATCGTCGGCCTCCTTGCGTGCGTAGCGAATCACAATAGCGACCAGACCCTGGATTGAGGGATAAGCATAGTGAGTTATGGCATATCTCCGGGGGAGGCTGATTATGCGTCCTGCCAGCAAACTATCATGCCAGAACGTCTGAATGTTTTTGTGGGAGGGGCTAAACAGTTTTCGCTTAAAAAACTTCCTGAATACCGGCTGAGAGCCGTGCCCGTGGGCGCACCAGCGCGTGAAACAGAAATTAAGACAATGGAGGTCAACGATGTCTGCCTCATTCCTGGATACTATTTCATTCAGACGGGTTCTGAGCGCGGGGGAGATCCGCATATCCGGGTCGAGTACCAGAATCCAGTCTCCAGCACATTTGCTGATCCCGAACGTTCTGGCTTCGGGTTCGGGAGCGGACTTGCGCACATGGTTCCAGACAATCGCACCATATGCCTTGCTGATGCTGACTGAATCATCAGTGCTCTCCATGTCGCAGACAATGATTTCATCCGCCCAGCCCGCAACGCTGGCCAAACAATCCCCCAGCACACCAGCCTCATTGCAGGTGTTGACTAGAACGGATATTCTGGCTCGGGCATTCACAACTGAGAGTCTGTTTTAGTTCTGTACAGATAACGGTTCCCCAGCCATATCCCTGAACCAACCAGCAGGCAATTGGCGATTGCTCGAACGGCCAAAACATCCGAAAGGGTCCCGTGGTGGGCTGCTATCCAGGTTCCGGCGGTGACGCCGCAACCCAGGACAAACATGACAAGGGCCGAGATTCTGACTCGCCGCGCAACCAGTACGGCAATCCACGGGATGGCGTTGATACTCATGAAAAAATACGAGCCCGCCCACCACGCAAGAAGATGGCTTGAACCTTCGTAACCAGGGCCAAAAATTTTCCTCACGACGGTGACTGGCAGCGCTGTCACGATCAGGCACCAGGTGCCAACCAGCACGGTGGTCCACAGGAATCCGGTTTTTAGTTTACTGGCGGCCTGAATCCGGGCTCCTGTGGCCACCAGCGCGGAAACGGTTGGAATCAGATAACTCCGAATCGCATTGGAGAAGACTTGGATGGGAGCCACCAGTAACCGCGGCGCTTCCAGGTGGCCAACAGCTGCTGTTCCCGCGACCCCGGCCACGATCCAGGTCGAAGAGTAAGTAAAAAGCAAATCGCTGAAAACTACCACAGCGCTCCAGCCGCCGATCGTCCAAGCTTCCTTGATCGATGTTACTATTTCCATCCCTGCGAAGGTAATGTAATGTCGGCTCTTGTAGATTGACATCAGCAAGCCCACCAAGGCCGAAACAACCAGTAGCAGGAGTCCGTCAACCGCATCAAGAATGAAGTGCAGACCCGTCAAGCCAAGGAATCGGATCGCGAAGAGAATCGGGAGGGCCAGCGCCAAAACCAGAATGAGGGTAGCTATGTCACAGATGCTTGCTGCGACGAACTCCTGGTGGATTTGCAGGACTCTGCGGAAGAACTCCTGGGCTTGATAGATCAGGAGGTAAGCGATGCCGGCCAGCAGGACCTTGAGATGGCTTGCGCCTATAGCTCCACTAACTCTGAACCCTTCATACACCAGCAGAGCAAATAGTGAAATTGCCGCCGACAGGAACAAATTGAACGACAGTAGCGATGCGGTGAAAGAACGCTGGCGCGCGAGAGGCAGCCCGGGGGCCAGTACAAGAAGCGGTCCAACGACTACGGCTACTTGCAGTGCCGCGATGAAGTTGATTCCGGCCAGCATTGCTGTGTACAGGCCGAACTCTCCCGGTGTTCCATTCCGGATCATGACGATGGCACAGACGAACGATTGCAGGCTGATTGCACCCTGGCCCCCGAAAACCGAGAGCACATGTGAGCCGGGAAGCAATTTGATCAGGGCCTCCCGCTTGCGGGGTTCCTCTTGCCATTCGCGTCTCGTCTTTGAAAGCTGCCTGCGAAACGAAGCGATCATCATTTATGATCGGCGCGTGAATGCATTCATGCCATACGCGCACCCCGCAGCGTTGCTCACGAGATTTTTAACCCGACTGTTCATTAGGAATAGCCACAATTGAATCCGCCGGACAATCCAGAGTCATCAATTTGTATTCATGTTTCCCGAGAATTACACCCACCGCGCCGGGAATTCCGGCGGAGGCCGCAAGTAACTCCTGAGGCGATGATTCGCATACAATTGCCGGACGGTATTTTCTCAAGGTGTCGGCGGCACCGGCAGAACACGAATGTGAGGCCCCCTTCAAATATAGCGACCCGAGCATCGCAGCCGTTTAGCATGATATTTCCGCGCAAACGCCGGAGAGCCTCCGGTGGGGGTTCAATCGCCAGGACACGACTGGTGCCGGAAACCAACCGCGCCATGAACACCGTTAAGAGCCCGATGTTAGCGCCCACATCAATCGCATCCCTCGCCGGATCAATCTTCTTTCGGATCAGGTCGAGCAGTTCAGGTTCGTAATTACTCTCAACCAGAACACGGCGCAAAATGTGGGAGGTTGCGCCGATTTCAAAAGCGCCGCCGAAATCCGGAATGCGGACGACTAAATCTCCCGATTCAATGTTTTGAAACAACTGGTCGTATGCGTGGAACAACTCCCGAATCACCAAACGCAGCATTTCTGACGATGCTCTTGATGAAATCCGGCAAGCGAAAACGGACTGACATAGATTAGGATTTGGACTTTCTATTGCGCCCAAGCGCAGGCTTGGAGTGATACCCCAAAGGACCGGCAGGAATCAGTCGCTGAGCGGTTTGTAATAACGGCTATAGTATTTCCCGTAATAGCCGTAGTAGTAATAGCGTTCGCTCATATCGGCGCGGACTTCATTCAGCGTCAATCCAATCACGTTCGCCTTCAGGCGTCTGAGGTTGCTGAATACGCTGGCAACGGCCGCTTTTTCAGTCTGGCCGGCAAGCGCCACCACCACGACTCCATCCACCAGCGCCGCAATCTGAAGAGACTCTGCGAATCCGAGCAGCGGCGGGGCATCACAAATGATCAAATCGTATTCATTCGCCGCATCAGCCAGGAGCACTTTGAGCGTTTCACCCAAGCCGTCAGCGGCACGCCGCGACGGCGGGCCTGCCGGCAGAACATCCAGATATGGCAAGCCTTCAGGCGACTGCAATGCATCTCTCCACGCTGTATCGTTGTTGATCACATCCGAAAGCCCGAACTCATTCTTCAGCCCGACATGGTGATAAACGCCAGGGCGGCGCAAATCCGCGTCGATCAGAAGAGTCTTGCGCTTTTGCTGACTGTGAACCACCGCCAGATGAACCGCAGTCGTCGTTTTACCTTCACGGGGGGTCGCCGAAGTGATCAGCAGGCTCTTCGGACGACTGGTTGCGTGAGGAAGCAGAATCGAATCGCGGAGCGTCCGGACGGCTTCTTCATATGCGTTGGCCGCGCCTTTGGAACTCCCGAAAAATGGCCGGTGTTCCGACCCTGGCGCCACACTGGGCAGGTGACCACGCCAAGCCTTAACGACAGGCAACGAACCGAGCACTTCCGTCTGCAACTGTCGCTGGATCTGATCAGGGTCGCGAAGGGTATGGTCAAGACCCTCGGCCAGGAATATCGCGCCTATGCCCAACAAAGTCGACGCCAGTAACGCCAGAAGCGCATTCGATCTGGTGTTGGGGAAAACGGGGCGCAGTGCTGGCCGCGCCGGATCGGCCAGACGAATCGCGCTGTTCTGGAAGCTCGCGTTGATGCCTGCTTCTTTGATCCGTTTGGTGAGTTCGTCGTACAGCGCTTTATCAGAATCGGCATCGCGTTTGAGGGCCGAATATTCCGACGAACGGGCGTTGATCCGATCAAACTCTTCTTTGGTTTGACCGACGGACTCCTGAAGCAGGTCCTCACGGTTTCTCGCGTCCTTATACTCGACATTGACTCGCTGCGTGACGTTAGCTTTCAGCGCTTCAAACTGCCGTTCCAGTTCCGCCTGTTTCAGCGCAGCCTTTCGGTATTCCGGATGGTTGGTCCCGTACTGCGCCTTGATGGCACCGAATTTTTCAGTTTCATCGGCGAGTTTTTGGGCAAACTGACGGATCTGCTCTCCCTGGGCTGAGACTTCGAGGGCTTCAAACGCCCCGCCCTTCACCGAGTTGTTAGCCGCCTCTTTGCGGATTCTGTCTGCCTGCGAGGTGGTATATTCCGTGTTCAGCTGGAGCAGGCGAGCCGTCAGGATGTTTGTTTTCGCCTCCGGGTTGATTACGCTGGTCTCTTTTTCAAACTGCGCGACCAGGGCTGAAGACTTTTCCACCTTGGTCTTCAAATCCTCAAGCTGCTTATCCATAAACGTCGTCAGGTCCGCGGAGGCGCGATAACGAATCTCAAACGTATGTTCCCGATAGCTTTGCGCTACCGCATTCGCGACGTCAGCTGCAAACTGAGGATCCGGTGAACGATAGCTGATCTGAAGAATGTAGGTCTTTGGTGGACGGTTGATTCTCAGACCTGCCAAACCGATGGGAGCAGCATCGGCCTGGGCTGATGCCGCAGCGGGTTTGCCTGTTTCAGTCGCGCCCATTTTGAACCGCCGGGCTACGGGACGCAGTACAGAGTCGGATTTGATCAGCTCAATCTGGGTACTCAAAAACGCATCGGTATCCGCCATGCCACCCCTGCCGCCGGTCGCCTCCTGGCCGATCACGCCTGTGGGGGTCATCCGGTCGACGTCCAGGGTGGCGGTTGATTCATAGATCGGCGTCAACCGGGAAGAAACCACAATCGTTGAGGCCACAGCAATCGCCACGAAAGCCAGCAGGCTCCACTTGTGACGCCGAAGCATCCAGACATAGTGCGAGAGCGGAACGACTGGTTCGTCGGACTCCTGCCGTTCCGGAGGAGCCTGGTAGATCGCATACCGCTCGACCGCTCCCTGCGGTGTATTTGAATCTCCGGCAGGTAAAGATCGATTGTTGGGTTCGTTACGCATTTTTTCCTGAGCGTTGTCGCGCTGTTTCTGTACTATTCAGAGTGTCCGGGACTGGTAGCCTGTTTCAACGCATTCACCATGACTTGGTTTAGGTTCGACCGGTATGTGCGCAGACAAAGCTCACGCATTCTCAGTCCCAAATGACGCCCCAAAAAACAAATGACGCCCCAAAAAACGTATGAAATCCCATTTCTGCCCTGCAACCAGGGGGCCATTACTTCTATTCTATATTTTCAGGTTAAACATGTGCCAGTGTCAAGCTCGCGAAACCTGGCTTTGGACTTGAGGAATGGCGGCCAAAGGACCTGTGCTCAGGGGTTTTAGGCTAAGCAGCCTCGGACCTTCGAGCCCCGCGACGCTCCGTTTCACGCCCCAGTTGCGCAACCGCTCCCGCCATAATGAACCACCAGAGTTGCAGCGAGAGCTGACGGGTAGGGTAATCCACCCACGCATGAACCATCACACCGACCAGCCCCAGGCCCCAGACGGAACGTGCTGCCGGTACCACCAGCCATGCGATCAAGCCGAGCATCATCGCGACAAACGGGATTCCGCCTTCAACTGCCCACTGCACCCAGTCGTTGTGTGCTTCGTTGACAATTACGGCCATATCGTTGGTGGCGAAACGGGGATAAACGGCACGCCATGTTCCCATTCCGAAGCCCAGCCACGGCCGTTCCGGAATCATATGCAGTGTTGATTCGGTAAGCTGGCCGCGCAAATGGTAAGGGTTGTTTTCCTGCATTCGTCCCCAAATCACATCCGTGCCGACGACAGCCGCAGCCGCTGATGACAACACCATCAGAACCGCAACCATGCCCAGGCCCGCCTGAAATTTCAGCCGCCGACCCAAAACCCCGATTACCAGAAACACAACCAGTTCACCCAGAACGACCAGGGTCCCGGCCCGGGACGCGCTGGTGACTGTCGCCGCAAAGAGTGCGGCAAAACAGAGTCCGCCCGAAACCAGCTTTCCGTTCACCACTTTCCAGAGGGCGATTGGCGCGGCGAGTTCCATAAGCACCGCGAAATGGTTCTTGTAATACAGGGTTCCGACGACATTGTCGTCCGCCAGAAAAATCCCGAATACTTTCACTGGCTTGCTGAGGGACTGAAGGATTGCGGCCAGCGCCAGTACAACAGCAACCCAAAGCATGATTTCGAGAAAGACCCGCCTGTTCCGTCCCGAACGCAGAATCTGACTGCCCAGGACAAACGCCACCAGACACATTGCCCACAGAACGGCAGCTCTGAGTGTTGTGGAGCCGAGCACGCTGGTGCCGAGGCCCAGCTGCAGCAACGCCCACAAAGTCAGCGGAACCACGAGTAGCGTTTGGGGGGGTAACGAGACCTCGTCTCCTGTCAAAGCCCAGGCCAGCGCCACCAGGCTCAAGCCTGCCGTGACCACCGTATTGGGCCAGTAGCGGGGAATCCAGCCCACCAGCAAACCGGCCAAAATAGCCAGTGCCAGGGCCATTGCGAACGCGAAGCCGGGCGGTCTGCGGTTCATGAGCCAAACTCCAGACGTACCGAGGAAAGCTCAAGCACTCCGGAAGAGCGGGTGGTGCCTGGAGCGCGGGCGTACTGGAGATCGACCTGAACACCGGCGAGGTTGGCAGGCGTAGAAAAACTGCAAACGCCCTTGCCTCCGTTTCCCAGCAAGGGTGGGCACTCTGCCAGCACTGCCCCGGAACTGGTCAGTATGCGGAAGCCGAAACCGGGGTCCGCTGGCAGACTTAACCTTGTACCGTCGCTTTTCCAGACAAGACGGTATTTTCGATCTGCCAGCACCGGTGCATTGGTAATCAGCAGGCGCACGGACTGGGGCTGATTGCCGTCCAGTTCCAGCCGCAATGCGGAGAAATCACTGGCAGGGAAAATTCCCGACCCTTCTGTAATGCGCCAGCTGAAAGCCCCGGCGTTCCGGGGAAAGCTGAACTCGGGGTCGGCTATCGAAATGGCGGTTGCGGGGTCAAGGCGCCCCGATTTTACAAGACTTCGGTCTACCAGTTGATTCCAGATTCGGGCTGCCTCGGGCATCCGCTCCGCCGCCAGCATTGCATCAGTAAAGCCGACAATCGCGTCAACGTCGTGCTTGTCGGACCGGTCCATGGCCTCCAGTGCGACCGGCCACCAGGCGAGTGCAGGCTCCCAGCGTTTGTTACCAGTCAGGTACTGCAGATATGCGAGCGCTGTTTCGCCGCGGCGGGGAATAAAGGCCTGAATTTTCTTCGCATCATCCGTTATTCTCCAGCAAAGATCGAACACTGCCGTGGGATCAAAACCGGTCGGTTCCAGCGCAAGGCAGCGCTTCACCATCGGCCAGAAGTTATCCATGCGCCCCGTCCGGTAACAAAAGTTCGCCAGAGTCCAGGCCGGTTTGTATTGATGATCCAGTTGTGTGGCCTGAAGCAGGAAATGTTCAGCCTGAGCCAGGTCGCCGTGTTGTTCCGCACGCAGCCCGAGGGTCATCTGCAATTCAGAACTCAGCGGATTCAGCCGGGCTGTGCGCGTCAGTGCCGCGTCAACATCCGGAGAGTCCTCGCCATCGTCGAGGCGGCGCAAGACCCCGCGAGTCGCGTAATCTGCATCGGCGGGAAGAATCGCCATCGCCCGGTGAAGCCCGGCAGTAGTTCCTGGCGCAAAGGAATAATCGGCTCGGGCCAGTTGGATGGATTTCCAGAGCGCAAAACCGCAGAGGACAATCACGACTGCCCTTACCAAAAGCTCCAGAGTGGTTTTCATGCGCTTTTCCAGCATCCCACCCTGCGCCGGGGTACTGCAAGAACGCGCCGTACTTTAGACGCTGACGTCAGAGGGAGCGTCAACTTCGCCGAATACCCGGGCTTTGCGCTCCCGGCCGAGGCCCGCGATGATACTGGCACCACCGAATGCCAGCGCGGCAGTCAGGGCCATGGTTGTCGCGTAGGACAAGTGTTCCGCCAGCGATGCCTGGATCCAGACGATTGTACTTGAAAAGAGGACGCCGCACTGGTAGGCGAACCCAGGCAGAAAGCCGCGGACGCTATCCGGCGAGAGTTCCGACAGATGCGCCGGCACCACGCCCCAGGCACCCTGAACCATGAATTGCATCAGAAACGCGCCCACAATCAGCAACGTTTGTGTGGGAGCGAGGGACCAGAGGGGGATTACCGCCATAGCCAGCACCAGCGCTGTCACCATGGCGCGTTTCCGGCCCGCGATATCAGAATAGTAGCCACCCGCGACGCCGCCGATTATGGCACCGACGCCAGCGATGGCTGAGATCATCGAACGTTTCGAAGCATCAAAATGCCAGAATCGCTGCAGGAAGGTGGGATACATGTCCTGCGTTCCGTGCGAGCAGAAATTCATGAAAGTCATCAGCAGCACCAGATACGCGAAGAGCTTCCAGTTGGCGAAGATTGCGGTGCGCTGATCTTTCCAGGTCGTGTTCCGCGTTTGTTGCCAGACCGAGGATTCGGTTACGTAAAAACGCACGTAAACAGCCAGGAGTGCGGGCAGCCCTCCGAGGAGAAACATCGGCCGCCAGCCCCATTTCTGGAACAGAAACAAGAAACAAAGCGAAGCCAGCAGGTTGCCCAGGGCGTAGCCTTCCTGGAGGAAGCCGGAGACCAGTCCGCGGAGACGAGGCGGGACTTTTTCGAGGGCGAGCGACCCGCCCACGCCCCAGATGCCACCCATGCCGATGCCGAACAGGGCACGGAGCACCAGGAATGAGTGATAGCCGGGCGCAAATGCAGTGGCGACTTCGATGACAGAGAAGAATACGAGGTTCACCATGAACGGGCGGCGACGTCCATAACGGTCGGCCAGGAGTCCGAATAGTAAACCACCAATAGGTCTGAGAACTAAGGTGATAGTGATGGCAAAAGCCATTTCGGTGTCGGAACGGCCGAATTCCTTGCCAATTGCGGTCAGGCAGTAGACGACAAGAAAGTAGTCAAAGGCATCAAGCGTCCAGCCAAGAAAGCCCGCCGTGACGGCGGAAGTCTGGTCGGAGCGCCCTTGCCTGCTAACAACTGGGTTGGCAGGGTTCACTCGGATGATTGTATATGAGTAGCGGAAAATCTGGAGGTGCGTGCCGGGATGGTGTCACGCTGTTGTCCTTATGTTCCCTGTATGGGAACATGGATCAGTGAGGATCATTAGTAAAAAAGCGATCCGCGAATTCGGTAAGAAGTATTCTGATTCACTGGCGTCGCTGGAAAGTTGGGTAAAACAGGTGAAGGCCGCTGACTGGAAAAATACCGCCGAACTTCGGTTGACGTTTCAGGACGCCGACTTCGTCAACGACAAAGTGGTTTTTAACATCGCGCAGAACCGTTACCGACTCATCGTATGGATCGCTTACCGTACTCGCACCGTCTGCATCAAAGCAATCCTTACACACAAGCAATACGACAAGGAGGATATTTAGAATGGCCACACGCACGAATATGGCTGCCCCGCCCCCGATCGACCTCAAGCGTTACGGCAAGCTTTTGGTCCGGTTTACGCCCAGGATCATCGAGACAGAAAAAGAGAACGATGCCGCTCTTGCTGTCATCGAACGTCTGATGGCCAAGGGCGAAGACAACTTCAGCCCGGAAGAAAGTGCCCTCTTTGCGCTTCTCGTGTCCCTGGTCGAAAAGTTTGAGGAAACGGCATATCCGATTGCGGATGCCCCGCCGCGGGAGGTACTCAGGGATCTCATGGAACACAATGATCTGAAAGCCATTGATCTTGCTGAAATTTTCGGCTCGCGGTCTAAAATTTCGGAAGTGCTGTCCGGCAAGCGATCCATAAGCGTGGCTCAGGCCAAGCTGCTGGGAAACCGCTTCCACGTTTCTCCCGTGGCCTTCATCTAAAACGGTCAGGGAGAGCCGCAAAATTGGTTTTCAAATGATGGGAAAAATTGGAGGCGCGGGTCGGGATCGAACCGACGAATAAGGGTTTTGCAGACCCTTGCCTTACCACTTGGCTACCGCGCCATATGCTCTGACGGCACAACCGGCGAACGTGTCGCCAGCGCACCACTACTCTTTGGAACATAACGCGGATGCTTCCCCGAAGTCAATTCCAGCGGCGCAGCCGGTATCAGCGGAAGTAGCAAATACGACGGTCGCAGCTTGTCATGAAACACCGTTTGGGATGCTTTTCTCAGATCCCTGGCATCGGCCACTGGCCTGCCGGTATTCGGATTCCGGTCAAAACGGGGGAAGTTGCTGCTGGATATTTCCACCCGGATACGGTGTCCCGCGCGGAAAACATTACTGGTTACGCCCGCGTTGATCGTTAACTGGTAAGCTCTACCGGGAACCATCATCTGCGGGTTCTCCAGGGAATCGCGGTACCGCATCCGCAACAGGCCATCCGTCAGATTCCGCGCCGTGCCGTCCGGAAATACATCCACCAGTTTGGCCGTAAAGTCTGTATCAAGCGCACTCGAAGACGCGTAGAGCACTACCTTAACCGGCCCGGTCACCTCCGTGTCAACGTTCAGCGCCGGGGTGGAAAACACCAGAACATCAGGCCGTTTTTCCACCGCGCGCTGATCTTTCGGACCCCACGGAAAAATCGTTGAATCGCAACACACCGCGCCACCCGTGGTGGGTACAGGGTTCCGAGGATCATAGACAAACGATTCTGACGCCGACCGGTTATCCGGCCCAGCCGCCAAATTTCCACCCTCATGCAAATAGAATTTCGTATCCCGCGCTCGCGCCAGCGGCCAGTTGTCTTCGTCGCGCCACCGGTTGATGCCCATCACAAACAACCGCACAGGGTGCTGAATTTCCGGCATGTCTTTGCCTTTGAGCCAGTGGTCAAACCACTGCAACTGTTCCGGGCGCAATGAAACCTGCGATTCCGCGCCGAAACTCACCCCCGGAAACGGGTCACTAAACACATGGGGCCACGGCCCGATCATGATCCGGCTGGAATGGGTTCGTTTGGCCAGAATGGAAAAGGCGTCGAGATCGCTTTCCACATAGTTGTCGTACCAGCCACCGACCGAGTACACCGGAATGTCGATTCCCTTCAGGTGTTCGCGCACGCTGCCACTCTTCCAGAAGTGGTCGTAGGCCGGGTGGTTGGCGACACGGTTCCAGAGATCCAGTCGGGTCCCCGCCACCGCCTGATCTGCCGACCGCACCGGCAGCGTGAAGATGTATTTCGAGAAATCGGGCGGTTGAAAACCACGGGCACGCATGTTTTCTTCCAGCCACAGTAAACGATGCCCGAGCTTGAGCGCGCCGCCGGTGGAATAGAAACGATCCCGGTAATCGTCATCACCAGAAACATAAGGGAAGATCGCCTTCAGATGGGGATTATGCGACATCGCAGCTTTCCACTGGGCAATCCCCACGTACGAGCCACCGTACATTCCCACCTTGCCGTCAGACCACGCCTGGCTGGCAATCCAGTTCAGGGTGTCGTCCCCGTCGTTGATTTCCTGGTTGATGGGCTCGAAATTGCCGCCGGATTTGTAGCGTCCGCGTACGTCCTGCACTACCACCGCGTAACCGTGATTGACGAAAGACTGGTAACTGCCGCCGGCCGCGATTGACGTTCCTTTGTCGTAGGGTGTCCGCAGCAGAATCGTGGGGTACAGTTCAAAACCTGCGGGACGAAACACGTTGGTGCTGAGGTAAACCCGGTCCCGCATGGGCACCGCGACGTCGTACTCACTGAACGTGGGTGCTGCTGCAGCAAAACAGCCAGAGACAGCCAACAGGAGCCCAGTCAGGAAACGGATTTGCATAAAGCATCTCCGTAAAGATCCGCCACGTTCACAAGCGCATGGTTGAGCCGAACGTGGGCTTTCCCGTTCATACCCACCGCCCGCGCAATTTGCGGAAATTCCGTCACCATCAGCATATGGTTGAATAATTCCATCGCTTCCGCAACCCCGGGCGTTACGCGCAACAGGGCATCGGGCGGAATATCAGCATTCTCGGGGCTGTCCGTCGCAATCACCGGAATTCCGCTGCCCATGACACGAGTCGCGATGCCGGAAGTCTCACCGGCAGCCGGATAGCGCAAGTTCAGACAGCAATCCACTGACGCGCCCGCCACTTTCAAATCGGCATCAGACAGGTGGCCCAGGCGGCGAATTCCCGGATGGGCCGCTTCACTCGCCAGCAACCGGGCAAGTTCCCGTGAAATCACATCCCCCGCAATCAGCAACACCGTTTGCGGACGCAATGCGCGCAGTTTGCGGAACGCGTTAATGCACTGCGAGATTCGTTTGGGTTCCCGCAGATAGCCAAAAATCCCGAACAGAGTCGTACCCGCCTCCGCGCCGATATGGCACCGAAAACGGGCAATATCAAAGGCGTCGGGCTCTCCTTCAGATTCAAAAAAATGCGGAATGGTAAAAACCTGTCTCGCCCCGTGCTCTATCGCGATCGCGGCTGCTCCAGGATTGTGTACGATAACGCCGCGGGATTGTTCCATCACCCGGCGCAGCATGGGAAAGCGGAAGTAGCGGGCGTCAACCGAAGCCCGTGTCCGGTCCCGCCATAATTCCTCCCCCAGGTCGCGTTTCCATTCCCCGTAGTTGAAGACCCATTCCGCAAGATATTGTTCTTGAGAGCAGGTGCCAAGGAAGAAATGCTGCAGCACGGCGTCGTGCAGCACCACTAGTCCTGGAGTTGCTACAGCGCGAGCGTAAATGTCTTCATGCAGGCGGTTGTTTCCCAGATGGTAGAGGTGCAAGTCCGCCGCGGCGGCATCGAGTTCAATCGCCGCAAATTTTTCCAGCGCCGGGCGCAAACGCGCCGCATAATCGGCCACGCCGCTGCGCGAACCCGGAGGCGGGGCGTGGTACCCCAGTTTCATGGTTTTTTGCGCCGTCCGAAAAGCGCCGTTCCCACACGAACCCATGTCGCACCTTCCGCAATCGCTACTTCAAGATCGTTCGACATGCCCATGGAAAGTTCCGGAATCGCATGGCGCGCGGCCAGTTCCCGCAGCCTCGCAAAATATGGCCGCGACAATTCCGCGTCTTCAGACCACGGCGGCACAGTCATCAAACCCCTTAGCGTGAGATTCCTGCAAGCGCGAATAGAATCCACAATCGCAGGCAGGTCTGCTTCCGGCGATCCTGATTTTGATTCCTCGTCAGACAGCTTTACTTCCACCATCACGTCCAGAGGACGGGCTTCCGCATCCAGCCGGCCCGCCAGTTTCGCCGCATCCACCGAGTCAATCGACGCAAACAACTGCGCCGCTTTCTTCGCCTTGTTGGATTGCAGATGGCCGATCAAATGGAACCGCGCGCCGGTCAGGTCCGCCACAGCAGGAGCCTTCCTCTCCATCTCCTGAACGTAGTTTTCACCAAACTCGCGGAGGCCCAGCGCATAGGCTTCACGGATCGCTTCCGGCCCGAAGATCTTGGTAACAGCAAGCAATCGAACGCCCACAGGGTCACGATGAGCCGCCGCGCAGGCGCTGTTTATTCGCTCCCGAACGCGGTCGAGCCGGGCTTTCAAAGTCTCCGCCGCTAATGTATCAGCCAATACCCTGATGATAGTGGATGCGAATATTAACCTAATGGTCACAGGGAAACTTTTCCTTGCCCTGGGGGTCCCTTCCGAAGGACACTGAAATTTTGCAAAGCGAGGACCGGGAAAAGTTGGAAAAGAATGGCCGTAAAGGTTCCCTGTTGGAACCGACTGACCGCTGGTCGTCTCACGACGCAAGCGAACTCTACGATGTTGCCAGCTGGGGCAAGGGATATTTTTCCGTAAACGACGAAGGTCATGTCGTTGTACATCCGGAAAAGGATCCCCTGCTGGGCGTCGATTGCAAGAAGCTGATCGATACCCTTGTGTTGCGCGGCATTCAGTTGCCGATTCTGATTCGTTTCGCCGGAATCCTGAAACACCGTCTGGGCGAGCTTCACGACGCTTTTGACACCGCCATTCGCGAACACAAATACAACGGCACCTATTGTTGCGTTTACCCGATTAAAGTGAATCAGCAACGTCAGGTGGTGGAAGAGATCCTCGAATTCGGTAAGCCTTTCAAGTTCGGTATGGAAGCGGGTTCCAAGCCGGAGCTTCTCGCGGTCATGGCGCTGGCTGATAACGACACGCCGATCATCTGCAATGGCTTCAAGGACGATGAGTACATCGAGATGGCCATGCTCGCCCAGAAAGTGGGGCGGCAGATCATCCCAGTGGTTGAGAAGTATACGGAACTGGCTCTGATCGCGAAGTATGCCGAGCGGGTGGGCGTGCGTCCCACCATTGGTATCCGCGCGAAGCTCGCCAGTCGCGGTTCGGGCCGCTGGAAGTCATCCGGCGGTTTCCGTTCCAAATTCGGTCTCACCACAACGGAAGTGATGCGCGCGCTGGAAGAGTTGCGTTCGTGGGGCATGGGCGATTGCCTCAAGCTTCTGCACTTCCACCTTGGCAGCCAGATCACCAATATTCGTCAGGTGAAGGGCGCGGTGAATGAAGCGGCGCGGCTGTATGCGGAATTGTGGCGCACGGGCGCGACGGGCCTGGCGTATCTCGATGTGGGTGGCGGACTCGGCATCGACTACGACGGATCCCAGACCGATTTCGAATCCAGCGTCAACTACACATTGCAGGAATACGCGAACGATGTCGTTTACCACATCCAGAATGTGTGCGATGAATCCAGCGTGCCGCATCCGACCATCATCACCGAGAGCGGACGCGCCATTGCCGCCTATCACAGCGTGCTGGTGTTCAACGTTCTGGGCGTTTCCGGCCCCGGCGAGGGGGATGGCGAGGTAGCACAGGAACTGCCGCCCGACCCCGAACAGCCCCTGATTGATTTGCAGGAGACGTTTCGCTCGGTGAATACGCGCAATTTGTTAGAGGCGTATCACGATTCCCAGCAGGCGCTCGATTCGGCACTGAATCTGTTCAGCCTTGGCTATTTGCCGCTGGAGCAGCGGTGCATTGCGGAGAATTTGTACTGGGCCATCTGTCGCAGGATTCAGAAGATGAGCAAGGAGCTTGAGATTTTGCCAGAAGAGCTGGAAGGCCTTGATGCGATGCTTTCCGATACTTATTTTTGCAATTTTTCGTTGTTTCAGAGCATGCCGGACAGTTGGGCGATCAAGCAGTTGTTTCCGATTCTGCCCATCCACCGGCTGGAAGAAAAGCCCACGCGGCACGCCGTACTGGGCGACATCACCTGTGATTCCGACGGTAAAGTGGATCAGTTTATTGACCGCCGTGATGTGAAACGGACCCTGCCGCTGCATGAATACAACGGCGAGAATTATTACATCGGCGCGTTTCTTGTGGGGGCGTACCAGGAAATTTTGGGCGACATGCATAATCTTTTCGGGGATACGAATGCGGTCCATGTGCGGTTGAGTCCGGAAGGGGAAGTGATTCTGGACGAAGTGATTAAGGGCGATACCGTTCGGGAAGTTCTGAACTACGTGCAGTTCAAGGCGGATAACCTGGTGACACGCCTCCGCCGCAGTGTGGAGACGGCGGTTCGTGAAGGGCGGCTGGGGTATGAGGAATCGGGCCGGTTGCTGCGCTTTTACGAAGAGGGTTTGCATGGGTATACGTATCTTGAAGACCCGCATCAACGTTAAGGTTGACTTCAGGCTCAAGTACTGAGAAAATAAGGAATTACCCACCTCTTTGCGGATGTGGCGGAATTGGCAGACGCGCTAGATTCAGGTTCTAGTGGGGGAAACTTCGTGGAGGTTCAAGTCCTCTCATCCGCACCAAATAATTCAAGCCCTTGCGGGCAAGTGGCTAATCCCCCTCACCCTCAATCCGTAATTTCTGGCCAGGCCTTTTTCGTGCTGGCTTTTGGCGTGGAATTGCGATAGAAATGAGGGCCTATGCTGATGATGAAAACGGTTCGTTTGGCGTTGCTTGCGGGATTGTCGGTTGTTGGTCTTTCCTCTGCCGCCGAAGTGGTCACTTTAGACCCGGCAGTGAGAAGTTTCAAATTGCCGGACCAGATTCCCTGGAAAAAGAGTGCAAATGGCGGAACCGAGTCTGCGACGCTCGTGGGTGATCCTTCAAAGCCCGGGCTCTATATCCAGTTACTGAAGAGGCCTCCCAACAACTGGAGCAAGCCGCACAAGCATGATCATGACCGGTTTATCACGGTGATCTCAGGAACGATGTGGGTTGGGACCGGCGATGATTTCGACATTGAGAAAACCGTGCCGCTGACGGCAGGCAGTTTCCTGACAGATTTCGGCGGCCAGACTCACTTCGACGGCTCGAAGGCTGACGGACTGGTGATTGAAATCTTTGGTATTGTGCCACCGAAAAAGTAGCGTGCCCGGTACGCCTGGCCGAGTGTTTTTTTCAACGCTCATTTTTTTTGCAACACCCAGGTAGTCATGGCTCGCTGATTCTGAACAACGCTTGTTTTCAGCGGGTCTGCCAATGTTGCGCCGAGACGTTCGGTTAGACGGGTCAGAAATGGTTCGTCTGCCAGGTAGCGTTCAGAGCCATCGGGCAGCAGGTGCCGACGCCCGTCTATTTGCCGGACCTGGTGTTCGATTCCTATGGATGACGCGAGGCGGCAGAAGAACAGGCCGCCCGGTTTCAGGACGCGCCATGAGCCTTGCAGCATCGTTTCGAAATGCTCATCTGACTCCGCAAAATGGAGCACGGCACTGCTGATGACAAAGTCGGCGAAGGCATCAGGGAAGGACATGGCTTCGAGGGCTTCAAGCCGGAAGTGATCCGGTGGAATACCCGGTGCCAGTGTCGCAGCCCGGTGGCGAACGGCGTCTATGGCTGACCGACTGAAATCGGCCCCGAAGATTTCAAATTGCTCGGCCTTTGCGTTGCGAAGGAACCAGGTCAGGTTACGGCCATCGCCACAGCCTGCATCCAGAATTCGCATACCGGGGCGAATGCGGCCGCGTAACAACTGGTCGAAGAGGTAGATGTCGATCTGACCAAACTCGTCGACCAGGCTGACTGCGGACAGAGTCTATTTACCTGCCTTCGCTTCGGATTCTTCCTTTTCCCGCATCCGTGCGCCGCTGAGGACTCCGCCCATGGCGTAATTCGCTTCGTGGCAGGCATATTCGTAAATGTGAGAATCTGTGGCTGGCCACGTGTATTCGCCGGACCAGGGTTTAGCCCACGTGGCAGGGTCATCAATGGTGAAGCGGTAGAGAAGCTCCTTCGGGCCGGTGCGCGAAAAACGTTCGATAACGTGGAGGTCCTCTGTCGCTTCACGGAAAGCGGTTTTGTCGGTGAAGTTAGTAGTGTCGACAACCAGCGTGTCGCCCTCCCAATGGCCGGTTGAATCCCCGAGCCATTTGCGGATCGTTTTGGGGAGGTGCGGCTGATTCATTCGGACAATGCGGACGTCATGCACCATTTCGGTGAGGATCACGATGGAATCGTGTGTTTGCACGATCTGGTGAAGGTTGTTGTAAAAGTAGTCAGGCAGTGCCGGCGGACCAGACGTAGAACCAAAGCCGAGCAGGCAGCGTTCACCGAGGGGCCGGCTCTCAGGGTCATCATAGGCGCCAGGTGTTTTCTCAAGGCCGGGGTCACTGCTTTCAATAGCATCTGATGTGGCTCGCGGGCGCTGGCCGGCGATTCGTTTCAGGGCTTGTGGCGTGTAAGGCGGGACGCGTCCGTCTGGCGGATCGACAACGAGGGACGTCTTGATTTGACCGTCCACTACCATGAAGGAAGAGCCAGGATCGAGCCAGCCGGAGTTATAGCCCCCGACGTTGCCGTAGGGACCGGGGGAGCCGTCACCGCCTTTAGGCGGAGCGGAACGGTCGCCTGCGATAGGTGCGTCGCCCGTCGCTTTTCGTTTGGCGGTGGCGATTTCGAGGGAACGGGCCTGGTCCTTCGTCATGGTGGCATTTGCGCCGCGGGGGCGCTCAACCGGCGTTAATGTAGCGAGATCATAGGTGCCCTGCAGATTAGGATGACCGTCTGCAAGGCGCGGAATTTTATAGGTGCCGCGGGGCGTGGCTGGTGGAGTGGTCTGGCCGAACAGAACAGTTGAAATAACGAACGCGACGGTCATTACAAGGACGGGAAGGCGCATATCTCTTTTCTCACTTCTCTCACGTTTGCTGCTGATGTCACCAGCAAAGGGCTGGCCGCTAACATTCTTTCACAAAAACCGGGCAACCGGGACAGCCGGTCAGGCACCGCCGCGCCTGGTTTCCCGCCGATGCGAGATCAGCGCTGCTGTCGGAACAATGATGGCTGTCAACAGCCAGGATACCGGCGGAACAACAATAAATACGAAAGCCTGCTGTGCCCTGGGCGGACCCAGCGCAACTGCTCCGTAAGCTGCGAGAGAACCCAGCGTGAGTGCCACAATCAGGACGCCGAGCGCCACCCGCGTCAGCGCCGACCAACCTTTCGAAACGACGCTGGACACGGTGAGAACCACGAACGGAGAGATGACCCAGAGTGCCATAAGCAACAGCAGGAGTCGGGAAGGATTCCGGCGTCCTGCATGGAGCATAAAACCGACCGAGCCCGCAGCCCCCGCGACCACTGTCGTTAGGGTTGCTGCGCTCAGGCGACCGGGGATAAGGGCAAGAGAACGACCCCGCACAGGGTCGATTGTAGTGGATTGCGGGACGGAGCGATATAGTAATCCTCATGTTTACGCGACGCAATGCACTGCTGGTTCCTCTGGCCGGGGTGGCGGCCGGTCTGGCGACGACGGCTGAGGGTGCAGGAGGCAAGATGACGCTATGTATGCACCAGCAGACTTCCCGGACTGCCGGATACCGGAAATCTTTGGAAGGCTGGGCCAGGGCGGGCATCAAACATGTAGAACTGTCGGACGCCTTGCTCGATGAGTTTCTGAAAACGGATTCGCTGGCTGCGGCGGGGCGGGTTTATAAAGACCTGGGTATGACTGCGGTTTCCGGTCAGGCTGCTCTTCAGGATCTCTGGATTCCCGGGCCTGCGCACGCGGCGTCGCTCGAAACATGGAAGAAGCGCTGTGAACAGTTTTCCACTCTGGGGTTGCCCCGGATGTACTGCCCCTCCCTCACTACCCGCAAGGTAACACCGGATGACTACAAGTCCACTCCGGCCTGCCTGCGCGAAGCGGCCGATATCGCGAAACAATGCAGCATGGTATCGATGATTGAATTCACGCGCACCTCTTCACATTTGGCGACGCTGACATCTACCCTGAAGATGATTCGCGAGGCGGCGCATCCGAATGTTCGTCCGATGCTGGATTTCTTTCATTTCTGGTCTGGCTTGAGTAAATTCGAAGATCTGGATTTGTTGCAGCATGGCGAGTTAGCGCATGCGCATTTTCAGGACGTGGCAGATGTACCGCGCGAGCTGTTTGACAATACATCGCGGCTGATTCCCGGGGACGGAGTTTCGCCCCTGGTGAAGATATTGCGGAAGCTGGCTGAGAAAGGTTATGCAGGCTCTCTCTCAGTGGAACTGTTTTTGCCGGCCATGATTAATGGCGATCCGTTTGACACGGCGCGCCAGATCAAGGCGAAAGCTGATGTCGTATTGAAGAAGGCCCGGGTAGCCTGATCAAACGGTCATGGAACTTTATTTGCCGACTTCCAAAATCGCAAATGAGTCCGGGACCATTTGGCCGCGACCGGCGCGTCCACCGGGCTGCGCGGGCGGTGTGGGTGCACCGAATTCGGCACCGATCAGGAAGACGTGACCGGTCTTGCTGTCGATTGTCATAGTCCGCGCAGTGGACATGGTTTTCACGTTCTGTTCCACGACGAAGCTGGTGGGGCTGTTTACCTTGATTACGGTGAGAGTGCCATCGCCCTGCGAACTAAAAGCTTCGAGGGTTGACTGGTTGAAGCCCCCTCCGTCGGTGCCCTGACCGATGGGGAGCGTGGTGATCACTTTGCCATCGGCGGCGTTGAGGATCACAGCATTCTGGGGATTGCGGCACATGGCGAAGAGCAGATTGTTCTTCACGTCCATAGCCAGGCCGGCGCAGGTGCCGCCCTTGCCCGCGATATCGTAATGCGCGGTGACGGTGAGGGCTTTCGCGTCAATGACGGCGATGTTGTCTTTGTCTTCGACGTCAACGTAAATGTGACCTTTGCCGTCGGACGCGGCCTGTTCCGGCATGCCGCCGATGTCGATGGTGCCTGCAATGGTGCCGTCTGCCGCATTGATGGCGGTGACGTGGGGCGCGCGGTGGCTCAACACCAGGACACGGTCTGTAAAGGCGTCATAGAAGAGGCCGTCGGGATTGCCTTCAACATCAATTTTCTTGATGACTGCGAGAGTTTTGCTGTCGAACATGGTGATGGGTTTGCTGGAAGCAAAGCCATGGCCGGATTTGGTGGAGATTGCTACTCCGTGAGAAGAAACTCCGGGGATTTCTCCTGCCGGAGCAAGGGTATCCAGGTTGAAGACCGTGATACGCGCACCATCACCGGAGCGAGCGACGTAAAGCTTGCGGCTATCCGCATCTGCAACGACGTAGTCCCAACCACCGGCCCCGCCGACTTTGGCGGTTTTCAGAACCTTGTAAGGGCCGGCTCCATCTTGTGCGACAGCGAGGGCGGCGAAGATCAGTGCCAGTGTAAGTTTGCGCATTTACGTTCTCCTGTTGCGGTCTAAGTGGCAAGGATAGCAATTAGCGGGTTCAGCGCGTATGATTTATGCGGAGTATCTATGTCTGTATTGTCGAACCCTTTCACGCGCCGAGAGCATTTGCGAACTCTTGCTGGAGGTTTTGCGCTGGCGGCTTTCGCCGGAGAGGCGCGCGCGGAAAATCAAAATGTGGCTTACGGCAAGGCTACGCTGCCGGATACCATCCGTTCCCGCTTCATTGAAAATATGAACGGCCTGCGGGTACATATGCTGGAGGCTGGCTTCGAAACACCGAACCGGCCGTGTGTGGTTTTTCTGCATGGCTTTCCGGAACTGGCTTACAGCTGGCGCAAAGTGATGGTGCGCCTTGCTGCGGCGGGATATCATGCGGTGGCCGCAGACCAGCGGGGCTTTGGGATGACAACCGGGTGGGATGCGCGGTTTGAGGCAGACCTGACGCAATTCAGCACGCTCACGATGGTGCGCGATGCACTGGCGCTGGTTTCGGTTCTGGGTTACAAGTCTGTAGATGTTGTGGGGCACGACGCCGGGTCGCCGATTGCGGCGTGGTGCGCACTCGTGCGGCCGGATGTGTTCCGTTCGGTGGCGATGATGAGTGCGCCTTTCGGGGGGCCGCCGTCGTTTACGCGTGGCGGGGCCGCTCCCGCAGGGCCGAGTGTGGACGACCAGCTGGCAGTGTTGCCGCGACCGCGTAAATATTATCAGCGCTATTACACGACGCGGGAAGCGGATGGCGACATACGGAACTGTCCGCAGGGTCTGGCGGCTTTCTTCCGCGCCTATTATCATGCCAAAAGCGCAGACTGGAAAGGGAATCAGCCCTTCCCGCTTAAGGGCCGCACGGCGGAAGAGATGGCTAAGATGCCTGAGTATTACGTGATGGATCTTAAGAAAAACATGGCCGAGACTGCGGCGCAGTTTATGCCTTCTGCCGCTGAGATTGCCGCGAACAAGTGGTTCACCGATGAAGATGTGGCCGTCTATGCGTCTGAATACGGGCGGGTGGGTTTTCAGGGTGGTCTTGATGGTTACCGCCGCGGGCTTGAATCGCGTAACAACGCAGAATTACTAACGTTTGCGGGGCGCACGATTGATGTTCCTTCGATCTTCATTTCAGGGAAGAGCGATTGGGGTGTTTACCAGACTGCAGGTGCGGCGGAGGCTATGCAGACGAAGGCTTGCACGAAGATGAAGGGCTTTCATCTGGTGCCGGGCGCGGGCCACTGGATACAGCAGGAGCAGCCGGAAGAGGTAAGCCGGTTGCTAACGGAATTTCTGCGGTCGAACCGTTAGCTGACTGGGTTCCAGAACGGATCTGCGCCGAGGGTCCCTTCCAGCTCCTTCAAATAGGCTGGCGAACTTGCCCGTCCCAATTGTCCGCTGGTATTTGCATACTTTGTCCAGAAGGCAATGTCGCGGGTTTGTTTGGCATGCCAACGTTTCGCGTACATCGGTATGGCGGAATTCGGATAAGCCGATTGCGCCCTCGTTTATGGCAAAGCGAAAACGTAAAGCGCCTGACCGTTCTGCGGGAATTTGATATCCGGAGCCAGTTGTGTTGGTCCCACACGCGGACTGCCACCACCGAGACCAGCCATCACCGCAATGTACTGCTTGCCATCTACGCTGTAAGTAACAGGGAAGCCCTGAGCCGAAGTCCCCAGACGAGTTTCCCAGAGCATCTTGCCCGTCTTCACATCAAGAACATGGATGTAGCGATTGACATCGCCAACCAGCACCCAGCCGCCTGCAGTTGACAGCGCGGCAGTGAGAAACGGCCCGTGCTGTTCATACTTCCAGACTTCATTCATGGTCTTGACGTCATAAGCGGCCAGCTTGCCCATGTTGCCGTTACTGCCAGGCATAGGAGTGAATTTGCGGTCGCCACCGTTACCGCCGCCGCTGCCGCTGAAGTCCACTTCACGGGCAACGAAATCCATACAGGACTGACTCAGTGGAGCTATCAGCAAACCCGTGGGCTGGTTGTAACTCATGGCCTGCCAGTTGTGGCCGCCCTCAGTTGAAGGGCACACGCTGACGGTTTGGCCAATCTGCATTTCGAGCAGGTTAGTCCGATATTTTGGTACACCGTTGGCGTCAATCGAGGTCCAGACATCCTGATGAACCATTTCCTTGCTGCCCAGGTATTTGCCCGTGACACGGTCAAGCTTCCAGAGAACACCGGCCTTGCCTGCGCTCAGCGAAACCTTTTGGTCGCCTATGTCGACGAGGACGCGCTCAAAAACCTCATCAAGATCAAACGACTCGCCTGGCGCGTGCTGAAAATACCAGTTGAGCTTACCCGTATCGGGATTGAGCGCGACGGTTGAGTTGGCGTAAAGAGTCTTGTCGTAAGGGGTGGTGTGGCGACTCAGGAAATTCCAGGGTTTGGACTGCGCGACGCCCCAGTAAGTGAGATTGAGGTCAGGGTCGTAACTGCCTGCCAGCCAGGTCTCGGCACCGGCGCGGTTATTCATTGGGAGCGAACCCCAGGTATCGCTGCCGGGCTGACCTTGGCGCGGAACCGTATAGAAACGCCAAGCCTGCTTGCCGGTATGGATATCGTAAGCGGAAATGTAGCAGCCGTCGCCATCGAACCGGGCGCAGCCGGTGAGGCCCATGATGACTTTATCGCCAATGACGATGGTTCCGCTGGTGCTGTCGCGGGGTTTTTCCGAAGCGGGCGTATCCCAAAGAATCTTGCCGTTGCGTGCATCGAGAGCAACCATGTGAGCATTGCTGGTGGGCAGGAAAATTTTGTCTTCCGCTATGGCGATGCTGCGGATGCCGCCGTAGCCCGGAGACTGATCGGGGCCGACACGGGTTTCCCAGATCAGGTCGCCGGTTTTGCCGTCGAGAGCCTGCACGATGTTGCTGGGGCTGGCCAGGTAAATGATGCCGTTATGCACGATGGGCGTGGTCTGATTGGCACCTGAATCGTTCATGGCCCAGGCCCACTTGAGCTGCAGGTTCTTGATATTGGTGGTGTTGATCTGGTTGAGCGGGCTGTAGCTGTGACGCTGGTAATTGCGGCCCATGATGAGCCAGTCGGATGCGGGTGGATTCCTCAGCATGGCCGGAGTGACCGGCACGTAATTTTTCACTTCGCCTTCCACGCTGACACCGCGAGCCGTAGACATTCCGGCACCGCGTACGACAGGCGCGGGTCCACGGCCGCCCCGGCCTGCACCGGCTGCCGCATTCTGCTGGGGTGCCTGACCTGAGGCTACGGAACTGATCTGCATGGCAGCACCGGGAACCAGTGCGCGGGTCCCTGCCTGTGCGCCGTTGCGCTGCAGGATGTAGGCGGTTACATTGAGCCCTGCGGCTTCACTGAGCGAGCCGGGGCTGGTGGGCGGCATGGTCTGCAGGATACTGCCGAAGAGTTCACTCACGAGCCTGGTGCGCCACTGGAGCATGAACGTGCCGCCGGAGAGTGCTGGTGCATCGCCGGATCCCTGGAAGTTTGCACCATGGCAGCCGGCGCAATTCTGGTCATAAACGCCACGCCCGGAATCGGCTTGGGCGGCAGTAAAGATGAGGCCGGTGGCTGGGGGTGCCTGCTGGGCGGTAAGAACTGCGATTGCAGCAACGCCGAGGCCGGCGAAAACGAAAGCTCGGGCAGTCAGTGACGCGAAAAATTTTGTGCCGGTTTTATTCATTTGGCTTGATCTCTTGCAGGAGCTATCATATCGGGTCTCCCGATACGCTGCGGTTGCTTTAACTCATGAACCGGCACCGCAGGAGAGTCCAGGCAGCGATCAGGCCATCCGAGGGTTTGATCTTCTTGCCTTCCGCGACAGAGCGCGGGTTATACGAAATAGGTACTTCGACAATTTTCTGGCCCAGGCGGGCGAGCCTGGCCGTGATTTCATGGTCCGTTTCGAAACCACTGGTGCGCAGTTCTAGTTTCTTGACCACTGGTGCCGGGTAGAGCTTATATGCGGTCAGGGTGTCGGTGAGCCAGATGCCGTACCAGATGGCAGTCCAGAAAGTCAGGAGAACGCCGGCCAGCCAGGGGCCGAAACTTTGCTTCGGATGACGCCCGGGGAACAGAGTGAAACCCTTTTGGTGGCGAGCCTGCCCGAGCGTCCGGCTGCCATAAACCACGTCCGCGTTCTTTTCACCCAGAGCCGCAAGGATGGGCAGGTAGTCGGCAGGTTCGTATTCAAGGTCGGCGTCCTGGATCAGGATATAGTCGCCGGTGGCTTCACGGATGCCCCGCTGCACGGCTTTGCCCTTGCCCTGGTTCGAGATCTGAGTGAAGCAGCGAACGCCGGGGAAGCTGCGGGCGACCCCAGAGGTATTGTCACGGGAACCGTCATCCACGACGAGGATTTCTTTTGTGAAACCCACTGCTTCGGTAGGAACAGAAATGATCTTCTTGAGCAAAGAGCCGATGAAAGCGCCCTCGTTGTAGGCAGGGATGATGATGGAAAGAACGAGCATGTGCGTCTCTACCCAGCCTTCAGGCCGTAACGGAAGAGACGGAAGAGCGCGACGACAGCCTTCACGCCGTCGACAGTGGTAATCTTTTCCCCTGCACTGCGGCCGTAATCAGCCATCCAGCGGCTGGGTTCTACACCCACCGGGCTGAATCCGGGCGAGCGGGCGGCTCAAGAGCCGTTCCTCCGGCGCAACCGACCAGGAGTTTATAGCTGTTTGAAGCGCTGTAGGGTTTGCGTAAATCCTGTTCAGTTACGTTTTCCGGATACTTCGGCGCTTTGATGATCTCAAAGGCGGTATGGCCGCAAAGCGGGCATAGGATGGTGTCAAACAAAAACGGAGCCACGTAACTTAAAGTATCAGTCATGGGTGGAACAGACATACGGGAAAACCCGCTCGAGGTAAATGCCGGGCGTGGGCGGGCTGTGAGGGATTCCATCCTGCGGGCGGTTTTTGTTGGCAGCGAAGAGGCTGTTTTGGGTGGCCTTCGGCTGGTGGAGGATGTTCTCGACCACGAATTTCATGGCGGCAGCTATTGCCGTGTGACCAGCGGAGTGCGGGATGTCTGGGCTGCGGCAACTTCGGGGATGACGCCAGAGGAACAGGGCGGATGGGCGAGTTGTTTGCTGGCTGATCTGATCTCTATGGCACCGGTGAGGTTGTCCGGCTTTCCGGTGCCGGCTTCGATTCTGCCGCAGTTCGAGATGGAATTCAGTAGGATTCTGGATGGTCTGGAGTCGGCATTACCGGCCAATCTGAATCTTGAAAGCGACTTGTTTCTGAAAGACTTGAGTCTTTGCCGGCTGGATAGTTTTCCGTGCCTTGCGCAGGTAGTGGAAAAGAACGGGCGAATTCCCCGAAAGGTTTTGTTGAACAACCTGCGCCAGGAATTCGGGGTGGTGCTGAGCCTGGGCTTTGCAACAGGGTTTCGCTACGCCCCGTTCTTCGAAATTCATACTCATACAGCGATGCCGGGAGGGTTTGACCCTGTGGGTTGGGAGCAGTGCTACTTGCTTGTGGCGGATCTCCTGGAACTGTACCCGGAGTATGCGGGGCTGGTGGGAAGTTCCTGTTTTTATGATCCTGCACTGGAGGGGGTTTCGCCAGACCTGGCCTGCCTGCGGGAGCAACAGCAAAGTGGCGGGGCGTTGTTGTTGCCAACCGGTCAGAATGCGTCGGCGGAGGGGAAATACAAACCAACAGGCTGGCTGATGATTTGGCCTCGCACTCAACTGCTTAGGTGGGCGCGGCGGGCCAAAACAAAAAGGCTCCACAGGAGCCTTTAAATGATTGAAAGTATGGTGCGGAGAGCGGGACTTGAACCATCGGCCAGTGGTTCGGCAACAGCCTTGGCCGGGGCATTTCCGCATGGTCCCCGGCATCGCAATCAATCCCGCCAACGGTTATGTTTACCTCGGTGACGGGAGGAGTATCGCGTCGTTGTATATGACGGCAGCCGTAGGTTCGTGAAAACAATTTCAGACGAGAAACCTGGTCTGCGGCCTCTATGTGACCCGCACAACCAGTTGTGGCTTGCCACTGGCCAGGATGGGCAGATCCTCAAAATCGATGGGAAGGCAAGGTGTTGGGTGCCATCGGTAACGGCCCCGGCCGCGGCGAAGGTCAGTTCTCAGAGTCCCGCCATAGAGCCATGGATTCGCGCGGCAACCTGTATTCAGGCGACACGGGCGCAGGCCGGATCACAGCCATGATTCCACCAGGGAAGCCGGCCCGGGGGAACTGACGGTCGCATACCGTTGCTCAATCTGACTCTGCCGCAGCCTTTGACAGCAGGGTTCCGGTCCACTGCTGTTAAGGCACGCGCGTGCTGTGGAAAAAGCGGATTCGCCACTGGCCCGAGTCCTGCCGAAGCACCGCCGATTCCAGCCAGACAATCGGTGTGGTGCCGGACGCATTGGTTCTGGATCCCCGGTTCACATAGCTGATCCACGCCGTCCCGCACGAGACATGCACTTCCGGTTCGTTAACGGTCCAGACATATGTGGCACCTGCCCCGTGAGCGCTCTTAATCTGGCTCGACAGCGCATCGCCGTCGAAACGCTTTCCGCCGTCGTAGGCAAAGAAATCCTTCGTAACGGCAGATCGAAACAGCGACAGGTCGTCGCTGACCAGCGCACGATACATCGCCCGGACAGTCTCCAAAATCATGGCCTCATCTGCCCGGGCCTCATCTGCTGGAGAAGCCGCGCAGGCGGCAGCATCGGCGGCCCGCATGATCCCTGTGAAAGACAAAGCTGCGGAAAATAACACAAAGACAAGCAACGCAGCAGCTCGGAATTGACTCCGCAGAAGTAATCGCATGCAACGATTCTGGCACGGTCCCTTCCCAGCCGCAGAACCCCGACCCCTCGCCGTTACTTGCCGGATTGACGATTGAAAATAACGGTAGTCTTCAATACTTGATGCACTTTCAGTATTTGCGTTGCGGAGCTTCGCCGCTCAGCAGATTTGGACGGGACAGATCACAGATCACAGATCACCGACAGCATGTGCAAAGCCGACCACAGCGTCATGTCATCGGGAGGGAAGCCCGCGGACGCGCACGACTGCACTCTTACGTGCACGAAAGCCGGGGCAAAGTTTGCGTTTGTGAGCAACGGTAAGGTGTTCGATAGTTCGAGCCGGTGCCCTCGTGAGTGCCGTCATGGCCGTCTATGGTTTCGGAAGCGCGCTCGTTTTGCAGCAGCCCGAAAATTACGTCGAGGTGCGGCTGACGCTCGCGCGCTATCTGGCTCTCGCTATCGAGTTCGAACTTGCTGCGGACATCCTTTCAACTGCGATTGCACCGAGTTGGGATCAAATCGGAAAATTAGGCGCAATCGTGGTAATCCGCACCGGACTCAACTATTTCCTCATGCGTGAAATGAAAGAGGAGCGGATGAAAGATGCAGCGGAATCGTAGGACAGCTCGGCGGAGCGGCAGGGCGGGATGGAATGATTCCGCCATTGGGGCCAAATTCTGGAGAACTTAATTATGAACGTACTGGCTATTGATACCGGCGGAACGCATGTAAAAATCCTTGCCACGGGTGAGAAAGTTCATCGGGAATTTCCTTCCGGTCCGAGGATGACGGCCGTACGGATGGTCGCTGCCATCAAGGAACTCGCTGGGGATTGGAAGTATGACGCCGTATCCATTGGCTATCCCGGACTCGTGGTCCATGGGCACACGGTTTTGGAGCCGCACAACCTCGGGCCGGGTTGGGTCGGATTTGATTTCGCCACTGCGTTCAAACTCCCGGTCAAGGTCATCAATGATGCGGCCATGCAGGCATTTGGCAGCTACCAGGGCGGCAAGATGCTGTTCCTTGGCTTAGGCACCGGTTTGGGTTCCGCCATGATCGTAGACGGCCTGATCGTGCCTATGGAACTCGCCCACCTGCCTTACAAAAAGGGAACTTCCGAAGATTATGTGGGGATTCGTGGACTGAAGAAGCACGGCAAGAACAAATGGCGGTGACATGTTGTTGACGTGGTGTGCCGTCTGGTTGCAGCCCTCGAACCGGGTGACGTGGTCCTGGGCGGAGGCAATGTCGTGAAACTGCATGAGTTGCCTCCCGGCTGTCGTGCCAGCGACAACGCGAGCGCATTCACGGGCGGATTTCGCCTTTGGGCTGATGCGGAGGGCGAGCGACGCCCGCGTAAGAAGATTCCGCGCCCTTCGGCAAAGAGAAGCAGAGCGCGTTCATGAACCTCTCAAATTCTGTGACGAAAAAGGAATCAACAATGCAAATCGGAATGTTTGGACTGGGCCGGATGGGTGGCGATATGGTTCGAAGGCTGATCAAAGGCGGCCATGAGTGCGTGGTCTTTAACCGGTCTCCGCAAAAGGTGGAGGAATTGGTAAAAGAGAAGGCGGTCGGCGCATCGTCGCTCGCCGATTTTGTGCAGAAACTCCAGAAGCCGCGGGCAGTTTGGTTGATGCTGCCGGCTGCGGTAGTGGACGACTGCATCGCCGACCTGTTGCCCTTGCTGGAGTCCGGTGACATCCTGATTGACGGCGGGAATTCCTGCTATGTGGATGACATCCGGCGCACAAAGGAACTTGCGCTGAAGGGAATTCACCATGTGGATGCGGGAACAAGCGGCGGTGTCTGGGGGTTAAAACGCGGCTACTGCATGATGATCGGCGGCGACAAAAGCGTGGTCGAGCATCTCAATCCCGTCTTCGCCACGCTCGCGCCCGGTAGCGGCGACATTGCGCGTACCAGCGGGCGAGAGAAGCTCGGCGGCACCTCGGAGCAGGGTTACCTGCATTGCGGTCCGAACGGTTCCGGCCATTTCGTGAAGATGGTGCATAACGGTATCGAGTATGGCCTGATGGCCGCTTATGCCGAGGGGCTGAGCGTCCTGCGCGCGGCCAACATCGGCAAGCAACAGGACGCTCACGACGTAGAGACGACGCCTCTCCGTAATCCAGAGCACTACCAATATGACCTCAATCTGGGCGATGTTGCCGAGGTCTGGCGGCGCGGGGGCGTCATCTCCTCATGGCTGCTGGACTTGACTGCGGAGGCGCTGACAAAAGATTCCAGCCTTGCCCAATTCGCGGGCCGGGTGTCGGATTCCGGCGAAGGCCGATGGACGATACAGGCCGCCATTGATGAAGGTGTTCCCGTGCCAGTATTGAGCACAGCGCTCTATTCGCGATTCGCCTCGCGCGGCGTAGCCGACTTCCAGGGCAAAGTGCTCTCTGCGATGCGCTACGGGTTCGGCGGCCATCTGGAGAAGTCCGCGAAATGAGCAGAGACCAATGAACGTCAGTGGGTCGCACGCCGCCGGGATCAGCACTCCCCCTTTGACGCCGAGCCACCGGGCACCAACGGTTTCGACTATGCAGGACTACCACGAGCTTCGCAACGGCGCGGCCTGGCTGGACGTTTCAGGGCGGGGCAAAATCCGGGTGACGGGACCGGACCGGGCACGCCTCCTGCACGCCATGACGCGGGCGCGGAAAGCGGCTTCTAAAGAATCGGAATTCTCACTGGCCGGCAATTCGCCCGACAGATGGGGCCGATTAACGAAACCTCGCGATTGTTTCACAGCACTCCCTCGGGTCAGGTTGCCGGGGGCTCACCTTTGGCGAAATGTTCATCTTCGTCGCGGCG
>JANYDS010000041.1 GCA_025363475.1 Terriglobia bacterium
CCCCAAACCCCCGGGATTTAGCGCCGTTTTTACCGGAATGGATCATTTTTGCTTTTGCTTCTGCATCAGTATTCCGTACACTGGAAACGCTTGATTAGGAGGATAGGGCAACGCAGGGATGCGACCCGAGCGCCGATTCAAGTCCGGAATGGATGACGGTCTCACGCCCGCCTCCTGTTAACCCGCCGCCACGCGATCTAAGGACGGTCATTTTTTTGTCCAACCGATGGGGTCCACTTCATGGAGCCCGTGGGTTCGGGCGCCGGAAGGTATTCCAGTTCACGATTTTGCGCCTGCAAAACAGGACTCTTGCCATAGAAAGCCTGCAGCCGGTCCAGATTGATCACGCGTTCGATATCCTCGCCAATACTGCCTTCCGTAAATGACAGCGCCATCCAGGGTTCAAAGCGCCTAATCACGCGAGGCTTTACGTCCGGATGTTTGGACAGATAGAAATTCAGACCATCCGCGAACGCATTCATCAAGGCCTTCAGTGACGCCGGGCTGGCAGCATACTGCGTCTTCAGATCAGCGGGGTCAATGAAGAGTTTCATGCGCAGATCCTGCCATATCTTCGATTCACCCTCGGTTTCCGCCAGCCGACCCAGAGCATTGATGTAGTTGGTTTCAACGCGGTTGAAATCATCTTCCGCCTGCGCGTAAACGGCACCAAAAACAGCATCTGCATCGGTCTTGCCATAAACGTGGGCGATGCCCCAGTCATCACGGATGATGGTGATTCCAGTCGCCTGGTGCTGCCAGTGTTTGATTTCGGTTTTAGATGGCGCGGCGAAGAGGGGGAAGACGGTCAGGACAAACAGGATGCGTTTTTTCTCATATCGATGATGTCTCTCGTTTGCGGAACAGCAGTAAATCCAGGCTGAAGGTAACGCGCGCGGCGGTGGCTTCGCGCGGCTGCAATGGCCGGTAGATGGAATGCAGAACGTCGCTGACGGCTGAGGCATCGAGTTCAGCAATGGTCGTAGTGCGCTTGTGATCGGTGAAGATGAAGTTCGGTTCAAAGTCAGCCAGTGTCCGCTCGACACGGTCCCGGCCCGTACCACGGAGTTCAATCAGGTCATCGGGCGCCGGAAGCCCCACCAGCACCAATCCGTCCGGCTGCAGCAGGCGGCGGAATTCGGCCGGGTTCATGCGTCCCGTGATGGAGAGAATCACCGAAAAAGTCAGATCCTGATAAGGAATGAAGCGGTCCGCATTGGCCACAATCCATTCACAGCCCGGGTAACGGCGGGCAGCCGAATCGATGGCGGGAATAGAAATATCCACACCATGCGCCTGGCAACCGGTCTGGGCCGCCAGCGTGCCGAGGTAGAAACCATCACCGCAACCTGCATCCAGCACGACATCTCGCGGCCCGGTATCGGTAATTTCCGCAATGGCCTGTTGCAGCGGAGCCGTATAACCCAGGTCATGAAGGCGTCGGCGAGCGGCTACCGCTTCAGTGGTATCGCCAGGTTGTTTCGAACGCCGGTCTTGCGGTTGCAGCAGATTCACGTACCCGCTGCGGGCGGTATCAAACGAATGTCCCTTCGGACAAGAAAACGTACGGACAGCGCGTGCCAGAGGCAGGTGGCAGTCGCGGACCGGACACAAGAGCATTGGCTTCAAGTTTAGCGGACCGGATCTAAAATGCCGGAGCGTGCGAAACTGGCATCGGTCCTCCCATTGCGCCAGTTATCCAAACGAACCCAATACGGTCTGCGGGCACTTTACGCCCTGGCGGCCAACCATGGCGGCGGCCCCGTGCTCATCACGAAGCTTTCGGAAGAAGAAGTGATTCCGAAGAAATTTCTGGAACAGATTCTGCTTTCCTTGAAAGCGGCCGGCCTGGTGGAGAGCAAGAAGGGCAAAGGCGGCGGCTATCGGCTGGCCAAACCGCCCGAAGCGATCTCCCTGGCAATGGTGATCCGCATCATGGAAGGCCCTCTGGCTCCCCTGCCCTGCGCCAGCGAGACGCAGTTCCGCAAGTGCGATGAATGCGTGGATATCGAAACGTGTGGCACCCGCATGGTGATGCGCGAAGTGCGGGATGCGACGGCTGCGATTCTGGAACGGACCACTCTCGCCGCCGTCTGCCGCAGAGTAGAGACGGCGCGCCGGGAGCAGTCCGGCTTTATGGCGTTCACTTATGAAATCTGATTACGAAGGGCTGGCACGGAAGCTGCTCGATGTTTATGACAGAGGCGGCACATCGGAAAATCTGGCCGGTCTGGACCTGACGTCAGCCTATGCCGTTGAGGCTGAATTCCGGCGGTTGCGGGAGGCTCAGAGACATCTGGCGGTGGGGCGCAAAGCGGGTTACGCCAACAAAGCTGTGTGGCGGGCACTAAAGCTTGAAACTCTGGTTTGGGCGCACATGTATGACGATACAGTTCATTATTCCCTGAATTGCACGGCGGAATTTGCGCTGGGGTCACTGACCGGGGCCAGGCTGGAACCGGAAATCATCTTCAAACTGAAAGACGCAACAGGGGCAGGTCTCGAATCAGTGGAATGGCTGGCAATCGGGTTTGAGATCATCGCCTGCCCCTTCCCCGACTGGAAATTTCAACCGGCAGAATTTGTCGCGGCATGGGGTTTGCATCGCAACTTAATCATCGGCCAGCCCTGCCCGGTAATGGCGGAGAACATTCCGGCACTGTCAGAGCAACTAGCGAATTTCAAACTCAGGCTCTTGCGTAACGATGAGTTTGTTGAAGAAGGTGCGGGCCGCAATTCCCTGCGCAGCCCGGCGCTTTGCCTGGCAGAATTTACCAGCGCCGTTCAACGCCAGCCAGCCTGCGAACCGCTACAGGCAGGAGAACTCTTCAGCAGCGGAACGCTGACGGCCGCCCAGCCAATTCAGGCCGGTGAAACATGGCGTGTAGAACTGGAAGGCGTGGATATACCAGCGCTCAGTTTGCTCGTGCGTTAGAGCTATTTCTTAACGCGGCTAAGGATGTAATCGGATGCCGCATCAATCCCCTGCGTTTTTTTGATCTGCTGGAACTGATCGAGCGCACCGCGAACGGCACCGGCACGGGCGCTGATGGCTTCGGTTTTCTTCTTGGTGGGCTTGTCCTGAACTTTGACGCTGACCCGCTGATCCATCAGCCGATTTCGGGCGATACGGTCAGTCAACCGCTCAGCCGGAGTCATCTCAGTATAGGTCTTCTGTTTGATCACTTCGGTATCCGGCATAATTCCAGTGTCGCAGACGCGGAGTCGCCGCGTCCTGTTATCTCATAAGCGCATCGTGAACGACGCCTAATGCGTCATCGCATAAATCAGGTAATTTATGCCGTAGCGGTAGGCCAGAGCGGTCATCTGCGCAGGATATTGCGGCGAATCCGCGTATTCCCAGGCATCCCCGATGTCAGTGTTGTAGTTGATCGCCACCACCATCCGGTTCTGGTCATCATAGATGGCGCGCCAAGCGGGAGCGGTTCCAAAAGGCTGTTGCACAACCGCCGTACCGCCCGGCCCCATGCGCAGATGCCGCGTGCCGGGGATGAACGTCCGGTCCTTTTCTTCGATGTCGTAGAGCACATGCATCACGGCATCACCCGTCGCGATATCCGAGATGGGCCGGCCAGGGAGCACCCGCTGCATGGTGCTGCGGAAATTCTCCCACTGTTCAGGATTGGGCCCCCAGAAATCATCGACCACCAAAAATCCGCCGCGTGTCAGGTACTCGCGCAACCGCAACACTTCAGCATTGTCGAGGCGCCACCAACCCACCTGCGTGGCGTAAACCCAGGGGAAATTCAGCAGTCGGTCATCGGTAAAACGGAAGTGCCGCGGGTCGCCCGTATCGACGCGAGTCAGACGCTGCACTCCGGACGAAAAATGTTCATCGGAATCAGGCCAGTCCACCGGCCACCAGCCCGAGGCGTTGCCATTGCGGGATGAGAACCCAAAGCCGCGGTGGTATTCAGGGGCATCAGTATATTCAGCGCGAATGAAGTGGAACTCCGCCCCTGTGGGGAAAGTGGCAGCGGGCGCTTCGTCGTGACCTGAAAAGCGCAGACCACCGCCAAAGCGCTGGGCGAGGCCGAAACCCGCCAGCAGAAGCAGCGCGGCGATGAGAGCGCACAGGCGCATAGCTTCATTCTCTTCGATTGGCCACGCCCGGTAAGGCACAATCAATAGAAATGTGGCGCAGGCTCAGGAAAAGTATGTTCGCAGTACTCGCAGCGCTGCTCGTCTTCTACGTGGTGGATGATCTGTACGCCCGTGCGCGCAGCAACCCTTACTCGGACGTTCCGGTGGACCGTATGTTCGCCATGGAAAACCGCTGGGGCGGCACGGAATACAGCGTAGGCAAAAGCGGCTATGAACGCTGTGTCTTTTCCGTGTTCCCGCACTTTGGCTACGTGCCCTGCTGGTATTTGAAGACGCAGGATGTGCGCTACATTCACGTGGGCTGACAGGCCGTAAAGACAGCCGTGTAGTAAATGCTGTCGACCGAAGCGCCCCGCGAAAGATCATTGGCAGGCCGGGCCAGACCCTGCAAAATCGGCCCGATAGCTAATGCCCCGCCCAACCGCTCCGTCAATTTATAACCAATATTGGCAGCCGAAAGATTAGGAAAAATCAACGTATTCGTCCGCCCTGCCACATGAGAACCAGGTGCTTTAGACAAAGCGACATCTGGCACCAGCGCAGCATCCAGTTGCATTTCGCCATCCACCGCCAGCCCCGGTTCGCGCTCACGGATCAGCGCCAGCGCACTGGTAACTTTCACCACTTCCGCATGCCGCGCACTGCCCATCGTGGAGAACGAAAGCAACGCCACCGCAGGTTCACTTCCCAAAAACTGCGCAGCCGTATGCGCTGTGGCAATCGCGATGTCTGCCAGCTGTTCCGCAGTAGGGTCAATCACCACCGCGCAATCAGCAAACACCATCGCTCCATTGCTGCCAAAGGCCGGATTGCTGTGAACCATCAGGAACGCCCCGGAAATGGTGCGCACTCCCGGTGCCGGGCCAATCGCCGCAAGTGCCGCGCGAACCGTTTGCGCCGTAGTGCAGACGCAACCGCCAACCGTCCCATGCGCGTCCCCAAGAGCGACCATCAGTGACGCAAAAAACAGCGGCTTCCGCGCAATATTATCCGCATCCTCTTCGGTCACCAGTTTCGATGCCCGCCGCTGGTGATAATGAGCGGCATAATCACGCAGGCGCGGTGAGCTGGGCGGGTAAACAGTTTCGATGCCCAACACCGTATTGGCAGAGATGAGAACAGGTTCCAGCAGGCCGTCAGCCTTCAACTGCCGGGCCGCCGCAATCACGCGCGGATCGTAACCTTCCGGGAACACGATACGGCGCTTCGCGACGCGGGCGCGGTCCTTCAACCGGGCCAGTACGGGGTGCTCGTCTCTTTGATCGCCCATCTAATCGCCCATCTAATCGCCCAGAAACCTTCCATAAGGTCTGAGCGCCGCAACGTTATCGAAAACAGCCTTAATACCTGCTGTGATCGGGATGGCCAGTAACAGGCCCGGCGCATCCCAAAGAAAGCCCCAGAACATCAATGAAAACGTGACTACCAGCGGGTTCAAATGCACCCGCGCTCCCACAATCTTGGGATAAAGCACATTCATCGCAATCAGATGCAGGCTCAGCACAATAAAGAACGCGAAGAAAATATCTTTGCCCGGTTCGCCTTCCGCAAGTGAAGCAAGCACCGGCGGCAAGAACGCCAGCGGCATTCCAACATAAGGCACAAGGCTCAGAAAGCCGCTCAGGGTGCCCACCACGAAGGGGTAAGGCAGTTGAATGAAAGCGAAAGCGATCCAGCTGACCGTGGCCAGGATAACGCCAATCAGGAAGTTACCCACTACAAAAGCGCGGGCCATTTCGGCCACTCCTTCGAGGCTTCGCGAGGCGGCGACACGATCTGACCCTTCAAAAAACCGCAGGAAACTTCGGTAGATATGGTCGCGCCAGCTCAGCATGAAATACACCAGAAAAGGCACAAACGAAGCCATCAGAATGAATTCGTAAACGGTACCGAGGCGGGCATAAATATAATCCGCAATGGGGTTACGGTCTTCGTGGATGCGGACTTCCGTAATGGCCCCCGGCAAAGGTGCTGCAGTTGCAACGGGGGGCGAAGCGTCTTTCCTGCTGCGCTTAACAACCGGACGGGATGGTGGTATCGACACAGCGTCCTGCCGGCGTTCCGGCACAACCAGACGGCGAGCCGAATCTTCCACGCTCTGAATGCGGTCTGAAACACCGTTGATCAGACCGCCCAGATGGAGCCGAAAGGCGGGGACGTCTCCGGCAAGTCCAGAAAGCTGATTCCACGCTGCAAGGCCGCCAAAGTAAAGCACCAGGATCGCGACCAGACACACCACAAACGTCGAAATCGCCCGCGGCACCTTAAGCCGGATCAGCAAACCCACAAACGGTTCCAGAATCAGCGCGATGATGATGGCAATCGTGGCGGTGATGAAAACAACGCGCCCAAGATAAAGAATAGCCAGCACCACACCAGCCGCAATCACAGGCAAAGCATAGCCGTGTACCTGCTGCTGGAATCCCGGAGTTGTTTCTCTGCGCGTTCCGATCATCCCCTGGCCTTATCCGTTCCCTGAGACTAACATGACAAGACCATACAATCGAAGCGTGGGAACTACTGACCGCATTCTGGCTCTCGATCTGGGGAAAAAACGTATTGGGCTGGCGCTCAGCGATGAACTGGGGATTACCGCACAGGGCCTGACGACGCTGGAGCGCGTCGGTCGGCGTGAAGACATTGAGACGCTGCGGCGCCTGACGCTCGAAAAGAAAATTACCCTGTTTCTGGTGGGCGATCCGCTGCACATGAGCGGAAACCCCAGCCGGCAGGGCGATTATACCCGTGAGTTTACAAAGGAACTGGAGTATAAAACCGGGCTGCCCGTGAAGTTCTGGGATGAACGCTGGACCAGCCGTGAAGCCGAGCGGACTCTGCGCGGTTCCGGAGTTGCGAAAGGCCAGCGCAAGGCCACCATTGACCGGTTGTCGGCGGTGATTTTGCTACAAAGTTATTTGGATTCTTTCCCTTCACAACTGGCCGCAGTCTGGCCTGACGAGGAATCGTCATGAGGCTGTTCGCTCTGGCCCTGGTTCTCGCCGCAGTGGGTGTTTTTTGGTTTGTCGGGCAGTTGAACCAGCCGTATCAGGGCTTTTCCGAGCCTGTCTTCGTGGAATTCGCCAAAGGGACCAGCACACAGCAGATGGCGAATGAACTGGCTGAAAAAGGCGTCCTGGCCAAACCCTGGCAATTTCTTGCGATCCGTGCGCTGGAGCGGGAGAAAACGCTGCAGGCGGGTGAATATCAATTCACCAAAGCAGCTTCGCCGCGCGACGTGTTCCGCAGGATTACTCGCGGCGACACGTTTTACCTCGAACTTCTGGTGCCGGAAGGCTTTAACATGTACGAGATTGCAGAGGCCGCCGGGAAGCTCGGCATCTTGAAGCCCGCGGAGTTTCTGGCCGAAGCGAACAGCCCTGCTTTGATCCATGACATTGACCCGGCCGCTCCATCCCTCGAAGGCTTTCTGTTCCCCAATAAGTACCGCGTGCGCCGCCATACTTCGCCGCAACAGCTCTGCCGCATGATGACCGCGGAATTCCGCCAGCGCTGGCTCTCGCTGCACACCACGGCGGATTTACACACTACCCTGACCCTGGCCTCACTTGTGGAACGCGAAGCCCGGCGACCGGATGAACGTCCGCTGGTTGCATCGGTATTCAGCAACCGCTTGCGGATTGGCATGAAGCTCGATTGCGACCCTACTACGGTTTACGCAGCGCTGCTCCAAAACCGTTATCGCGGGACTATTTACAAATCGGATCTCGCGGATGAAAGTCCCTGGAATACATATCGTCACAGCGGGCTGCCTCCGGGGCCGATCGCCAATCCGGGGCTGGGTTCCATCCAGGCGGCGCTGGCACCAGCCGAAAGCGCTTTCCTGTACTTCGTGGCCAGAGCCGATGGTTCCGGCGGCCATACCTTTTCCGAGTCGCTGATGAAACACGCAGCGGCTGTCGCGCAATATCAGCGTGCCACGCATCACTAAAAAACAACGAGTGCGGGAATACGCGGCAGCGCGCGGGTGGGAGTGTGTCGATGCGGCGGAGTGGAACGAATTGCGGTCTGCGCTGCCGGATGTTTCAGAAAAAATATTGCGGACCGCAGGCCTGCTCCTCAAACAACCCTGGCGCGGCGTGAACCAGAGCGATCTCAATTCCCTGGAGCTTTCGCTGCGGGAACTGGGGGAGATCTATTCCGCCCATCCGGATCTGGCTTCGTTCTGCCGCGCCACCGTAATCACAGCGAAAGACCACGCACGCCTCGCCTCGCGAAACAGGCACCAGAGCGAACCCAAACGGGCGCTCAAAGCCCAGATGGTGGAGTGGATGCTGGTCTGGCTGGGAGATCCTTCGGTGTTTCCGGTTTGGGCCGAAATCCGGCGCGTGCATTTGTCATCGGCTAAAATTAGAGATTGTTCAAGCACTTGACCGACGTCCTCGTTGCCTGGGGTCCTGCGGGAATTCTTCTTCTTTCCATCCTCGATTCCTCCGGCATTCCCGTGGCGGGTGTCTTCGATGCATTGCTGATTCTGATTGCGGTCCAGCGGCCCGGAGTCGCCTGGCTGTGCGCGGGGCTTGCCGTGGCCGGGTCAACAGTTGGCAACACTGTGTTGTTCTGGGCTGCGCGCCGGGGTGGCCGAAACTTCATGAATAAGGCCGCGCCGGAGGGCCGCTCGGCCAAATTCCAGGGCTGGTTCCGTCGCTATGGCATGATCACCGTCTTCGTGCCTGCGCTCATGCCCGTCCCCATGCCCCTAAAGCTCTTCGTAATCAGCGCCGGGATCGTCGGCACAGCCATGTCTGAATTCATCGGCGTAGTGCTGGCCGCGCGCGCACTCCGTTACTTCGGCGAAGCGTGGCTGGGCGTCACGCTGGGCCATGAGTCGTCAACATTCCTGAAGTCCCACGCATGGAATTTCGTGTTCGGTGCCGTAATGCTGTTCGTCATGCTCTATCTCTTCGTGTTAATGCGCGAACGCGGACGTGGCGACGCCAGCCTGTAACCCCAACCCCCTGTAAATAAGGCTTGCGCGCGACACCCCGCTATACTGAAAGTTCCCATGATCCGAGTACGATTTGCGCCCTCGCCGACGGGCTATTTACACATCGGCAGCGCGCGAACTTTCATTTTCAACTGGCTCTTCGCCCGCCGGAATGGCGGGACTATGATCCTGCGGATTGACGATACGGACCTGGAGCGGAACACCGAAGAATCGCTGCAATCCATCCGGGACGGCCTCAAATGGCTGGGCCTTGGCTGGGATGAACGATACCGCCAATCCGAGCGTCTGGACCTGCACCGAGCCATGGCGCAAGACATCTTGGCGAAGGGTCTGGCTTATCGCGATTTCACGCCGCTGCTTTCGGGCGGCGGGACAATGAATGCCTCCGTCGCTGAAAAGTTCAATCCAGACTATCGTCAATTGGGTACTGAAGAAAGCGATCGCCGAGCCTCTGCCGGTGAAGCGTTCGTCATTCGTTACCGCGTGCCGCGCGGGACGGGTAAATCAGTGCGGTTCACTGATCTAGTCTATGGCGAGCAGGAAAAAGCGCTCGACGATATTGAGGACTTTGCGCTGCTGCGCAGCAACGGTGCTCCTACTTATCATCTGGCCTCTTGCGCGGATGACGCGGACCTGCGGATCAGCCATATCATCCGCGGTCAGGACCACCTGACGAATACCTTCAAGCATCTACTGGTTTTTCGCGCTGCCGGCGTGGAACCGCCCCAATTTGCGCACCTTCCGCTATTGCTCGCGCCCGATGGAAGCAAACTTTCAAAACGCAATCATGGGATCGCCGTTTCGATAAAAACCTATGAAGACAAGGGCATTATTCGAGAGGCGTTTATCAACTTCATGTGTTTGCTTGGCTGGTCCCCCAAGGATGATCGAGAAGTATTGTCTCTTAAAGAATTAGAGGAACTGTTCTCGTTCAAGGGTGTCAACCGAAGCAATGCGATTGTCAACTTCACAGCACAACTACCGCTCGATGCCAAGGCGGTAGCGCTCAATGCTGAACATCTGCGCCTTCTGACAGTTGAAGACCTCGCAGCGCGCTTGCTGCCATTTGCGCGGCAGGATTGGCCCGAAGCGAGGCTGGAGAAGATCCTTCAGATTACACCGCTGATCCGTGAGCGAATCAAACTTCTGCAGGGAATACAGTCGGCGGGTGATTTCTTTTTCGCGGCTGAACTGGCTCCTTACGAAAGCTCGGAGCTGATTCCCAAAAAAGGCGACGCAGCCCTTGCTCTGCGGGTCTTGCAACAGGCACGCGAAACTCTCGCTACTGCCGACTTCACGCATGACGGCCTCGACGCCGCGCTGCGCGGTGCCGCTGAAACACTAGGCATCAAAGCGGGGCAGATGTTTGAGCCGATCCGCGTGGCCGCCTGCGGACGCAAGACCGCGCCCCCCTTATTCGGAACCCTGGAAGTGCTGGGCCGCGAGACCTGCCTGAAGCGCATCGGCCAAGCGATAACGAAGCTGCAAACCGAAACAACGATATGACACCGACCCCGCCGGAGCGTTCTAATTTTGTCCGCGACATTGTTCTTGAAGACTTGAAAACCGGCAAGAACGGCGGCCGCGTCCACACGCGGTTTCCCCCGGAGCCGAACGGTTATCTGCACATCGGCCATGCTAAATCGATCTGTTTGAACTTCGGCCTCGCCGCAGAATTCGGCGGAAAAACCAACCTGCGCTTTGACGACACCAATCCTGCGAAAGAAGAGCAGGAGTATGTCGATTCCATCATTCGTGACGTGCAGTGGCTGGGCTTTAACTGGCTGAATGACGATGGCTCAGAGCGGCGCTATTATGCGTCCGATTACTTTGGCCAGTTGTATCAGTGGGCTCTGCAGTTGATCCGCCAGGGCGATGCTTTTGTTTGTGATTTGTCGGGCGACGAAGTGCGAAGTTATCGCGGGAGTTTGTCAGAGCCCGGTCGTGAGAGTCCTTTCCGCAATCGCTCTGTGGAAGATAGTCTGGATCTGTTTCAGCGTATGCGCACCGGGGAATTTCCCGATGGTTCGCACACGCTGCGGGCGAAGATCGATATGGCTGCGGCCAACCTGAACCTGCGGGATCCGGTAATGTACCGGATCCTTCACGCCGAACACCACCGCACCGGGAATGACTGGCCGATTTACCCCATGTATGACTTTGCGCACGGGCAATCGGATTCCATTGAAGGCATCACTCACTCGATCTGCACCCTGGAGTTCGAAGACCACCGTCCGCTCTATGACTGGTATGTGGAAAAGCTGGGCATCCATCATCCGCAGCAGATCGAATTTGACCGGCTGAACCTGACTTACACTTTGCTCAGCAAGCGCAGGCTTTTGCAGATGGTGCAGAGCGGGATCGTGCGTGCCTGGGATGACCCCCGTATGCCAACCATTTCAGGGATTCGCCGCCGCGGTTATACGCCCGAAGCGATCCGCAATTTCTGCCGCGATCTGGGTGTTTCGAAAACCAACGGGACCATTGAACTGCGTCTTCTGGAACACCACGTTCGTGAAGATTTGAACAAGCGGGCGCCGCGCATGATGGCCGTGCTTAAACCCCTCAAAGTAGTCATTGAAAACTACGCGGCGGATGAAACCGACGAACTGGATGCCGTCAACAATCCGGAAGACCCGGCCGCAGGGATGCGTAAAGTGCCGTTCTCACGCGAGATCTACATCGAGCACGATGACTTCAAGGAAGATCCGCCTAAACAGTTTTACCGCTTGTCGCCTGGCCGCGAAGTTCGTCTGCGCTGGGGTTACTTCATCACCTGCACCAGCGTTGTGAAAGATGACGCGGGCAATGTAGTGGAGCTGCGCTGCACTTACGACCCGGAAACACGCGGCGGGAATGCGCCCGACGCACGCAAAGTCAAGGCAACCATCCACTGGGTCTCGGCGGCCCATGCGGTGGATGCCGAGGTCCGCTTGTACGAGCCGTTATTCACGCTGGAAAACCCCAATGACACAGCGCCAGGCGAAGACTTCACCGCAGGCGTAAACCCGGCGTCGCTCGAAGTGCTGCAAAACTGCAAGCTGGAACCGTCCCTGGCTGCCGCGCCGGCAGGTGAACGTTTTCAGTTTGAGCGGCTGGGATATTTCTGCGCCGACATTGATACTGCGCCCGACAAGCCGGTCTTCAACCGCACTGTGGCGCTGCGCGACAGTTACGCAAAAATTGAAAAACGCGAGCAGAAGAAATGAACATACTCGGCATTGGCGGCGTCCTCACCGATGCCGCCGCAGTCATCATCAAGGGCGGTGAAATAGCAGCGGCGGCAGAAGAAGCCAAGCTGACGCGCAGGCCGGAAGCGGGCCAGTTGCCCGAAGCATCGGTGGCTGCCTGTCTGGCGATTGCCGGCCTCACGGCGGATGACATTGATTACGTGGCGCTGGCGCGGCCACTGCCTTCAGGCTCAGCTCTTCCCGTTGCGCTGCGGAGTTTTTCCAAAGCGCGCGTCGTTTCCATTGATCATCATGCGGCACACGCGGCGTCGGCGTTCTTCCCTTCCCCGTTCAACGACGCGACAGTAATCACTCTGGATCGCGAGGGTGATCTTCGCTGCGGCGCCAAATGGCGCGGATCCGGGAACCGCCTTGCGCTCGAAGAAGAGATTCTCTACCCCAATTCAATCGGCGAACTGTATGGCCGCGTGACCGAACTGGTGGGCTTCCGGCAGCGCGCGGATGAACATCTGGTGCAGTGGCTCTCCGCCACCGGGTCGCCCAAATACGCTGACATATTTTCAGATATCGTGCAAGGCACCGCGATCGAGCAGAATTCGTTCGACACAGGCCGACAGGGCCATGGCGGGTTCAGCGCAGACTTCATCAAGCGTCTGGGTACGAACAAGGCCGACATCGCAGCCAGTGCGCAGCAAGTTCTGCAAGACTATGTGATCCGGCTGGCAGGCGATGCGGAATATGTTTGCCTCGCGGGCGGGGTGGCGTGGAATGCGCTGCTGATTTCGGCACTGGAACATTGCGGCAAATTCAAAGGCGTCTTCGCGCAGCCTGCGGCTGGCAACGCCGGGACCGCTCTGGGTGCTGCGCTCAGCGTGTGGCACGAAACGCTTTCGAATACAAAACGCCTCGGCGGCGGCGGTTATTGCCTGGGGCCTTCGTTCGATGTCGGCGAGATCAAACAGACCCTCGAAAATTGCAAACTGCGCTTTCGATTAGTTCCGGCGATGACCGAACTGATTGACTTGACTGTGGATGAACTTCGTGAGAACCGTATCGTGGCCTGGATGCAGGGGCGCATGGAATTTGGGCCGCGCGCATTGGGCAATCGCAGCATTCTGGCTTCACCGCAGGACCCGTATTCAACCGAAAACCTCAACGCCTTTATCAAGCACCGCGATACCTTCCGCAAGTTCGCCGCGTCCGTGCCGGCTGAACTCGCCGGGCAGTATTTTGACGTGGGTTCGAACGCGCGGTACCTCGCCACTGCGGGGCGCGTGCGGCCGGAGTATCAGGAACAATTCAGCAGTGCGATTCTGGCGGGCGGGCTGATCCGCGTCCACACGGTTTCGAAAGACGACAACCCGCTCTACTGGCGTCTGCTGCATGCGTTCGGGGAGAAGACGGGCCTGCCGGTGCTGTACAACACTTCCTTCAACCTCTTCGGCGAACCGATGGTTTGTACGCCGCGCGATGCGGTGCGGAGTTTCTACTCCTCCGGCATTGACGCGATGGTGGTCGGGAACTTCCTGCTGAAGAAGTGAGTCCGGCAAACCGAGTGGCGAAGCCCCGTGCAGCCGCCATGCTGGTGGCTGCGGGGATTTTCCTCAGCCGGATTGCGGGGCTGGTTCGCGACCGCGTTTTCGCTCATTACTTTGGCAATTCCGATGCGGCGGATGCATTTCGCGCCGCGCTGCGCATTCCGAATTTTCTGCAAAATCTGTTCGGTGAAGGAGTGCTTTCCGCTTCCTTCATTCCGGTCTATGCGAATCTGCTGGCACGGGAAAAAGAAGAAGAGGCGGGGCGCGTTGCTGGTGCAGTCTTTGCCATTCTTGCACTGCTGACTTCCACGCTGGTGCTGGCAGGTGTGGTCGCAACCCCACTGCTGATTGCTCTGATCGCGCCAGGCTTTACGGGGCCGAAACGCGAACTCACTGTCTCTCTTGTGCGCGTTCTCTTCCCTGGCGCGGGGCTGCTGGTTTTGTCCGCATGGTGCCTCGGAATTCTGAACAGCCATCGTCGCTTCTTTCTTTCCTACAGCGTGCCTGTGCTCTGGAACCTGGCCATGATTGCCGCCCTTGTCGGCTACGGCCCGCATGTGGATCAGAACCGCCTGGCAGGCATTGTGGCATGGGCTTCCGTCGCGGGCAGCGCGGCGCAGTTCCTGGCACAACTCCCCGTGGTGCTCAGGCTCGTACCGTCGCTCAAGATTCAACTGGCAACTCAACTCGGCAGCGTACGGACTGTCATGGCGAACTTTGTCCCGGTGTTCGTCAGCCGGGGCGTAGTGCAACTCAGTGCATACATCGATTCGATTATCGCGAGCTGGTTACCCGCAGGCGCAGTCTCTGCCCTGGCCTACGCCCAAACGATTTATCTGCTGCCGGTGAGCCTGTTTGGGATGGCGGTATCCGCATCAGAACTGCCTGCCATGTCGAGCGCAGTGGGTAGCGACGAAGAGATTGCAGCATGGTTGCGGAAGCGGCTGGCAGGCGGTTTGCGCCGCATCGCATTCCTTGTGATTCCGTCAGTAGTCGCGTTCATTGCGCTGGGAGACATCATTGCCGGAGCGATTTATCAGGGCGGAAAATTCAGTCATGCCGATTCGCTTTACGTCTGGGGAATTCTGGCAGGTTCGGGCGTAGGTCTGCTTGCATCCACGCAGGGCCGCCTTTATTCATCGGCGTTTTACGCGCTCAAAGACACGCGGACGCCGCTGCGTTTTGCGGTCATTCGCGTAGCGTTGACCACGGCGCTTGGCTATCTGGCAGCGCTGCAACTGCCCGGCGTGCTGGGTTTCGACGCCCGATGGGGAGTGGCTGGATTAACAGCTTCAGCCGGCGTCAGCGGCTGGATTGAATTCGTATTGCTACGGCGTGCCCTCAAAGCCCGCATTGGTGCAGACCCGGCAGGAGCTGCGTATTTGCTCCGGCTATGGGGCTCGGCTGTCGTCGCTGCAGCCGCAACGTGGGCAATCAAATTACAGGTGCCGCCTGCCATGAACCCCATCGTGCTGGCAACTACGACGCTAGTGCCTTTCGGCCTGATTTACCTGGCGATTGCAGGCGTGAAAAACCTGAAGCGTTAGACCGTTACTGCCAGGCCTCAATACCCTCAGTCAGTTCGATATACACGCCCTGCGGATCAGTCAAAAACGCGATGCCGATGCCGAGCGCGGGAATCTTGCGGTAGGGCGAATCCAGTTTGATCCCTGCCGCTTCCAGTTTCCTGCAATACTCTTCGAGGTTCTTTACTTCAAAACCAATATGGTCAAGCGATCCACCCCTGGTACCGCCTGCCGCAGTCTTCGAAGCGCCAAAAGTAAAGTTCTGGCCCGACGCATTCGCCGTATCGAATGACCCGCGACGAGTCGCCGTCAGGCCCAGCTTTTCGACATACCAGGTCCGCAGTGCCATTGGTTCCGCCAGTAGGAAATGCTGGTGGTGACTGGCGGCGCGTACCGTTAAGGTAGTGTCCTGCTGCATTTCGATCTTCACATCATCCGGGCCGTAGGTATAGGCGTTGGGGAAACCTTCAGTGCCTTTAAACTCCGGGTCAACGCGATAACCAGCCGCGACCAGACTCTTGCGCATCTCTTCCAGATTGCGGACCTTAAAACCAAAATGATCAAGGATGGTGCCTTCAGTGGCATGTGCCGGATCTTTCTTCGCCAGCAGAATAATCATGCCCGGGACCTGAACGCCCGGTACGGCTGCCTTTTCATGCGCCAGTGGCTTCGCACCGAATTGCTCAGTCCAGAATTTCTTCTGCACATCCACGTCTTTCACATTCAGGTGAACATGACCGAATGTGATTCCGGCATCATTCAAGGGCAGCAACTGAGCGCTCAGCGGACTGAGTAGCGCGAAAGCAAGGGTGCAAGCAAGGAAATATTTCATAACGTTTCTTCCGCTGTAGTATATCCGGATTTGCCTACCGGAATTCCTCCATCAACTCCGCAAGCTGCGCCGAACCCGGACAGAGCACTTCATAAGGCAAACTCACCAGCGGAACATCCGGCGTGTGGTTCGCTTCATGCATATCGATCACGCTCTCATCCGTGAAAAGCACCCCTGTCACCACTTCATTCGGGTGCGCTTTGAGATACGCGAAAGCCTTCTCACGATCCGTAACATCGTAATCTTTCGGGAGTCGTGTAAAGCGCAGAACACTGCCGTCATGCATCATCACATTGGTCACGCCAACCGGCGCGATATCAGCTAGAATTTCACTCGCATGCGGCACGAAATCTGATTCCGTCGCAGCCATTAGACGTTCACGCGTGCTCTTGTAGCTCTTCGTCGATCCAACATGATCGTTGAAAGTCACGCAGGGCGAAATCACATCCACCAGGGCAAAGCCCCGGTGGGAAAGCGCCGCTTTAAGGATTGGTACCAGTTGTTCCTTATCGCCCGAGAAAGCGCGAGCAACAAACGTCGCCCCAATACTCAGACCCAGCAAAACAGGATCAATGGGCGACATCGTATTGGCCTCACCCTTCTTGCTCTTCGAACCCACATCCGAAGACGCCGAGAACTGGCCTTTGGTCAAACCGTAAACACCGTTGTTCTCGATCACGTACAGCATTTTCAAATTACGGCGCATCGCATGGCACAAATGGCCCATCCCGATGGAAAGCGAATCGCCGTCGCCAGAGATGCCGATATAAGTCAGAGCCCGGTTGGCTGCGCTGGCACCCGTGGCAATGGGCGGCATCCGGCCATGCGCTGAATTGAAACCATGCGCGCCATTCACGAAATAAGTAGGAGTCTTCGACGAACAGCCGATGCCACTGAGTTTGGCAATCTGGTGCGGTGGCAGCGAAAGCTCAAACAGCGCGCGCACAATAGCTGCAGTAATGGAATCGTGTCCGCAACCCGCACACAGCGTGGACATTGCGCCTTCATAATCGCGGACCGTGAGGCCGATTTCGTTGCGCGCCAGACTGGGGTGCGCAATTGCGGGCTTAACTATGGACGGCATTTAATTCCTCTGATTCTTTCCTGAGTACGGGCGCAATTACATCCAGTAAATGGCTGGCGCTCAGCGGGAAGCCGCCGTATATCAGTACGGGGCGGAGTTGCTCTTTTGTTGCCGCCGTTTCAATCAGCAGCAGCGAGCGCAGTTGCGCATCACGATTCTGTTCCACCACCCAGCAATAATCATGCTCCATGATGAAAGCCTCAACGGGTTCATCAAACGGAAATGCCCGGATGCGCATGAAATCCAGCGGCGTGCCCTCTGCCGCCAGAATGTCGAGCGCTTCCTTCGCAGCCGGTTCGCAGCCGCCGAGCGTGATAACGCCCACACGGGCACCGGCACGGCGCTCAATAATCGGCGCGGGAACGAACCCAGCCGCCTCTTTATGCTTGCGCAGCAGGCGGTCCATCACTTCCTGGTATTCATCCGGCACCTCGGTATACCCGCCGAATTTGTTATGGCCGGAACCTCGGGTAAAGAATGCGCCTTTGGAACTGACTCCAGGCAGCGTGCGAGCCGCCACCGCCGTACCGTTTTCGGGCAGATAGCGGTTAAACTTCGGCATCGCTTCCAGTTGTTCCGCCGTCAGCACTTTACCGCGATTGGGGCGGTATGAATCGTCCCAATCGAGCTTGGGCGTTACCCAGTCATTCATGCCGATATCAAGATCACTCAGCATGAACACCGGCGTTTGGAACTGTTCAGACAAATCAAAGCTCTTCGCCGCAAATTCAAAACACTCAGCGGGGCTGGAGGGAAACAGCAGAATATGTTTCGTATCGCCGTGCGATGCGTAGGCACACGTGATCAGATCACCCTGCTGAGTTCGCGTCGGCATGCCGGTCGACGGACCCACGCGCTGCACGTCAATAATCACCGCCGGAATCTCCGCGTAATACGCCAGGCCCAGCAGTTCATTCATCAGCGAGATGCCGGGGCCGGAGGTTGATGTAAAAGAGCGCGCGCCATTCCATGATGCGCCGATCACCATACCAATCGCCGCCAGTTCATCCTCCGCCTGCAGAATACAGTAGTTGTTGACGCCGCTCTCTTTATCCTTGCGGTACTTTTCGCAGAACATTTTGAACGCGTCCATCGTCGACGTTGACGGTGTGATGGGATACCAGGCGGCAACCGTCGCACCCGCGTAAACACAGCCTAATGCAGATGCAGTGTTGCCATCAATCAGAATCTTGTCGCTGTTCTCATTCATCGTCTCCAGATGAAATGGCAGCGGGCACTTGAAGTGTTCCCGCACATAGTCGCCGCCCAGTTGCAGCGCCTTCTGGTTCGATTCACGCAGGCCCTTCTTGCGCCCGTATTTTTCGGAAACCAGTTCTTCAACAATCGCCTTGTCGATATTCAGCAGTTCAATCAACGCCCCCGCCGTGGCGATGTTTTTCATCAACACACGTTCACGCGGTTCGCGAAACGTTTCATTGCACATGCGTGCCAGCGGAATGCCGATGCAGTTCACGTCATCACGCAGCAGCGAAGCGTCGAGCGGCCAGGATGAGTCATAAAACAGATACCCGCCGGGCCGCGTTTCCTTCACATCACGCGCGTAGGTCTGCGAGTTCATCGCCACCATCAGATCGTAATTGAGCGCACGGGCTGTATATCCATTCTTGTTGACACGAATTTCATACCAGGTAGGAAGACCCTGGATGTTCGAGGGAAACAAATTCTTGCCGGAGACGGGCACACCCATCCGGAAGATCGCCTGCATGATGAGGCTGCTGGCGCTGGCGGAACCACTTCCGTTTACGTTGGCCAGTTTGATTGCGAAATCGTTTATGCTGCTTTGCATGAATTAGACCGCGGCCACAAGGCCGTTCTGAGGCTGACCTGCATAAGGAATCACCAGTTCGAATTTCTGCATGTCCCACGCGGCCGTGGGGCAGCGTTCCGCGCACAGGCCGCAATGGACGCAAAGATCTTCGTCCTTGAGCATGAGCCGGCCCGTTTGCGGCAGAGGCAGTGAGGCGTAGAGAGCCTGATCGGGATGAATAGCCGGTGCGGAAAGCCGCTTGCGCAGCACTTCTTCCGGGGCATCAGGCGCGATAGTCAGGCACGAGAGCGGACAGATGTCGATGCAGGCATCGCACTCGATGCATTTGACCGCAGTGAAGTCTGTCTGCACGTCGCAGTTGAGGCAGCGCTGAACTTCGCGCGCCGTCTGTTCGGCGCTGAAGCCGAGCTCCACTTCGATATCCAGTTCTTCAAAACGCTTCACCAGATCCACATGCTGCATCTTCTGGCGGTGCGCCGGGTTGTAATCGTTGTGGTAGCTCCACTCGCTCATGCCCATCTTCTGGCTGATCAGGTTCTTGCCAAAAACCGGACGCGTGCTGGTAGCTTCGCTCTGGCAGTAGTTGTGAATGGAAATGGCTGCCTGATGACCGTGTTCCACAGCCCAGATGATGTTCTTCGGGCCCCACGCCGCATCGCCTCCGAAGAAGACGCCGGCGCGCGACGATTCAAAGGTCACTTTATTCACCGCAGGCATTTCCCACTTGTCGAATTCAATGCCGAGGTCGCGTTCGATCCAGGGGAACGCGTTGTCCTGGCCGATAGCGAGAATCACATCATCGCAGGGAAGAATGACGGTGCCTGTCACCTTCGATTTGCTGGCAGATTCATCCCATTCCAGCTGTTCAAATTCCATGCCGGTCAGTTTGCCGTCTTCAATGATGAAGCGTTTAGGGGCGTGGTTGATGACGATCTCAACGCCTTCTTCTTCGGCATCATCCAGTTCCCACGGCGAGGCTTTGAAATACGCACGCGGGCGGCGGGCCATCACCTTTATGTCTTTGCCACCGAGCCTGCGTGATGACCGGCAACAATCCATAGCCGTGTTGCCTACGCCGATGATCAGGACGCGTTCGCCGATCTTATCGGTATGGGCAAACGCAACCGAACCCAGCCAGTCGATACCTATATGAATGCGGTCACTGTCCGCACGACCGGGCAGTTCCAGGTCCTTACCTCGGGGGGCGCCACTGCCAACGAACACGGCATCAAAGCTCTGAGCCAAAAGTGCGCCCATGCTTTCCACCGGAGAATCGTAGCGAATTTCAGCACCCATATTCAGGATGGAATCAATCTCGCCGTTGAGGACTTTTTCCGGCAGGCGGAAAGACGGAATATTGGTCCGCATCAAACCGCCAGGAATCGGGCTCTTCTCGAAAATAGTGACCGCGTAGCCCAGCGGCATCAGGTCATTCGCCACCGTGAGAGATGCAGGCCCCGCACCGATAAGCGCGATGCGCTTGCCGTTTTTCGTGACAGGAATGGGCGGCAGCAGATCTGTGATGTCGTCCTTCAGATCCGCAGCTACGCGCTTGAGTCTGCAAATCGCCACGGGCTTGCCATCGAGGCGGCCGCGGCGGCATGCAGGTTCGCACGGCCGGTCGCACGTTCTGCCCAGAATGCCGGGGAAAACGTTGGACTCGCGGTTGAGCATGTATGCGTCGGTGTAGCGTCCCTGCGCGATGAGGCGGATGTATTCCGGCACATTGGTATGCGCCGGACATGCCCACTGGCAGTCTACGACCTTGTGAAAGTAGTCCGGATTCCCGGTGTCTGTCGGATTCATGCAGGTTGGTGTGATTGGCCCTTTACGGCGCGGTTAGTCCCAACGCGTCATTCTACTCCGTTCACATGCGCGGGGACAACAAACACTGGCTGATATCATTCCTGTTCACGGAGGTGTTCCATCGCGTTTCTAGTTGGTGTCCCGCGCGAAACTTTCCCGGGAGAGCGGCGTGTAGCCCTCACCCCTCGCGCATGTGAAGCCCTCATCAAGCTCAAACTGGAAGTAATTGTGGAATCGTCTGCCGGGGTGGAAGCCGGGTTTCCGGACGATGAATATGTAAAACGCGGTGTGTGCATGGTCAGCCGCGCGGACGTTTACGCGCAGGCGGATGCCGTGATTCAGGCGCGCACTCCTGGAGCCAATCCGCACTGTGGCAGCGATGATTTACCATCATTGCGTCCGGGCCAGATCGTGATTGGTTTCGGCGAACCCCTCACTGCTTTTCACGACAATACTGCGCTTGCGGAGCGTGGCGTTTCCTTCCTTTCAATGGAGTTGGTACCCCGTATTACACGTGCCCAGGCGATGGACGCTCTGTCTTCCATGGCAAGCATCGCCGGGTATGAAGCGGTGCTGATCGGGGCGTCAGTCCTGCCCAAACTCTTCCCCATGATGATGACTGCGGCCGGGACCATTACGCCCGCGAAGGTACTTATTCTGGGTGCCGGCGTGGCTGGGCTGCAAGCGATCGCCACTGCGAAACGTTTGGGTGCGGTCGTCTCCGCTTATGATGTTCGGTCTGCTGTTAAAGAACAAATCGAAAGCCTGGGCGCGAAGTTTGTCGTGCTCGATATTGAGACGGCTGAAGGTCAGGGCGGCTACGCCAAAGCGATGGATGAGACTTATTACAAGCGTCAGCGCGAACTCCTCGCCGTTGTTTTGAAGGAACAGGACGTAGTAATCACCACCGCCGCCGTGCCTGGTCGCAAAGCACCCATTCTTATTACGACTCAGATGGCTGAAGCCATGGCACCCGGCTCAGTGATCGTCGATATCGCAGCAGAACGAGGCGGTAATTGCGAACTCACGCAGGCAGGCAAAACCGTGATGCACAACGGCATCAGCATTGTGGGCGCGGTGCATCTGCCTTCACGCGCGCCGTTTCATGCCAGCCAGATGTACGCCACCAACGTGGTCAACCTCTTCAAGCTGATGGTCAACAAAGAGGGCGTGTTAAAGCTCGACCGTGAAGACGAAATCATCCGCGAGAGTCTGGTCACACACGATGGCAAAGTGGTCCACGCGAAAGTGGCGGAATTGATGGGGCTTAGTCAATGAGACAGGGAGTTGCAACATCATGAACTACGAATTTGGCGTCTACGTCTTCGTGCTGGCGGCCTTTCTCGGTTTTGAATTGATCCGCAAAGTTTCGCCGCTCTTACACACGCCCCTGATGTCGCTCACCAACGCGATTGCGTCCATCTCAGTGGTGGGAGCGATTCTGGTCAGCGGTGAAAAAGACGCCTCCACTCTCTCCCGCGTGCTCGGTTTCATCGCCGTAGTCGCGGCCACAACAAATCTGGTAAGCGGCTTCCTGATTACTGACCGCATGCTCAAAATGTTCAAGAAGCGGGAGCCCGCCAAGAAATGAATCCCGGGATCTATCAGGCTCTCTACATCATCTCCGCCGCCTCTTTTATCCTCGCTTTGAAGTGGATGTCGGCGCCCGCCACCTCGCGGCGTGCTGTGATCTCCGGCGAAATCGGCATGCTGCTGGCCATCGTGGCCACCCTGCTGCGCCAGGAAGTCATCAGTTACGAATGGATCGCGGCTGGCCTGATTGTCGGCTCTGCCATAGGCGTACCGCTGGCCATGCTGATGCCCATGACGCACGTGCCGCAACGCACGGCGATCTCGCAGGCCTGCGGCGCACTGGCTTCGGCGTTAATCGGCACAGCAGAGTATTTTCGGCAACTGCCCCATGGCTTCACGATGGGTGCGCTGGTGCTGGAAACGCTGCTCGGGTTTCTCACCTTCACGGCGAGCCTGATGGCCTTCGGCAAACTACAGGAGTTATTGCCGTCGCGCCCCATCACCTTTAGAGGGCAGAACTTCTTCAACCTGGGCATTCTGGTGATTGCCGTGGCGCTGGGCGGCTCGCTCGTATTCCATCCGGAAAACACCATCATCTTTTCCATCTTCGTGTTACTCGCCCTGGTGTTCGGCGTGTTGATGATCATTCCGATTGGCGGCGCAGACATGCCAACGGTCATCGCGTTGCTCAATTCTTATGCCGGCCTCTCAGCCTGTGCGATGGGCTTTGCGCTGGATAACAAACTTCTGATCATCGCCGGTGCGCTCGATGGATCATCCGGTCTGATCCTCTCCATCATCATGTGCCGCGCCATGAACCGGTCCTTTACCAATGTGCTGTTTGGCGGGTTCGGTCAGTTGCAGGCAGCGGTAGCAGGGCAGGAAGCGAAGCCCGTGCGATCGGCCAGTCCCGACGAAGCGGCTGCCATTCTCGGCGATGCACGGAGCGTAGTAATCATTCCAGGTTACGGTATGGCTGTTGCGCAGGCTCAGCATAAGATCCGCGAACTGCATGACATCCTGATCAAGCGCGGTGTGGATGTGAAGTTCGCCATTCACCCTGTGGCCGGACGCATGCCTGGTCACATGAACGTGCTGCTTGCTGAAGCCGATGTTCCGTACGACAAACTCATCGAGATGGAAGATATCAACGGCGAGATGGCGATGACGGACGTGGCGCTGGTTGTCGGCGCGAACGACATCGTAAACCCGGCAGCACTTAACGATCCCACCAGTCCCATTGCCGGGATGCCCATTCTCGATGCCTACAAGTCGCGCACCATTATGGTGATCAAGCGCGGCATGAGCCCCGGCTTTGCAGGCATCGACAACGAACTGTATTACATGGACAAAACGCTGATGCTCTTCGGCGATGCGAAATCGTTCGTGGCGGGTATCGTGAAAGAACTCAGCTCAAACCACTAAACGGCTTCAAACAAACCGGCCGCGCCCTGCCCGCCGCCCACACACATCGTCACTATGCCATAGCGTGATCCTGGTCGGCGCGCCATTTCATTCGCAAGTGTGCCAACCATGCGTGAACCGGTCATCCCAAACGGATGGCCGATGGAGATGGACCCGCCATTCACGTTGAGCTTGTCCATGGGAATCCCCAGCACGTCGCGACAATAAATCACCTGTACGGCAAACGCTTCGTTGAGTTCCCAGATATCGATATCGCTCACCGACAGGCCTTTACGCGCCAGCAGTTTCGGCACCGCATACACGGGGCCAATGCCCATTTCGTCCGGCTCACAACCAGCCACCGCAAACCCGCGGAAGATCAGCTTGTAGGGAATCCCGGCCTTGTCTGCCGCTTCACGTGACATCAGCAGCGTGGCCGAGGCGCCATCTGAAAGCTGCGACGCATTGCCCGCCGTCACTGACCCGGCACCACTCTGGTCAAAGTATGGTTTCAGCCCCAGCAGACCTTCCAGCGTGGTGGTCGGGCGGTTGCATTCATCTTTATCGCAGAGCACATCTTCCGTGCCTGTCCGCTCGCCTGTCTTCTTGTCAAACAGCGCCATGGTGGCCTTCATGGGAGCAATCTCGCCGGCAAAAAAACCTTCGTTCTGCGCACGCGCCGTGCGCTGCTGACTGATCAGCGAGTATTCATCCTGCGCCAGCCGACTGATGCCGTAACGCTTCGCCACCACTTCCGCCGTATCGCCCATCACCATGAACAAGCCGGGCTTCTTTTCTTTCAAACCCGGATGGAAATTCGAATCGCGGGTCAACATCGAAATACTTTCGATGCCACCGCCGATGGAAGCCTCAGCGCCCTCCTGGATAATCTCGTGAGCGGCCATGGCAATCGCCTGCAGGCCTGACGAACAGAAGCGGTTGACCGTAGTCCCTGCTACGGAAACAGGCAGACCGGCATGAACAGCGGAGAGCCGTCCGATATTGCCGCCCTGTGCGCCATGCGGTTGTCCGCAGCCCAGAATCACGTCCTCAATCAATGCCGGGTCCAGTTGCGGGACCTTGCGCAAAACGTCCTGAATGCAGTGCGCCGCAAGGTCTTCCGGGCGCGTAATATTGAAGGACCCGCGACCGGCCTTGGCAAGCGCGGTCCGCGAACTGGCTACAACGACAGCTTCTCTCATATTCTTCTCCACATGATATAGCGCTGGATTACGCCGGTGCGGATTCGCTTTGTGCGGCTTCACGAAGTTCCTCAACATCCGCAAGATCACGCATCCGGCCTGACGCGAGCTTCGAAGCGATCAGATCTGCACGAGAAATAATGAACGCGGTGAGTCCGGTCTGCGAGTCAAGCACGCTTTCGACGCGCCGCTCCCACGCGCCGTCAAAATCAACTCCGTCAATTCCCGGCAGGATATCGATTGCTGCGGGCTCCCGCCCGAACCGGATGAAATTACGCGGATCCGCAAGGTCTTCCTCCCGGACATTTTCGAGAGGTGCTCCAAAACGGGTTAGCGCCGCATGGGTGGCTTGTGCATTGGAGGGGTCGGCTTTTATGAATAAATCCAGATCTTTCGTGAAGCGGGGTTGCGCATGAAATGAAACCGCATACCCGCCAACAATCAGATATTAAATTTAACGCCGAGCGCGTTGAAGCACGACAGCAGGTCCTTGAAGTTCTGGTACATCTATAGCTGTGCCTTTCGTCGCGTCTGCGGCAAGCGACATTTCCGCAACCGCATCCATCGGTTCATGAGCGGGACGACTCTGCCAGTATCGGTATTCGTCCGCTTTCATTTCTTTGTGGGATTTGTATATCCGGATCGTTTTTTCCATGCTGGTTTGTCAATACAGTTACAGTGCGTATCCCTATTTTAACCGTTCCGGTTCAATCCCCGCCAGCGCCTTCGCCAGGTCCTTCTTCTCTTCCAGCTTCATCTGCCGCGCAATCTGAATCCGCTGCGCCTGAGGACTCCCCGCACCATGCATCGATTCCGTTAAATACCCCACCGCGTTCCGCCCCAGCGTCATATTCTCAATCAGTCGCAGAACGCGCGCGCGATCCTCCACCTTCACCCCATCGCGCCCCTTCAGATACTTCCGCAGCAATGGCCCGGTCTCCGGATTATCGAAATCTTTCTCCGATGGCAGCGTAGCCACCAGCCCGCCCGCCAGGTCCTGGGCCAACCGCGCCAGCTCATAGGGAAACCGCGTCACATTATGCTTGCAAACATTGGCCAGCATGTCATCCGGCTGATAATTCCCCGCCTCTGTCTTCTGCGATTCATGTGATGCAGCAATACCCGCCCCATAAATCGTTTCATTCAGATGGGTCATCTCAACCAGCTTGTCGCGCACATGCGAAACCGCACCCACGCCGTTGTAATCCGCAATCAGCGCAGCCGCCCCAATAATCACATCGCCCAACCCTGTCTTGCAGACATACGAACGCCGGTGATACGCAGTAAACCTCTCAACCAAAGACGCTGCAAACTCCGTCTCGCCGTTCATGAAAATCAGCTCATTCGGAACGAAAACATCGTCGATGATGATCATGGCTTCCTGCCCCGCAAACTTTGCGTTGCCCTGATCGATCTCGCCACCCTCCATCGCCCGCGTATCGCAGGACTGCCGGCCATAGATATAAGTCAGGCCCGGATGATCCACCGGAATGGCAGCGACAATCGCATAGTCTTTATCCACCGGCCGCAAACGCATCGTCGGCATCACCACAATCCAGTGCGAGTTCAGACACCCGGTCTGGTGCATCTTGGCGCCGCGCAACACCACACCATCCGCGCGTCGCTCCACCACATGCAGAAATAGATCAGCGTCGCTCTGATCAGACGGACCCTTGCCCCTGTCGCCCTTCGGATCAGTCATCGCCCCGCCAATTACCAGATTGCGCTCCTGCTGGTCAATGAGGAACTTCCGGAAGCGGGAATGATAAGTAGTGCTTTGAGCCGCATCGATATCGAACGTCACCGAGAACAGCGAATTCAGCGCATCCATCCCCACGCAGCGCTGAAAACAAGTGCCTGTCAACTGACCCAGTCGCCGCTGCATCCGGTTCTGCCCCACCACGTCTGCCACCGTCTCAGTAACATGCAGAAACCGGTTCACGCGCTGCCCCGAAAGTGAGGACCACACCGTAGCAATCTCAGGGTCTTCAATCGCCAGATCGTAAGTGCGGGCCACCGCATTCACCGAGGGTCGGATCACAGGATGATCCACCGGCTCCACCACACGCTCACCCATGAACCAGACTTTGAGTCCCCGCCCGCGCAGGCTCTCGATATAGTCCGCCCCTGTAACCAACGGCTTAAACGCCATAAGATTCACGCCCCAGTAGCCGGTTGGCAATCTGACGCCGCAGCGCAATTGCATCTACCGGATCAATATTCGTCAAACCACGCAGCACACAAAAATGCGCGTGCAGTTTCTCTGAAGGCGAACACGCCCCCAGCACATTACGGGCGGAGTTTTCCACCCTCGCCAGCGCGTCCTGCACGTATACCGCCGCCATGTCTGTCGCGTTCGCGCCCTTGCCGCCGCCACCAAGTTTCCGCGCCCGAATCACAGACGATTCCATCGCCAGTATTTCCATCATCATGTCCGCAATATTCATGATGACCTCCTGCTGTTTTTCCAGCGCCGCGCCATGTTTTTTATGCGCGATTCCGAGGGTGTAAAGCACCGCGCGTTTCGCATTGGCCACAATCCGCAACTCCGCATCCGCACCGGCCGCTGATTCAGGAACTCCGGCTGCCATCGCCTGCGCGGCCTTCAATAAATCATTCAAGCCCCGCGCCGCGCGCTTCAGCGGCATCCCCGCAATCACCAGCCGGTTGATCTCATTCGTCCCTTCAAACAAACGGTTAATCCTTGAATCACGGTACGTACGCTCTACGTCATAGTGCTGATGAAAACCATAGCCGCCGTGGATCTGCACACCCTCATCCACCACGTAATTCAAGGCCTCCGAACAGAACACCTTGATCATGCTGCACTCAGCCGCGAACTCTTCAATGGCTTTCAGTTCGGCTTGCAGCGGGTCAGGATTTTCACCTGCAATTTCCTTCATTTTCGCTTCGATCAGCCCGGCCACCCGCCACAACATCGCCTCACCCGCATAGATTCGGATTGCCATCTCCGCCAGCTTGTGCTGAATCGCGCCAAATTCTGAAATTGACGAACCAAAAGCCTTGCGCTGCTTCGCATACTTCAAACAAATCCCCAGCACATACTTCCCGGCGCCCGTAGTAGCTGCGCCCAGCTTCATTCGGCCCACGTTCAGAATATTGAACGCAATCACATGCCCGCGCCCGATTTCACCCAGCAAGTTCTCAACCGGCACCGGAACATTGTCAAAGTAAACCGCTGTGGTCGAGGTCCCTTTAATCCCCATCTTCTGTTCTTCCGCGCCGCTCGAAACGCCAGGAAAAGCCCGTTCCACCATGAAGGCAGTAAATTTCTCACCACCCACCTTCGCGAACACGGTAAACAGGTCGGCCGCACCACCATTGGTGATCCACATCTTCTGCCCGTTGAGGATGTAATGCGTACCCTCAGTATTCAAATCGGCCCGGGTCCGTGCGCCCAGTGAATCTGACCCTGCCTGCGGCTCCGTCAGCGCATAGGCTGCCAGCAAATCCACACTCGCCAGGCGCGGCAAATACTTCGCCTTCTGCGCTTCCGTGCCGAAGTACAACACCGGCAAACTGCCAATCCCCGAGTGCGCCGAATGCCACCCGCCATAAGAAGCGTCCGCAGCCAGATGTTCGGCCACCAGCATCACCGAAGCCAGATCCAGTTCCATACCGCCGAACCGTTCGGGAAATTGAATCGCCGTCAATCCCATCTCAGCTGCCTTGCGCATCACGCCCCGCGCCACGGCGTAGTCTTTGTTCCGGATCGCCTCCAGATTCGGGACTACTTCATTGGCGAAGAATTCATCGGTCGTCCGCGCCACCGCCAGATGTTCCGGCGACAAATCCTCCGCTGTAAACACGGATGCAGCATCCGCATCCTCCGTCAAAAAAGCGCAGCCTCGCAGTTTGGGTGCCATCAGTTTATGTTCACACTGTATTCTCGACGAACCGAACTCCTCTCGAAACGGCCCGCGCGATCTAACATAATGAACGAATTTGCAAAAGCTGCCGAAGCCGCCTGGAGCGCTATGTCTGGCCTTTGGGAATGGGGTACGCGCTCAGCAGGCTCAACGAATGCCGCGCACAAAATCAGCAACCGCCACACCAATCAAATCTGCCGAGTCTTCCTGAATAAAGTGAATTCCGGGTACCGTAATTTCGGCCTGATTCGGCCACCGCCGACAAACTTCCCGCTGCCGCCCCACCAGAATGGAACCGGGCTCCGCATTGATGAACAGCTTCGGCATCTCACTCGCCGCCAGCCACGCGGAATACTCTTCCACGACACCCGTCACATCTGCCGGAACCCCGTCGATCGGGATCTGTCGCGGCCACGTCAGCATGGGCCGCCGATCTTCCCCTGCACTGAGAAATGGCCGGCGGTACTCTTTCATTTCCTCGTCCGAAAGTTTCCTCAGAACAGACCCTGGCAGTACCCGTTCCACGAAAATATTCTTCTGCAAAATCATCTCTTCGCCGGCTTCCGTCCGAAACCCCTGGAACGCACGCCGCGCGGCCTCGGGCCAGTCCGCCCACGTCATCGGCGTCACAATCCCTTCCATGTAAACGATGCCAGCCACGCGCTCACGGTTTTGATTCGCCCACTCAAACCCCAGCGCTGAACCCCAGTCATGCAGCACCAGCACCACCTGACTGCCGAGGTTCAGCTGATCCCAAAGGGCAAACAAATACTCGCGCTGTTCCGCATAAGTGTAGCGGCCAGGCCCAGAATCCGGCAGCTTGTCTGAATCGCCCATCCCAATCAGATCGCAGGCGATCAAACGCCCCAGCCCCGTGCAATGCGGCATCACGTTGCGCCACAAATAGGAAGACGTCGGATTGCCATGCTGGAACACAATTGCCGGGCCCTCGCCCGATTCAACGAAGGCCATCCGCCGACCCTTCACTACCGCAAATTTTTTCATCATATTACTCACCGGTAAACCTCGCTCTGCGTTTCTCCACAAATGCCGCAATTCCTTCGCGTGCATCGGCACTCGAAGCCATCTCCGAAAGCGTGCGGCTCTCCCGCTCCATCTGCCCTTCCAGGCTATCGGTCGTCGCCATCATCAGCAGCTTCTTCACCCCGCCGAAAGCACGCGTGGGACCCTGCGCCAGCTGTGCGGCCAGCTTACCGGCCTCAGCCATCAAATCGGCAGCAGGCACCACACGATTCACCAGCCCCCAGTCCAGCGCCTCCTGCGCCGTCAGCGTGCGATTCGTCATATAGAGTTCCATCGCCCGCCGCCGCCCAATCATCCGCGACAAAAACCACGTCGAACTCCCGTCCGGAGTAAATCCGATCTTTGTATACGCGCTGGTAAAAGTGGCGGTGTCAGCCGCAATCGCCAGATCGCACCACGCGACCGCACTCAGCCCGGCCCCCGCCGCAACACCATTCACTGCCGCTATCAACGGTGCTTTCATCCAGGCAAAACGCGAAGCCGCCGCGTGCAGCAAAGTAGTGCCCTCAAAGACCCCGCGCGAAATCCCGTCCTGATCCGCATGAAACCCCAGTACATCCCCGCCCGCACAAAACGCACGTTCTCCGGACCCAGTCAGCACAGCCGCCCGCACAGCCTTGTCCGTCATACACCGGTTGGCAATATCGTGCAGTTCAATCATCATCTGCCGGTTCATCGCGTTCAAACTGGCAGGCCGGTTAAACGTGATCCAGGCAACGTTGTCACGAATATCAAAGTCGAACACTTCGTATTTCATGTGCCCGATTCTATCCTGGGCATCGGGTAAACTAATGCTTCGATGGGCAATCCAAGCGGCAAAGATCTCAGCATTCTGATCCCCGAACTCGACGCGAATTGCGCTCGGGTACAGGAACTTTGCGACGGAATCTCCCCGGATCAGTTTAACTGGAGCAATGAGCCCGGTCGCTGGTCCATCGGCCAGAATCTCTCCCACCTCACCATCGTCAATGGCGGCGACGTTCAGGCACTGCGAACCGCGATTAAATCCGGCATTGCCCGTGGCGTCATGGGTCATGGTCCGTTCGACTACGGTTTTCTCAGTCGAAAATTTGTAGAGAGCATGGAACCGCCGGTCTCGAGGAAATTCAAAGCTCCGGCTTACTATCTGCCGCAACCACAACTTGACCGTGACCAGACGGTTTCTGCGTACCTCCGCGTCATGACCGAAATTCGGACGCTGGCCAGTAGCGCAGCGGGCCTCGATCTGGCCCGCGTCAAAACCATCCTCCCTGCCTTGCCAGCAATCCTGCAACCCCTCCTCAAAATGCCGCTTGGCGCACGTCTTGAACTGCTCAATACTCACGACCGGCGGCACCTCTGCCAGGCCGAAACGGTGCGCAAGCAGTTGCCATAACTGCAGGCATCCCCAAACGGCGCATGAACACTTCCGCCCCACCACCCGGACTCTGCGCGCAATGCCTGCACCACAAAGAAATCCGCACAGACCGCGACTCCGTTTTCACCCAGTGCCTCCGCTCTTTTACTGAACCTCAATTCCCCAAATACCCGCGCCTCCCTGTGCTCAAATGCCCGGGGTTTGAACCCCGGTGCGAAACTTGAAGTTCCCCGCCCATGGCCGACGCGACTACTCTGGAACATCCCGCAGCAGGCGCCCCCGCGCCCTGGAAGCCGCGCTTCAACCCGTGGATCGTTGCCCTGACCGTTACCCTCGCCACGTTCATGGAAGTGCTCGATACTTCCATCGCCAACGTCGCCCTGCCCCACATCGCCGGCGGACTTTCCGCCTCAACTGACGAAGCCACGTGGGTGCTCACCAGTTACCTGGTTGCCAACGCCATCATTCTGCCGGTGAGCGCCTGGCTTTCCGTCTTGATGGGGCGCAAGCGCTATTACATGACTTGCGTCGTCATCTTTACTCTTAGTTCTTTTCTCTGCGGACTGGCCCCGTCCCTCAGCTTTCTGGTTCTGTTCCGCATCATTCAGGGCCTTGGCGGCGGCGGGCTTGCCACCAGCGAACAGGCGATTCTCGCAGACACTTTCTCGCCCGAAAAACGCGGCATGGCATTTGCCATCTACGGCATGGCTGTCGTGATGGCACCAGCTGTGGGGCCTACCCTTGGCGGCTGGATTACCGATAACTACAGCTGGCGCTGGATCTTTTACCTCAACGTACCCGTCGGCATCATCTCGCTCTATCTCACGCACAAGATCGTCGAAGATCCGCCCTACATGAAGACCGAGCGCAAGAAAATCCTCAACAATTCGCTCGATTTCATTGGCCTCGCGCTCATCTCCGTAGGCATCGGCTGCCTCCAGATTGTCCTCGACAAAGGTCAGGAGCAGGACTGGTTTGATTCTCCCTGGATCATCTCCCTTTCCATAGTGGCGGTCGTCACCATTGTCTGGTTTGTCTTCAACGAACTCAAACACTCCAATCCCATTCTGGACGTGCGCCTGCTCGGCCGCCGCAACTTCGCCATGGCCGTTTTCATGATGTTTATCCTCGGTATGGTGCTCTTCGCCACGACGGTTTTGATTCCGCAGTTCCTGCAGGTTCTCATGGGATATAGCGCCCAAACGGCGGGTCAGGCCCTTTCCGTTGGGGCCATTGTTCTGGTGGTGCTGATGCCGCTGGTAGGGCGTCTCGTGTCGCGCATTGACGCGCGCTATATGATCGCCTTTGGTTTCTCGGCCACGGCGCTTGCCCTGTGGCATATGACTTCCATCAACACGCAGATCGATTTCCGCACCGCCATGATGTTCCGCGTTTACCAGACCATGGGAATCGGCTTCATCTTCATCCCGATCAATACGATTTCGTATGTGGGGCTGCCGCAGAACAAGAGCAACCAGGTGGCGGGTATGACGAATCTTGCCCGCAACCTGGGCGGCAGCATTGGGATTGCGATGTTGAGCACCTGGGTGGTGCGGCTGAGTCAAAAGCATCAGGCGATGCTGGCCGCGCATACTTCATCAGGGGACCCGCTGTTCACTCAGCGCATCGAAGGGTTGGCGCGCAGTCTGACCGCCCAGGGCGTCCCCGCCAACCGCGCTACCGCGCAGGCCTACACGATCATCGGCCATACGATCTCCGGTCAGGCAGCCACGCTGGCTTATGTGGATGTAATCTCCATCGGTGCCGTGCTTTTCATCTGTTTAGCCCCCCTGGCTTTCCTGATGCAGAAGCCACCTAAAGGCGTGAAGGCAGCCGCGGCGCATTGATTTCGTGGTTTGTATCCACGATGGGGAGCCAACCTTTGGCAGCCCGTTTGTTCAGTTTTCAAACTGCCCCTATTCGGTTGACAACCCCTTCTCATGTGAGAGCAGTGAAGCAATCGAGAAGTGTCTATACTGGATCAATGCGAATTCTGACGGCTGCGCTGATTGCTGTGGGCCTTCTATGCGCCGCGCAGCCACCTCGTAAACTCTCGTTTGCCCGGGCGGGCGGCGTCGTCCCGGGTACGATGCAGCTATTCATTTCAGCGTCCGACGGCAGCGATGAGCGTCCATTGCTGGCTGCGCCCCACGACGATTACGATGCGGTCTGGGCACCGGATGGCAGGTCCATAGTGTTCACATCTGATCGCAACGGATCAGGCGATCTCTTCCGCGTCAATGTGGATGGCAGCGGGCTGACGCAGCTGACTTCAGATCCGGCCTACGAGGATCAGGCGGCGTTCTCTCATGATGGAAAACAACTAGTCTTTGTCAGCACCCGGGGCAGCGGGTATGCGGACATCTGGACGCTCGATATCGCCACGAAGCGGGTGAAGGCGCTGACATCCGGCCCCGGCGGCGACTACCGCCCGGCCTGGTCGCCCGACGGGCAATGGATCGCGTTCTCTTCCAGCCGCGGCATCGTTGCGCCGTTCAGCGAAGGGCGTTGGGAGCGCCAACAACTGGCCGAGATCTATTTGATTCGCCCCGACGGCTCCGCCATGAAGAGGGTCACCAACACGGGTGGATTCTGCGGAAGCCCGAAGTGGATGAGCGACAGCCGGCATGTGCTGGCGTACTGCTCGACGGCCCAACAGACCATGGATCTTCGCCGCCCGGCTCCCGACCCGGGCAGCGTATCGCGATTGGTTTCCATCGATACGACGAACGGCGCGCTCACCGACCTGCCAGCGGAACCCGGTGTGAAGATGAATCCGTCCCCGCTTCCCGGAAATGACGTGGGCTATATCCGGAAGGATTCCGCGGAGGCCGGTATTTACTACACGAGCGGCAGCCATGGCCCGCGTGGCGCGATCCGTGTCGCGTCATGGTCGCCTGACGGGAAACATGTGGTATTCCACAGACGTCGCACCCCGACCCTGCCCCCGCAGGTAAAGATGTTCAGCCGGAATCCGAATTATGATTTGAGTCTGTCGGGCATGCTGCCTGCGTTCAGCCCTTCGGGCAAGCAGTACCTGAGTATGACGTCCCCCGGCACTGGGAAGGTGTCATCGCTTAACGTGAATACGCCGGAAACCGGGCAGTCGAAAGTCCTGTATCAGGACAAGACCCGCAATGCATTCGTCGGCGGATGGTCCCCGCGCGGCGATAAGGTGGTCTTCTCGCTGGGCGGCTTTGCAGCATTCTTCGACGGATTTCATTCGCAATTCCTGAAGCCAGGCGAGCGCGTGGAAGGCGGCGCGCAGATCGCCATCATCAACGCGGATGGAAGCGGCTTCCAGGAGTTGACGTCCGGGGCCGATAACAATTCCTTTCCGTCATATTCTCCGGATGGGAATCACCTGGTGTTCCGGAGCTTCGGCAAGGACGGCCAGGGGCTCCGCATCATGAACCTCGAAACCAGGGCAGTAACGACGCTCACCCCGGATTACGATAATTTCCCGTTGTGGTCGCCCCGGGGGGATCTCATCATGTTCGCCAGGCAGATCAATGGCGCGTACGATATCTTCACGATTCATCCGGACGGGACGTCGCTCAAGCGGCTGACAAATGGCAAAGGAAATGACGCGCACATGTCCTGGTCATTCGATGGCGAATCGATCGCCTTTGCGAGTTCCCGGATGGGCTTTAAGGACGAGGTGGCATACACGGATGCGCCGCAACCCTACGGAGAGATTTTCGTGATGCGTTACGACGGTACCCACGTCGAGCAACTCACCGACAACCAGTGGGAAGAAGGCACCCCAGGCTGGGAACCGTAGGTCCCCGCCAAGGCAAAGTATCCGCAGGCAGAATCCCGCGCCTTTATAATCAATACCTTACGAACGGAGAGGTAGTTTTAATGCCACATTTCATGGGGAGCCAGCGGAGTCTATCTGCCAAGCACAACGTCAAGCCCCGCAAGGATCAACTGAACCCGTGCATTTGAAATCTTGCCCGCGCATTCCGTTAGAAGTTCACGGTCTACGGTGAGAATCTGCGAGACATTGGCCACCGAGTCTTTAGCCAGCCCTGTCGCTTTCGACGCCAGAACCACATTACCCGGAGCGTCACCCCACTTGAGATTGCTGGTCAGCGGCACACAAATAACAGTCCCGATCCGGCTCTGATTGAGTGCATCCCCTTGAACGACAACTACGGGGCGGCGAAACCCGGGCGCGGAACCGGTCGGTGACGGAAGGTCCGCCCACCAGATCTCGCCCCGCGAGATTACCACTCAATTCGTTCCAGTATTTTCCGTGCTGCAAGCGAAACAAAAGGGTCGGCACCGGGTGCGCCGACCTGGTCCATTACAGCGTTCATGGCTTCGGTAACCGCATCGCCGGAGTGGCGGGCAATATATTCCCGGACAGCAGCGGCATAAATATCGCTTCGCGAACGCTTCGTCCGTTGTGCAAGTCTTTCAGCACCTGCAAACACATCTTCGGGGATTGAGACCGCCGTCTTCATACCAAAAGTATAACCAATATACGGGTATTTGATCCGGTCACCAAAGGCCGTCCCGGGCGCTACTGCCAGCCTGTCCGCCCGCCCGCTCATCGAACGCGTTTACAGTGAAATTCTGGCCTTCACGGCCGAAGCACCGCAGTCTGACGACGTGACTATGCTCTCAGTGCGCCGCCCGCCCGAGTGATCAAGTCTGCGGGCTTTGTCAGGAATTCCAACTTGCACCGGTTCAACTCCTTCCAAAAATCCTCCAATCGGCTATACTCGACGGAGACCCGCGTTGCGACTGCCCTCATCTCACGTCTCACGGCTGTTCCTCCCGCTCCTCGGCGCGCTGGGTTGCATCTCCTTCGCCCAAACCGCCTTCGCCCAAACCAGCCCTGCACCACCGGCCTCCGGAAAAGCCCCTGCCGAAATCGGCATGCCCATAATCCGCAATTACACACAAAAAGATTACCAGGGCGGGCCGCAGGTCTGGAGTAGCGTCCAGGACAAGCGCGGCGTCCTCTACTTCGGTAACTCCAACGACAGCATCCTTGAGTACGACGGCGTTACGTGGCGCAAAATTCCCCTTCCAACGGGCCCGACCCGTTCGCTCGCTATGGACGAAAACGGCCGTATCTGGGCCGGGCTGTTCGGCAACGTCGGCTACCTCGAACCCGATGCCAAAGGCGCCCTGCAATACGCCTCCCTGCTCGACAAAATCCCCCAAAATCAGCGTGCCTTTACCGATGTCTGGCAAACCCTCGCCACCCCCCAGGGCCTCTTTTTCCGCGCCTATGAACGTCTGCTCCGCTGGGATGGCAAGCGCATGCAGACGTGGCCCACCGTCACCTCCTTTCAAGCTCTTTCCCTGGTGCGCGGCCATGTCTATACCGCCCAGGCTGGCCTCGGCCTGCAGGAAATCGTGGGTGACGAATTGCGCGCCGTTCCCGGCGGTGCGGCCTATACCGACTGGCTCAAACTCTTCCTCCACCCCTGGGACCCAAGCCATATTCTGGTCTCTTCCCGTGACCGGCTCCTCACCCTCTTCGATGGCGAAAAAGTCACTCCCTTCCCCACACAGGCCGACGCCTACCTGAAATCCTACGGCGTTTACATTTCGGTTCTGTTGCCGGACGGCGCAATCTGCGTCACCACTCTGCGCGGCGGTGCCGTCATCCTCGAACACGATGGACGCCTCCGCCGCATTATCAACACCGATGCCGGCCTGCTCACGCAAAACGTGCTGTCGGCCTTGTCCGACCGCGACGGCGCGCTCTGGCTCGGCCAGGGTACCGGGATTTCCCGCGTTGAGGTCGATTCGCCCGTTTCCGTCTTCACCCGCACCTCGGTTGATACCACGGCCCGCCACAACGGCGTTCTCTACGGAGCCACCGTGCTGGCGGGTGCCAACCCCGTCTTCCGCATTGTTTCCAACCCAGCCACCGGCCTGCCCGTGGTCCAGCCCCTTGCTGTGACTTTCTCCCAAGCATGGGATTTGTTGAATTTCCACGACCCTTCCGGTCGCTCCCCGGACCAGTTACTGGTTGCCGCGGTGGGCGGCATAGAGAAAGTTACCGGAGACACGGTTTCACCGGTCCCGCTCCCGTCCCTGGCCGGTCATAACAGCACCTATAAACTTCTGCAATCCAGGAAAACGCCGAACCGGGTGTACTCCGAAAATGAGGGTGCACTGGCCTCCATGCGCTGGGAAAAGACCTCCTGGGTAGATGAAGGAATAATCCCGATCCTCGGTAGACAGCCGCTTGTCGAAGATGCCCAGGGTGCCCTGTGGACTGCGGATTTCAACGGCAACGTCCAGCGCATCACACCCGGTCCCGGCAGAATGTCGGACTGGAAGCGGGAAACTCTTGGCGAAAAGGATGGCGTTCCCGGGCGGAAGCGAAACATGCCGGTTCTTGCTGCGGGCAGCCTCTATCTCTTACAAGACTCCTCCCAGGAGGCCCGGCGCTGGGACGAAGCCAGCCATCGCTTCGTGGTCGACAACCGTTTTCTCCTCCCTATACGAACGCTTAAATCAACGGCCAATTTCTTTGACATGCCCAATGGCGATGTGTGGTCCGGCAACGAAAGCGAAACCGAGACCCGCCTGGGCATTTTTCACCGGCAAGCGGACGGAACCTACCAGTTGGACGAAGAGTCGCCCCGTCAGTTCTCCTCGTTTCGTGGCAATAATAGTGGTCGCATGGAAAGCGATGGTTTGGTCTGGCTCACTACCATCGACGGCCTGCTCCGCTTCGACCCCCGTGCCAAACCAGTGCGGTCGGCCAAGTTCAGCACGCTCGTCCGCCGCGTTACTACCGGCCGTGACGAGGCCTTTGGTGGTTTCACGCGGCCCGGCGCCGAACCGCTCAGCCTTTCGTATGCCGCAAACTCCCTTCACCTCGAGTTCGCCGCACCCGCCTACGGCGCGGAAGACGAAACCGTCTACCAGCATTTTCTGGAGGGCGTGGACAAAGACTGGTCCGACGGGACCAAGCAGAAGGACGTCAGCTACGGCGGCCTCGCGCCAGGGTCTTACCGCTTCCGTGTCAAGGCCCGCGCGCAGGACGGTCGCACCAGCGAAGAAGGTGTTTACCCCTTTACCGTACTGGCCCCCTGGTACCGCACCAGCATCGCCTATGCGCTTTACGGTCTGGCCTTCCTGCTGATCGGCTATGGTGCCCGCCAGCGCGTCATCGCCCGTGAGCGCGAAAAAAACCGCCGTGAAACCGAAACCCTGGAAGCCCAGGCCAAAGCCCTCGAAACTACAGTCGCCGAACGTACCCACGAAATCCGCCAGCAGGCCGATGAAATCGCCGCCCAGAAAGACGACCTGCAGCAGGCTTATGAGACCGTTGGTCTGCTCAGCGAAATTGGCCGCGAAATCACCGCCTCGCTCGATCTCGATACCATCCTGTTCAAACTCTACGAACGCGTCAACCAGCTGGTGGATGCAGGCGTCTTCGGTGTAGGCATCTACCGCCCCGAAAAGCACCTCATCGAATACACACTCGCCGTCGAAAACGGCAAGCGCTACACCCCCTATACCCGCGCTACCGAAGACAAGAACCAGTTTGCCGTCTGGTGTCTGGATAACCGCAAGCCCATCCTGATTAACGACGTCACAACCGAATACAAAAAATACATCCCGGTCTACCAGCACGGCAAGGGAGTTCTGGAAGACGGCACGCCCGCCCAGCCACCCGTATCCCTGATTTATCTGCCTCTGGTCGCCCAGGACCGCATTCTCGGGGTGCTCACCGTGCAGAGCTTCCACCGCAACGCCTATACCGAACAACACCTCAGCCTGCTGCAGAATCTGGCCGCCTATACTTCCATCGCGCTCGATAACGCCGCCGCTTACCAGCGCATCAACCAGCGTGAGCGCGAGATCAGCGAACGCGCGGAGGAACTCGCCACCATTAACCGCATCACCCAGGCACTTTCCAGCCGCCTCGACACCCACAGTCTTTTGCAGCTCGTGGGAGATGAGGTACGCGACGTCTTCCACGCCCAGATCGCCTACGTCTCACTGCTTGACCGCGCCAGCATGATGCTCAACTTCCCCTACTATTTCGGGGATACTTCCGAACCCCAGCCGTATGGCGCAGGCCTTGCATCACAGATCATTCGTACGGGCCAGCCGCTGCTCATCAATGAGGACATCGACAGCGCCCGTACCCGTCTCGGAGTGGAACAGCTGGGCCGGCGCGCCGCTTCCTATCTCGGCGTTCCCATTCCCGCAGGCAACGAAATCGACGGAGTTATCAGCGTGCAGTCCACTGACGAAGAAGGCCGCTTCACCGAAGCCGACCAGAAACTGCTTTCCACCATCGCCGCGTCCGTGGGTGTGGCCCTCCACAACGCCCGGCTCTTTGAAGAAACCCGCCTTGCCCGCGCCGTCGCGGAAGAAGCGGATGCAGCCAAGAGTTCCTTCCTCTCCACCGTCAGCCACGAACTCCGTACTCCGCTCACCAGCGTGCTCGGCTTTGCTAAAATCATCCGTCGCCGCCTCGATGAACTCCTGTTCCCCCTCATCCCCGACGAAGACAAGAAGGTTGCCCGTGCCAAGAAGCAGGTGGTCGAAAACCTCGATGTCGTCGTCAGCGAAGGCGAACGGCTAACCAAACTCATTGATGACGTCCTGGATCTCGCCAAGATTGAAGCCGGAAAATTCACCTGGAACCTGGGGCCTGTATCCGTGGCCGAAGTCATCGAGCGCGCTTCCGCCGCCACGTCCTCTCTGCTGGAAGGCAAGAAGCTAAACCTCGTCAAAGACATCGAATCGGGCCTCCCGATTGTTAACGCCGATAGTGACCGCCTCATTCAGGTGGTCATCAACCTCATCTCCAACGCCGTCAAGTTCACCGACTCGGGCTCCGTTACCTGCGCAGCCCGCCTGCGCGACGGCGAAATCATCGTCAGTATCATCGATTCCGGCATCGGCATCGCCCCTGAAGACCAGCCCAAAGTCTTCGAAAAATTCAAGCAGGTGGGAGATACGCTCACCGATAAGCCCAAAGGCACGGGTCTCGGTCTGCCCATCTGCCGCGAGATCGTCGAGTACCACGGTGGCCGTATCTGGGTCGAAAGCGAACCGGGCAAGGGAAGTACCTTCTCCTTCGCGCTGCCCGTCCAGCCCGGTGCCGTTTCCACCGCGTCCCGCAGTATCAATATCGAAGCACTGGTGCGCCAGCTCAAAGAGAAGATCGCGGGCGAACAGCCACGCAGCAAATCTATCCTGGTCGTCGATGATGATCCCAACATCCGCTCCCTGCTGCAACAGGAATTCACCGAAGCCGGCTACAGCGTGCGCCTGGCCGAAAACGGACGCGAAGCCCTGCAGCGTATTCGCGAAGAAACTCCAGGTCTGGTTGTTCTCGACGTGATGATGCCTGAGATGAATGGCTTCGACGTGGCCGCGGTGCTCAAGAACGACCCTGCCACCATGGACATCCCGATCATCATCCTGTCCATCGTTGAAGACAAGGAACGCGGCTTCCGCCTCGGCGTCGATCGCTACCTCACCAAACCTATCGATACCGAATCGCTGTTCCGCGAAGTCGGCACGCTGCTCAACCAGGGCAAGTCCAGGAAGAAGGTGATGGTGGTTGACGAAGACGCCTCCGCCGTCAAGACGCTGACTGAAGTCCTCACCACCGGCGGTTATCACGTCGTTGAATCCAACGGCGCGGAAATGGTTGCGAAGGCCGTCTCCAGCAAACCCGACATCATCATTCTCAGTTCGCTTCTTTCCAGCCAGCAGGATGCAATCCGCTCCCTGCGTTTTGAAAAGGGCCTCGAAAACGTGTTGTTCCTGATCTACCAGTAAAGAATCCCATGAAGATCCTGATTGTTGACGACGAACCCTATCTGCGCATGCTCATCCAGCAGACGCTCGAAGAACTGGAAGACGAAGGCGTGGAACTGCTCACCGCCACCAACGGGGAGGAAGCGCTGGCCACCATTCAGGCAGAAAACCCCAACCTCGTTTTCCTTGACGTCATGATGCCGAAGAAGAACGGCTTCGATGTCTGCAACGCGGTCAAGAACGAACTGGGTATGAGCCACGTCCATATCATTCTCTTAACCGCGAAGGGCCAGGAGTTCGACCGCCAGCGCGGCCAGGAAGTGGGCGCGGATCTGTACATGACCAAGCCCTTCGATCCCGACGCGCTCCTCGAAAAAGCCCGCGCCGTTCTCGGCATCTGACACCGCCATGGCCGGTCTGAAGCTCAAATCTCTGCTGGGTCCCGTCCGCCTTTTATTGGAAACGTTGCCGGGGGGGATAGCCATCCATGACGCGTCTGGTAATCTGCTGCTGGGCACCGCATCCGCCGCCGGTCAAACTACTCCCATCTACTTTGGGGAAACCCTGCTGGGCTCAGTTTCCGGCGATGCCGCCGCAGCCGTCGGTGATCTGATCAACCATCTGGTCGCCGCCGAATCCGGGCGCCGTGCTCTGGCTTCAGAAGTGCTGCACCTGTACCGCGAAGTGCATCTCATCGACCAGCTTTCCGAACAGCTTACCGCGCTGCTCGATCCCGCTGCCGTAGGCCGCTCCGCGCTCGGCCAGGCCCAACGGCTGATCTCCGCCACCGGCGGCAGCATTATTCTGCGCGATGCCACCGACAATTCGCTGCGGATCGTTGCTACTCACGGTGAGGGCGCCGAGCCTTCAGCTTTTGTCGAAGCCGTCCTCGAACGCGGTATCGCCGAGATTCGCGACGATTTTCTGTGTGCACCCCTCCGCGCCAAGCAACACACAGTCGGCGCCATACTTCTGACCAACAATTCCGGCCGGCCTTATACCGCCGCCGACCTGAAACTGCTCAATACCATCGCCCTGCAAACCGCTGCCGCCATTGAGAACTCCACTCTGGCTGCCGAAATGGTGGATGCCGCCCGCGACCGCGAACAACTGGCAGCCATCCACCGTGAACTCGAAACCGCCCGCACCATCCAGCACTCGCTGGTGCCACGCGTCTTTCCGCCTTTCCCTGATCGCCACGACTTCGATCTCCACGCCCAAATGACCTCGGCTCGTGCCGTCGGCGGCGACTTTTTCGATTTCTTCCTCATCGACCAGGATCATCTGGGCGTTGTCGTCGGCGACGTATCCGGCAAGGGCACTGCTTCGGCGCTGTTCATGGCCGTTACCCGCACTCATATCAAGACCAACGCCCTGCGCGGCATCAGCCCGTCCGCGTGCCTCATCGAGGTTAACCAGGCACTGGTGGCCGATAAGGCCTCGTCCATGTTTGCCACCTGTTTTTATGGCATTCTTAACACCCGCACGGGTCAACTGGAGTTCTGTAACGCAGGTCACAACCCGCCTTACCTGGTTCGCGCTTCGGGTGCCGTCGAAATCATGCCTGAAGCCAGCGGTCCCCCGCTCGGCATGTTTCCTTTCAAGGACTATTCGGGCGGCGTCGCACAACTGAACCCTGGCGATGGACTCTTCCTCTTCACCGATGGTGTTTCCGAAGCCAATAACTGTGACCTCGACGACTTCACCGATGAACGGCTGGTCGCGGTCCTCGGCGCGTCTGCCAGCCTGTCCGCCCGCGCTCTCATCGAACACGTTTACAGCGAGATCCTTGCCTTCACGGCCGAAGCACCGCAGTCTGACGACATCACCATGCTTTCAGTGCGCCGCACGCGGTGACTACTTGAGTTCAACCGCAATTCTGTCAGCAGGCTGGTCCCCGATGTTCTGTTCCGTATGCGTCCCGGGGCCCGACATGCGAACCTCATCCGCTTTCGCACCAGTCTGATCGTTCAGATAAACCACCACCCGGTTCAGAAAGTGTTCGTGCGATTCGCCCTTATCGTGCGCATCGTAATGGACCCGCAGCACCCTCACCTGGTCATTTTCAAATTCCACCTTGTAATGCTTCGCATCCACCACCACCGGATCCAGTTTCGAAACCGGTGCCGGGCCCGCCGGCTTGCCCTTCAGGTCAACCTCCAGAATCCGAATCGTATGATCGCTGATGTTTTCGGCGACATAGGCACCACTCGCCGGGCGCCAGCGCACGTCACCGCGATGAAACTCAATGTTTTGCACCGCGTCATTGCCTTCCTTGCGCGTCATGACACCGTTATCCAGATAAATCAAAACGCGATTAGTCGCATGGCCAGTCCGCGAAGGCGAGGGGGTGCGGGGCAACAGCGTGGCGATATAGGCACGCGCCTGCGGCGTGTCAACCTTGTTCGCGATCGCCGCAGCAGCGGGGGGATTCTGCGCTCGCATGCTGGCAGCGCTTACAACGATGAAGAGAGCAATAGACAGGGTTCGCATAGAGGGCCAGCCCATACTTTCACGAAAGACCAGCGCTGTCAATCCGCAGAACGCCCTGAGACATGTTAATATCCATGCAGTTTTCGCCATGCCCATGCCCAAACAATTTCCGCCTTCCCAGGAACGGCGATCATTTCTGAAGTCCGTGAACACCAGGCTCGCTTCCCTCGCAGCCCTGGCAGTCGGAGGCGCCGCATTAGCGAAGGCGCAAACCGCCACCACCCGCTGGGAGCCCGCCCGCCATGACAAAGATGACTGGCTGGACAAAATCCCCGGCAAACACCGCCTGGTCTTCGACACCACCACCCCCGATGGTCTCGGCGACGCCCTCGCCTTCGCCGCCAATTACATCCGCGCGAACCGCACCGACTACGGTCTGCAAAACAGCGATCTCGCCGTGGTCATCGTAGTGCGCCACCGCTCCACTCCGTTCGCTTATTCCGACGCTATCTGGGCCAAATACGCAGCACCCATCGCCGCGCGCATCAAATTTCAAGACCCACGAAATAACCAGATCGCGAAGCAAAACGTCTACAATTTCGACGACTACGGTGACTTGCTGCAGAATCGCGGAGTCACATTGGATGCGGTTTCCCAAATGGGCATCCAACTCGCAGTTTGTTCCTCTTCCACCCGTGCCACAGCAGGTGTCATCGCTGCAGCAACCGGCGGCAAAGTCGACGAGATCAACGCCGAACTCATCGCCAGCATTGCACCCTGGTCGCATATGGTGCCAGCCGGCATCGTCGCAGTCAACCGCGCCCAGGAGCGCGGTTATTCTCTCGCAAAGGCTTGATAGTTATGAAACGAATCCTTCTCAGTCTCGCCGCGGTAACCCTGTGTCTTCCCGTTCTCCAGGCTCAGGTCAAAAAATCCACCGTCCCTGGCGTCACCAATTTCGCCCAGGTGGAAACCACCGTCGCCTGTGCCGGAGCCACCACTCCGGCCTCCCTGGCAGGCATCAAAAAAATGGGTTTCGCCGCAGTGATTAACCTGCGACTCGCCACCGAACCCGGTGCCGATATCGACGCCTCAGCCGCAGCTGCCAAAGCCGCCGGTATCAACTTTATCCATCTGCCCTTCAGTGGCAGTGCGCCCGACCCCGCCGTTGCCGATCAGTTCCTCAAAATCATCGCTGAACCCGGCAACCAGCCCGCCTTCATCCACTGCGCCAGCGGGGCCCGTGCCGCCGCCATGTGGTTTATCAAACGCGTCATCGTCGACAAGTGGGAAGAAGTTCGCGCCATGGATGAAGCCGTGGAACTGGGCCTCACCAGCCAGGGGCTGAAGACCTTCGCCCAAAACTACGTCCAGGCGCGTAAAGCCGGCACTGGTGCAATCGCCGGCAACGTCAAAGAACCCTTCGGCGCAGCGCTCGCAGGTGCGGCGGTCCAAGCCACCAACACCTCTACCAGCACTGTTTATAAGGCCACCAGTTCCCCGCAGGGCGGCTATACTCTTGCGTCCTTACCTGCCGGGATCTATGACGTCGCCCTCACCATCCCCGGCGTCGGACCGTTTTCTCAGAAAGGCATTACCGTAACTGCGGCCAACACCAACCGCATCGACATCAACCTGAGTGAAGGCTCACAGCTCAGCACCCTCGGCGAAGACCCCTCGGCTATCGCAGCCGACCTGAAACGCCACAATCCCCCCTCCGGCCCCACCCCGCGCACTGCCGACGGCAAGCCGGACCTTTCCGGCGTCTGGTGGTCTCCCCGCACCGTTGATCCCGGCAAGGCTGAGTTCCTTGCCCCGGCGCTCGAAATCACCCGCAAACGCGCGGAAGACAACCGCAAGGATAGTCCCCAGGCGCATTGCCTGCCGAATGCCGTAACCCGCGTCGGCCCGCTCTATGAGTTCGTGCAGACCAAAGCCTTCCTCGTCATGATTTCAGACGATGACAGCCCTGGTTTCCATCAGATCTATCTGGATGGCAGGCCTCATCCGAAGGACCCGGACCCGCTCTGGTACGGCCACAATATCGGACGCTGGGAAGGCGATACGCTGGTGGTTGACCGCGTAAATTTTGAAGACCAGGTCTGGGTTGATCAGGACGCGCATCCCCATTCCGATAAACTTCACATCGTGGAGCGTTACCACCGCGTGGACCTCGGCCATCTGGAAACTGAAGTCACCGTGGAAGACCCCGGAGTTCTGGCCAGACCGTGGACCATGAAACGCATTTCCGATCTCGCGCCCGGCGAAGAGATTCGCGAATTTATCTGTACCGAAAACAATCGGGACCTTCCCCATCTGGTAGGCCGTTAACATCTATGACCAAACTGAAAAATCTTCTGCTCTCATCTGCCCTGGTCGCGCTGGGATTGCTCGCAACCACTGGCGCAGCGTTGGCCCATCATTCTTTCGCCGCCGAGTTCGACTCCAAAAAACCGGTGACGATGACAGGGAGTTTTGTAAAGCTGGAGTGGACGAACCCGCACGCGCACTTCTACCTCAATGTGAAGGATGCGGAAGGGAAGGAAATCGTGTGGGAATTTGAACTGGCCAGTCCGAACGTTCTAATGCGCCACGGCTGGACGCGGAACGCACTGAAAGTCGGAGAAATGATCACAGTCAGCGGGTATCTGGCGAGAGACGGCGCGAAGCTGGCTAATGCGCGCTCGGTCAGTCTGGCGGATGGACGTAAAATCTTCGCCGGAGCCGCGGATGATGGCGGCCCGGCGCAGTAATTTTTTGCCTTGAAGGCAAATTACATCTTGTTCATTTTGACGCTGGCGATGGTAATGGTGTCGCCCTTCAGTTCACCGGTGATGGTGACGTTGTGGCCGGCATGGGCAGTGATCTTGGCCTGGTCGGCAAGTTTATAGATCTTCCCGTCCGGTGTCACGAGTACGGCTGCATCGCCGCCCTTGATGCATTTCTGGGCGCATGCTGCGTCATTCTTCATGCCGGGCATGGTGGAGCAGGCGGTATCTTCAACGAATCCGGTGAAATCCGCTGCCATACCGGCTGCGGCCAGCCCGAGGGCTAGCAGAGCTGCTGCTGTTAAAGTTTTCATGGTGTGAATCTCCTTCGCGGCCAATGGCCTTTCCCATTCTACCGTGATTTGAGTGCGGGAATGCGTCACACCCGCACTCCCCGCGCAAGCTACAATGAGTCCCAGACGCACATGCTGAGCGCACCAGCTGATTTCCGGGGCACCTGGGTCGAGTTATATCGCGATCATATTGAACATATACTTCCGCCCGTTGAAAGTGTCGCCCGATTTCACTACTGGATGAAACGATATTGCGAAGAGTCAACGCCGATCTTCCCTGTTCGTAAGGTTCGCGGTACCGAAAGGAGAAAAATCTTTACGACTGCCGATGGCACACTCATTGCTCCAGCCGACAACTCTCCAGCAACCACAGTGCATGCGCTATTGATGGAAGGGCGCTTCTCATCGTATGAGGAATTCTGTCGCCAGATTCGCAACATACCGACCCACTTCTTCGATATGCGAAGGGTCGTTCGCGAAACCGCGAAACCGCGAACACGCGAGAATGGTACGTCGCTCACATCAAACCGGCGAAGAATCGCGATACGAACTATGACTCATGGAAACGCAAGGAAGTGGAGCGCCGCTTCTAACTGCCCCTCCACCCCTGCAACATATTCTTCGTCCCGTTAACAAATCGCCTTCACGGCGAGCATCCAGATGTCATTGCTTTCATTGCAGATCAATTTGCTGAACGTTACGGTCCGATCTGGGACGATTTCTTAAACTGTGTCAGCGGTCGCCATCCAACAGGGCGTCGAGACTTTGGCGACGCGCTGGTTTTACTGGATGGGCGAACTCAATCCAGTAGACAGGAGAGCCGGTCTCCGGCGAAGCCTGAAGTGGACCCCATCGGTTGGACAAAAAAATGACCGTCCTTAGATGGTGTGGCGGCGGGTTAACAGGAGGCGGTCGTGAGACCGCCATCCATTCCGGACTTGAATCGGCGCTCGGGTCGCATCCCTGCGTTGCCCTATCCTCCTAAACAAGCGTTTCCAGTGTACGGCATACTGATGTAGAAGCAAAAGCAAAATGATCCATTCCGGTAAAAACGGCGCTAAATCCCGGGGGTTTGGGGGCATAGCCCCCAGCACGATCATGTGCGTTTCCTGATTGACGTGTGCGGGAAGAAATCTGCGGGTGTCTTGTAGCCCAGCGCCTGGTGTGGCC
>JANYDS010000045.1 GCA_025363475.1 Terriglobia bacterium
GCCTCCTCGGCAACCTTCGCCTTCAGGCTGGGCGGATGACTCTTTCTCGTTTTTGGCATTGACTCTCCTTCATTTTCAATGCCGCCTTTCCTGTCTAAGAAGCGGTCCTTTTTTTGTCCAGGTTTTGGGGTTTATTACAAACACCGTGCACTCGGCAAAAGCCGCAAGACAGGCGTCTGTCCAGAATGAGGACCCGGTTCCGGGTGCGGGATTGTAGCTGCGCCAGATTCGTTCAATGTCGGCCGGCTCATTCGCAAAAACAACGCCATCGCTCCGGTAGAGTCCGTCGAATGTTTCCCAGGCTTCAGCCACGCTCTTCACTTGTTTACCCATCACATTCGGGTTCGTCAGGAGACGCAGAAAACCCGCTTGGGTAACACGCGAAAAGACCATCACATCGCATGAGGAATTGTTATACCAGTCAGCCGCGGCAGCACGGTGGATGTGTTCCGGTACGACCAGGGAAATCCAGACGTTGACGTCAGGAAAGCAGGTCATCGAAGTTGAAGTTCGACAGATCCAGTACACGGCCTGGTTCCAGATGAATCACCGGCAGATCGGCAATGGACCTTCTCTTGCCACCCGGGACAGGTGGCGGGTTCACCTCGCGCTCCACAGCCTCGGTAATCACTTGTTTCAGGGAAACGCCGCGGGCCGCAGCCATAGCCTTAGTCCGGCGGAAGAGTGCATCGGGCAGATCTATCGTAGTTCACATAACGACCCCAATTTAGCATAAACGCATAAATATGCGCTTACTTGCGTCTCTTCGTCAACATCCGAAGCGCCGCGCCCAGCATTGCCGACACCGGACCGCACCCTGCAATCGCTGTCTCATACCAGCCCGGGTGCGTCTCGCCAGCTCGCAGCATGGAAACGAAACTCGCGAGGATCATCAACATCCCCAGCGCGCTGGCATGTGGAATTTCATACCAGTCCGCAATCCACGCCGTAACGAACCCGCTCGCAAGCGCCGCCAGCACGGTAAAAACCGCGCTCACCACCAGGAAATGCAGAGCCGTCGTGCCAGGAACTTCAACATCCGTCCGGGTCGGGATGAAATGGATCGCGACCAAAAACAAAACGAAGCCAATTGCCACAGCAGCAACGCTCCGAAAGAACCTCAATGCCGGGCTCGTTTCAATGTTGGACCTCGCTCTGAATCGCCTCCAGCTCACGGCCAGCTTCCGCCAGCTTGCCCTGACTCGCCAGATCGCGGTACCGCTGCAGATGCTGCCGGATGCTTTCGATACGCGGGTCAGTGAACGGACGCGGTGCCACGCCCGGAAGCACCGGAGCCGAACTCACCACCGCCGCAACAGCCGCTGCCGTCGTACCACCCGGCATTCCGGTCAGCTGGGCAAGCGCCTCCTCGTAGCTGTCCGAATAAATCAGGCGATTACCAATCGCAATCACCACCTTCTTCAACTGCGGCATACGCGCCTGGGTGGCCTGCAAATAGATGGGCGCGATATAGAGGAAATTCTCGCCCACCGGCAGCACCAGAGTCTGCCCCTGCAAAACCTGCGAACCCTGCTGATTCCAGAGCGTCAGATCCTTCGAAATATTCTGATCCTGATTGATCCGCGCATTCACCTGCATCGGCCCCAGAATCAGTTCCTGTTTCGAGAGTTGCATCACTACCACTTCGCCCAGCTTGTCGCCATCACAGCGCGCCAGCATCACACCAATCAGATTCTCTTTCGAGAGCGGTGTAAACGTAGTCATCAGCAGGAACTCCGGCTTCGTTTCGCCCGGCAGCGTGGCAAACACATACGACGGACTCACCGGCTTCGGTTCCGCATTCTGGCCCGAAGAATAACGCGCCAGTTCCCACACGTCCTCATTGTTGTAAAACGCCTGAGGATTGCGCATGTGATAGACCCGGTACATTTCCGACTGCACACGGAATAACTCTTCTGCATAACGAGTATGCGCCCGCAGACTGGCAGGCATCTTCGCCGCGTCTTCATAGAGCGCGGGAAACAGTGCCCGGTATGCTCCAATCACCGGATCAGCTGCATCAAACACATACAGATGCGTCTCGCCATCATAAGCATCCACTGTGGCTTTCACCGAATTGCGGATGTAGTTAATGCCGCCAAACGCATCCACCTGCCGTGCGAAGGGATGGGTGTCAGACGTGGTGTAGCCATCCACAATCCAGACCATGCGGCCTTCCGGTGTTACCACCAGATATGGATCTTTATCCCAGGTCAGATAGGGTGCCAGTGAATCCAGTCGCTCGCGTACGCGCCGGTGGATCATCATGCGGCTGTGGTCAGTGAGATAACCCGTGAGCAGAATATTGGAATCGCCAAAATGAATCGCAGCCGCCGTGCGCATCAGCAGTGAAGATACGGGAAAACCGCCCTTGCCTGCATAGCGCGTCTTGGCGTTGTCAGAACCCTTCGGATAGTCGAACTCTTCCTGTGCGGTATCAACAAATACAGGTTCCTGCTGCAACTCACCGTAATAAAGTTCAGGGCGCGTCACTTTGATGGAGGGAGTCTTCACCACCGGCGGCATGTCCTGAACTAAGTAGACAGGCTGCCCGTCCGACGTGATCTTGCTCACCTCGGCCAGTACCAGACCATAACCATGCGTGTAGATGAAATGAGGATTAATCCAACTCGATTGAGTGCCCGGCAACTGCGTAATATCGAGTTCTCGCGGGGAGAGCAGCACCTGACGATAGTCGCCGTCAATCGTGTATCGATCCACATCCGGCGGTTCATGGAACGCATAATAGGGCCGCAGGGCCTGCATCTGCGTGACGGTGTCATGAAACGGACGCCAGTCCCAAAGCCGTACATTGTCGAGCAGGGGCTTATGTTTTGTAGTGTCTACCGCAGCATTTGCGTCGGTATGGGTTTCAATCTCTTTCAGATTGGTGGACAAGCCATAAGCGGCCCGTGTCGCTTCAATGTGCGACTGGATATAGGGCCGTTCGAGCGAAATTTCATTGGGCTTCACATAGAAGGAACCAGCAAGGCCGGGGACTATCGCCAGCAGCACAAATCCGGCACCTACCAGAATGGCGGCTATGATCCAGCGGCGCATCAAGACCAGTGCCGCCCCGCCGAGCAGCGCGCCGATCATGACCCAGTAAAGCGGCAGTGCGAAATGGTCATCGGTGTAGTCAACACCCACCATGAAGCGGTGCTGGTTCCATACCATTTCAAAACGACCCAGGTAATATTTGGAAGCCAGGGCGACCAGAAAAAAAGCCAGCGCACCCTGCAGGAATTTCGACTCCAGACCGCCGCTCAACCGGAATACGGAAAGGTCGATGGATCCGCCCGTAAACTGCGGCAGATTGAAGCGCAGCTGCCAGCCACGCGCCACCAGCCAGTAAACCAGAATCGCAAGGATGACCACGGCAAAAACATAGCCGCGCAGTTCCGACCAGAAGGGCAAATCGAAAAGATAGAACCCGAGCGGCTTGCCAAAAACCGGATCGCGGAACACTTCACCCGCCGACACGCTTGCGGCGGCGCGGCTCCCCGCAAATCGCAGCGCCGTCCAGCTGTCAATACTGGCACCGGCAATCAAAAACGCCAGCAGCAACAAGGCGAGTTTGGAAAGGCGCGAGTAGAGAGGATAATCACTGACGCGTCCACCGGCGAACTTCACCGCGCGCGCATGTGCTATCAAGAGCACAATCCATGCCAGCATTGTGCCTGCAATCACAGGCAAAGTGGACCAGGCATAGAGATCAACCCAGGTCTGCACCTGCCCCAGTTCCTGCCACCAGGAGTAATCGATCAGCGTGGAGGCACCCCAGCGCACGCCGATAAACAAGACAAAAAAAAGAATGACAATACCGAACAGCCCGAACCTCACCAGCGTGCTCTGCCTGCCGGTTATTTCGCGATCTTGCATTTTATGGTTTTGCTCCGGGCGCTACAAGCGCCGCCAGACAATTTCACCCGCGACGATGGTCGCAAGCGGGCCGCCCCGAAACTGCCTTCCGCTAAAGGGCGAATTTCGACTTTTCGAGAGCGACTGCTGAACATCATATGTCCATTTTGAATCAAGGTCGAAGATGGTGACGTCGCCGGGCGCACCGGGTGCAAGAGTGCCCCGGTCCAGCTTCAGAACATTGGCCGGACCTGTGGTGAAGAGTTCCACAAAACGTGTCAGGCCGATTCGCCCCTTGTGAACCAGTTCAGCAAGTGACAGCCCAATCGCTGTTTCGAGGCCGGTAATGCCGAAGGGACAACGCTCGAACTCCTGCATCTTGTCGCTGCCCGCATGCGGGGCATGATCGGTTGCGATCACGTCCACCATACCACTGACAATACCTTCAATCACGGCGTCCACATCGTGCTGGCAGCGCAGCGGCGGCTTCATCTTATAGTTACTGTCGTAAGTCACCAGTTCGTCGTCCGTAATGGCGAAATGATGCGGAGTGACTTCGCAGCTCACCGCAAGGCCTTTGCTCTTCGCAAACGCCACCATCGCCATGGAGCGAGAGGTGGAAAGGTGGGCTACGTGATAGCGTGCGCCGGTCAGTTCCGCCAGCAGCAGATCGCGTGCCACAATCACATCTTCCGAAGCCGAAGGTATGCCGCCCAAGCCTAACCGCACAGACTGCACGCCTTCATGCATATCTCCGCCCGCGCTCAGGTTCAAATCCTCACAGTGGTCAATCACGGGCAGGTCAAGCGCCCGCGCGGCTTCCATCGCCCGACGCATTACGCGGGCATTCATCACCGGCCGGCCATCATCTGAAATCGCCACGATCCCGGCTTTGTGCATAGAACCGACCGCAGCCAGTTCCTCGCCCAGGCTGCCCTTCGTGATCGCACCGATGGGAAACACATTCACCTTCGCCACTTCGCGCGCACGCTGCACAATATAGCTGGTAACGGTGGCACAGTCATTCACCGGCGAGGTGTTGGGCATGCAGCAAATGGTGGTGAAACCGCCTGCCGCCGCAGCCTCAGCGCCGGAACGGATAGTCTCTGCGTGTTCAAAGCCTGGTTCACGCAGATGCACGTGCATGTCGATGAAACCGGGCGCGACAATCATGCCTGTCGCATCAAGCACCACCGCATCATCGTCCTGCAACCCGGTGCCGACTGATTCAATGCGCCCGTCGCGAATCAGTACATCGGCAATGCCATCGCCACCCGACGCGGGGTCAATGACGCGCCCGCCTTTGATCAACAAGGCACTCATGGCAGTATCCGTTCCAGCACTGCCATTCGCACGGCAACTCCGTTTTCCACTTGATTCAAAATCACCGAACGCTGACTGTCTGCCACATCGGAACTCAGTTCCCTGCCCCTGTTGATTGGGCCCGGATGCATCACAATTACATCGCTTTTTGCCAGAGCCAGATGCTCCAGCCGGAGGCCGTAAAAGCGGAAATATTCACCCGCCGACATGGGCGCTTCGTGCTGGCGCTCCAGTTGCACGCGCAGCATCATAATCACGTCGGCATTGCGCAGCGCTTCCTTCATGTCGTAAGCCAGGCGCACACCCGGTGCCAGATTTTCCAGTTCCCGCGGCACCAGCGAAGGAGGGCCGCAGAGCACAATATCAGCTCCGAAACGGGAGAGCAAATGAACGTTGGAGCGCGCGACGCGGCTGTGCGCGATATCGCCGATAATAGCCACTCGCAGGCCTTCCAGAGACTTACCCCGGTCGAGAATGGTGCGGGCGTCCAGCAGCGCCTGAGTGGGGTGTTCATGCGTTCCATCGCCTGCATTGATGATGGGAATTTGCAGATGACGCGCTAAAAAATGAGGTGCACCCGAAGCCGAATGCCGCATCACAATCGCATCCGGCCGCATGGCCACCAGCGTGTTCAGCGTATCCACCAGCGATTCGCCCTTCGAGACGCTTGATGTCTGCGCGGCGATGGAAACCGTATCTGCGCCCAACCGCCGTTCCGCGATTTCAAAGCTCACGCGCGTCCGCGTCGAAGCTTCGAAAAACAGGTTGACGATCATCTTGCCGCGCAGAGTTTCGAGGCGGCGGTAAGTTTCCCCCGGTGCGGGCTGAAAATAGCGCGCCCGCTCCAGGATGGCTTCGATTTCGGCGCGGTCCAGACTCTCAATATCGAGCAGCCCGCAGGCGGATTTAGACGGTGTCGTCAGCAGCCCTCTCAGCAATTCTCTCGGCAACCCTCTCGGCAATTCTCTCGGCAACCCTCTCAACGACCAGCACTTTTTCCATGTCGTCAATTTCCTGAAATTTCACTTCGATGATTTCTTCGTCGGTAGTCTGCACCGTGCGCCCCACATAACGCGCTTCAATCGGCAGTTCGCGGTGGCCGCGGTCGATCAGAACCAGAAGTTGTACGCGCGAGGGACGCCCGTGATCAAACAAAGCATCCAGCGCCGCGCGAATCGTGCGGCCCGTGTAGAGCACATCATCCATGAGGATGATTTCCTTGCCCTGCACAGAGAAGTTGATTTCCGTAGCGTTGTGAACCGGCTTCGACCCCACCGTGCTCAGGTCATCGCGGTAAAGATTTATGTCGAGCAGGCCCACCGGAATTGTGCGATTTTCAAGAGCCTGAATCTTGGCAGCAAGACGCTGAGCCAGCGGCACACCGCGCCGGCGGATGCCGACAAACGCCAGTTGCTCCAGATCTTTGGTCTTTTCCAGAATTTCATGCGCGAGGCGAACCAGCGTGCGGTCGATCTCCGACGCGCTCATGAGCTGCGATTTGATCCGGGTCAGGGCCATCGAACGGATTGTAGCGCACCGATTAACATAAACATCTCCAAACCAGGCTCGCTAGTATTTCTTCAGCCGTCCCCGAATCCGTTTGATTGTCTTTTCCATATCGTCCAGCTTCTTCAGTGACGAGACGGAAAGCACAAACCGGTCATCCTTTTCGAGATCGAGCTGAAAGCCTTTCGCCAGTTCCACCAGATCCCGGGATTCCTTCAAATTCTGATGGTACTCAGCTTTAAGTATCTCGTCCTGCTGCCTTTTGCCATTGGGAAGACGCACCTCTTCTTTCGGCTCGTCTGCTGACGGCGGCGGCGTTGTCACCTGACCCCGCAGAAAATTTGCCGTTAGCGAGGCAGGAAGCAGCATCAATACTGTCCGCCGCGCGCGTGAATATCCGTCAATCTGTTCCACCTGGGTATCATATCCGTTTAATGAAAGACGTTTACATAGGCATCATCGGTCTGGGCAATGTTGGCTCCGGAACGCTTGCCATTCTTGCGGCTAATGCCGATCAGATTGCACTCAAACTGGGCTTCCGTTTAAAGGTTGCCGCCGTCTGCAGCCGGTCCGTCGCCAGCGTCACACTGCCCCCGGGTCTGGGCGATGACGTAGTCCGCACTACGGACTGGCGCGATGTCGTCAGCAATCCGAAAGTGGATATCGTGGCAGAACTGGTGGGCGGTACGGGCACGGCGCGCGAAATGATTGACGGCGCGATTGCTCACGGCAAATCCATTGTCACCGCGAATAAGGAATTGATGGCTCTGGCGGGCGCTGAGATCTGGGACACCGCGATCAAAGCCAATATTAACCTTGCGATGGAAGCCAGTGTTGCGGGCGGAATTCCCATCCACGCGGTGCTCCGCGAAGGTATCTCGGGCGACCGTGTGGTGGCCCTCGCCGGAATTCTGAATGGCACCAGCAACTACATCCTCACCGAGATGGAAAGGCGCGGCGAATCGTTCGACAAGATCCTCGCCGAGGCTCAGGCGCTTGGCTATGCCGAAGCCAACCCTGGTGCGGATGTGGATGGTTTTGACGCACGTTCCAAACTTGCTATTCTGGCGGCGCTGGCCTTCGGCGAACGGATCACGCCCAGCGATATTTTCGTTGAAGGCATCCGCCGCATTACAGCGCAGGATTTCGATTATGCCCACCAGCTGGGGCATACGATCCGGCTGGTCTGCGGTGCACGCCAGACCGAGCAGGGTCTGATACTTTCCGTACGGCCAGCGCTGATCCCGCAGACTACGATTCTGGCCAGCGTCAAGGGCGCTTACAACGCGGTCTGGGTGAAGGGCCAGTTCGGCGGCGATACGTTTTATTACGGACGCGGTGCAGGTGCCAACCCTACCGGTGTTGCGGTGGTCAGCGATTTGATGCGTGTGGCCCGCGAAATCCGGTCCGGCAGTCCGGAACGTGTATCGCCCTTTGCGCATGAACGGCTGGGTGAATACAAGCCGGTTCCTGTGACGTTACAGCACCGCGCGTATTATTTGCGTTTTCTGGTCAACGACCGCCCTGGAATCATCGCAGAACTAGCGGGGATTTTGGCTGCCAAGCAGATTGGTCTTGAAGCGGTATTGCAGTTGCCGTGCGAGACCAAACATGATTTGCCCTTTGTTATTACGGTGGAGCCGACGTCGGAACTGGCGGTGCAGGAAGCGGTGGCAGAGATGAGCAAACTCGATTTTCTGCGCGAACCTCCGCTGGCGCTGCCCATGGAACCGCCGTTATGATTTTTCAAAGTCAGTGACACGCGGCTGAAGTTTATATTCCGTTTCGAATCAACACCCTGGAGAATTGACGGACCTGAAACCGCTTGCGCCGAGACTAGGATCGGGGCATGAAAATTTTTCTGGCAGTATTCAACTCACTTCCGGCGATCCTGCAGACGGTGCTTGCCGTCGAAAATGCGATTCCGTTCCCTCAGGCCGGTCAGCATAAGCTGAACCTCGTCCTGAACACAGCGGCCATTGCCTGGGACGCCAGTCACGGGGCAAATCAGCTTTCCAAAAATGACACCATCACCATGGTGCAGACTCTGGCCACCGCTACCGTAGCGGGCCTGAATGCGGCTGGCGTGTTCAAGTCTTCGGCTGTACCTGCAACCACACCTGTATCATCAAATTAAATGTCCACAGCGCACGTTGCCGCCCCTGATGTCGTCGAGCTGGAGAAGGAATATCTTCTGCAGAATTATGGTCGTTATCCGCTGGTGTTGCACCGCGGCGACGGCCCGTACATGTGGGATGTCAACGGCAAGCGCTATCTGGACCTGATTGCCGGCATTGGCGTAAACGCGCTGGGACAAAACCATCCGCGCATCGTCAAGGCTATTGCGGAACAGGCTGCGTGCCTGATCCATACCTCAAACCTGTTTTATAACGAGTACCAGGGGCCGCTGGCGAAACGCATTGCGGAAGTGAGCGGCCTCGCACGTACCTTTTTCACCAACAGCGGCACGGAATCGACTGAAGGCGCGCTGAAGATGATCAAAGCCCACGGGCACGATATCTCGGCTGAAAAGTATGAGATTGTGTCACTGGAAAATTCTTTCCATGGCCGGTCACTGGGCGCGCTTTCCATCACCGGACAACCGAAATACCGCAAGGATTTTGAACCGCTCATTCCCGGTGTGAAGTTTGTCCCGGCCAATGATATCGCGGCGCTTGAAGCAGCAGTGAACAGCCGCACGGCTGGCATTTGCATGGAATGGATTCAGGGTGAAGGCGGTGTGGTGCCGCTTGATACTGCATTCTGCAGGCGGGCGCGCGAATTGGCCGATGAGTTCGATGCCCTGCTCTGCTTTGACGAAACACAATGCGGCGTGGGCCGCACCGGCAAATACTTCGCATATCAATTGTCAGACCCGCCCGTGATGCCCGACATTATGATCGCGGCGAAGCCTATGGCTTGCGGCATTCCGCTGGGTATCTTAGTGGCAAATGAACGGGCCGCAAAAGCGATCCGCCCGGGTATGCATGGTTCGACCTTTGGCGGCAATGCTCTGGCAGCGCGGGTGGCGCTGGAGTTTTTTGATGTTCTGGAAGACCTGCTGCCGCAAATTGCGGAGACCGGCGACTATTTCCGGGCCGAACTACGGCGCATTGCCACGGCCTATAGTTTCATTTCTGAAGTGCGTGGCTATGGTTTGATGATCGGGATTCAACTTACGGTGCCTGGCGGCGATCTGGTTTCGCGGGCGCGGGAAGAGGGCTTGCTGATTAACTGCACACACGATACCGTGCTGCGTTTCCTGCCGCCTTATATTCTGACGAAAGCGCAGGTGGATGAAGCGGTGGAGATTTTAGAGAAGGTCTTCGCGGCCGTTCGTTTCGAGTAATTTGACGATTTCGCCCACCTGCTGAGCGCGGCTGCGGTCTGCAATCAGCAGGGCATCGGGCGTATCGACAATGATCAGATCTTTCACGCCCAGCAGTGCCACCAGTTTCTTGCCGCAATCGATGTAATTGCCGGTTGAACCGGAAGCGAGTAGTTCCGAAAGGGCGGCATTGCCGTTTTCATCGTGCGGCAGAATGTCGTAGACTGCATCCCAGCTGCCGACATCACTCCAGCCAAATTCCTCGCAAGCGTGGCCGAAAACATTCGTCGCCTGTTCAATCACTGCGTAGTCGATGGAAATATTCGCACACAGGGGGAACACTTCGGTCAGTTTCTTATTGAAAGTGCGGTGTCCAAATGCCGGCAGGCTGGCGATTAGCGTAGCGATCTGCGGCTGGTGTTTGCGCATTTCTGTCAGGACCGTGGAAGGTCTCCAGAAGAACATGCCGGAATTCCAGCAATAATTCCCCGCCTTGAAATAACGTTTCGCAATGTGGATGGGAGGTTTCTCGCGGAACCTTCTGACCGGGTACGTTTCAGTGCCGCCAGGTTCAGTGCCTTTGGGAAATTCGATGTAGCCGTAGCCGGTTTCGGGCCAGCGGGTTTTAATGCCGAGCACTCCAATATCACCGCGGGCCGCCGCTTTGAAAACAGTGCGGAGGGCCTTTATGAATTTTTTCGGCTGGCCGATGATGGCATCGGAGGGGAAAACGCCAAACACTGCATCGGGATCAACCGATTGTAGAATGTGCGCGGCCAAAGCAATGGCAGGAGCTGTATTGCGCTGCGCGGGTTCGGAAATAATCTGTTTCGGCGGAACCTCGGGCAACTGCCGGACGATTTCGGCACGGACCAGATCGTTGGTCAGAATCCAGATACGTTCGGGCGGAATCAGCGCGGCCAAACGGTCCACCGTCGCCTGAATCAGCGTGCGCGGACCGGCGACGTTGAGCACCTGCTTGGCATGGCGCTTGCGGCTGCGCGGCCAGAAGCGGGTACCGCGGCCACCTGCAAGGATCAGACCGTAGTAGTTGGCTTTTGCCATCGGAATTTATTTGACCGGGTAGGAGTGGATTAACTGGAACGTCCGGTTCCAGCGGGTCTTGGTGGCGAAGTGCGTGATGATGTCGAAAAGGTGGCTGATGGTTACCGCGGGATTCGACAGTTCCTCAGTGCTGGCATCGTAAGACCAGTAAATAATCAGAGGTTTGCCGATGATGTTTTCGCGCGGGACAAAACCCCAGTACCGGCTGTCGAGGGACTGGTCGCGGTTGTCACCCATGGCGAAATAGAAACCGTTCGGAACAGTGACTTCGCCCTTGCTGACGTTCTGTTCCAGCATGACCTGCGCGGGTGGATAGAGCGGCCCATTCGGGTCGGACGGGAAATTGTCGCGGTAGGAATCTATGTAATCAAGCTTGTGAACCACGTAGGGTTCGGTGAGCTGGTGACCGTTGAGAAAAACCGCTTTATTTTCAAGGCGGATGCGGTCCCCCGCCACGCCCATCACGCGCTTGACGAAAGTCTGTTTGATGTCGATGGGATAGCGGAAAACGATAATGTCGCCGCGGTGAACATCACTGTACGGGAGGATATTTTTGGTGACAGCCCCGCCGGGGGCAAAGGCCAGCTTGTCCACCAGCAGATGATCCCCAACCAGCAGCGTGTCTTCCATTGACCCGGTGGGAATTACGAAGGCCTGCACCAGAGTGGTGGTGCCGAAGAGCAGGAGGATGATGGTGACGGTCCATTCCGCTATGAAACCGCGGGGCGCTTCCTGGGGCCTCGAGACTGTCTTTGATTCGGATTCGACTGTTGTGCTGTCCACTGGTTTCTATTGTACTGACAGTGCCTGATATCCTGAAACGTGCCAACGGCCACACGCTCCAACAAGCCGATTTACCTGGTGCTGGGCTGCACTGTTTTCGCAGCTGCGGCGCAGGTTCTAATGAAGTTTGGGGCCAACCATCCCATGCCCGCTTTTGATCCGTCGCAGCCCTTTGTTTTTGTAAAGGCGCTGCTGGGAAATATATCGCTCCTGGGCGGCTACACCATGTCTGCGGGGACTGCCTTTCTGCTGATTCTCGCACTGCGCGACGGCGAACTTTCCATGCTCTATCCCATCATCGCGATGACCTATGTGTGGGTGAACCTGCTTTCGATGTATTTCTTCGACGAACACATGAATGTGTGGAAAGCGTCGGGAATTGCGCTCGTGATTAGCGGCGTGGCGCTGCTCGGCAGGGCCGGATCAAAGGCGAGATCAAGGGCGGGAAGATGACAGCGACACCGGTTAGTTCCATCCTGCTGGTGCTGCTGGCCTCTTTGATTGGTTCCTTCGGGGCGGTATTCCTGAAACTGGGCGCTGGAAAGCTGAGCGGCGGCTTGAAACATCTGCTCAACTGGCACCTGCTGGTGGGTATTTCACTTTATATGGGGTCGAGCATACCTTTCGTGATGGGCTTGAAGCATGGCGAACTTTCTGTGCTCTATCCGATGGTTTCGGCGGGCTATGTTTGTACACTCTTCTGGTCGCGGATCTTCTTCCATGAACCGATCACACGGGCGAAGATCGGCGCTTTGGGCCTGATTCTGGCGGGGCTGATTTGTATCAGTGCCGGCGGTCGGGCTTGATTCTGAAACGGACAAACGCTACTCTTCGTCCAGTAAGACTATGTTCCGCGCGCTGATTCTCTTTATTATAGTTGCTGTTTCCGGCGTTGCCCAGATTTCATTTCCGGGTAGTGGCGGTGGTATCGGGTTTCCGGGTCAGCGGAGGAATTCGCGTGGCAATCCGAATGACCCGAACGATCCAAACAATCAAAACAACCCGAACGGCAGACAGTTTCCGGGCGGCCGGCGAGGCGGCAATCAGAGCAACCAGCAGCCTGCACAAACGATGGATGGCATGGTGCGGAGCATTACGGCGAGCCAGCTGGTGTTGGAATCGGACGACAAGCTGGTGACAACGGTTGGACTGGCGGGTACGACAAAGTATTTCCGGATCAACGGGGATGCAGGGAAGCGCGATGATTTCTCAGCGGGCGACCATGTCAGCGTGGATGCTATACAGGATGACCGCAGTAATTTTAAGGCGCTGAGGGTGAAACTGGTGAAGCTGGGGACGGCTGAAGATCGCTCGGCGGCGAGTTCGAGTCCGATGTCTTCGAATTCAAGTATTGACGATGATCGGGACCGGCCGAGATTGCGGCGGGCCACAAGTCCTGATGTTGTTGAACCGCAGATTACACGTGGCGACCCGACGATTTACGACCGGCCTGTTGTTGCTGACAATAAGCCGGCGGCCGCACCTGATCCGGATGATCCCGGACGACCGGTATTGCGTCGCGGCGGTGCGGCGAGACAAAGAACCAGCGATTCGGTACCGGCTACCGCGCCCGTGGAAACGCCTTCCGTGCCCGCAGCTTCAGCTACGGTTGCGTCCGTGCGGCGCCCCTCTGTTTTATCGTCATCCACAGCGGACCGCGATACGGTGATCGAACAGGCTCGCGAGGCCGCTCTTTCCTTTAGCGAAACGCTGCCAAATTACGTGGTGAAGCAGCTCACGACACGCTATGTAACTGAAGCCGCGCGCGGCGGCGGCAAGACGTCATGGAACGCACTCGACACCATTACGGCGGACGTGGTGGCTGAGAACGGCACCGAGTCGTATAAGAACATCATGGTCAACGGCAAGGTTCCCAGGGAAAATCCCGAGAAGTCGGGAGCGTGGTCGAGCGGTGAATTTTCCAGCATGCTGCTCGATGTACTTTCGCCGGTTACCGATGCGGACTTCCACGGCAAGCGTACGTCTACGATCAGCAACCGCGCGGCATACCGATACGACTACACGGTTGAGCAGCCGAACTCGCACTGGCATGTCACAGCTTCAGCGCAATCCTATATTCCGGGATATTCAGGCTCGATTTGGATCGATAAGGAAACGTTCCGGGTGTTGCGGATTGAGATGTCGGCAACGAACATGCCGCGGACGTTTGAACTGGATACGGTGGAATCGGCAGTGGATTACGACAACGTGCTGATTGGCGACCGCAAGTTTCTGGTGCCGGTACATTCCGAAGTAATGAACTGCCAGCGCGGCACAGGAAACTGCAGCCGCAACGTGATTGAGTTCCGCAACTACAAGAAGTTTGGCGCGGATACCAGCATTACTTTCGACCCGACTCAGTAAGTATTTTCATCAGACGGTTGCGCACCGCTCCGGCGGTTTTGGAATCGGGGCAGATGAGCAGAATTGTGTCATCGCCGGCGAGGGTGCCGACGACTTCGGGCCACTCCTCATCATCGAGTGCAACCGCAACGGAACTGGCATGGCCGGGGGCCGTTTTCAGCACCACTTGATTCTGTGCATGGCGGATATCACGCAGGAATTCCGAGGCCAGTGTGGCGAACTGCAGGGCTGAGGTTTCACTGCTCACTTCGCGGCCCAACTGGCGGTAACCTTCGGGCGTCTTGACGATGCCCAGTTCACGCATGTCGCGCGAGAGGGTGACCTGTGTGGCATCCACAGAGAGCTCTTTGAGGGCGCGGGCCAGTTCTTCCTGCGTGAAAATACCCCGGCTGCGGATCAGTTTCAGAATCTGACCATGCCGGAAGCTTTTCATAACAGACTCTGGAGGCGGGCGCCGGCTTCGGCGAGGGCTGCAGCGACGGTGGCGGGGCCGGTACCGCCTGGAATTTCCCGGGTCTTCATGCCTTCACGGGGGTGCAGCAGCGCGGCCATTTCGGGCGTGAATTCGGGTGCAAAAGTCGCCAGCGAATCAGCGTTCCAGTCGGCTGGTTTCTTGCCATTGCGGACGCTTTCAAGAACCAGGCGGCCCACGATCTGATGTGCCTGATGGAAAGCTGTGCCATTGCGCGCCAGTGCTTCGGCCAGGTCTGTGGCAACCACCCAGCTTTCGTTGGCGGCTTCGAGCGGGACATGGGGACGCAGCACCACGGAATTGGCAACGAGGCCCGCCATTTCGAGGCAGCCGTTGAGTTGATCTGCGGCTTCAAAGAGCGGCTCTTTGTCTTCCTGCATGTCGCGGTTGTAAGTAAGGGGCAAGCCCTTCATGGTGAAGAACAGCGAATTGAGAGCCCCCAGAACGCGGCCTGATTTTCCGCGGATGAGTTCCAGCGAATCCGGATTTTTCTTCTGCGGCATCAGGCTGGAGCCGCTGGTGACGCCGTCGCCCAGCTCCAGCCAGCCGAACTCTTCGGAGGAATATAGAATCCAGTCTTCGGCCATACGACTCAGGTGAATCATGGTGACGGAGGCGGCATAGAGGTAGTCGAGGGCGAAGTCACGGTCCGCCGAGACGTCCATACTGTTGCGTGTGATGGAGTCGAAACCGAGGTCATGAGCGATGGCTGCGCGATCATGCGGAAAGCCGCTGCCGGCCAGTGCCCCGGAGCCGAGGGGCATGACGTTGGTGCGGCGACGCGCTTCGGTGAAACGTTCGTAATCGCGCGCGAACATCTCAAAATAAGCGAGCAGGTAATGAGGCCAGAGCACGGCTTGGGCGCGGCGCAGGTGCGTGTATCCGGGGATGATGGCGTCCGGATATTTAGCGGCGAGGGCCAGCAGTTCGCCCATCAGGGCGCGGAGCAGGCCCAGCGTGCGGTCGCACTCTTCACGCAGCCAGAGGCGGGTATCGAGCGAGACCTGTTCATTGCGACTTCGGCCGGTGTGGACTTTATCGGCAAGGCTGCCGACGCGTTCCTTGAGTTTTCTGATGACGAAACTGTGGATGTCTTCGTCGGTGGCTCCGTCGAAGAAATTGGGTTTGACGGAGTCTTCGCGGATGGAATCGAAGGCCCCGGTCATGCAAGCGCATTCATCGGTATTGAGGACTCCGGCGCGGGTGAGAGAGCGCACGAAGGCTTGTGAGCCACGCACGTCGGCCGCGAGAAGACGCTTGTCAAAGTGGAGCGAATTGGAAAAACGCTCGAAGATTTCAGATGGTCCGGTTTCGAATCGTCCGCCCCAGAGTTTCATGATTTGTTTTCTGCTTTCGTTTTAGAACGGATTTAAGACAGGAGCATGAGCAGCAGTGCTTTTTGGGCGTGCAGACGGTTTTCCGCCTGGTCGAAAACGACGGAGCGCGCCGATTCGATGATGCTGTCGGTGACCTCTTCGCCACGCTTGGCGGGGAGGCAGTGCATAAAAATGGCACCGGGTGCGGTGTGGGTGAAGAGGTCGTCATCCACCTGATACTCGGAGAAGGCGGTGCGGCGTTCGGCTGCTTCGTTTTCGGCACCCATGCTGGCCCAGACGTCGGTGTAGATGGCGTGGGCAGAGCGGGCGGCTTCGGCGGGGTCGGTTGTGATGGTGATGTTCGCGCCGGTAGCAGTGGCCAGTTCGCGGGCCTGGGTGATGATGGCGGCGCTGGCTTCGTAGTTGGGCGGGGTGGCAAGGGAGAAATCAACACCGAGGCGCGCGGCGCAGAGCATCAATGAGTTGGCGACATTGTTGCCATCGCCCACGAAGGCTAATTTCAGCCCGTGGAGCGCTCCGAAATGCTCGCGCAGGGTCTGCATGTCGGCGAGGGCCTGGCAGGGGTGGAACATATCGCTGAGGGCATTGATGACCGGGGCTTTGGACCACTGCGCCAGGCCGTCGATGGTTTTCTGGAGGAAGGTGCGGGCAACGATGCCGTCCACCCAGCGGTCGAGATTGCGCGCCATGTCTTTCAGTGGTTCGCGTTTGCCGATGAGGCCTTCGTAACCGACGAAGAAACCGCCGAGTTGCTGGATGGCGAGTTCGAAAGTCATGCGGGTGCGGAGGGACGGTTTTTCGAAGAGCAGAGCGATGGATTTGCCCGAGAGGGAGTGACGATAGAGGCCGGGAGAACGCTTTACGTCGGCGGCGAGGTCGAGGACGGCGCGGAGTTCGGCAGGAGAGAGATCGAGGTCTTTGGTGACGTCGGGGTTGGTGAGTTTGAGGATTAGGGGCGCTGCGGTCATAGGATTACAGTAGGTGAATTTTTATTCACTCTGCTGAATATTTAAGCAGTTTAGGGGCTGGTGTGTCAATGGTCGCCGGTGTGGAGAGGCCGGGTCCGAAGAACGAGATTAGACCCCGGGCAGACGCCCGGAAGCGAACTTATGAATGAGACTTGAAATCAGTGTCTGGCAGGGCAGGTCTTCTTCGAGCGCTTTTTTCTGCAGCGCTTCCAGACCTTTGCCTGAAATGCGAATGTTCACGCGCTTGTCCTTTCGAAACGTTGCCGCTGCATAGCCACTGTAGAGTTTGCGCGTTTCGTTCAGACCTTCAACTGAATGCCATTCCCCTTTTTCCACGGAATCGAGAATCTCTTTTTCGGCTGAATCAAGTTTCATGGTCATTAGCCTCCGTCTGTAGATATTTCCGTGTGGCTTTTCGGCTTGGAATGATGGTTTTCAGGGTGATCGTATCCTCCTGATCGAGACCAGGGACAAGGTAAGCATAGTCTGCGATTTGAACGATGTTTGGATCCATGACTTGGATGGGAACAAGATTGATCTCTGGCAGCCGCTATCCACAAAGCCTTAGGCCTGCCACTGACCGTGAACTCCAGGTGCTGGTTGAATATAGAATGGGCGACGGGCTGCGATGGCAAAGTATGGCGCTGCCTGTGACTTTGCCCCACTGGGCTGCCAGACCTAGCGCGGAGTCAGTACGGTAACGTTGACGTCGATGGGGGTCGCGAGGACGCCATCGTCCCCATAGGCGCGCAGGCGGTATGTGCCCGGCTCCATGAAAGTGACTTTCGTAGTCGCATCGCCATTGAGGCGCTCAGCTTTGATCTCAGCCCCCGGAGGCGGAACCATCACCACCGCTACATGCATCGGGGCAAACATGACCGGCGCGGGGCCGCGATAAAGCACCCAGTTCACTCCCAGGCGAACTCCCGAATCGAGCTTTACGACGGCCTGCGACAAGGGGCTTTCCTTGACCGGCATCACTGATTCAGAAGCCGCTCCACCGGAGATGATGGCGCCGTCGGAATCACGAATCACATTCACCACGCCAGCCCGGCGCGGACGCGGTTTCGGGTGCCCGTCATCGGAAACCTGAATCGTGAGGGTGAGCGTTTCGGGCAGCGTAATGGTGCGCTGTAAAGACCCGACCATCTCCACCGAGGGCGCTTCATTAGGCTCTTCAGGCCAGTTCATGACGCCGGGTCCGCCGCGGTTTTCCTGGTAGACCAGGTTGCCCAGTTCCCAAATAGGGGCCAGCGTGCCATAGGCCTTTTCGGCGGGCAGACCGCGTGAGGCCAGTGTCCACACAAGATCTTTTTTACCCCAGTCTTTCGGTACCTTAATTTTGAAGACGAACTGCTGACGGCGGCGATAGAAATGCGTCGGCTGACCCTGGTCCGGATTGCCCGGCGAAATATTGTTGTTGGGGCCGGGCGGGATATCCAGCTGCTCTTCGTAGTTCCGGTTCATGTAACCGAAAACCATATTGAAGCTGCCATCCGGATTGTGTTCCCAGCCTTCGTACACAGGCACTACATTCTGCCCTGCTGCATTCTGAATCTGTGCGGTTGACAGCTGAGGGCAGACCAGCAACAGTCCCGCCACCGTGGCGCAACAGAGCACCCATTTGGAAACAAACGTCGTCATCATTTATTAGCGCTGGCTGGACAGCACCGCTTTGGCGGCTTTCCGTGCCGAGACTTCTTTCTTAAATTCGTCGTCACTCATGTAGTAATAATTCAGCCACGAACGCGACATATCGTCACTCGTGCGGTTGCCGAAGCCCACCCAGTTGCGGGAATCGGGATTCCAGGGATTTTTTGCCGAGTTATCGTGCCATGAAATGGTGTGCATGATGGTGCCGGCGGGAAGCAGCGGGGCCACATCGTCGGCATAGTTGTAAACAATCTGCCAGCCGAAGTTATACCGATTCACGCAGCTGAGAGTCTCGGTGATCATGTTGGGATAGATCGCTTCAAGGCACTGGGCTTTGCCGCGATTGTGCATGTGCGGCATGTAACTGGTCAGGCGCGAAGGTTTCTCCAGCTTGAAATACGCATCCGAACGCACGTTATCCGCACCAGCGGGGATGTCGAGATCATCGTTCATCGGCGTCAGCATGGTGTTCATCACATGCTTCGGAACATAGCCTTTTGGATAGAACACGAATGCGACCTGACTGCGGTCTGTGATGGGCGTGCCCACCGCATGATAGTGCATGTTGAAGTTGATCTTCGCGCCCGCCTTGATCAGCTTGCCGGAGCCTTCAGCGTACACATCACCATTCTTACCCACTGCGTATTCATTCAGCGTGCCGCCGCCAGGAGTGCCATCGTCATAAACCAGGCTTGTGACCGCGTGATGAACAACTTTCAAGCCGCCGCCCGAAGAGGGTTTGGTTTCCACAGCCTTCAGATAGCGGTCCTCGGTAAGTCCGGCATCCACAGTGAAGTTACCCCACCAGTCAGAATTTTCGGGCTTCACGGTAAATGCGACAGGCATGGAAACGATCATGTCCGGCTTGCCGATATGCCATTCATCGGCGCTCTCAAACGTGCGGGCGGGCGGCACATCGGCGGCGAGGCCTTCAGGCGCACCGGCGTCAACCCACGCGGAAACCGTTGCGATTTCTTTATCTGTCAGTGATGGGTCGTCTTTAAAGCTGCGGATGCCGATGTTTTTATCGATGAACCAGGGTGGCATTTCGCGCCGGGAGACCTTCTGGCGGATCGATTTTGCCCAGGGTCGTGCGTCTTTATACGTGAGCAGGGACATGGGAGCGATGCTGTCTGCGCGATGGCAGTTCTGACAAGCGCGCTGGAAAATGGGAGCAACGTCCTTGTTGAACGTTACCTGCGACACGTTCGCGGCCTTAGGTGCTGACTGCGCACTGGCTGTGGCCACAGATCCTGCAGCGAGGGCTGCCGCCAGCACACACCGGCCGATTCGTTTTGTCCGCATTTCGAGGTTCTCCTGTTCGTGTCTATCATATACGCATTTTCAGGCCGGCAGCGGGCCTGTTATTGACACTGCAACAGCACTGTACTAAAGTCAGGCACGGTATGAAAGCCAGCTTCCGGTTCACAAGATTCCTTCTTCCGCTCGTGGGCGGTCCACTTTTGCTCGCGCAGGCGCCTGCCCCCGCAGGCGTGAATTATGAGTTTTTCCGCGATAAAGTGCAGCCGATTTTTACTGCGAAAAGACCCGGACATGCGCTCTGCATTGATTGCCATGACAACCAGGCTCCACGCGTACAGGAACTTGCGCCCGGTGCAAAAACCTGGACCGAAGAGCAGTCGCGCAAGAATTTCGATGCCTGGAAAACGTTGGTTGTCCCGGGCGAGCCGACTGCCAGCCGGATGCTGATGCACCCCCTGGCGAAAGAAGCCGGGGGCGATCCGTTTCACGCAGGCGGAAAACATTTCAAATCCCAGAGCGATCCGGAGTGGCAGATTCTGGCGGCCTGGGTTAGGACAGGGTCTTCCACAACTGCGCCCGTGGCGGGTGCCGCAGCCCTTGACTACGGCTATTACCGTAAGAACGTGGAACCCATTTTTCTGAAAGAACGGGCAGCGACCGAAGGAACGGGTAATGCATGCGCAAGCTGCCATTCGCGGATGGCGTCCCGGTTGCGCCTGCAGCCTTTGAAGGAAGGCACGACGGTGTGGAGTGAAGAACAGTCGCGGGCCAATTTCGCCGTGGTTTCGAAGCTGGTAACGCCTGGCGATGCGGCGACAAGCCGTTTGGTGCTGCATCCGCTGGCGACCAGGGAAGGCGGCGATCCGACACATACGGGCGGCAAATTCTGGCCGACGCGCGATCACGCTGATATTAAAACAATCACAGCCTGGATTCAGGGAGAAAAAGCGCAATGATCAGTAAATACGTTTTGTTCGGGGCACTGGTTGCGGTGCTGCCTCTGTCTGCAGCCATGAAGGCCCGTGTGATTCAGACCAACGCGGCGGGCGACAACATCCACGTGATTGATCCGGCTACGAATAAAGTGGTCGGCGTCATCGAGGGCATTGAAGTACCGCACGGCACGGTGATTTCGCCGGATGGCAGGCGCATTTATGTAACTGAAGAAGCCACTCGGACCATGGACGCCATTGACGCGAAGACACTGAAGGTCATTAAGAAAGTTCTGCTGAGTGGACGGCCGAATAATCTCGCAGTGACGAAGGACGGGCGCAAGGTTTATGTGGGGATCGCCCAACAGCCGGGCGCGGTGGATGTGATTGACACGGCCACGATGATGAATATCAAGTCAGTCCCGGTGCAGGGAGCGATACATAACGTTTATGTGACGCCTGACGGCAAGTATGCGGTGTCTGGGTCAGTTGCGACGGGTGTGATTACCGCGATTGATACTACAACTGATACGGTGGCGTGGTCGTGGAAAGAGACCAGCGGAATTCGTCCGATGATCTTCACGACTAATCCGGATGGTTCGACTAAAGAAATGATTTTCCAGTTGTCAAATTTCCATGGATTTGTGGTGGCGGATTTTGCCACTCAGAAGGAAACCCGGCGGGTTACACTGCCGGATGTTCCGGGGATGGACCGTGAAACCGACGGGATACAGGGCGCTCCCGCCCATGGCCTGATTATTACGAATGACGGCAAGACGCTGTGGAGTACGAGTAAGTACTATGATTACGCTGCTGCCTATTCCCTGCCCGACTATAAGTTAGTCAAGATTGTGCAGGTGGGTTCGCATCCGGAGTGGCTGACGATTCCCCCGGACGGGAAGAATATGTATGTCGGGTGCGCAGGTACGGATACGACGGATGTTATCGACAACAAGACGATGAAGGTGATCGCGAAGATCCCGGTGGGGTTTGTACCGAAGCGCAATACCAGCGGGATGATTGAGACGAAGTAAGTCGGTTGGTACAGGTTTAGTCTGTCTTCCATTCCAGACCGGGCATGATTCGCCTCATAAACTCATCGAATAAAGGTACCGTGAATGCGGTGTCACCATGGCTTGGACTCCAGATCATTCCTTTAGTAATAAGGTTCTGTCGAACCGTCCCCAGAGAGTTGACACTCTTACCTGACGTCTGCGCAATATCGCCCGAGCGGTGAGGCCCCGGGCCAAGTTCCGCCATTGCTCGCAAATACTTCTTTTCGGCAGGAGTGAGACGATCAAAACGCACCCGAAAGAAACTCTCATCCAGCGCCGCAATTGCTTCAACGGACGCTATTGCAAGATCGTTGCCCGTGATCGGATTCTGCGTGGCGACATCCCACGTATGTTTGCCCCATTCCTGTAGAAAGTATGGATATCCGTGTGTGGCCGCGATGATCCCGTCTACCGCTTCACGGGTAAATTGAACACCTTCATGATTCGCCGGTTTGACGATGGCGATTTCTGCTTCATCGGGTTCGAGTGCACCGATCATTGGATAGTCAAACAGCCTTTCGGCATATGACTTCGCATTGCCGGCCAACCCTCTCAATTGAGGCAACCCGGCACCGACTACAGTCAGGGGCAACCGGCTTTGAGCACACCGGTGGAGCGCCGATATGAGGGCCGCAAATTGGTCACGGTCGAGATACTGAAGCTCGTCGATAAAAATAACGACCACTGTACCCGCGTTACGCGCCGCGAGTCCAACTTCTTCAAGCAGAGCGGTCAAGTCAACTTCGAGATCACCATTGTCTGCTAACCCTGCCTCCGGCTCGAAATCCACGCCCACTTCTATGTCTGAGTATTTGAACTTGAGGGCTTTGGCGAATCCGGCGAGTGCCTGCAGCCCTCGCTGGGCAAATTTTTTAGCCGCCTCAACACGACTGAGGCGGAGCAAAACCAGACGCAACTGGGGCGCGAGCAGCGCTGGAAGAGAGCGGTTCTCCGGTGCCTCTATGCGCAGGGTGTAAGCCCCAAATTCCTCGGCATCGGTTCTCATGCGATCAAGTAGTACAGTTTTTCCGACGCCGCGCAACCCAACCATGAGGACGCTTTTTGCCCCTTTACCGAGCCGGATTCGTGCTATGGCGACCCGAACCTGCTCCCGCAGCTTGTCTCTTCCTGCCAGTTCGGGGGGCGGACTGCCTGCACCGGGCGAATAGGGATTGGTCACAGGGTCCATGGGCTGATTATAGCAACATTAGCGATATTATCTTTTTTAGATAATATCGCTAACCTCTGTATAAAATAACCGATCCGGTCAGGGGACCGGATGCGGCCCGGGCCGGTCCACCCGCCTACTTCGTGACAGTTACCGTCACGTTCTGATACGTAAACATCGACCCGTCACTAGCTATGCCCCGCAGCACATAGATACCCGGTTCATCAAACGTTGCCTTCGTTATCCACTCACCGTTTGGTGGTGGTTCGGGGATGGTGTACGGCGGAGACCAGGGGGAATTCGCATACGAACGCGAATCCTGATATGTCTTCATCTGATCCGGACTGAATGTTACCGCCGCCGCTTTGCCACGATAGACCGTCCACGAGAATCGCAAACCGGGGCCGCTTGACGCCACAACCGATGACGGAGGCCGGTAGATAGCTACCGCTGAATTTAGCGACGCAGCCGCCCGCGCTGGTGCCGCAGGCTTCTTGTCAGGCGCAGCCATAGCAGGTTTTCCCGGGTGCAGGGGCTGGGGCTTGCCGTCGCGGCGCGCAGGCAGGTTATCAGGGTCTCCGGCGAGGGCAACCAGCGTATAGGGTTCTCCCGCCTTGACCGTGATCTTTGTTTCGCCTTTTACTTCCAGCTCCGGAGGAATGTTGTAACGGAGTTCATCGCGCAGGCTTCCCATGTCTCCACCCACTTCGGTGGAAATGACCTGGGGATCAATCAGGTAATCTTCCTTCAGCGACGCGTACGCTTTTTCGGTTTTACCGTTCGTCGTCAGGGTCCAGATCAGTTCTTTCGTCCCGAAGTCTTTCGGCACCTTGACGGTAAACAGAAAAGGATTTCGCCGGGGATAAAAATGCGTGGGCTGGCCCTGGTCCGGTCCACCTGGTTCAATCCGATTATCCGGGCCGACAGGGACGTCAAACTGCTGGTCCCAGTTCGGATTCATATAGCCGAAATACAGCGTGTAGGATTCATCTGCATTTTTCATCCAGCCTTCATAGGCCGGTTCGATAATCTGCCCTTTGGTGTAGGCAAACCTCATCTGGGCGGCCGCCGGTTGAAGGGCGACCGCCTGGATGAGAATCACACCAAGTAACGTCTTAAAAAAAATACCGTTCAGACTCATCAATTTCCCGTCCCGGCTGCTCCAGAAGCCTGTTGCGGCTGAACCGGCGGAGCCCAGCAAAGGGGGCAGCCAATATCAAATTCGTTGCGGTTTTTCATTTTGGCCCGGCGCTTTGCCATCTCTGCCTGGAACTGCTCTTCAGTCAGCGAGACTGAATAGCCAAGGTCGATAAACATGTTGGCGATGGAGCGGCGTCCGCCACCCGCCCAGTTACGGGCGTCAGCGGGATTCTTGTTGGCAGCCGTAGTGTCGAGGAAACCAACCAGATGAACGATGGTGCCTTTCGGCAGCAGCGGCGCGGCATCGTCATCGTAAACATACTGTTTGACCCAGTTATGGTCATAGCCAACGCAACTCAGGGTCTGGATATTTAAACCCCAAATCGCTTCCAGACACATACGCACGCCAGGGGCATGCAGGTGAGGCTCAAACGCAATAATTTTGGTGTGTTCAGTAAGCGTCGCATAGGAATGAAGTTCCTGCTTCGCCATGTTCGGCTTCACGTCAAGGTCGTTGCCGTTACCCAAAATGATGTTCGATTTTTTGTAAGTCGGTTTATAGCCGCGGGGAAAAAATTTGAAGGCGAATTCGAGGTGCGATTTCGTCACACGACCGTTCGAATGGATATGGCCCGCAGTGAGCGCGAGCACAGAACCAGCGGAAAGAAGTCTGCCGGCCTCCGGGGGGAAAAGATCCGCGTTGCGCCCGATTTCGTGAATGGGCCAGGTTGTGCCGTTGGCTTCTCCGCCGCCGGCAGTGAGCACGATACTCGTGTAAGTCATGTGGTGGAACACGAAGCGGCCCCCGACAGTTTTCACCGGGCCGGACTTGGGAACATCATTGATCTCCCTGACCTCAAGCGCCGAGACATAGCGGTCTTCGGTGAGCCCGGTGGGGATCTGACCCACATCGCCCCACTGGTCTGGACCGACAGCAACTACGGTAACTTCCTTGGATTTGACAACCAGATCCGGTTCGCCGATGGTCCAGTTATCTGATTCTTCAAAGTTGAGCGGCTTCGGCATGTCACCCGGCTTGCCGCGCGGCGCACCATTGGTGACCCACTTGCCGATCATCGCGATCTCTTCCTCACTCAGAGAAGGATCTTCTTTAAACTTCTGGATACCAATATCTTTTTCGACAAAAAACGGTGGCATCAGTCCACCGTGGGGTCCCATGCTGACCCGCGCCTTGATCGACTTGGCCCAGGGGCGCACATCTTCATACGTCACAAGCGACATGGGCGCAACGCTGTTCGGATGATGGCAGTTCTGGCAACTGCGCTGTAGCAGGGGCGCGATGTCTTTGGTGAAAGTGATGTCGCCGGGAGCCGGAACTGTCTGCGCCTGTTGAGCAACGGGCGTCAGGAAACCGAGAACGACGGCGGCGGGCAGCGCCAGATGGCGTACCCTGATTACCGCTCCGAAAAGAGCTCTGCTGTTCATCGAAACCTCCCGGGTACCCTGGCGTTTGACAGCGCTATTCGCTCCCGCCGGATTCCCGATCCTTCGTAGCACATTCTACATCCAGTGGACGACAAATGCACTGGTGTTTGAAGATTCTCCCTCGCTGTGATACTGTGCGGCCAATGAAGTTCTACTCATTCCTGCTGCCACTTGTGGCCGCCGTGGCCCCTGTTTTGACGGCTGAAACCGGCGATGCCGTATATCAGAAACGATGTTCCGGATGTCATGAACAGACCAGCGACCGCATTCCGCACAGGGAGGCGCTACAGAAGATGCCTTCCTCCCGAATCCTCCGGACGCTTGATTCCGGAGCCATGATGTCCATTGCTTTCACCATGAGCCGGGATGACCGTATGGCCGTCGCGTCCTTTCTCGGAACAACAGCATCTGCAGGCGCGCCGCCAGCCTCGGCGTTCTGTGCCGACCGCTCCGTCAAACTGGCAGCAACCCCTGCGGCTTCGTGGAATGGCTGGAGTCCTGATGGCGGGGCTTCGGGCAGCGGCGCCGGGAGCAATTCCCGCTTTCAAACGGGCGACGCGGCGCGCTTGAATATTGACCAGGTGCGCGGCCTCAAACTGAAATGGGCGTTTGGGTTCGATGGTGATGTCACCGCCTTCGCCGCGCCAACGGTGATCGATAACGAAGTCTTCGTGGGCAGCGCGGCCGGCCTGATTCATGCCATGCGCGCGGACTCAGGCTGTCTGCAATGGGTGTTCCAGGCCAACGGGCCTGTGCGGTCGTCCATCCTGGCTGCGCCGCTCCTGGATGCACCCCGTGGAACCCGCCATACGCTGTTGTTCGGCGATATGACGGGCTGGTTTTATTCCGTCGAAGCGGAAACCGGCAAGTTGCTATGGAAAGTTCATGTGGAAATGCACGATTCCACCCGCCTTACCGGCGGGCCTGCGATGCATGACGGAACTGTCTATATTCCAGTGGCTTCGTGGGAGGAAACTCGCGCCGGCGATGCAGGTTACGCTTGCTGCACGTTCCGCGGGAGCGTGGTGGCGTTGCGCATCAGCGATGGCAAGCAGTTGTGGAAGACTTATATGACAGGTGTGCCTGTCGAGAACGGCAAGAGTCCGCGCGGGACGGCGAATTTCGGGCCGTCCGGTGTGGGTGTGTGGTCTGCGCCCACTGTCGACGCGAAGCGCAGCCTTCTCTATATCGCGACAGGCGACAACTATTCGGCACCGGCGACGGACTTGAGTGACGCTGTAGTTGCCCTCGATATGGCAACAGGCAAGATCGCGTGGTCACGCCAGGTCTCAGCAGCGGATGTGTTCAGCGCGGCGTGCGCGGGTGGCGTGGCGTCTGGTACCACCGCCTGCGGACCCGATTTCGACTTCGGTTCTTCGCCGATTCTGACGCGGTCTTCCGAGGGCAGGGAGTTGATCCTTGCGGGCCAGAAATCGGGGATTGTCTGGGCTCTTGATCCTGCGAAAAAAGGCGAGGTTGTGTGGCAAACGCGAGTGGGCGTGGGCGGTACTAACGGGGGCGTGCAATGGGGCATGGCAACAGACGGGCAGCGTGTGTTTGCAGCCGTTTCAGATATCAAACGATTGCGGCAAACCAATCCGAATGACCCGCGCCGTTCGCTGCTGGATCCGAAAACCGGCGGCGGCCTGACGGCGCTGCGGGTGGCAGATGGAAAACAGGAGTGGCAGGTGGCTTCGACACCTTGCCCGGAGGGTGCGCCGCTGGGTTGCAGTCCATCACAGCCGGGCGCGGTTTCAGAGATTCCCGGGGTGGTATTTGCCAGTTCCACGGACGGGCATATTCGCGCGTATTCGGTGGAAAGCGGCAAGGTGTTGTGGGACTACAACACGATGAAAGATTTCGATACTGTGAACGGTATCAAGGCGCGCGGCGGGTCAATTGACGGGCCGGGTGCAGTGGTTGTGAACGGGATGGTGTTTGTGAATTCCGGTTATCCGCGTAATGGCGGCGTGCCTGGCAATGTGTTGCTGGCGTTTGGGCCGGAGTAACTACTTTTCAGGCGGGCGATTCCCACGGAACGCGTGCGAGATCGGTCAGAGGAAAATCGGTGCCTTTAGCGAGGACTGGTTCACCTGTTGCCTTCGCCAAACCATATACACAACAGTCGCCCATATTTAACTGGGCCGGATGGCGTCCCTTGCCATATCTGCGCCACCCGTTCAGAGCTGCGGCAGCCTGCCGTGAATCAAGCGCTACAACTTCGAGGCCCGCTTCCCTCAAAAACAGCTGGAGATCTGCGCCCGCATCGGGACCGAACCTGCCTTCGAGAACCATACCCGCTTCCACAACAGTCAGGGCCGAAATCAGTCTTGTCGGATCACGGGCTATCGCCGCAAGCATCTGTTCGCGCTCAGGTTCAGCCTGCAATATGGTCACAAGGGCGGAAGTGTCGATCACCATGGCTATGAGGGCAAACCCTGGTCGTCGTATCCGCCCAATTCGTCGTCTGACCGGGCGTCAATCACCGGACGCGCCGCACATCTGTCTGAAATTTCACGCAGACGTTCCAGCCACAGAGAGTCAACGCGAGTTTTACGCTCCCGTTCCACTTGTTCGCGGAGGGCATGTCGCACTGCGTTCGTGAGCGAGTCGCCGGTGATTCCAGCCAGCTCTCTGGCGAGCTGGTAGACTTCAGCGTCTTTGATGTTGAGAGGCTTGCTTAATACTGCCATCCTCCAGATTATACTCCATTACCGCAGGTTGCTCATTGGCCGGGTTTGAGGCCGGGGCGTTCGACGATTTCAATTTTCGCGCCAGCGGGTCCGGCAACGTAGGAGAAATTAATTGTCGGGCCGTTCGGCAGAGGTAACGGGCGGGGTTCGCTGGTTATCGTGACACCTTTGGCACGCAGGCCATCGATGGTCGCTTTCAAATCGCCATTCGAACGCCAGCCGATGTGGTCAATAGCATGTCCGTCACTGGGTTCCGCGTCACCCTTTTGCACCAGAATCCAGACATCGCTAAAACCGGAAGCGCTGTATTTGATCCCGTCGAGCCGACCCTTCAACTGCATTTTCTGACCGCCAAACTTCGCCAGCAGCCAGGTGAAAACCGCATCGGTGTCAGGTCCGCGCATGTGGAGGTGGTGCAAACCAAGCAGTTCCGGATCCTGGACAATTTCAATACGCGTGCCCCAGGGATCTTCGACAAACCCGAGCTTGAAAAGGCCAGGGACGTCGCGCACGGGGGAGACGATTTTGACGCCGGCTGCCTCCAGTTCCTTCATCTTGGCGTCGACGTCGGTAACGGAAAAACCAACGTGATCGATGGCGCTGCCACTGCTGGGTTTGGCATCCGCTTTCTTAAGGAACATGAAGCGCGTGCTGCCGTACATGATGCGGTCCGGAGCCTCTGTAATGCGCTTGCCGCCGAAGTTCTTCTCGTACCAGTTGGCGGCGGCAGCAGGATCGGGTACGTTCACATGAATGTGGTCGTAGGGGAAAGTCTGCGCCGCCACGGGAAGGGCGAAAGCGCCGATGGCGAAGCAGAGTAAAGAGGCGGAAAGAGTGACACGTCGCATGGGAAGCTCCTTAAATGGGTTACAACCGTTTCGCCAGTCGCGGAACGAGTTCCAGTCTATCGCGGCCGCATAGCGCGCGAAAGCAGGTCTCGAACCAGCGGATTCGGAAAAGTACGGCTCGGCGTAATGGCATAAAAACTTTCGCGAACCGACGAGAGCCTGCAGCGTTCAACAAGAGCCCCGGAACGCAGTTCATCCTGCACCACTACCCGGGGGACCAGAGCCACCGCCGTGGTTCTAAGCGCCAGCACGCGCAACATGGCCATATCGTCCACCTCTGCCGCAATCAGCGGCCGGACACCTGCCTGGTCGAGAATCAGGTCGAACGCCGCGCGGAGATCACTGTCCAGACTCGGCAACAGAAGCGGCGTATTGCAACAATCTTCGGGAAACCGGAACTTTTTCTGTCCGGCGCGTGGCCGCCCGACCAGGCTTACTGGCTGTTCGTCCAGAAGATGGCTCTGATGACCACTGTCCCCGTCGCGCTTTACGGCCTGGTTCGACAGCACCAGATCAATCGAATGGGTGCGCAGCTGCAGCATCAGATCCCGGAGGCTGCCCGACCTTAGCACCAGTTCCACATCCCGCCGGCTCCGCAGCGGCTTCAGAAATTCCCACTGGAAATTGCGGGACAGCGTTGCCACCGCGCCGATTCGGAGCACCTGGCGGGCCTTGCGCGAACGGTGCTGCAGCGTATCCACCAGTTCCTCACCAGCCCGAAAAATTGAATCAGCGTACTGCAACGCCACGTGCCCCGCCTCTGTCAGCGCCAAAACCCGGTTCCTGCGAACGAACAGCGGATGCCCTGTGTCTTCTTCCAGCCTGCGCAACTGGGTACTGAGAGCTGACTGCGCAACATTCAGCTTTGCCGCCGCCTTCGTCAGGCTGCCTTCATGGGCGATGGCCCAAAAATACCTCAGATGATGATAGTTCAAAATCATAATTCATATTCTAAACAGAACCAATTGATATAAAACATCTATTGGAATGAACGACTGCTTCTTCGCTACTCTTGCGTTATATGAGCAATCCGGGGGCAAACACAGCAAGCAAAGGGAGCGGAGCGGCCGCAGCCGGTGAAGTATACGCCGGGGCATGTTTCCTGGCCGCCGCAGGCTCAGCAGTGCTGTGCGACAGGCTGACGGCCGTCCTGCTGCCGCTCACCACGCTGCTGTTTTATGTCGTGTGCCGTTACGCCCGCCGCTACCTGCAGGGAGACCCGGGGCAGGCACGGTTCACGGCCTGGCTCTGCGTCACGGGAAGCTGTGTCTGCGGCCTGATTCTGGCACAAAACCTGTTGCTTCTCGCCCTGGCATGGAGTGCCACCAGCCTCGGTCTTAATCAGCTTCTGGAGTTTTACAGGGAGCGCCCCGGAGCTCTGCTGGCTGCGAGAAAGAAGTTTCTGATCAGCCGGCTGGGCGATGCCAGTCTGGTGGGCGCGCTGGCGTCCACATGGCGCAGCTTCCATACCTGGGATTTTCGGCAGATTCTTGCCGCAGCAGACCAGTTGCGCGCTGCAGGGCCGGAACATCTGCCGACTTCTGTCAGTGCGGTCTGCGTGCTGCTGACTGTCGCGGCGCTGCTGAAATCCGCCCAGTTCCCCTTCCACAGCTGGCTGCCGGACACTATGGAAACACCCACGCCGGTTTCAGCTTTGATGCACGCGGGCATCATAAATGCCGGCGGGATTCTGGTCATCAAACTGAGTCCGCTGATTTCGCTCTCGCACGGTGCCATGCTCATCCTGACTCTGTTCGGCGCCTTCACGGCACTCTTTGCCTCCGTCATCATGTGGACTCAGACCAGCGTGAAGCGCTGTCTCGCTTTCTCCACCGTGGGCCAGATGGGTTTCATGATGCTCGAATGCGGCCTGGGAGCTTTTCACCTCGCTTTGCTGCACCTTGTCGCCCATTCGTTTTACAAGGCTCATGCGTTTCTTTCGTCCGGCAGCGTTGTGTCGGCCCGCCCGCGGCCGCAGAGCAACCCATTGAGTGCGACGGCGGTTCTGGCAGGTCTCTGCTGGAGTGGCGCAATTACCCTTGCCGCGTCAACCGTGTTTGGTACCTCACTGACGGATCAACCGCTGCTCAGCGGCGTCTTCGCCCTTGCGCTCGCCCAGATGCTGTGGACCGTGTGGAGCCCGGGAACAGGTGTCTGGCTGATGGTGTTCGGCCTTCTGCCTGGTGCATTTTTCGCCACAGCTTACTTTTCCCTCGAACGGGCCGCTTCTTTTATCGTGCGCCCTGTCGGCTGGAATCACACAGGCATTTCGTTAATTGTGTTCGCGGTTTTTTCCCTGGCTCTGGCGGCGCAAGTGCAGCTCACGCAGCTTTCCCGTACCCGGTTCGGTACCCGACTCTATGTCCACGCCCGAAATGGCTTTTATTTCAACACTCTGGCGAATCAGTTGACGCTGGCCATCTGGCCTCAAGAGAAAACTCAATGACCGCACCATCTCTTTCGCCCTCGCGTGAAGCTGGGCAGCTTTCCGCTGTCCAGGCAGCCTGTGAACGCATTGCACCGCTCTGGCCGCTCCAGAATTTTGTGGCTGTCAATCCCTTCATGGGACTCAGCGGCGTAGCCTTTGCCGAAGCTTCGGAACTGCTCGAAAGAGTGGCGCACAGAGGTATCTTCATGGACGCCTCGTGGTACGTTGAACAGCTCCGCACCGGGGCGATAACGGACGACGACATTCTCTTGGCGCTGTACGCCACCGACAGCCCTGCCGTTCCCGCGAACCCTTGCCAATGGCTCACCGAACGGCTCCAGTCGAAGCAGACAACCCCGCAATTGCTGACTGTGGCCGACTGGCTGGATCAAACTACCGGCAGCAACTGGGCCGGTTTCATTACAGATGAAATCTCCAAATGGTGCGCCGCATGGTTCGATTCGTGCCAGAGTTTGTGGGAGATGCCCTGGCGGAACCTCTCGCTTTATGAAGCCTGGAGGCAGGCCGCCGCCATCGATGCAAATCCGGAGATCGCCGGTATCCCCGCTTTCCGGCGGCTGGCCGAACAACTGCCGGATTCTGCTGGCGAAGTCATCGACTGGGCACTTGAACGCCTTGACCTGCCTGGAGAGATCACCACAGACTTCCTGCACCGCGAATTGATGACTGTGTATGGCTGGAGCGCGTATGCCGCCTGTCGGGACCGTACGTTAAACAGCGAGCCGCTGCTCCCTCAGCTTCTGGCCATCCGGCTGGTTTACGATACCGCGCTGCTGCGGCCTGAACACTGTTGGAGCGTGCAGAGCGGTCAAACCACCGACAGCGGTGCGCGGGCGGCAAAACACGTCGCACAACTGGCTCTGGAACACGCCTTCCGGTCCCGGCTCCTTCGGAAATTGAGCCAGCCACCTGCACCTGTTGAGCTGGGGCGGAAGTCCTTGCAAGCGATATTCTGCATTGATGTCCGTTCAGAGGTCTACCGCCGTGCGTTGGAGTCGCAGTCCACAGCGATTGAAACCCTCGGTTTCGCCGGCTTCTTCGGCATGCCGGTTCAACTGGCGGATGCCGCCCTCTGCCCCGTCCTGCTATCACCGAAATACACGTTGCGCGGCAGACAAGCAGAATCCAGCCTCCAGCGATTTGGCCAGCGGATAGCTGCTGCGTGGCAGAGTGTTCGCAGTTCCGCAGCAGGAGCTTTTCCTTCCGTGGAAGCCTCGGGAATTTGGTTCGGTGTGCGCATGTTGGGCCGGCTATTCCCTGATCACGGAGTCCCGGAACCCATACCGTCGCTTTCATGGCTAATCCCGCTGGCTGAAAAAGTGGACCTCGCAGCCGGGGCACTCAAGAACATGAGTCTCGACGCCAGCCGCCTGGCCCGGGTGGTGCTGGTGTGCGGGCACGGCAGCCGTACAGAAAACAATCCGTACGGTTCCAGTCTCGATTGTGGTGCCTGCGGCGGACACAAGGGAGATGTGAATGCCCGTTTTGCGGTCAGCCTGTTGAATGATCGCGAGATCCGGCAGTGCCTGATCTCGCGCGGCGTCACGATTCCCGCTGATACGCGCTTCGTCGCCGGACTCCACACAACCACCACGGACGATGTTGTGCTCTATGACGCGGACCAAATCCCGCCGCAGCAGCGTGCAGAAATCGAGCGGTGGCTCACAGCCGCGTCCGGTGAGGCACGGCGCGAGCGCAGCCGGTCTTTGAACATCGCCGGATCACTTCCCGCGCGCCGCCTCGACCGGGAAATCCGGCACCGAAGTGTGGACTGGTCTGAGACTCGTCCCGAGTGGGGCCTTGCGGGCAACGCGGCATTCATTGCGGCCCCGCGTTCCCGGACCAGCGGCGTCAACCTCGGTGGCCGGGTTTTTCTGCATGATTATGACGCCGCATCCGATCCCGATGGTTCCGTGTTAACCATGATCCTGACCGCACCTCTGGTGGTGGCGAGCTGGATCAATCTTCAATACTATGGCTCCACAGTGAATAACCAGTTGTTTGGCAGTGGCAATAAAGTGCTCCATAATGTTGTCGGCACGTTCGGAGTCTGGGAAGGCAACGCAGGCGATCTCAGAACAGGGCTGCCGCTGCAGTCGCTGCACGACGGGACAAAGTGGATGCACGAACCCCTGCGGCTGCAGGTATTGATTGAGGCCCCGCGGGGCCGGATCGACCGTGTCCTCGCAGCGAACACGGATATCAGGAAACTGGTCGCCAATAGCTGGATACATTTGATGGCGAAAGAAGGCCCGTCCGTGTATCACTGGCAAAGCGTCTCAGATTGGCGCTGCGACTTCGAATCGGAGCCGGGAAATGTCGGCCCGGGATGAGAGCTATTCGGCGCCGAAGCACTATCCCGCTAAGGGCATGAATACGACGTAGCGCTAAAGAAGATCCTGACGCGACCTGGAAGTGTTTTGTTGAGCGCGCTTACCGGTGCTTCGTCGCTCCGCTGGTTGAATGTGGAAACGCCGCTGGTACGGAATTTGCGGGTGGATCTGTTAGGGGAAACGGCGGACGCGGAACTCATCCATATCGAATTGCAGAGCAAGAACGACGCGACTTTCCCTTTGCGCATGGGCGAATATTCCTTTGCGGCAGCGCTTAGACACGGCCGCTTGCCGAGACAGGTCGCGCTTTATGTGGGATCAGATACCCTGAGGATCAAGAACGAGATCGAGGGTCCGGGCGGGGTGTTCCGCTTCCACCTCACCGACATTCGGGAACTGGACGGTGAGCTCTTGCTGGCCAGCAAAAACCCAGGCGATAATGTAATTGCGCTTCTCACCCGGTTGGGCCGGGAGCCCGACGCCGTGCGGCGCGTGCTTGATCGTATCGCTGCGGGACCTTCTGAACTGCGTGAAGAGGCGCTGGCGGAGTTGTCGATTATTGCCGGCCTGCGGAAGCTGGGCGAAGAAGTGAAACGGGAGACGAGGAATATGCCGATTCAGGAAAGCATCATGGACCATGACTCGATCGGGCCGCTGCTGCTACAAGCTCAAATGGAGATCGTGATGGGTATGGTGGAAGAGCGGTTTGGATCCATTTCTCCGCGCGTACGTGCGCAACTCGCCGCACTGCCACACCAGGATTTGAAAATCGCCAGCCTCCGGCTGGTAAAAGCCCGGTGCGTCGAAGACATGTTCGAGCGATAGCACACAAAATAGTCACGTAAACTGAAGTCACCGTGACTATTTGCTATATCGATGCATTCTCCGGCTTGGCTGGCGACATGCTCACCGCTGCGCTTGCCGATGCGGGTGCCGACACCGCCACCATCACCCAGGCCCTGAATTCCTTCGCGCTCAACGCCGAAATCGAGTGGGAACCTGTGCAGCGGCGCGGGATCGCCGCCCTGAAATTCCGTGTCAAAAATACCGAAACCGCCAAACACAGGCATCTGCCTGACATCCTAAAAATGATCCAGTCTGCAAACCTGCCGGATGCAGTCAAAGCCAGCGCCGCCAGGGTGTTTGAGGTTCTTGCCGAAGCTGAATCAGCCATACATGGCCTCCCGCTCGAGAAAGTCCACTTCCACGAAGTGGGCGCGGTGGATTCAATTTGCGACATCGTCGCCATCTGCCTCGCGCTTCACTTGCTCAAAGTGGATGAAGTCCACTGTTCGGCGATCAACACCGGTAGCGGGACCGTGAATACGGAACACGGCATGCTGCCCGTCCCCGCCCCGGCCACCGCGCGGCTTTTGCAAAACAAACCCATTTACGCCCGCGGCCCGGCGCTCGAACTTACCACCCCCACCGGCGCTGCGGTAGTGGCGGCGCTCGCGAAAACATTCGGGACTATGCCGCCCATGAGCATCGAAGCCATCGGCTATGGCGCAGGCGATCACGATTTTAAAGAACACGCCAACGTAGTGCGGGTGCTCATCGGCAAAGCCTCCGGAGCCACCGAAAGCACCTCCGTTTCCGTTATCGAGGCCAATATTGACGATGCCTCACCCCAGGTAATTGCCTACACGCTGGAACGCCTGCTCGAAGGCGGTGCGCTTGACGCCCTGGTGATCCCCGTCCAGATGAAAAAAGGCCGGCCCGGCGTGATGCTGCAAATCATCGCTCCTCCGGAGAAGCGCGAAGAGTTGACTGCGATTCTGTTCCGCGAAACTACTACGCTGGGTATCCGATTCCACCAGGCGGAACGGCGCGTTCAGCCCCGCCAATGGATAGAAGTGGAAACTCCGCACGGCAAGGTTCGCATCAAAGTGACTCCGCACGGCTTCGCGCCCGAATACGAAGACGCCCGACGTTTGGCCGCAGCCTCTGGTGCGCCGCTCAAAGAGATCCTCAGCGGGGCGGCTCACGCATACTTATTAAAGACCAAACGATGAAATATTACCTGACCACGCCGATCTATTACGTCAACGCCGCCCCGCATATCGGCCACACCTACACCACGCTCGCCGCCGAAACCATCAAACGGCTGAAGCGCATGCAGGGTTTTGATGTCACTCTGACCACCGGCACCGATGAACACGGCCAGAAGGTGGAACGTTCTGCCCAGGCCACCAGCAAGACTCCGGAAGAATTCACCGCGCTCGTCTCCAACGAATTTCGCGCGCTGTGGGACCGCATCGGCATCCAGTACGACCATTTCATCCGCACAACCGATCCGAAGCACCATGAAACCGTCCGCTGGCTCTTTCAGCGCTGCATCGCCAACGGCTATATCTATAAAGGCAGTTATACAGGCCAGTACTGCGTTTCCGATGAACTTTACGTGAATGACGCTCAGCCTGGCGACAACTGCCCCGATTGCGGCCGCCCCACCGAAACTGTTACCGAGGAGAATTATTTCTTCAAACTCTCGGCCTTTACAGACCGGCTGCTCAAGCATTATGAAGATCACCGGGACTTCATCCAGCCTGAATCACGGCGCAATGAAGTTCTCAGCTTTGTGCGCGGCGGTTTGCAGGATCTGTCTATTTCCCGTACCACCATCAACTGGGGCATTCCGCTGGAAGGCAAACACACCGCCTACGTCTGGTTCGATGCGCTCATCAGTTACATCACCGCGGTGGGTGGCACGGATACGGGCGTGTGGCCTGCCGACCTGCACCTGATCGGCAAGGAAATCCTGCGGTTCCACGGCGTCTTCTGGCCCGCGTTTCTGATGGCCGGAGACGTCGCGCTGCCGAAGAAGATCTACGCGCACGGCTGGCTGCTCTTTGAAAACGACAAAATGAGCAAGTCGCGCGGCAACATTGTGCGCACAGACCCCATCCGCCAGGTGATGGGGATGGAAGCCCTGCGCTATTTCCTGTTCCGCGAGATCGTGTTCGGGCAGGATGGCGGCTTCAGTTACGACGCTCTGGTCGGCCGTTACAATTCGGAACTCGCCAATGGCCTGGGCAACCTGGCCAGCCGTACGCTCGCCATGATCAAGCAGTATCGCGAAGGCCTGATTTCAACGCCGGAGCTGGATGATGCACATCCTCTGGCCGTCAGCGCCCGCGCGGCGATTGAACTCGCGCTGCGTAGTTTTGAAGCCTTTGAATTTTCGAAAGGACTCGAAGCCATCTGGTCCATGCTGTCAGGCGTTGACCGCTTCATCGTGGAGCAGGCACCGTGGAAACTGGCGAAATCGACAGAACCAGGCGCGCCGCAACAGCTCGACAACGCGCTCTATGCTTCGGCTGAAACCCTGCGAATCGCAGTCGTGCTGCTGCATCCGGTACTCCCGGAATCTACTCTCAATATCTGGGCGCAGCTGGGAATGGCGGAATCGCTCGAAGCTTTTCCCATTGCTGAACTCGCCTGGGGTCAGTTACGGGCGGGCCAGGCCATTGGACTGCTCGCGCCCGTCTTCCCGCGTATCGAAGCGAAAAGTGCCATCGACCAGATGCGCGCACTGGAAGAGCAGGAAACGCTGCGGCAGCAGACCCTGCTCGGCCGTGCCCCTGAGCCGAAATCCGAGACACCTGCTGAAGGCACGATTCTGCCACCTTCCGAGAAAATCGCAGTGGAAGATTTCGGCAAAGTCGATCTGCGCGTCGGTCTGGTGGTCAGCGCCGAACGACTCAAAGGTGCCGACAAACTGCTGCACCTGAAAGTGGATATCGGTGAACCGGAACCGCGCACCATCCTCGCCGGTATCGCGCTTTTTTACGAACCGGAAAAGCTGGCTGGCCGCAAGATTGTGATTGTCGCCAACCTGCAACCGCGCAAGATGCGGGGCATTGAATCAAACGGCATGGTTGTTGCCGCATCGCTTGAAGGTGGCAACCCGGTGCTCGCCGGTTTCCTCGAAGACGTTCCCGTGGGAGCCAGACTCAAGTAAGTGTTCACCGATTCCCACTGCCATCTGGATGACAAGCGTTTCGCCGACGACCTGGACACTGTAATCGAACGCGCCCTGGCCGCCGGGGTCACACGGATTCTCACCATCGGCACAGGCGACGGGCCGCCGGGAATTGACTGCGCGGTTCGTGTGGCAGAACGCTATCCGCAGGTGCTTGCGTCTATCGGAGTGCATCCGCACGATGCTGCCAAAGCCACCCCGCAAACTTTTGACGATCTTCGGGCACTTGCCGCGCATCAGAAAGTTGTGGCCTTCGGTGAGATTGGGCTCGACTATCATTACGATTTCTCTCCCCGCGAAGCGCAGCGCGAGGTCTTTTCAACCCAGCTAAAACTGGCGCGGGAACTGAAACTGCCCATTATCATCCACACCCGCGAAGCCTGGGATGACACCATGGCCGTGGTGCGCGAAACTCCGCTGACTGCAGGCGGTATCATGCACTGCTTCTCCGGCGATTCCGTGCAGGCAGAAGAAGCCCTGGCGCTCGGTTTCCACCTCAGTTTCGGTGGTGTCATCACCTTCAAGACTGCCGAAGCCATGCGCGAGGCCGCTCGAATCGTACCGGATGAACGCCTGCTGATCGAAACCGACGCCCCCTACCTTGCGCCCATTCCCCATCGCGGCAAACGGAACGAACCGGCGTTTATGACGGAAACAGCCAGACGCCTGGCCGAAGTGCGCGGCACCACCCCGGAACATATCGCCGAACTCACGGCCGCCAACTTCGACCGCCTGTGCCTGCAGGCCCGGTTTGCGCCACCAAATGCGAGGGGATACACTGGGGTTTCCCATGGAAACTGAACGGATTGGGCCGGTACTCTCTGCGTTCGAGATCTTCGATCTCGTTCGTGAAGACCTTGCTCTGGTCGAAAAGGCAATCGACGTTGAATCCGTAGCCTCCGTTGAGACTGTAACTACTATCAGCCGTTACCTGCAGCAAAGTGGTGGTAAACGCCTCCGGCCTGCCCTGCTGCTTTTGTGCGCGCGTTTTTCGGGCAAAGCGGGCGATATGGCTATCCAGTTGGGCGCAGTGGTGGAAATGATCCACGCCGCAACGCTGGTTCATGACGATGTCATTGATATGGCGCAGAGCCGGCGCGGACGGCCTTCGGCCAACGTGCAATGGGGTAACCATACCTGCGTGCTCGCCGGCGACTGGCTTTACATGCAGGCGTTTCAATCCGCCCTGCGTGAACGCAATTTTCACGTTCTGGAACTTCTGATCAGCCTCACACAAATGATGGTCGAGGGCGAACTGATCCAGCTGGACCGCATTGGTCGCATCGATATTTCTGAAGCGGACTGTATGGAAGTAGCGGACCGCAAAACAGCTTGCCTGTTCACCGCCTGCGCCAAACTGGGCGCGGTTTCAGGCGGAGCCGATACGCCCACGGAAGAGAAACTGGGCGAGTTCGCCTGGAACCTGGGCATGGCTTTCCAGATGATCGACGACATGCTGGATTACGCTTCGCAGGAAGAAACGCTGGGCAAGCCTGTGGGCGGCGATCTGAAAGAAGGCAAAGTCACGTTGCCTCTGATTTACGCGCTTGAAAAGGCCACTCCAGCCGAGCGCCAAATGGTGGCCACAGTCCTGAACGACCGTAACTACGAAGCGGTACCATTCGCTGCCATCCACAACATGATCGAACGCCACGGAGGCATTCAGCGCACCCGCGAACGTGCACAGCAGTTCACTGACCGCGCACGCCAGCTGGTGGCTGAGTTCCCCGAGAGCCCTTATCAGCGCGCGCTCTGCACGCTTACTGACTTAGTCACTGAACGCGACCGATAGTCAAACCGTTTAATCCAGCCACGCCGTCAGTCGCGGGTCGCGAAAGTCAGGAATCAGCAGCGATACTCCGGGCAAATCGTCATGCGTCGTGCTCAAACCCACCACGCGCATCCCTGCCGCCAGACCAGCCGCAACCCCTGTATGCGAATCCTCAAAGACAACGCAGTCGGCGGGGGCCACCCCCACAAGTTCCGCAGCACGTAAATAAATTTCCGGATGGGGCTTAGGGTTCTTTACCTGCCCGCCATTGAGCGCCACCGAAAAATATGAACGCAGCCCGGCACCATCCAGCACGAGATCCACATTCTGTTCCTCACCGTTCGTTGCCACCGCCATGGCCATGCTTTGATAACGCGCCAGAAATTCGCGGACGCCTGGCACCAGCGAATCATTCACATTCGGGCGCATCATCTCGCGATACAGCGCTTCTTTTGCCGCCCCGTGCGCAAACACTTCAGCATCGGTCAGAGAGTCGCCCAGGAAGCCCCGGATCAGCTCATCATTGCGCTTGCCATACATCTGCCGGTGCATCTCCGGCGTCATTTCCACGCCATGCCGCCGGTTGTATTCTTCCCAAGCCACGACATGCAGGGGATTGGAATCGATGACCACACCGTCCATATCAAACAGAAACGCTTTAAACCTGCTCAAGCCAACTCATCCTCGCTGATTACCATCGTTGATCATTCACTGAATCCGGTGATACCATTCTCTCTGACACCCCGATGAAGATCTCAATTGGCAAGGCAGCCTACACCCTCATCGTCCTCTGCGGCATTCTGTACGCGTTCGTGGCCCTGCGCGGCCCCAACGGCATACAGAGCCTGATGGACAAACGCAAAGCGGTGGCCGAATTCGATGCGCAGAACGAACAACTGCGGCGCGATATTGCGCTCAAACAGGCCCGGATTCAGCGCCTCCAGGACGATCCGCGCGAACAGGAAATCGAAATCCGCCAGCGCCTGAAACTTGCCGCGCCGGGCGAAAAAATCTTCATTCTCGACGAAAAGAAGTAGCCCGGCCCCGCCACGCGTTAAAATAGCGACTGGATGGTTCGAGACGGTATTTATTACGCGCTGGGTTTTACGGCAGCCGGAGCTTTTGTCTCCTGGCTGGAGAGTCCCTGGACTGCGCTTCCCTTGTTTCTGCTCGGTGCTTTCTGCGCCTGGTTCTTCCGCGACCCGGAGCGCTTGATCCCCGCTGGTCCGGTGGCGGTCTCTCCCGCCGATGGCAAAGTGCTCTACATCGTGAAAGAACCGGATGGCCGCAACCGCATCACCATATTTCTGAACGTGTTTGACGTACACGTGAACCGCTCGCCCATCTCCGGCACCGTAACCGAAGTTATCTACCAGCGTGGCAAGTTCCTGGTGGCCAGCGTGGAAGCTGCTTCGGCGGAAAACGAACAGTCAATCATCACCGTCCGCGCCGCCGATGGCACCATCGTGGTCTTCAAACAAATCGCCGGACTCATTGCCCGCCGCATCATCTGTACCAAAAAAGCCGGCGACCACGTGCAGACCGGGGAACGCATCGGCATGATTAAATTCGGCTCCCGCTGCGACGTTATTCTCGATGACGAATGGCAAATTGAAGTGTCCGTCGGCATGCGGGTCAGTGCGGGCTCAAGCATCCTTGCCCGTCGCCCCGGCGCGATTGTCCTGCCCATGAAACTCGCCGCCGGACTCGATATAAAGGATGCAGCCCTTTGCCAGACTTAACGCTTTCAGAAGCAAACGAGGCAGAGGATAATCCGCAGCCGCTACGCAAACAGCCGTCCCGCGCCGCCTATGCTCTGCCTACGCTGTTCACGGCGGGCAATATTTTCCTCGGCTATCTTTCTATTATCCGGTCCATCCAGGGTACGCTGCTGTTTGCCAGCAACCAGGCGCTGGCTGCCCAGAGTTTTCGCGTCGCCGCATTCACCATCGGCTTTGCCGTCTTCTTTGACGGTCTTGATGGCCGCGTTGCGCGCATGACGAACACCACCAGCGCTTTCGGTCGCGAACTGGATTCCCTGGCCGACATCATCAGTTTCGGCATTGCGCCCGCCATCCTGGCGTACACCTGGGGCGTGCTCTTCGTCAGCGGGACGTATGGCTCCATCGAATTTGATCAGATGCAGCGCGCAGGCAAATTCCTCGCGTTCCTTTTCCTGGTTTGCGGGGCTGCCCGCCTGGCTCGTTTCAATGTTCAGACCAACCCGCAGCCGCGCAATCCGGGCAAGCCCCACCGCAAGTATTTCGTGGGCCTGCCCATTCCGGCCGCAGCTGCTTTGCCGGCAGCCATTGTTTTCTTCCGCGAAGGCAAGCCGCTTACGGATTTTGTTTCGTCCACTCTGTGGCTGATCCTGATCACGGCACTGGCTCTGCTCATGATCAGCGCGTGGCGCTACTGGAGCTTTAAAGACCTGAACCTGTCGCGTCCGCGCTCGCCGCTGCTGCTGGTAACTATCGCCTGCGTCATTTTCGCCATCTGGACGTGGTCTGAAGAGGCGCTGCTGGTTCTGACTTCGGTCTATGCGGCCAGCGGCGTCGCAACTCGTCTGGCAGGTATTCTGCGCCGTCTGTTCCGCTCCACCCCGAAACCGGAGGCCCAGCATGGCTGACATCATTGCACTCGTCGGAAGTGAAACATTACTGGGGCGTGAAGTCCGGGAAGTCCTCGGTCAGACGGCCCTCGGCCAGCAACTGCGCCTGGTAGCGGCGGACTCTGAAGAGACCGGCACGCTGACGGAGATTGGTGGCAGCCCCGCGTTCCTTGCGCGGCTGGAACCGGAGGCCGTGGAAGATGCCGCAGTCCTCATCCTCGCGGGTTCTGCCGAGTCTTCAAAAACTGCTCTTGATGCGCGGCCCACCGGCCTGGTGCTGGACATGACTTATTCCATGGAGGACGACCCCGATGGCCGTGTCCGCGCACCCATGGCGGAAGATCCGGATTTTGCTTTCGACCATACCGGCCCGCAAATTCTGGCGCATCCAGCGGCCATTGCCATCGCGATTGTGCTGAAGCGGCTCAACACCAGCTGGCCAATCGCCCGCGCCATCGTTCACATCTTTGAACCGGCCAGCGAACGCGGCACCGCAGGCGTAGATGAGCTTCAGGAACAAACAGTAAACCTGATGGCGTTTCAACCCCTGCCCCAGAAGATTTTTGACACGCAGGTGAGCTTCGCACTACTGGCACAGCTGGGCCCGGAGGCACCGGTACCGCTGCAGAGTATTGAAGACCGCATTGAGCGCCATCTGGCCAGCTTGCTGGAGCGTCTTGACGGAGTTCCCATGCCTTCGCTGCGTGTGATTCAGGCCCCGGTTTTCCACGGTTATAGCTTTTCTTTCTGGCTCGATTTTGAAGACGATCCGTCGGTTTCCGATATCGAAGACGCGCTGGCGGGCGAGCCTTTTGACCTGCGCACCAGCGACAACGAAGCCCCGAACAACGTCGGTATCTCGGGACAGAGTGGCATCTCCATCGGAGCCATTGCGCCGGACCGTAATGCCTCCAGCGCGTTCTGGCTGTGGGCGGCTGTCGATAACCTGCGCCTGGCGGCAGAGAACGCTGCACTGCTGGCTGCGGAGGCGGTTTGAAGCCGTTGTTTTTGGCCTTTGCCCTGGCTGTGGAACTTGTGTCAACGGGTTGTGGCTATCATGTCGCAGGGCAGGCCCCCAGTACCCTGCCTTCAACCATTCACTCGATCGCCGTAACCCCGTGGCTCAACGGCAGCACGCAGTACAAACTGTCTGACCGCATCGCCGCAGCCATGAGCCGCGAACTGATTACACGCACGCGATATAAGATCGTTGCGGACCCCGCGAAAGCAGATGCGGTGCTCTCTGGCTCAGTCGCCAACATGTTCTCGAACGCTACTATTTCAGACCCCATTGGCGGACGCAGCACCGGGGGCCAGGTCATCATCCAGATCCAGGTCCGTCTCATCGGAAAAGACGGCAAGGTTCTTTTCAACCGCCCCAACCTCGAATACCGGGAGCGTTACGAAATCGGGGTAGACCCGAAGCAATATTTCGACGCCAGTGAAGTCGCGCTTGACCGCTTGAGCCGCGATGTTTCCCGATCTGTCGTGAGCGCGATCCTCGAAAGTTTCTAGCCATGACGCCAGCTCAATTCGCAGGACGAATCAAGAGTGGCAAAACCCCTGCAGTATGCCTGTTTCTGGGCCAGGAAGGCTATACCCGCCGTCTCTGTCGCCAGGCTCTTACGGAGACCCTCAAGATCGAATCCGAACAGCACGATCTGGCGGAAACTTCCCTTGCGGCGGTGCTTGATGACGCCCGGGCGATGTCGCTGTTTGCTTCCGAGCGGCTCATGTTCATCACCAGTGCTGAGACCGCGATGCCCCGCACTTCCCGCGCCGCCAAAGCCGATGAGGATGACGATGAAGAGGGCACCGGTGCCACGGGCGATGCGGCGCTGCTCGAAGCTTATGTGAAGAGTCCAACTCCTGGGGTGACACTGGTTTTTGAGGCCACGCGCTGGGATTTTGACGGCGAAGACAAGACCAAAATTGAACGCGCCCGCAAGTTCTACGGGGCCATTCCCGATGTCGTGGAATTCCGCCGGTTCACACCGGGCGAAGCACGTACTGAACTGGACCGCATCGCCCGTGCCGCCAACGTGCGTCTGGAACCCGCCGCCGCCGAAGCGCTGGTGGATGCGCTGGCTGCGGACGTGGGCCGTATCGCCGTGGAAATTGAAAAGCTGTCACTGTATGGCAAACCCATCACAGCTGCGGATTTGCCGCTGCTCTGCCCTGACGCTCGGCAGGGTACCATCTTCGGTCTGGTTGCGGCGCTGGGGCGCAAAGACCGCGCCCGTTCGCTGGAAGCTCTGGATTCACTGGTACGGGAAGGCGAATATCTGCCCCTGGCGCTGACGTTTTTGGCCACGCAGTTCCGTATGGCGCTGGTGGCGAAGGAAGCCAGTCTTAAGGGCGCACCTCAGGTACAGAGCCATTTTCAGCGGGCCGGAATACCGATGTGGGGTTCACGTGCGGAACAGGTGGCACAGACTGCAGCGAAATTCTCCGCGACACAGCTGGAACGCGGTTTAACCCTGATTTTTGAAGCGGACCGGGACTTGCGGTCACCGCGCCCGGACGACCGGTCTATTGTCGAAAATTTCGTCGTTAAGTTGTGTGCCTGAGCGCGACGAGTTTTTCGTCGAGATGCTGTAGTGCCGCCCGCAACTGAACCTGCATCCGGGGATTCATCGTTGCATCCAGATCCCGCACTACGCGCACCCGCGTGACCTGCAGTGCTTCCATTTCATGCTTAGTCCGGATCTGCGCTTCAGTGAACGGCGTCGCATCGGGAAGGCCGCGCTTCGCCTCATCAGCGTCTTCCATCTGCAACTCAACGGATTTACTCTCCCACCCGCGAGCCATGCTTCAGTATCCCATTGAACGCTCCCCCCCGCGCGGATCATTTTCGGATATCATTTCAGCCATGCGCATTTTGCCGATTCTGATGCTAACCGCCCTGCCCATTCTTGCCGCCGACCCCATCCAAACGGAACAGGGCAAACTCTCCGGCGCACCCGGTAGATCGCCCGAGGTGCGGGTCTACAAGGGCATTCCGTATGCGGCTCCGCCGGTGGGCAATCTGCGCTGGGCACCTCCTGCGGCCGCCCCCTCCTGGCACGGAGTTCGCACCACCACCACTTTCGGTAATGAATGCCCGCAGACCCTTTACCCTGCCAATTCCGTCTACTACAATCCGCCCCAGCCCACCGGCGAAGACTGTCTCAGCCTCAACATCTGGACAGCTGCCAAGTCAGCTTCCGAAAAACGCCCGGTGATGGTCTGGATCCACGGTGGCGCGCTCACTCGCGGCTCCGGTGGTACGCCCATGTACGACGGCGAAGTCTTCGCGAAGAAGGGCATAGTGCTGGTTACCATCAACTATCGTCTGGGTATTTTCGGCTTCTTCACCCACCCGGAACTCACCCAGGAATCGCCGAATAAATCATCCGGCAACTATGCGGTGCTTGACCAGATTGCCGCCCTCAAATGGGTACAGAAAAACATCGCGGTGTTCGGTGGCGACCCGGGTAAGGTCACCATTTTCGGTGAGTCCGCCGGGTCGTGGAGCGTCAATTACCTGGTAGCCAGTCCACATGCCAAAGGGCTTTTCCACCGGGCCATCGGCGAAAGCGGAGCAGTGTTTCAGCCTATGCGGACACTCGCGCAGGCAGAAGCCTTTGGTACCCGCGCCGGCGCGACCATCAAAGACCTGCGCGCCAAGTCGGCCGAAGAACTCTTGAAAATCCCGTGGAACACCGCGCCAGTGGTCGATGGAAGCATCTTCCCCAATGATATTTACACCATCTTCAATCAGGGCAAACAGAACGACGTTCCTCTGATCGCAGGTTCCAACGGGGACGAAGCCACTTCGCTCTTCCCCTGGCCAAAGAACGGCACCGCCACCACTTTCATCGCGCAAACGCGCCGCACTTATGGCGACCTTGCGGATGATTTTCTTAAGATCTATCCCGCAGGCACCGATGCCGGGGCCGAAGCCTCACACTACGCCAGTTTTCGGGACATCACCTTCCCCTGGCAGATGCGGACATGGGTCCGAATGCAACAAAAAACCGGCAAATCCAAATCGTGGCTCTATCAGTTCACCCGCATCACCCCCGGCCCTGCCAGTGCCAGGCTGCGTGCCTATCACGCCTCGGAAATCTCGTACGTTTTCGGCAATCTCACCGGCCCGCAGCCGTGGGAACCCACTGACCATGCGGTATCTGATTTGATGAACAACTATTGGGTGAACTTCGCCATGAAAGGTGACCCCAATGGCAAAGGCTTGCCCGCATGGCCTGCCTATGATCAGAGAGAAGACCAGTCCATTACTTTCGGCGACAAACCGACCATCACAACCGGACTCAATAAAGCCGGACTCGATTTCTTCGACAAATATTACGAACAGTTAAGAGCGAAATAAGCAGCCCGACAAAACCCTTCACAATTGTTTCGCCCGTAAATCACCGAACTGTAACCGCTTCCGGTTTACAAAGGTTTCATGCGGTGCGACCTTCACGTTCACACGATCCACTCCGGGATGTGTACAGTGCCCGGCCTCTCACGCTTTTGCCGCGAGTCTTATAACGACCCGCTGGCCCTTTACAACCGCCTGAAGCAGCGCGGCATGGACCTTGTGACCGTAACCGATCACGATTCCGTTGACGCCGCCGAACAGCTCCGGCGGTTCCCCGATTTCTTTCTGTCCGAAGAAGTCACCTGCACCATGCCGAGCGGGACGGAAATCCACGCGGGCGTTTATGGCATGGAAGAGCGCGACCACACCGAACTGCAGCGCCGCCGCGATGACGTGCCGCGCTTACTCGCTTATGCCAACGAACGTAACTTGTTCGTCACCATCAATCATGTTTATTCCGGCCTTACCGGGAAGCGCGCAGACGAGGACTTCGCCATATTCGCGCGCGATTTTCATGGCGTCGAAACACTGAACGGGCAAATGCTGGCACACGCCAACCGGCTGGCTGCCGATTTCGCGGTGCGTTATGAAAAGCCGCAAATCGCAGGCAGTGATTCCCATAGTCTGATCGGCGCCGGCTGTACTTATACTGAGGTGCCACATGCCAATGGCATCCATGATTTCCTCGCAGGCATGCGTCGCGGCCAGACCATCCCGCACGGCGCTTCCGGAAATTTCTTTAAACTCACCGGCACCGTTCTGAACATCGGAACTTCGTTCATCCGTTCCAAACCGTGCGCCGGACCGTTGGGAGCGCTGATGGCCCTGGTGCCTGCCATTATCCTCGCCAATCACTTCCAGGAAATGGCTTTTGCCTCGCACTGGGGCCGCCGCAACCGCGCCGCGGTGCCGGTAACGCCAATAACGGAGGCCTCACTGTGACGCTGGCAGCAGCAGGTCGTGTCCTTTCGGTTCCCGATTACAATCTGATGCGTCGTGTGAACCGCTGGCGCGCGCCGTTGTGGGTGCGCTGGTGGATGCTGCTTGCGACCCGTGCCGGCGACGGCTGGCTCTGGGCGCTCATCGGAATCGTGATCCTGCTGACATCAGATGCGTTCCGGTTTCGCGCGATTGAAGCGGCGGCGTGTGCAGTAACGCTCGGCATCGTCTTCTTCCACCACGTGAAACGCCGTGTGTGCAGGCCTCGGCCAAAAGATATAGAGCCGCATTGCTGGGCGAAAATCGTAACCAGGGATCAGTTTTCATTCCCGTCCGGACACTCCACCACGGCGTTTGCGGTGGCTCTGTCGCTGGGTTCTTTTTACCCCGGGATCATGCCGCTGCTGCTTGTGCTGGCGGCGAATGTGGCGGTTTCCCGCGTGATTGTCGGCATGCACTTTTTAAGCGATGTATTAGTCGGCTCCGGCACGGGAGCGTTACTCGGCTACATCGCATTCCGGTTCGCGGTTTAAGGCACGCCAGGCATATGTCCCGGGTGGCTTAAGCGCGTGCTTCAAGGGCGGGAGTTCCCTCTGAGGGAACTCCCCAGCTCCTGGGCATGCATTCCATCGCCCTTGCTTAACCCGCATTTCTCACAGAGGATAACTTTGGGTGAAAAAGCGGAAGGAAAAACGATACGCGGTCAGTTTTCGTGGCCCGGCAAAAAGCCGGGGTCGATTTGAGTCATGCGCTGAGTACGGAAGCGTGCCTTGGGCTGGCGGGGGTGGCATTACGGGGCAGTAGCGGCGCACT
>JANYDS010000050.1 GCA_025363475.1 Terriglobia bacterium
GAAATGGTGATGCCTGGTGACAGTGTTCAGCTGGTTGTGGAACTGATTACGCCGGTCGCCATGGATAAAGGTTTGCGCTTCGCGATTCGCGAAGGCGGACGCACGGTGGGCTCGGGTACCGTGTCCGAGATTCTGAGTTAAAGGTAAATATTTAAAATGCCAAGAGAAATCATCACGTTCCAGTGCAGTGAGTGTAAGAACCGCAATTACACCAGCACCAAGAACAAGAAAACGACGACGGGCCGGCTGGAAATGAAGAAGTTCTGCCCGTACTGCCGCAAACATCACGCGCACCGGGAAACCAAGTAGTTCACAGTTAAGGTAAACTGGTAACCGGACTGGCCTGAGACTGGGCCGGACAAAGAAATTAGGGGCGTAGGCTAACGGTAAACCAGCGGTCTCCAAAACCGCCTTTGGGGGTTCGAATCCCTCCGCCCCTGCCAGATTCCCACAACACATAAACCATGGCCGCCGAACTCGAAGTTAAAAAAGAAAACTGGATCGAAAACCTGCGCGTTTACTTCGGCGACATCCGAAGCGAAATGAAGCGCGTCACGTGGCCCAGCCGTGAACAGGTGCAGTCAACCACTCTGGTGGTGATTCTGAGCGTGTTCATTTTTGCCGTCTATTTCAAAGTGGTTGATTTCGTGATCGAAGGTACGGTCAACAAGGCCTACTCGGCCCTGGTCAAATAGATGCCTGATTTCGAGGAAGCGTTCGAAGAAGAAGTTACGGAAACTGCTGAAGCTGCTCCGGTTGAAGAAGCAGTGAGTGAGCCGGAAGCCGTTGCGGAAGGCATCGTTGCCGAAGAAGCGGCGGTTGAAGAAGAAGTTCCGCTGGTTGAAGATAACCGCCAGTGGTACATCATTCACACCTACTCCGGCTTTGAACGCAAAGTAGCGGAATCGCTCCGTACCCGTGCGGAAGCCTTCGGTTTCTCTGACGAAATCGGTCAGATTCTGATTCCTGAAGAAGAAGTGGTTGAACTCCGCAACGGCAAGAAAGTTACCAGCAAGCGCCTGCTCTATCCCGGCTACGTCGTAGTGCAGATGGATATGAACGACGAACTCTGGCACCGCGTGAAAGACACTCCGCGGGTCACTGGTTTCGTCGGTGGCGGCACCACTCCTGTGCCGCTCAGTGCGGATGAAATCAACAAAATGCTGTACCGCCAGGCAACGGCGGCGGAACGTCCGGCACGCCCGAAGATGACGTTCGAAAAGAACGAATCCGTGCGCATCATCGACGGACCGTTCGCCAACTTCCAGGGCAAGGTGGACGAGATCAATCCGGAACGCAACACGCTCCGTGTGCTGGTCACGATTTTTGGCCGGGCAACGCCGGTGGAACTGGATTTCCTGCAGGTCGAAAAGACCGCTTAAGACGATATTCTGAAAGGTTTAAGAGTTTAGCTTCACATGGCAAAAAAGATTACAGGTTCAGTAAAGCTCCAAATCCCCGCTGGCAAAGCGACTCCGGCACCTCCCGTAGGTACGGCGCTTGGACCGCAGGGCGTCAATATCATGGAGTTCTGCAAGGCGTTTAACGCCAAGACCTCCGGTAAAGATCAGGAAGGTCTGATCATCCCCGTGGTGATCACGATTTTCTCTGACCGCTCCTTCACCTTCATCACCAAGACACCTCCCGTGCCGGTGCTGATCAAGCGCGCGGTGGCCATTGCCAAGGGTTCAGCCGAACCGCATAAGACCAAGGTCGGCAAGATCACGGCGGCCCAGATCGAAGAAATCGCCAAGATCAAGATGCCTGATCTGAATTGCTTTGATGTGGATGCAGCCATCCGCATGGTCAAGGGCACGGCCCGTTCCATGGGCGTCGACGTAGCTTAATACTTCTCGCAGTTTGTATCGAAAGGCGCGGCTTAACGGCTGCGCCTTTTTCGTTCACCCCGCTACAACACAACCAGATGTTCAGTGGTTGCGCCCTGAACCGCCGCCATCACGATCCTGCTGTCCAGCGTCACCATAGAACCTTCGTTCCTCACTGCCAGCGCCAGCAGATATAAATCCGGCAACTGATTGCGCCGTCACATGAAGGGGCAATATTCTGTTGCTGACAATCGTATTCCGGGATGCAAACACAGGCTGCGAATGATTCCGCCGCAGTCGCCATCGAAAGGTTCAGTTCGGCCGCGAAACTGGGGCCCGGCAATCGCAGGGCGGACATTTACGTGTAAACACAAGTAGCACAGCCTGCATGACCTTCTTTGAAAACCACGGCTGTACATCAACGTGCCGCTCATGTTTTTCGTGGATCAGTGCGAGCAATAGGCTGACATCCCGCAACCCTGCCTTCAGAGCCCGCTTTCCTCACGGAGCAATGCTGCCAGCATCTCGTTCGTCTGCTCGCCTGTAATCATCGGGTCAGACGCCCGTCCCCGCAACACTGGGACGCCGTTTGTGATGCCGATATTCGCTGGCCCGTCCAATTGCCGACCGGGCAGATCCTCATCGATTTCGAACGTGGCAGGCATGTATTTAGTGTCGCAGCAAATGTGACTTGGGCACCCTTCTGCGTCTACAATGGGCCTCGTGGCTGACCGCTCCCCTGAACCCGTCTCGTCCCCACGCATCGTCTCCCTTGACGCTCTGCGCGGCCTGACTATCGTCTCCATGCTCATCGTCAACAATCCGGGTGGCGGAGGGCCTGTGTTCGCACAACTAGACCACGCTCCGTGGAATGGCTGGACCTTCACCGACCTGGTCTTCCCCTTCTTTCTCTGGATCGCCGGCCTGGCGATGACGATCTCCTTCGCAAAACGCATCCACACCGGAGCAGACCGCATGGCGCTCTTTCTGCACACCGCCCGCCGCGCCGCGACCATCTTTCTGATCGGCCTCGCCATCAACTTCACAGGTCGCTGGCGCTTCTCAGACCTTCGCATTATGGGCGTGCTGCAGCGGATCGGGCTTTGTTACCTCATTGCCGGTGCAATCTACCTCGCCTGGCCGCGCCTCCGCCCTGTCCTCATCGCAATTGTGGTGCTGCTGGCTGGTTACTGGCTCCTGATGACGACTGTACCCGTGCCGGGCTTTGGACCCGGCGTGCTGACGCCGGAAGGCAACTTCGCCCGCTGGATCGATGGTTTCGTCCTGACCGGCCATATGTGGCGTGTGACAAAAGTTTGGGACCCGGAAGGCCTTGTCTCTTCCCTGCCCGCCATCGCCAATACGCTGTTCGGAGTCACGTGCGGTTTCCTGCTGCAGAGCTGCGCGTCCATGCGACAGAAGACTGCGTGGATGTTCACGGCAGGGACAGCCTTGCTGCTTGCAGGCAGCTTCATGAATATCTGGCTGCCGATCAACAAGAACCTCTGGACCAGTTCCTATTCCGTCTTCATGGCGGGCATGGCGTACCTGGTCTTCGCGGCCCTTTACCTGATCATTGACGTCGCGGGGGTAAGAGCCTGGTCCCGGCCATTCGTCATCTACGGAAGCAATGCGATCGCGATGTTCGTGCTGTCGGACACCATGGCCATCACGATGATCAAAATGGGCTGGATGCGACCGGTATTCCGAACCGTCTTCGCCAACATCGGTCCGCCGAAAGTGGCCTCACTCAGTTTTGCCCTGGCGCATGCCCTGGTAATGGGCCTGGCAGCGTGGGGTTTGTGGCGGAAGCGCTGGCTGATCAAAATCTGAAACAACGTCCCGGAGGCACATCGTCATTCTGCGGCAAAAAAAACTTTCCCCTCGTGCATGATTGTGAAATGAAATCGCGCCTACCGAGTCAGAGAACCGAAAACGGTTCCCGAAAGAGGAAAAATCACAATGAAACCGATTTTGTTCGCGATTGCTGTTTTGATCTAATGGTCCTGGTCAAGCTTAGTCTCCCATCGCGTCCGCCGGAACGGCGAGCGGCGTGATGGCTGCCGCGAGTCTTTCACGCGTCTCATGCAGCGCATGTTTCTCATCGGCCTCCGAGAACCGCACGGCCAGCAGAAACAGCGGAATTACCGTAATCGTGGCACCCAGAACCAGCAAGGCCTGCGTCCACGGCATCGATCCCTTGAACAGAAAGCCTGCCAGCACCGAACCCAGGTTGCCGCCCGCCCCCACAATCCCCGCCACCGCACCCAGCGCCTTGCGGTTCACAAACGGCACCACCGCATACGTGGCACCGTTCGACATCTTGATGAACAGCCCCGTCAGCATCATCGCGCCAACCGCAAGCGGCAGCCAGCGCATCTGCGAGAACAACATCATCGCCAGACCCTCGCAGAAAATCGTGCACGCAATCAGCGTCACCCGGCCCCGCAGTCCCCATTTCCTGTTCCACGAATCACTCACCATCCCGCCCAGCGCTCGCGCAAACAGGTTCATCATCCCGAAAGTGCTCGCCACCAGACCGGCCGCCGTCAGGCCCAGATGGAAGTTATCCGTGAAGTAAAGCGCCGCGATGTTATCGATCGTCAACTCCATCCCAAAGCAGGCCGCGTAAACCACAAACAGCGCCCAGACCCGCGGGTCTTTGAACGCCGCTGCAAAGGCTCCCGATGCCGTGACACCCGGCGTCCAGCCGGAAGCTCTCAGCTCTGCAAAGTTACCGTCCGCCGTGTCTTTCGTCAGCCGGTAGTACACAATTCCCGTCACCAGCATGATCGCGCCGGGAATGATCATCGCCACCCGCCAACCCATCGCTTTGGTCAGGCCCGCCGATACCAGTGCCGCGAACAACAACGGCATCGCCGCCTGCGTCACCCCCCCGCCCAGGTTCCCCCACCCCGCCGACGTTGCGTTCGCCGTACCCACCACATTCGGCGCGAACATCACCGACGTGTGATACTGCGTCACCACGAACGAAGCTCCAATTCCGCCAATCGCCAGCCGGAATAACAGAAATGTCTGATAATCGTGCGCCAGCCCCACCCCCATCACCGGCAGCGACCCCAGAATCAGCAGCCACGTATAGGCGCGGCGCGGTCCGATCCGGTCGCAAAGAAAACCAATCAGCATGCGCACGATCACCGTGATCGCCACTGACGCCACCGTGAGGTTGCCGATCTGCGCCTTCGTCAGGTGCAGTTCCTGACGAATCACGGGCATCAGCGGTGCCAGCCCGAACCACCCGAAGAAACATACGAAGAATGCGAACCACGACATATGGAACGCCCGCATCGGCGCGCTCGTGAAGTCGCCGAGCTTGATCGACGTAGCCTTGTTTTTCAGCGTCATGACAGACGTATCTCCTCTTCCTGTTGTTATGTTTTGCAGCGCTCCGGACAGGGGAGAAAGTGAAACTACGCAGCGGGGCTCTGGGCCTGTTCCACCTTCACAGACACCACGCCCCGCTCTACATGGACCGGGTACACCCCCAGCGCGGCGGCTTCCGTCGCCCGCACCGGCATCCCGGTTTCAAGATCGAAATGTCTCCCGTGCAGCGGACACACAACCCGCGTCCCGGTCACAATCCCGTCGCACAGAGGCCCGCCCTTGTGCGGGCACTTGTTATCCACCGCCAGGAACCGTCCATTCAGGTTGAAAATCGCAATCTCGCGCCCGGCCACAGTTACGCACCGGCCCTCGCGCGGCGGAATGCTTTCCGTGTTTGTGATGCGGATCCAGCCGGTCATACCAGCACCCCTTCCTGCATCGCCGCTTCAGTCCGCTGCAGAGGCTCAATCTGCACAAACTGCGAAGCCGTCACCGGCCTCTCGCCTTCCTGCCACGCATCGTACGAAAGCGCCTTCGACCGCCGCAGCCGGTCCAGCAATTCATGCTTCGCTTCATCCGTCGCGTAGACCGTTTCTTTCCGCACCCGCTCAATTCCCAGCCTTTCCACAAAATCGTAGCTGCGTTCCAGATAATTCCCGTTTTCCCGGTAATACTGGAAAAATAACTCGCCCGCTTCAAGCGCCTCTTCCCGCGTTTCCACCGTCAGCAACAGATCCGCCTTCCGCACGCTCTTCCCGGCCGCTCCGCCCACCACAACCTGCCAGCTCCCTTCCTGCCCGATCAGCCCCAGATCTTTTACCGTGGCCTCGGCACAGTTGCGCGGACAACCCACCACCGCCATCTTGAATTTGTGCGGCGTAAACAGATTCTCCAGTCGCGCCTCCAGCTCAATGCCCGTAGCCGTCGAATCCTGCGTCCCGAACCTGCAGAACTCAGTCCCCACGCAGGTCTTCACCATGCGCACGCCCTTCGCATACGCCTGCCCCGAGGGCATTCCAAGGTCGCGCCACACCGCCGGCAAATCAGATTTCTTAACGCCCAGCAGATCGATCCGCTGGCTTCCCGTCACCTTCACCATCGGCACGCTGTACTTGTCCGCTACGTCTGCAATGCGCCGCAATTCATCCGGCGTCGTAACCCCGCCACGCATCCGCGGCACTACCGAAAACGTCCCGTCTTTCTGGATATTCGCGTGTACACGGTCGTTGATGTAACGCGCCGAGCGGTCTTCTTCGTGATCCCCGCACCACAGCATGTCCAGCATGTAGCTCAGTGCCGGTTTACACACCTCGCAGCCCTTCCGGTTTCCGTACACCGTCAGTACTTCTTCCACCGATTTCAGCTTCTGTCCCCGCACAATCTCGCGCAGCCGCTCAAACGAAAACGGCACGCACGCGCAGAGCGTTGTCTTCGTCTCTTCAGTAAACTCAGGAGCCACCGCGCGCAGTAATTTCTGGCACAACCCCGAGCAACTCCCGCAGCTCGTCGACGCCTTCGTGTGTTCCTTCACTCCCGCCAGCGTAGTGATCCCATGCTCATGGATCGCGTGAATAATCTCACCCTTGCGCACGCCATTACACCCGCAAATGGTCTCGCTGTCCGGCATGTCCGCAATCTCAAGCCCCGCATCAGCAGGCGCAGGCGGACAAAGCAATTGCCGCCGCAGCCCCGAAAGATCGGTCTCACTCTTCATCCACTCGCTGTAAATCGGCTCATCTTCCACATCGCCCACGAGGATGAAGCCAATCAGCCGGTTCTGCTGCACGAACAACTTCCGGTACGTACCCGCCTCGCGGTCTTCCCCCCGAACAATCGAAACCTCCGGCACGCTCTCATCAATCACCCCCGCGGAG
>JANYDS010000064.1 GCA_025363475.1 Terriglobia bacterium
CTACTGTCTTTATCGGGCCGCGTTCAACCACGGCCACTGAGTAGCTGGTGGCCGTATACAGCGGCGTGCGCAGGTCGCAACCTGCGCAGCCGGTCAGACTGCGGGCTTCGACGAAGAGCCGGTTAGGGACCTTTCCGAGACCTGTCCAAGCCCCGTCCTGTAACTGAATACCCTGAATCGGCGCGAGATTCCAGGGCGCCGGGTTTCCCTGAACGGTTGGGATGCGGATTCCCGTCAGGCCGTTGGAAATTTCAAGTCTGGCGGTGGTTCGGCGAACGCGCACCGGGTTTGTCTGACTAACCTGGGGTTCTGACCCGGACACGAGTGTCCATGTGTAATCGGCCCCTGCCGGCAAATTGGTACGGATGACGATACAGCCGAGGGTTGCGGCGGCATCGGTGCACGATGCCACCCATTGAAACGGCACCTCGGTTCCGCCCGGCCCCCGCATTCGTGTGTTGGCGGAAGGCTGGCCGCCGTCATATCGAAATTCGACCGGCTGTTCCGGCCATGAGACTCCGAACTGTTCGGCCAGATGAAATGTTCCGGCAGGCGGGATTTGGGCTTGGAGTTGGAATGGGGAAAAAAGCGCCAGAAAAACAAGTCCCCGGAATGGCCATCGCGCTACCGGTCTGCCTGTCATGTTTAGTCCGCCTGTGCTATTCTACCCCCCCTCGAAATGCAGGGTCCCCGAATTAGTTACATGCCCTGACCGGCAGAGCGCGGCTGGGGCTTATCGGTCACCATGAAGTCGGCTGCGGCTTCAGGCGCGGCGGCGATATCTTCCGCTCCGGTTTCTTCAAGGATTGCAGTGGCGCGTTCCACCCATTCCTCACTGTCGCAATGAGCGGAGAACAGAATCCCTCCTTCCCGGATGCGGCCTTCATATCGCTTGGCTTCGTATTCAGGCATACCCATTCCCACGAGTGAACCTACCACCGAGCCGACCGCACCGCCGACTCCGACACCCGCGAGCATGGCCATGATGGGGCCTGCGGCAACGAAAGGTCCGACGCCTGGAATTGCGAGCATGCCCAGCCCTGCAAGCCACCCGAGTGCACCGCCTGCGAGTGCGCCGGAGCCAGCTCCCACCATGCCACCCTCCGGTGCTTTGGTGCCCTTCGAAAGTGCGAAATCTTTCGTCCCTTCGTTTTCCGGGAACAGGACTGAGATGTCGGTATTGCGGAAGCCGGCAGCCCGAAGGGCGTCCACCGCTTCTTCAACGCCGCGACGATCTTTGTAAAGGCCGTATACTGCAGTGTTTGATGCCATGTGTTGTTTCTCCTTGCTGCGCACGAGATGCACGCCGGGGGCCATCTCTAATGCTTCAAGCTGCGGATTGAGGGCGGGCTTGCGCGAATAAGCCGCCCAGCAAAAGAGCCCAGGCTGCTCCCAGGGAGAGTCCGCTAATTGCGTCTGTGGCATAGTGAACGCCCAGATAAACGCGGGATGCTGCCACCATCGGCAGAATGAGCAGCACAGTCGCAAAGATGGCGGCTCTGGCCCATTTGTGGCTTACATACCGGCCCGCCACGATTGCGATGGTCAGGTAGACTGCAGACGATGAAACCGAATGTCCGCTTGGATAAGAAAAACCCGAAACGGCGATCAGGCGCGGCACTTCATCCGGACGGACGCGCTCGATTGAATTCTTGATAACGACCGTCAATATTGCGGCGCCGATAGAAGCCGCAGCCAGTTGCAGCGCACCCAGTCGGTCTCGCACCAGCAATAACAGCACAAGTACGAAGGCGGTGAAAAAAGTTACCAAAGTTATGGAACCCAGTGCGGTTACGTCAACCGCAGCGACTGTGAGCCAAGGAGCCCGGATTCGAGGGACAGCCGCAATGATGGCGCGGTCGATGGCGCTGACGTCCCCTTCGATGAGTTCGCGCGTGATGCGAACGAACACCAGCATTGCAAAGGCCGCGCTGCCCAGCCAGTGCCAGAGTTGTTTTCGGCCGGATGTCATCGGGCTGCCGGCGGTTCTTGTGCACTGGGTATGCCAGCCAAACTGCGATAGAAAGCAACCGCCCTGTTGATTGCTGAAGACTCATTGCTTGTAGCAAGATGATTCGTATGTTTGCCGGTGCGAACGATGCTGTAGTAACGCCAGACATTGTCCTGTTCGCGGTCGAGAAAGGTAACTGACTGCATTTCGCCTGCTGGCATGACTGGCACGAGGAAATAGCGCAGAGTGCCGGTATTTTCAATGTCGTAGACAATCCGGTCGGGCGTTGCTTCGGCAATATGCAGCCGGTAAACCCCCTTGCCGGTCAGGTTGTCGTTTTGTTCAAAATACAGGACCGCTCCTGCCTTCATTTCGTCCGGCGAGAAGTCGGCACGAGGCCGGACAGCAGGAGGGCCGGTGAGCGCACGAGCCTGGTTAACAAGCGTTCGCCATTGCTGGTGAGTTGTGGACCAGTAGCGCATCCCGGCAAGCTGGGAAATGGCACCGGCATGGCGCAGCAGAGCCTCAGAATCCAGCGGAAAGCGAAATCGCGCCGCAGTGGTGACCAGAGAGGTGAAACCCGTTGCGAACCATCCTGTGCAGGCTGGTGGTCTCCACTCGTTACCGGTTTCGGAGCGACTCCACGATTTCACGTTCGCCTGCTGGTCGAGGAGAGGCCAGGCGGGAAACGGGTCAGTTCCACAGGGAGGCTGCGGCGCTTTTTGGGCGAACAGATAGGTGGGAAGAAGGAGCAGACACAGGCATAGAAGCGCCTGGCGCAGGCTGGCGAGCAGTTTATTCATACGGGCGCAGCCTCTGCCGAAGGCGAGGCAGGAATATTTTCGAGGTCTCTGACGGCATCACGCGGCTCAATGATGGGTGTGTCAGATTCTATTTTGCCGGCCGCGATATGGATTGCGCGTTTCGAGTACTTGGCTAGATCCGGATCATGCGTCGCCAACATAATTGTGATGCCGTATTCGCGGTTCAGCCTCTGGAAAATAGCGAGGATTTCCATGCTGGAACGCGCATCAAGCGCACCGGTTGGCTCGTCTGCCAGGACAATCGCAGGCTGGTTGACGATGGCGCGCGCGATTGCCACACGCTGTTGCTCACAGCCGGACATCCGGCTCGGCATTCGATCTTCATGTCCTGCCATGCCAACTGCCTGCAGCGGTTTGATCGCCCGCTCACGGGCCTCGCCCGCAGCCACACCGACATGGTTCAACGACACTTCCACATTCTCAGCAGCACTGTTGCCGGACCGGAGGTTGAACTGCTGACACACGAAGCCTATCTTCTTGTTACGGATCTCAGCCAACTGGTCCGGGCCCAAACCGTTCAAGCTGATGCCCTCCAGCAGGCAAGTCCCGGATGTCTGTTTGTCCAGACATCCGATTATCCTCACCGATATAGACTTGCCCCAGCCGGGCGGGCCGATAATAGAAACGAATTCTCCCCGTTCAATCCTGAATGTAATTTTGATGAGGCCGTGGACAGGCCCCACACCGAGTGTGAAATCTTTGACCATATCGATGACTTCGACCACCCGTACCACCCGCTCCGGTGATAAGTGTTTCCTGTCCATGCAAACCATCTATTCGTTCGTTGACGTGGCCTTTTGCCCTTTTACCTCTAGTTCATTTACAACCTGTTCCACATTCGGAATTGCGGCGGCAACGGCTGAAGCGTGCGCGCGTCTGGATTGTGAATCTACTTTACCGGAAAGAGTTACGACATGGTTCTTGACTTGGAATTTGACGCTGTCTTTGAGGTTTTCCTGCGTCAGGGCTGCACTGAGGTTGTGTTCGATCCCCTTATCAAGGTCTGAGTTGATGGCTTTCGCCTCGCTCTCAGCTCCCGGCGGAATGATTGCGATCTGATTCGCAACCACTTGGTTTCCCGCGATGGATTTGGCAATAAATTCTGCCTGAGTCTTGTCGGCGTCCATTGCAACATGACCGCCCAGCGTCACGACCGCTTTTTCTCTGTCCTGACTGGCGGAGACATCTTTCAATCCCGCCTGGTCAAGGGAAGTTCTAAGACTGGCGGTGACATCGGGTGCTTTTGTTGAGGAACCGGAACAGCCCGCAAGTGTTATCGCGACCGTTACTCCCAGCGCGGATAAAAATGTTTTGTGCATCTTCATAATATTTCTCCTGCGACTCAGCAGAGCCGGTCGCATTTCTGCGAGCAAGCGAAGGACCGAACCAATCCGGTTTGCCGGCGATGGCAATAAAAATGCTTGATCGGGAGACAGGAGCCAATATGAACCCGAGTACAGAAGATCAGATTAAAGGCAAGTTCCACGAAGTAAAGGGTGAGTTGAAAGAGAAAGTTGGTAAGTTCACCAGCAACCCGGATCTTACAGTCGAAGGCCAAGACGAAAGCCTTGCAGGCAAGGTCCAGAAAAAAGTCGGCCAGATTGAAAAAGTGTTTGAGAAATAGGCCCCGCCGTGAATAAAATTCTGGGATTGGTCCTGATCGGGCTGGGTCTGGTAGGCCTGGCGTGGGGCGGATTCACGTACACAACCCGCGAAAAAGTGATCGACATAGGTCCGATTCATGCCACACGTGAAGAGACGCACAACGTGCCGTTGCCTCCCATTGCAGGGGCGCTGGCGTTGATTGGCGGCATTGCGCTGCTGGTTACGGGGAAAAACACATAATGATCCTTCTCATCATCATTCTGATCCTGTTGTTTGGTGGAGGTGGTGGCTACTACGGTCACTCGCGCTGGGGTGCCGGCGGAGGGGCTGGTATCGGACTGGGAACAATTTTGCTGATTCTTCTTATCTTCTACCTTCTCGGTTTGTTGCCGTCTTAGCCGAACTGATTTAGTGCTGCCATAAAATGCGGGCTGTTTCGAGAGGAACAGCCGCATCACGGAAGCGGGGAATGACCCGCGCAGTGTAGTCTTTCGCCGGTCGTGCGGGGGACAACACTTTGCGGTAAACATTCCCGCGTCCGGCGGCGAGAGCTCTGGCGAAAACCATCTCCTGTAGAACGGGAGGATCTCCGCCGATTCCATCCGCGTAGAGCTGTACCTGCACAGCATTCGGGTCCAGATCACCCAGGTACAGGGGTACTTCGAAGATTTGTTCTCCACCCTGCAGTTCCACAGTTATCTCACCGAAATGCAGTTTGGCCCAGTTTTCCCGCAGTGATTGTTCCCAGGCCACCAGACGCATACCAGTTTCGCTTTGATTTGCTGCCCTGGCCAGATAATTTTGCGCTGCGGGAAGGTAATTTTGATCGGTATAATCCTGCACTGCCCGTGCCGCCGAAAAACGCGGTGTGAGCTGGGCCATACTTTCCCGGATCTTGTTTACCCAGGCGCGGGGAATGCCGTTTTCGTCTCGGGTATAGAACCCGGGAATGATTTCGTTTTCCAGCAGCGCGTAAAGCTGGCTGGCCTCCGCAGCGTCCCAGGCGGGATCGCTGCCATGTTCCTGCCCGTCTCCCAGAGCCCAGCCCACTTCGGGTGTATAGGCCTCTGCCCACCACCCATCCCGTTCTGAAAGATTCAAGCCGCCGTTCACCAGTACTTTCATGCCGCTGGTTCCACATGCCTCCCAGGGTCGCATGGGTGTGTTGAGCCAGACGTCAACCCCGGCCACCAGATGCTCTGTAAGCGACATATCATAATCGCTGAGAAAAATGACATGAGCGCGGGCGCCGGACTGGCGGATGAAGCAAATCCACTGCTTGATCAAGGCTTTACCCTGTTCGTCCGCTGGGTGTGCTTTTCCGGCGATAATCAGCTGGACTGGCCTCTGCGCATTGCTCAGAATGCCCAACAGGCGGGCCGGATCATTCAACAGCAAATTGGGTCTTTTGTAAGTGGCAAACCTGCGTGCAAAACCTAATGTCAGGACGTTAGGGTCAAATAAATTCTTTGCTTCGTCCACTTCGGCATTCGACCCTCCAGAGGCTGATAGTTGCCGGGAGAGCCTGGCGCGGGCGAATTCCACCAGACAGTTCGCTGCGGCGGTACGAAAGCTCCAGACTGAGGCGTCAGAGATTTGGCGAATGTTGTGTTCGAGCGTCTCTGTTGAGCCCAGCCACCGGTCTTTGCCGCAGGATGAGGTCCATAATTCGTCGGCCTCCGCAGAATCCCATGTCGGCATGTGAACGCCATTGGTCACGTGCCCTACCGGAACCTCGTCCTCAGGCCAGCGTGGGAAAAGCGGCTGAAAAATACGACGGCTTACCTGACCGTGGAGCCGGCTGACCCCGTTTACCGAACCGCTGCCTCTCAGGGCAAGGTATGCCATGTTGAAATTTTCGGCGTCGTTATCCGGGTCCCGCCGGCCCAGCGCGAGCAAATCACGGAATGGGATGCCGAGCTTTTCGGCATAGCCGCCGAGATACTGCTGCATGAGTTCCGGATTGAATAAGTCAAAACCTGCGGCGACGGCCGTATGGGTGGTGAATAAATTTCCCGCTCGGGTCACCGCTAAAGCCACGTCAAACTGCTGGCCTGTTTCCTCCATAAAGGTACGCGCACGTTCGAGCACTGCCAGCGCAGCGTGGCCCTCATTGAGGTGGCAGACCTCCGGTTTGAGACCCAGGGCGCGGAGCAATCGCCAGCCGCCGATCCCCAACAACATTTCCTGCTTGAGTCTCACCTCAGACCCTCCGCCATAGAGTTCGCTGGTGATGCCGCGATGGACGGGAAAATTTGCAGCATCATTGCTGTCGAGCAGGTAAAGTTTTACCCTGCCCACCTGAACCTGCCACGCGCGCAGCCAGACCGAATAGCCGGGCAATGCGACTTCGAGACGCAGCCACTCGCCATTTTCCTGACGCAGCGGAGTTATGGGCAACTGGCCGGGATCGTTAAACGGATAGAGCGCCTGCTGGTTACCATCGGTATCAATTGCCTGGCGAAAGTAGCCGCGCTGGTAAAGCAAACCGATGGCGACCAGAGGAACGCCCAGATCGCTGGCAGCCTTAAGCTGGTCACCCGCTACGTTGCCGAGCCCGCCCGAATAAATCGGCAGCGCCTCACTCAGCATGTACTCCATGCTGAAATATGCCACGCAAGTCAGCGGGGCGTTCGGATGGTTCTTCTGAAACCATGCCGGCGAGGTGGAAGCTTGACGCCCGGCGGCCACCAGGGCATCAAGGTTTCGGCGAAAATCGGGATTGGCGAGCACGCGCTCAATCTTGTCCCGCGACACGGTTTGTAACACCACCCATGGATTGTGCGTAAACTCCCACAGTTCTTTGTCCAACTCACGCCACACCTGGTCACTCGCATGATTCCAGGACCAGCGGAGATCGAGAGCCAGTTCCGCCAGCGTTTCGAAGCCGTCAATTTCGGCAGGAAGAAGGTTGTAAATGGGGTGCGTAACGCGGACTTGCTCAATCATGTCTGCTTTTCGTTCGCACGTTCATCACCACCTGCAGCAGTTTTCTTTTTCAACATGATCAACAACATAGTTAAGGGTGTGAGGGCGAGGATGCCGTGTGGCGTCTGCGCCGGCATGTGTATAAAAGCACCTGCCGTGACCCGCCTTTTCTCAAGTTCCGCACCGAGCGTTAATTCGGCTTCTCCAGCAACAAAATAGAGGATGGCCGGGACCGGTGCCGTGTGGGCAGCAAGCTCATGGCCGGGGGCAAAGCCGAAGGCTACCACTCTGGCCAGGTCGTCATTGCAAACCGTTCTGCTGACCATGCCTTTGTCCGGGATCGGAACTTCCTCTGCAATATTGCCGTAAAAAGTAATGGCTTCCATATTGCTATTGTGAACGCGGGAGCGAGCAGCGCATGAAGAAAATCAACCGATGAAGAAAATCAATCCCGGCGATTTTGTCGCGAGGCCCGGCAAGCGCGTCGATCTGAGCAAGTGGCACACCCGCGCCCCGGATTATTATGGTTCCTCCGGCGATTATCACGAACGGCTGGCGGAAGATACCCGGCAACTGAGTGACCTGCAAAGCCTGCTCTACGCCTCCGACAGCTATTCACTGCTGGTCATTTTTCAGGCGATGGATGCAGCAGGCAAAGACAGCGCCATTAAACATGTCATGTCCGGGGTGAACCCGCAGGGCTGTCAGGTGACCAGCTTCAAACACCCCAGCGCCGAAGATCTGGACCATGATTTCCTCTGGACGGCCACCCGCAAGTTGCCTGAACGCGGCATGATCGGAATTTTCAATCGATCCTATTACGAGGAAGTGCTGATCGTGCGCGTGCATCCGAAAATCCTTCATGCGCAGCGGGTTCCGGCTGTGCTTGTGGACCCCGGAACGATCTGGACTGACCGGTTTCGCTCAATCATCAACCTCGAAGATCACCTTGTCCGCAACGGTACCCGCATAGTGAAATTCTTTCTGCACCTTTCTCCGGAAGAACAGCGCAACAGGTTCCTGAAACGCATCGACAAACCGGAGAAAAACTGGAAGTTCAGTTTTGCCGATATTGCAGAGCGAAAGTCGTGGAAGCAGTATATGAAGGCATACGAGGAATGCATCACCGCCACCAGCACTGCTGCCGCGCCCTGGTATATTGTGCCTGCTGACGGCAAGCAGAACACGCAGCTGATTGTCTCCCGCATCATTGTCGAAGAGCTGAAAGGTCTCGGTATGAGTTATCCGAAAGCCAGTCCGCAGCGGCGGCGGGAATTGCAAGCTATTCGCAAACTACTCACCAAATAGAAGATGCCAACTCCCTTTGATCTTTTTGCAGCCGCTCGTCAGGAAATGATTGATGACGGTTTTGATCCCGATTTTTCGCCGGAAGTCCTTCGGCAAATCGATGCCCTCACCGCACGGGCAACACCCGGCGCGGGTGCGGACATACGTGACTTGCGTTCGCTGCTCTGGTCATCAATTGATAACGACTCCTCGCGGGATCTTGACCAGGCCGAGGCTGCCGAACGTGTGACCGGAGGAATCCGGGTGCTTATTGCCGTTGCCGATGTTGATTCCGCGGTGCCCCCTGGTTCGCCGGTTGACCGGCATGCAGAGTCTCAGACGACCAGCGTCTATACCGGTATACGGACCTTTCCTATGTTGCCGGAAAAGTTGTCCACCGATCTGACGTCGCTCAACGAAGGGGTTGACCGACTGGCGCTGGTCGTGGATATGGTGATGACACCGGACGGCAGCATCGCTTCCGGTGAGATTTACCGCGCACTGGTGCACAATCACGCTCAGCTCACTTACAACGGCGTGGGGCCGTGGCTGGAAGGCAAGGCGCAGGCTCCACACAAGGTGGCGGCGTCCACGGAGCTTGCCACTCAATTGAAACTACAGGATGAGGCCTCCCGGATTTTGTTTCAGGAACGGCAGCGACTGGGAGCACTGAATTTTGATCGGGTCGAAGCTGAAGCGATCATCGCCGACGGACAAGTGCAGGGGATTAACTCCCGAACGAAAAACCGTGCGACTGAACTGATCGAAAATTTCATGGTTGCAGCCAACGGTGTGATGGCGCGGACGCTGATGCAGGCGGGGATTTCTTCCATCCGCCGTGTCGTGAGAACTCCCGAACGCTGGCCGAGAATCGCGGAACTGGCGGCGCGTTATAGTGAGCAACTGCCAGCCGAACCCAGCTCAGGCGCCCTGAATCTCTTCCTCAAAAAAAGGAAAGAGGCTGATCCGCTACACTACGCCGACGTGTCGCTGGCGGTGATCAAACTCATGGGGCCGGGCGAGTATGTGCTTTCACGCGCGGATGATCAGAATCAGGGTCATTTCGCGCTGGCGGCGCATGACTACACCCACTCCACGGCACCCAATCGCCGCTTTGCCGATACGGTCACGCAACGGCTCATCAAGTCCGTTCTCGCCAAACAGCCGTCGCCGTACTCAGACCAGCAGCTGGATGCCATCGCACGGAACTGCACACTGCGCGAGGATGCCGCGCGCAAAGTGGAAAGGGTTATGAACAAGCGTATTGCGGCGGTTGCGCTGCTGCCGAACGTTGGCGAGACCTTCGCCGCAGTGGTGACCGGAGTCACGCCTAAAGGCGTTTTTGTTCGCATCGCCGGGCCACCTGCGGAAGGACTTCTGATTCGAGGCCAGCAGGGCGTTGATGTGGGTGATCAATTGCAGGTCAAACTGGTGAGTACAGACCCGCGACGCGGATATCTGGATTTCGCACGGTAGCTTAATATCAGAGGACACTATGTACGACTCACACCGGATCGCCGCTGAAATGCATGACATCGCCGCGCACGCTCACCGTGCGGCTGCGGAACGCCGTGACAAACAGGACCATTTAACGGGGCATGAACTTTCCCGTCAGGCCCTTGAGCATTCGCGCAAAGCGCATGAACAATCCGTGGAAGCGCATGAGAAGACTGTGGCCGCGCCTCCCGCGTAATGCGCTCGATGTAACATACACAGGATCGTCGCAGCAGGCAAGCTCAGAGGTGCGCTCAGCGCCAAACCAGAGTCAGAAACTCAAAATCTACCAGTCTGTTGGCCGGTAATCCTTCAGAAACTGCCCCCAAACATGCTCCCCGGTATTGAAGCCGCTGATGATGGGGTCAAGGATTCGGGCCGCGCCATCCACAATATCCAGCGGCGGATGAAATTGCTGCTCTGTGACCTTACGCGCCGCAATCTCCACCGGATCTTCATCCGTCACCCAGCCGGTATCCACGCTGTTCATGTGGATGCCATCGCCCTCATATTCGGTCGCCGAGGTGCGCGTCATCATATTCAGCGCAGCCTTCGCCATGTTGGTGTGCGGGTGCCGCGTCGTCTTCCACTTGCGATAGAACTGACCCTCTACGGCAGAGACATTGACGATGTGTTTATCGCGCTCCGGCGTCAGCATCATCAAAGGTTTCAACCGGGCATTGATAATAAACGGTGCAATCGCATTGATCAGCTGAACTTCCAGTAGCTCCACCGACGAGACTTCATTCATCAGCAGTCGCCATGAGTTGCGGCCGCGCAAATCCACCTGTTGCAGGTTCTGATCCAGACGACCCTGCGGGAACAAGTGCATCGCCCCCAGCGCATCCTCTGCCACCAGCGGAATCTGTGATAATTCTGCCGCGTTCGTCATGCCTTCCAGCCCCGTAACGGTCAGCCCTGCTGCCGCCGCCGCGTGCTCTTCATAAATCCCCACCAGACGCCGCACGGGCTCCGTAACATGTTCCAGCGCGGCACGCTCCCCTGCCATCATGTGCGCATAAAACTCTGGCGGACGCCGCACCGTCTGGCACGCATTATTGATTATGAAATCGAGGCGCGGCAGGGTTGCCAGCATCTGCCGGCAGAAGGCTTCAACACTCGGCGTGTGCCGCAAATCCAAGCCGAATATTTCGAGGCGGTGCCCCCACTCGCCGAAGTCCGCCTCCTGCGCATAGCGTTCCGCTGAATCGCGGGGAAAGCGGGTGGTGACGATGAGTCTGGCCCCGGCGCGCAGCAGCTTCAAGCCAGTCTGATAGCCGATTTTCACCCGGCCCCCGGTGAGCAGAGCGACTCTGCCGCTGAGATCCGCAAGTTCCGTGCGTTTGTTGAAGTTGAACTCCGCGCACTCCGGGCACATCTGGTCGTAGAAGTGGTGGATCACCTGATATTTCTTCTTGCACACGTAGCAGTGCGGAGATTCTGATGGCGCGGTGCCTAAAGGCTCAGCCTGATCCTGGTCTGCATCCGCAGGCGGAAAAAAATTGGCAGTAGTGAAGACAGGTTTTCGCCGCAATGCCCGAATCCCGGTTTCGTTCAGGACTGCACCCACGCGTTCAGCCTGTGTCGCAACCCGCTCGCGTTCGGCCGCTTTCACCCTTTGCCGCCGTGCAATCTTATCGGGAATATAGAACTGAGCTACTGCCCGGTGCAGGCGCTCCCGGCCTTCAGGTGTCAGTTGTTCCAGCAGCGAATGGTCCGCCGTAATTTGTTCAAGCAGTTCCGTGGCGGCCCGGACACTCTCCCCGAACCCGGAATCAGACTTTGGCACCGGATGCTCCGCCGATCATTGTCCGAACACGAATCACTATTCAGTGACGGCTTCAGCCACTTCCGGGACTGCCACCGGTTCGGTCTTCGTAGCCTTGTCAAAAAGGAACGCGAGGGTCTTATCCGTCTGGATGTGTGACGCAATCCGGTCCATAGTCCCATCTTCCGTTAACTTCTTTCGAACAGTCACTATCGGCTCACGGTTTTCCCGCGCGATCCGCTCCACTTCGCGGTCCACTTCCTCATTCATGACGGTGATCGATTCCTTCTCGGCCACCTTCTGCAAAATCAGCGAAGCCTTTACTTCCCGCAATGCTGCCGGGCGCTGAGCCTCTTTGATTTTTTCCCAGTCGAGGTTGAAAGACTTCGGATCCACACCCTGCTGCGCAAGCGACCGCAGGCGCGATTCCACACGATTCTCAATCTGCCGTTCGATAAATATTTCAGGCACCGGGAACTCATTTGCGTCCACCAGTTTGTCCACAAGCGCATCCTTGGCAATGCGCTGTGCTTCGCCTTCGCGCTCAGCCAAAATCGCCTTGCGGACAGCATCGTGCAACTCGGCTACAGTACGGAAATCGCCCAGATCCTGCGCGAATTCATCGCTTACTTCCGGCACTTCCTTGCGCCGCAAGCCCTTCACATTCACCTTGAAGCGAACGATCTTGCCTGCCAGCTTTTCCTGCCCATATTCTTCGGGGTAGGTGACGTCGAATTCCTTGTCGTCCCCAGGCGATGAGCCACGCAGATTCTCAGTGAAACCCGCCAGTGTTTCCGGGCCGCCAATCAGCACAGTCACTTCGTCTGACTTAATTGGTTCGTCAGCACCTGAGATGCTTTCGAGCGAAACCACCGCGTAATCGCCATCCTCAACCGGACGCGGGTCCACATTGACAAAGGTCGCTTTGTTTTCACGGATGTCGCCGATGCGTTTCTCTATATCTTCATCGGAAACCACGGGTTCGCGATACGGAACTTCAACGCCTGTGTAAGGCGCAGGTTCAAACTCAGGAAACACCTCAAACTGAGCCTTAAAATGCACCGACTGGTCCTCGTGATAATGCACGTCAGAGACGTTCGGAGTGCCTACCACCCGCAATTTCTCCTCATTCGCTTTAGCGGTGAAGAAAACCGGGACCAGGTTTTCCAGAACCTTCTGCCGGATATCCGACGCAAAAGACCGGCGCACCATAGATAACGGCACCTTGCCGGGACGGAAACCCGGCATGCGGGCCTTGTCCTGAAACGTTTTAGTGACCTTGGCGGTCTCGGTCTCGACTGCGTCGGCAGGGATCGAGACTTCAAGCTCGTGCTTGCAACCTTCAACTAATGACAAAGCTGGATTTACCTCAGAGAGAAAGAGATTGGAAATTTCAGGATAACAGGTTTATTTCAGCGCTTCGTCGAGGGCGCGGGCTACGTCCTCATAAAGGATGGTTTCAATGAAGCTCTGGCCGCCCAGGAAAGCAGTGGGCGTGCGGGTGACGGCACGGCCCTTGCCGGACTGAATATCCTGTTCCACGAGTGCGATGAGGCGCGGGTCAGACAGCGCGTCGATAATACCCTTCGGGTTAAGTTTATTGCGCGAAGCGAATTCTGTAAGCCAAGGTTTCAGGGACTGGCTGGTGATGCCGGTTTGCTCCGCCAGAAGTTCCCTGCGGATGGCGGCCCCTAGTGCGGAATTGTGTTCGTAAACCCAGCGGGCGGCGATGGCTGCCAGCCGCGCCCATTCGTGTTTGGGCAACGGAAAATCGCGATGAATGAAAGCGACGCGCCCACTGTATTTGGGCAAGAGCTTCTCGTCGAGCATGGTCTGGAACCGGGCGCAGTCGCTGCATTGAAGGTCGTCATAGATCACGACCTTCACAGAACTTCCCGGAGTTCCCTGCACGACATCACTGCTGGCAGCGGCAAGTGTAGTCATGGTAGCCACAATCAACAGAACAACGGCTGACTTCACAGCTGCAGGGGAGCCTGCAGGCGAAATACGAGTCGGGTTTCGGAAGGGATTTTCACTTTTTGGCCTCCCGTCAGAACCTCAGCGCCGGTCCCCACGGCGGCTCCGGAACCCGCTCCGATGGCAGCGCCCTTACCGCCTCCGGCAATGGCTCCGATCACAGCTCCGAGCACAGCCGTGCCGCCAATCACCTTTGCCGACCGTGCGCCGCGTGAACCGCTCGCCGTTTGCACATCCGTGCTGTTTATGTCCATTGGAATTCCGTCCACCGTAATGGTTGAAAGCGCCAGAGTCAGTACAGTGCGGCCCTGAATTTTGCCGGACTGCTGGTCACTCACAAGTTTCATCAGCACGTCGGCACCGCGCGGGATGACCGAGCGCCCGTCCACAACCACAGCTTCATCGAGACTCGCGCGGAACGTCTCACCGGTGCGTGAGGTCTCCGAATTCACGGAATCAATCATCCGAACCGACACTTCAGTTCCCGTGGGAACGGTAATGCCGCGGCCGGACCCGACCGGTGAGTTATTGCGCGAATAATCGCGGTTCGAATCACGGGCAGACGGGGGTGGCATGAGTTCGCGGCGCGGATCCTGGGCTGTGGCGCGGGGAGCCTGGTCAGAAGATTCAAACATCACCGAATCCACCTGGGTGACGTCGTAGGTTCGGATGCTGCCCGCCTGGTCCATGCGGATTTCACGCGACGTGCCACCCAGATAAGTACCGCGGATGGTCTCGCCGCTCTTGAGCCTGAGGGTGTCAGCACTTAGCAGCGACGCCGCTGTCAAAAAAATCAAACCTGTTCTGGTAGAAAAAGTCATAGTGTTCACTCGTTAGCTTCAATTGCCTGAATTGTACAAGACGATTTTCGGGCCGGCCGGGTTGCAGATTTCAAGCTCGTCTCCCGAGCGGAGGGATCAGACCAGAGGCCACTTGTTTCCCTTTGGCCAGGGCTTCGGCGTAAGCTTCGCGCCGCTCCCATTTCGTCAGTCCCTGCCCGTTGCGGTTGATTTTTTCGAGGCCGAGACCTACCACGTAGGTGCCCGCATAAGCGATGGCCGCTTTCGGGATCAGACCGCCGCCCAGGGGGATCTTGCCAGCCAGTTCGCGGGCCAGCGCACGCCAGCCAAAGGCCCCGGCCGCAATAATCCCAATCTCCATTTTCTGCTCCTTATAGCCGACGGGCCGGTCGTGCGCCGCCGCCATGAGCAGGGCCATGCGGATCTGATTCATGGTGAGAAACGCAGTGTCGGTGGCAAACTCACCGATCGCCCATGGCAGGTCAATTACGGTCGGAATGACGTTGGGCAGGGCTGTTACCAAAGAAAAGAGGGCATTTTCTTTCGCTACCCGCTGAATGATCCGATCTGAGACAGCGCGACGGAAGCGCGGAAAATAACGCGCAATGGCAAGTTCCAGGGAGGGATAGGCTCCTGCGATGGCAGTAATCGCTGCCTCAGGATTTTGCGGATCAAATACAAAGCCGTTGGCCGGAATAGCCAGACCTTGTTCACAGAGAACGAAGTCGAATCCACCCAAGGGGGCCATACCGGCGCGCCGGGTCAGCCGGAGCGCGGCTTCCCGCTCGACTTCGCTCAGGGTTGCCGGGGCGAGGATAAGCTCCATCTCTTCATATATATCTTCGTTCGATGCCATCAGCCCGACAGTGAATGTCTTGTGCGCCAAGCCGCGAATTTCATCGGTATCAACCGCGGCATAGATCTTTCGGATTTCCTTCAGAATGTTCAATGCCATGAAACTATATCTCCGCTTTCTTTTTTATTTTAGCTCCGCTGGCTAAAGCTTTGCCGGAGTTGGGCCGATCAGCTACCAGAGCAACACCGGTACGCAAAGCCCGGAGACCGAAAGGAAGATACGAAAGACATGTCAGGAATGACACTTAGAACCAAATTTCTGGGCGGCTTTGCTGCCCTGTTGTGCATGATATCGGCGCTCGCGTTTACCTCGATGCGCGCTATGAGTTCGCTGAACAGCGCGCTTGATCAGGTGGTGCACCGGGTATCAAAACGGGCGGACCGGACCAGCCAGCTTGTGGAAAATCTTGTGGAAATCAGTGGTCGGCAACAGGCCTTGCTATTACATTCCATCCTCAGCGACCCCTCGGGCGTGGAGCAGAACCGGCGTGCGGTCGCTGATGCCGAACACCGAATCGATAGTCTCTTTACGGAGCTGGCAACCTTGATTGATTCGCCGGGCGACAGGCAACTGGTGCAGGAACTTCAGTCGAAGGTGAATCAGGTCCGTCCCCTGAGCGATGAAGTTACGCAGATGATTCAAAAGCAGCAGATGACGGATGCATTGAAACTGGTGACGGACAAACTGCTGCCTGCCTATGAGGATCTGCAGCGCAATTCCCGCGATTTTCTAAGCAACCAGAGGGACAAAATGGCTTCGGAAACTATGGGTGTCATGGCAGACGCCTCATCTACCCGTGTTCTGGCCTTCATTTTTGTCTGCCTGACCATCGGTTGCTCAATCATGATCAGCTGGGTGGTGCGGCAGATGAACAATGCGCTCGGCAGCATGGGTTCCCAGGTTTCGGACGGCGCGCAGCAGGTGGCGCGGGCGGCGGTGCAGATGGGGTCCATCAGTCAATCGCTGGCACAAGGCGCCTCGGAGCAGGCTGTTTCGCTGGAACAGACTTCAGCTTCAGCCGAACAGGTCAACTCGATGGTGCAGCGCAACGCACGCAGTTCGAGGGAAGCAGCAGAACACACCAACGACGCCAATCGGCTGCTGACGGAAGCGAACCAGAAGCTGGAACAGATGCTGGTATCGATGCGAGATATTTCGTCGTCCAGCGAGCGGATTTCAAAGATCATCCGCGTAATTGATGAGATCGCGTTCCAGACCAATATTTTGTCGCTGAATGCGGCGGTGGAAGCGGCCAGGGCGGGTGAAGCCGGCATGGGTTTTGCGGTGGTGGCAGATGAAGTTCGCAATCTCGCACAGCGCTGTTCGCAGGCGGCTAAAGACACTTCAGGCCTGATTGAAGAATCCATTCAGCATTCCAAGACGGGTAAAGTCCGGCTTGACGAAGTGGCTCTGGCCATGCGCCAGGTCACTGACAGCGCCGTCCAGGTGCAGCGACTCTCGAATGAAGTCAACGCCGGTTCGGAAGAACAGGCACGGGGAATTGAGCAGATTTCACGGGCAATCCTTCAAATCCAGCAGGTAACACAGCAGACCGCAGCCAGTGCCGAAGAAGGTGCCAGCGCCGGAGCTCAAATGAGTTCGGAAGCGGATCACCTGCAGGCCGCAGTTCACAGAATGAGAGCGATGCTCGGCATACAGGAAGATGCCGCGCAGCAGGATTCCCGCAGGGTCGCTCCGAAAAAAGAGTCACAAGACCAGTACGCATGGCGTTAAAAAAATTTTTGGAGGTAAGGACAATGAAGACCAGTTTCAAAACGATGATGATTTTTGCCTCTGCCCTGGCGCTGACAACGGTCTGCGCTACCGCAGAGGACGCTGACATGCGCGTTTCAAATGCTGAAGCCATGAAGGCGGTTACAAATAAAGTGCAGCCGGTCTATCCCGCTATGGCCCGGCAACTGAAGCTTGAAGGCCAGGTGGAGGTGGAAGCGCACATCTCCGAAGACGGGTCAGTAGATTCGGTCAAACCACTGACCGGCAACGCCGTACTCATGGGGGCAGCAGTTACGGCACTCAAGAAATGGAAATTCGCACCTTTTACTGAGGGTGGCAAACCGGTCAAGGCAGTTGCCCCGGTCCAGTTCAGCTTTAAAATGTAATGTCCCTGACAGCTGGAGCATACCGTTGCCGCGATGGCGGCGGTAGCTCCGCCGGTGGCCCCGGAGGTATAGACCGGCGCTGCGAAACGTGGTTTGTTAAGTCATGAAGCCAAGCCTGCTGATTTTTTCAGTGTTGCTCATGTTTGTTCTCTCGCCTCTTCGGGCGGGAGAGTCTGGAAGCCGCGTCAAATACATGGGCGGCACTGTGACCGGGGTAGCCAACAAGTCCTCAGCGCGCATCGAGACGGCGGAGGAAGATGGGCTGCGGTTTTCCACGGCGAAAACTTCGGTGCTGGTCCCATACAAAGACGTGAATACTCTCGAATATGGACTCAAGGTGAGTCGGCGGTATGTCGAAGCCGCGCTGATTTCCCCCGTCTTTCTACTCGGAAAGAAGAAAACCCATTTCCTGACCATTGGCTACAGCGATCAGAGCGGTGCGCAACAGGCGATGGTTCTCCAAGTGGAAGGTGCGGATATCAGACCGCTGCTGGTGTCGCTCGAAGCCCGCACCGGCCGCAGAGTGGAATTCCAGGACGATGAAGCGCGCAAGGCAGGCAAGGGATGAAACTTGCCGGACTCAAACCATTCCTCCTGCCGGCACTGTGCTGCGTCACCTTGCTCATACCCAACCGTGCCGAGGGAATCGAGCGGCTTCCTCCAGTTCCGCCTTTATCCCGGGTGAAACGGGTTTACGTAGAAGGGATGGGTGGCGGCAAAAACTCAGACCAGATGCGCGACATGATCATCGCCGCAGTTCAGAACTCCGGGCTGTTTGTGGTGACCGAAGCCCGCGAAGGCGCTGATGCCACATTGCGAGGCTCCTCGGACGACAAAATCTACCGCGAAGTCCACAACTCGGGCGAATCAATCGGCTTGCACGCAAACAGCGGATTGGGATCGTCCTCAAGCAGTGCGCGCAACGGGACAACCTCGTCCAGACAAAACGGCGGGATCGCAATTACGGATAACGAGACCAGCCATGTTGACGAACAGCGCCATGAAGCCTCGGCTTCCGTGCGCCTGGTTGATGAGGAAGGCGATGTGATCTGGTCTACCACTCAGGAAAGCGGCGGAGGAAAGTTCCGGGGCGCAATGGCGGATGTTGCCGACAAGATCGTCCACCAGTTGTCGACAGACGTCCACAAAGCCCGGACCGAAGCCTCGCGCGCAACGCCGCCCCGGTGACGCGTTCCCAATGAGACAATAGAGTTTCGCTTCGATCTCGATTCGTTTCTAAACAGGGGGTGTACTGATGGGAGTTCCCGTCTCACAGATGTGGACGGTTGCGAGTTATGTGCTGCGGCAGCGTTTTGCCGGGCGCAAACGCTACCCGCTCGTCCTCATGCTCGAGCCCCTGTTTCGCTGTAACCTGGCCTGCGCCGGTTGCGGCAAAATTCAATATCCTGCTCATGTTCTGAAAATGAATATGACCCCGGAGCAATGCTTCAAAGCAGTAGAGGAATGCGCCGCGCCGATGGTGTCCATCCCCGGCGGCGAACCCCTGATGCATCCGGATATCGATAAGATTGTCGACGGTCTGGTAGCCAGGAAGAAGTACATCTACCTCTGTACCAACGCGATCCTGCTGAAAGAAAAACTCCATCTCTTCAAACCCAGCAAGTACCTCAGCTTTTCCGTGCATGTCGATGGTGAAAAAGAACATCACGATTTCTCCGTCTGCAAGGAAGGCGGATTTGAACTGGCAATCGACGGCGTCCGTGAAGCAGTCAAGCGCGGTTTCCGTGTCACCACAAACACCACCTTGTTCGATGGCACCGATCCGAACAGCGTGCGGGCATTTTTCGACGAAATGATGGCTCTCGGTGTGGAAGGCATGATGCTTTCACCCGGTTACTCTTACGACAAGGCTCCTGACCAGCAGCACTTCCTCGGCCGCGTTCGCACCCGCCGGCTTTTCCGCGCGATTCTATCTAACCGCAAGCCGGAATGGCGCTTCAACATGTCGCCGCTGTTCCTTGAATTCCTGATGGGGAAGCAACACTACAAATGCACCCCCTGGGGCATGCCTACCTACAACCTGTTTGGCTGGCAGAAACCCTGCTACCTCTTGCAGGACGGTTACGCCGATACCTTCGCCGAACTGATGGAAACCACAGTCTGGGACAACTACGGCACCGAATCCGGCAACTCGAAATGCGCCAATTGCATGGTCCACAGTGGCTATGAAGCCTCAGCCGTCCACGACAACTTCACGACGTTGAGGGGCTTCTTCAACACGGCCCGCGCCACACTGTTTTCGAGATACCCGGACGCAGAGGCACTCCGGATGCTCGACGAACCGGTAAAAGCTGTTCACGCACCATCCGGACTGGTCCAGATCGCAGCTAATATCACAGCCGGTCAGGAAGCCTGCGAAGAGGTTGAAGTCTAATTGAATCCTGCACTGAACGCCGAAGAGTTTGAAGTCGCACCCGGGTTCGAACATGAAAACCTCCAGGGCAGAGTCTGGGATGCCGCCAGTGCGGACGAACTGCGCCAGGGCCTCGAGAAAGCCTTTGATTACCGTGGAGACGTAACCATAACCCGCAGAGACGGCTCATCAGTAGAAGGTTATATTTTCGACCGCCGCACAGGCACCACGCTCGAAAACAGTTTCATCCGACTCTTCCCCAAAAGCGATCCGGTCAAACTGGCCATACCCTATTCCGACATTGCAGCCCTCACCTTTACCGGGCGCGACACCGCCGCAGGCAAAAGCTGGGAGGCATGGCTGCGCAAGTATTGGGAAAAGAAGGCCGCCGGCGAAACCAACATCGAACTGCAGCCGGAAAATCTCGACTAGAACCTGTCTCAACCGAACGGGATATATACTGATGCTTATGTTTCAGGGCCTCGAACACACCGCAATTTCCTCACCCGATCCCGAAAAGCTGGCGAACTGGTATGTTGACCATCTGGACTTCCACATCAACTTCTCCTACAACGGCAATTACTTCGTAAAAGGGAAGAACGGAACCATCCTTGAGATCATCCCAAGCGAAGGCTCCAGACCGCCTCAGACAGTGGCAAATAACAAGAATCCCGGCATCCGTCACCTCGCCATCATCCCCGACGATTTCGACGCTGCCTATGAATCGCTGAAGAATAAGGGCGTCAACTTCCAGGGCGAACCCTTCGCCACCATGGGCAACCGTCTGGTCTTTTTCAACGACCGTGACGGCAACCTGCTGCACCTGATTCATCGCGAAAACCCGCTCCCGTAGCCTGCAAACCCACGAGACCACGGCCCACGATTTGCTCGCCAACACATTCAAAGCATTCCGTTATCCCGACTTCCGACTCATGTGGGGCGGAGCTTGCCTCTCTACCATCGGCACGTGGATGCAGGAGATCGCGCAGAACTGGCTGGTACTGCAAATCACCAATTCCCCCACCTTGCTCGGGCTGGACGCGTTCCTCGGCGACATCCCGATTTTCATGTTCTCGCTGGTCGGCGGCGTGATTGCAGACCGGATGGATCGAAGGCTTCTCCTGGTCGGTTCTCAAGTCGTGCAAATGATGAGCGCGCTCACTCTGTGCCTGCTGATCGTGACGGGCAGAATCGAAGTCTGGCACATTCTCGTTTCCTCCTTCGTCGTTGGAACGGCACAGGCCTTCGGTGGCCCTGCCTATCAGGCGCTAATCCCTGGCCTCGTGAGCCGCGAAGATGTGCCGAATGCAATTGCCCTCAACTCAATCCAGTTCAATGTGGCCCGCGTGGTGGGTCCGGCTATCGGCCTGGTAGTGTTCAAGAACCTGGGGCCAGCCTGGTGCTTCGGCCTGAATGCGCTTTCCTTCCTCGCGGTCATTTTCACGATTCTTCGCCTCAAGATCAATTTCAAACCGCAGGCCACCACTGATTCTATTCTTACCGGCATGAAACAGGGCCTGAGCTTTGTCCGCAGCCAGGGCGCCATGAGCACCCTAACCGTCATCGCATTTTTCATGACTGCCATGGCATTTCCGATGATCACCTTCCTTCCGGTTTTCGCCAAAGACGTTTTCCATAAAAGCGCCGACACCTACACTCTGTTTATGGTGCTTTCCGGCCTCGGGTCCATCACGGGAGCCCTCACGGTGGCAGCCATGGGAAACATCGCCAACAAGGGCCGCATTGCTCTCTCCATGCTGGTCGCGATGGGCGTTGGTATCACATGTTTCTCACTTTCAACCTCGCTTCTGCTCAGTTGCATCATCCTGTTCGCAACCGGCGGCGTCATGATGTGCGCCTTCGCCATGATCAGTTCGCTGGTGCAGTTGATCACGCCCAATGAAATGCGCGGCAGGGTGATGAGTGTCTACAACGTCGCATTCCGCGGCGGCGGACCCTTTGGCAACGTCACCATCGGATATCTTGTACCGATTTTCACTGCTCCGTTCGTCCTTGCCATTAACGGCCTTGTACTGTTAAGTCTGGGCTTGTATTTTTTGTTCGTACAACGGAAAGTGGCTGCTCTCTAAATCGATATGCGAATTCTGCTGGCAGGTCTGCTGATAGCTACGTGCTGTCTGGCGGCCGATGATCTGGAAAAACTTCGAGACAAACAAGATCGCGCGGGTCTCACCCAAAGCGCTGCGGCGCTCACGATGGCCGCCGAGAAGAACCCTGCTGATGCCAAGGGCTGGTACCGCGCCGCAATCGCACAAAGCTACATCGCTGAAGTCGCCATGGAGTTGGGCGACAAACGCGGTTCACAAACCGCTGCCGAACAGGGTGCAGCAGCCGCCGAAAAAGCCATTGCGCTGAATGCGAATGTGGCCGACTATTACCGTGTGCTTGGCACTCTCTGCGGACAGGTAATCCCGGCCAACCCCATTATGGGAGCCCTGGCGTTTGGCCGCAAAGCGAAAGATGCGCTCGATAAGGCCATAGCCATGGACCCCAAATCAGCCAGAGCCTTTCTGGCCCACGGCGTAGGCTACTACTACCTGCCTGTCAATTTCGGCGGTGGGCCCGAGAACGCCATCAAAGATTTTCGCCAGGCGATCACACTGGACCCTAAACTGGCCGACGCCTACCTCTGGACCGGAATCGCCCAAAGGAAAATCCGACAGAATGCCCAGGCAAGGGAATCGTTCAACAAAGCGCTGCAACTGGCACCGGGTCGCGTCTGGGCCAAATCCCAGCTGGATAAGACCCCGCTGCAGTGAGCGGTCTGATTACGGCACCGCAGGCGCTCGAAACTGTTGAGGCGTTTGACGCCGGCACTGATGATTTAGCCCGCAAAAGCCAGGAACTGACAGCCGGACTTTTGCGGCTCACTCCGCACCCGTTTGCCCGCAAGCAGTTCAATCCGGGCCACGTCACCTGTACTGCTCTCGTTCTGCATCCTTCCCGGCCCGCTGTTCTCTTCATGCACCACCACCGCCTGCACCGCTGGCTTTTGCCGGGCGGGCATGTGGAACCGGAAGACGCGACCCTCCCCTCAGCAGCAGCACGAGAGGCGCTGGAAGAGACGTCGGTCATTCTCGACCCTGCCTTTGCCTCCGTTCTGGCGGGGATCGACGTTCATGGAATCCCGCCAAAACCAGACGAACCCTTCCACTTGCATCACGATCTGATCTGGTGTTTCCGGGCTGCCAGTGATGTGATCGCCGTGAGCGAAGAGGCGCCTTCCGTCCGATGGGCGGCGGATACAGAATGGGATGAACTGGGTCTGGCAGACAGCATTCGCAGGAGCATAGGAAGGTCATGCTGACCGAATATTTTCTCGGAGTGGATGGCGGGCAATCCTCTACCACTGCTGTTGTTGGCGATGCCACAGGTAAAGTACTCGGCTGGGCCACGGCGGGTCCGTGCAACCACGTTGCTGAGGATGAGACGCAGCAGAAGTTCAAACGCGTGATTGGCGGCTGTGTGGCCGAAGCAGTGGAAAGGGCAGGCTCTGACCTGCACTTCAGAGCGGCATGTTTCGGTATGAGCGGAGGTCCGGCCGACAAACAATCTCTGCTGCGCGAAATGATCAGTACAGACCATATGGTGGTCACTCACGATGCCGCGATTGCGCTGGCCGGAGCAACTGCCGGGGAGCCGGGAATCGTCGTGATCAGCGGCACCGGAGCCATCGCTTTTGGACGCAATGGCCGTGGAGAGGCGGCACGTGCAGGTGGCTGGGGTTACGTGTTTGGTGATGAAGGCGGCGCCTTTGACATCGCGAGGCAGGGTCTCCGGGCTGTTCTGCGTGAATATGAAGGCTGGGGGCCGCGCACTCCGCTGACGCCAGCCTACCTTGAGGCCTGCGGATTGAGTGATGCCAACCAGATGCTGCATCTGTTTTATAAGCCGGAGTGGCCGCGCGGCCGGGTTGCGATCCTGGCGAAAACAGTAAACCGGCTGGCGGAGGAAGGCGACCCCGTCGCGCTTGGCATCATGAACAATTCCGCGCAGCAACTGGCCACACTCGCAGGCGCTGTTCGCCGGCAACTATTCGCGGAAGGCGAAGCGGCCATCGTAAGCGGTGTGGGCGGCGTGTTTTCAAGCGCGCTGGTCGCGGATCGATTTGAAAATCTTGTTTCAATGGAAGACGGCGTAACCTATTCCGTCCCTCGCCATGGTCCGGCGGAAGGTGCTTTGCTCCTGGCGATTAGCGCGATATCCTCGCGCCTGTAAGTGCATTGCAATTAATCGGAAAAATCGCAAGGGCGTCGCTTTTGAACAAGAGCCCCACCTGATCGCGAAGATGCCCGATCACGAGCTCTGGATGGCATTCTTCCGCGACCCCGAAGGCAACCTGCTCGGGCTGATGAGTGAGGTGCGGTAAAACATAACTTCATGACCAAGTTATCCATTGAGGATCTGGACCTGCCCGGCAAGCGCGTTTTCATCAGAGTCGATTTCAACGTTCCGCTCGCGCCCGGTGGCAAGGAAATCACGAGCGACAAACGAATCCGTGCCGCAATTCCCACCATCGAATTTGCGCTCCAGCATGGCGCGGCGGTCGTCCTCGCCTCGCATCTGGGGCGGCCCAAAGGCAAGCGCAACGCAGAAATGAGTCTGGCACCGGTGGCAAAACGCCTCGAAGAACTGATCGGCCAACCAGTGGCATTTGCACCCGATTGTGTCGGGCCCGCAGTGGAAGCGATGCTGCCCGCGCCCGGCCATGTTTTGCTGCTCGAAAACTTGCGTTATCACGCAGAGGAAGAGGCCAATGCCCCGGCGTTTTCAGCACAGCTGGCTCGCCTTTGCGACGTATACGTGAACGATGCATTCGGCACCGCGCATCGCGCCCATGCTTCCACCGTCGGCATGATTCCCTTCGTGAAGCAGGCAGCCGCAGGACTGCTGATGCAGCAGGAATTGAAATACCTCACCATGGTCACGAAGCACCCGGAGCGCCCCTGTGTTGCGATTCTGGGCGGAGCCAAAGTCTCAGACAAAATCGACGTGATCGAGAATCTGGCGAAGACCGTTGACAAGGTCCTCATCGGCGGTGCCATGGCCTACACTTTTCTCAAATCCCAGGGCCTGCAGGTCGGCAAATCGCTGGTGGAAGACGACAAGCTGGAGCTTGCCCGCGCCCTCCTCGCCCAATTTGGAAACAAGCTGGTCTTGCCTGTTGACCACGTTGTGGCGGCAGAATTAAAACGAGGTGCCGATTGCACCACCGTAACCGAAATTCCAGACGGCATGATGGGGCTCGATATCGGTGCGCAAACGGTCGCCCTGTTTTGCGGCATCATAGCCGGGGCGAAGACCATCATCTGGAACGGGCCGATGGGTGTCTTTGAGAAGCCCCCGTTTGATCGTGGAACCATGTCCCTGGCGCGCGCCGTGGCGGGTTCCGGCGCCATTTCCTTAGTGGGCGGCGGCGATTCCGAGAAAGCCATTCAGACCGCAGGCCTCTCAGACAAAATTAGCCATGTTTCAACAGGTGGCGGTGCGTCTCTGGAATTCCTGTCCGGAATTGAGCTGCCGGGAGTCGCGGCGCTGACAAACCGCTAAACCACCTGTAATATCAGGGCCTTGAGATAAAGCGTTTCCGGCACCGTCAATAGAATCGGATGATCCTGCGCCTGCGTGCGCCGCTCCAGCACTCGCACTGTCTTGCCGCAATCGAGCGCTGCCTCAGCCACAACTTCCAGCAGCATTGCTTCGCTGACGTGATGCGAACAGGAGCACGTCACCAGGACCCCGCCTGGTTCCAGCAAACGGAGGCCGCGCAGATTGATTTCTTTATATCCGCGCACTGCCCCCTCAATCTGTTTGCGCGATTTCGCAAACGCCGGCGGGTCCAGCACCACCGTATCGAAAGTCTTACGCGCCGAAACATATCCGGCCAGAACTTCAAACGCGTCGGCCTCTCGGAAATGAATGTTTTCGACGCCGTTGGCCACAGCATTCCGTTGCGCGGTTGCAAGAGCAGTAGCACTTGAATCCACCGCCTCAACCTGGTTGCAGGTGCGAGCCAGATGCAGTGCGAAACCGCCCGTGGAAGTAAAGCAGTCGAGCGCCCGGCCGGAAGCAAAACGTGCAGCCGCAAGATAATTCTCGCGCTGGTCCAGGAACACTCCGGTCTTCTGGCCGTGCGTCAGGTCCGCTTCCAGACGAAAGCCGTTCATGTGAATTTCCACAGGTCCGTCAAGCTCACCGCTCAGCATTTTGACTTCGCGCGGCAGGTTTTCGAGCGAACGAACGCCTGAATCGTTGCGCGCAATAATGGCGCGCGGGGCAAACTGAGCTTCGAGCGCAGCGACAATCTCAGCGGTCGCACGATCCATCGACTGGTTCAGCGTTTGCACTGCGAACGTATCGTTATAGCGGTCAATGATCAGCGCGGGGAGAAAATCCGCCTCTGCATAAACCAGCCGATAAGCGGTGGAATCAGTGACCACCTTTTCACGGAACCGCTGCGCGGCCGCAATCCTGGCAGCGATGTCGAAGGGCTCGGATGTCCGGCCCAGCATGCGCAGCGCTATCTGGGATGCAGCACTATAATGCGCCTGGCCAATAAACTGGCCGCGCGCATCCAGCACGCGTACCGTGTCGCCGGGCTGCGCGCCGGCCGGATCCGTAATGTCCGAGCGAAATATCCACGGATGCCCGGCACGCCACCGTTCCGCGCCCTTGCGCGATACCCGGACTTCATTTTGAACTTGATCTGTCAAGAACCTATGGTCGCAGGTGCGTTCGCAGGTTGAGGTTGGCTAATCTAAACTTATGAGCCGATTTCTGGTAACGGGTGGTGCGGGTTTTATCGGATCTGCGTTGACGAGGGGACTGCTGGCTCAGGGTGCCGGCCGCGTTGTCGTGGTGGACAATCTTACCTCCGGCCATGAGCGCAATCTCGACGAGATTCGTGGCAACGTGGACTTCCACAATACCGATATCCGCGATTACGACGCCACCCGCGCCGCGATGACCGGTGTGGATATCGTCTTCCACGAAGCGGCCATCCCCTCTGTCCCTCGGTCCATTAACGACCCCATTCCATCCCACGACGTAAACATCAACGGGACGTTTAACGTTTTGCGTGCGGCCAAAGACGCAGGCGTAAGCCGCGTAATCTATGCCGCGTCATCGTCGGCATACGGCGATTCTCTGACTCTGCCCAAGGTAGAAACCATGCCAACGAACCCGAAATCCCCCTACGCGGCGCAGAAGCTGATGGGCGAATATTACATGTCGGTCTGGACGTCATGTTTCGCTCTCGAAACGCTCAGCATCCGTTACTTTAATGTCTTCGGCCCGCGACAGGACCCGGGCAGCGAGTATTCCGGAGTCCTGTCACTCTTCATGACAGCCGTTCTCGACCGCCGCCCACCCACTATTTTCGGCGATGGCGGCACCTCACGTGATTTTACATATGTGGAAGACGTCGTCGCGCTTAATCTCAAGGCAGCGCAGGTGCCTTCGTCAGCCTGCGGACGCACTTATAACGGCGGCAACGGTGGCAGGGTCACGTTAAATGAGGCGTGGGCGTTGCTGCAAAAAATTGAAGGTGTCTCGATTCCGTCGAATTTCGGGCCCGAGCGAGCCGGCGACGTGCGCGATTCGCAGGCTGATACCACCGACGCGTGCAAATATCTGGGGCATGACCCGCATTTCACGTTCGAACAGGGCATGCGCGCCACCCTTGACTGGTACCGAGAGAACCGGTAATCGTTTCAATCGGGTGATACTGGACTACAATAGTGCTATTCAGCGGTTTTTCAGGAGTTTAAATGGTTCGTTTGTTCAAAAACGCAAGTGTTGTAGTTCTTCTGGGTGTTGCAATGGTGTCCACACTGCCCGCACAGGATATTTCCGGTACGATTCAGGGCGCGGTGCTTGATGCCAGCGGCGCTGTTGTGCCGAACGCCAAGGTCTCCGTCATCAACACAGATCGCAATCTGACAGTTCGTACCGTCAATTCGGATGCTCTCGGGCTTTACTCGGCACCGTTGATTCCGATCGGCACCTACACCGTCAAAGTGGAAGCCAACGGCTTTAAGACTGCCAGCCGGTCAGGCATTGTGCTCAACGTGAATGACAATATCAAGCTCAACATGTCGCTCGAAGTCGGCGCGCTGACGGAAACGGTGAATGTTGCCGAGACCGCAGGTGGCGTGGAATTATCTTCGGTCGCTAATGCGAATACCATCACCGGTTTGCAGATTCGCGGGTTGCCTCTGGCCACGCGCAACTACGAACAACTGGTCTCGCTGATGCCTGGCGTGACGTCAAACGCGACGGACGAACTCTACATCGGCAATTCGGCTCCTGCAGGCACTGCGGCCGTTATGCCCTATTCGATTAATGGCAACCGCAATTCCGCTAATAACTGGACTGTTGATGGTGCCGACAACGTGGACCGTGGCAGCAACCTCACACTCATGACGTTTCCCAGCATTGACGCCGTGGCTGAGTTTAAGGTGGAACGCAGCATGTATACAGCGGATACTGGTCGTGCCGGTGGTGCCCAGATCAACGTGGTCACTCGCAGCGGCACCAGCCAGTTGCATGGCAGCCTCTACGAGTTCTTCCGCAATGATGCGCTCAACGCCAATAACTACATCAACAACGCGAACAAAGTGAACGTGGTCGATGGTAAAGCGAAACGTCCGCCGCTGCGCTGGAACGATTTCGGCGGCACCATCGGCGGTCCGGTCTACATCCCGGGAAAGTACAACAAAGACAGGAACAAGACTTTCTTCTTCTTCAGCGAAGAGGCCCGCCGGATTATCACCTACACCAACTTCCAGCCCACAATCCCCACGACTGCGATGCTGGCCGGGACTTTTCCGACTGCTGTTTGTATTTCAAATTCGGCAACCTGCACCGCGTCCACAACGCAGATTGCACCCTCGCAGATCAATGCGATTTCGGCGCAGTACATCAAAGATATTTTTACCAAACTGCCCCTGAGCGCCACCAGCACAACCGCTGGTATCTTTCCTCAGCGCAACTTGTATAACAGCCGCCAGGAAATTGTTCGCGTGGACCATACGTTCAATGAACATCTCTCGGCCTGGGGCAAATTCGAAAACGATAGCCTTCCCACCACGGAGCCGGGTGGTCTGTTTACCGGGTCCGCCATCCCCGGCGGTGCCATAACGAGTACGAACTCTCCTGGACGCACCTGGGTGATCCACGCGCTTGCCGTGATACGGCCTAACCTGGTGAATGATGCGGGTTTCAATTCCTCACAGAGTGCGATCCATTCCACTCCGAATGGTCTGACTGCCTTGGCAAACAGCCCCAACATCAATGTGCCGGAACCGTTCACCAACACTCAGGGCGTAGTTCCCACTCTGACTTTCGCCAGCGGTTCCGCCATAGTCGGCTATGGCCCCTACAACGAATACAACAAGAACTACGCCTGGTTTGACAACGCCACATTCATTCGCGGCCAGCACACAATGCGCGCCGGCTTGACCATCAACCGTTACAACAAAACCGAGAACGCGGCCAGCGGTCAGGGAAGCTTTGCCTTCAGCAGCACTGGTGCGCCCGCCGGCACGTCGGCATACAATCAGTCGTTCGCCAACTTCCTGCTGGGCAATGTGGCAACTTTCACACAGCCTTCGCTCGACATCACTCCGAACCTGCATGCCTGGCAGACTGAAGCGTTTCTGCAGGATGACTTCAAGTTCAGTCCCCGCATTACAATCTCTGCAGGCGTTCGCTGGTCATACTTCGGCCCGCCGACGGAAAGCAGCAAGAATCTTTCGAATTTCGATCCGCTGTCGTATGGTGACTCAGCGGCACCGAAAATCGATTCTGCCAGCGGCAACATCATCGCAGGTTCCGTCACGCTGCCATATTCAAACGGCATCATCGTAGGCGGCAAGAACTCGCCGTTCGGAAACTCAGTAACTGCCTCGCAGTGGAGCAACTTCGCTCCTCGCCTGGGCGTCGCGTGGGATCCGCGCGGTGATGGCAAGATGTCTGTGCGGGCCGGCTATGGTCTGTATTACGACTCTGGTCTTTTTGGAACCTACGAACAGGCGATGTTCCAAAACCCGCCACTTGTGCAGAGCGTGACTCTGTCGAATGGTTCGTTCAGCAACGTTTCCGCCGGGACGCCTCCAGGCACCGTTTCCACCGTTTTTGCGCGCGGCACACAGCTTTCGGCCAAGACGCCGTACGTGCAGCAGTGGAGCCTTAGCCTGCAGCGTCAGGTGATGAAGGGCACCGTCCTCGAAGTCACTTATGCCGGTTCCAAAGGTACTCACCTGCTCGGCATTGTTGACATCAATCAGGCATATCCTGGTGCTGCTCTGGCCGCCGGTTTGCATGCTGCCGGTACCAACACCATCTTCACGACAGCGGACTCTCCCCGGATCAACTCCATCCGGCCGTACCTTGGCTACAACGCGATCAATGCGATCCGTGCCGCGTTTGATTCGAACTATCATTCGCTGCAGACCAATTTGCGCAAGAACTTCGGTGCTGCAGGTGTGGCAAGTATTGCCTACACCTGGTCGAAGAACCTCACCGACAATGGTTCGGATCGTTCCAACGCTCCGCAGAACAGCTATAACTGGCACAACGGCGAGTACGGCCCGGCCACGCTGGATCGCCAGCAGGTGGTTTCGGCAAATTACGATTACCTGCTGCCGTTCTTTTCGAAATCCAAGGGCCTGACAGCGATGGCGCTCAAGGGCTGGGAAGTTTCCGGGATTCTGAGCTTTTACACGGGTTCGCCCTTCACGGTCACGACTTCGAACCTGGATGCGGCCGGTCTGGGTCTGCTCGGGAACAGCGCCGCAAGCGCCCGCCCCGACATGATCTGCGATCCAAACGCCAGTGCGCCTCACCTGCTCACCGGCTGGTTCAACACAGCGTGCTTTGCACCAACACCGCAGGGTCAGGTTCGTCCTGGCAATGCGGGTCGCGGTGTGGTTCGCGGTCCGGGCTTTGCCAACTGGGATGCTTCGCTCAGCAAGAGCTTTAAGCTGGGGGAACGCTACAAACTACAGTTGCGCGGTGAGGGGCTCAACGTCCTGAACCATGCCAACCCGAACGGGTATGGCAGCACCAACATCACCAGCACGCTGTTCGGTCAGATCACCACGTTCCGGGCACCCCGCCGGGTTCAGCTGGCTGTTAAGCTGACGTTCTAATTCCGAGTTAAGCTCTGGCAGTAAAAAACGGGCGGCCTTCACGGGCCGCCCGTTTTCGTCTGTCAGGATGGCACCAGTGATACCTTTTGAAATCTGCGGCGACATAGCGGAAATAGAAACATTCGCGATCGGCAATTCAATTTGGGAACTTCTCCGGCTGCGAGAACTATACGGCGAGGGTCGCTGGCGGAAGCGAAAGGGCTTCGCAGACGTAAAACTCCTGAGTGGTATTATGCGGCAAGCAGAGCTTCCCTGGTACGAAGCATCGGTAAGAAGGAATTTAAGATCAAGCGATTCGTGGATTGAACATGCAAACTTTCGGAGTTTGCATACGAAATACAGGCTATTGTGCCTCGCTTGAGGTCCGGAAACTGTATTCGATTTTGAATGATCCTGATGCGGAAGCCAACGATCTCATCCGAGTGGTTGATGAATCAGGGGAAGATTACTTGTATCCCGCTCAGTTATTCCAGAGACTGGCATTGCCGGATGAAGTTCAGCAGGCTTTGCGGTTGGCATCTTAAGCCAGTCAGCCTACTGCACCAGGTTCAGAATCATCCCGGTATCGGTAGCCACCCAGACATGCTGCGGGTCCGGGCCCGCAATCATCGCGCGGTGCGCAACCGCCCGGTAATCCACAGGCATTTCCCGCCAGTTATCACTATCCTGACTCGTCAGGATTTTCAGCTTGCCCGGAATCGGGCTGTGATAGATCCCGCCCGAAGTTTCAAACCCCGCCAGCAGCGCAGCATTCGACCCGTCAAACAGCCGCACATCGGTAATCGCCAGGTCTTTCGCCCGGAAAGCACTCGTGCTGACACCCGAATGGAGGTTAATACGATACACCTCGCTCGGATACTCAAACTGGTCTTTGAACTCCATCAGACCGAGCGCTGTACCCTGCGCCGCCATGCTGATTCGCGTCACCTGCCCAAATACAGACGATTCGCTCTTGATCCAAGTCTTGCCAGCGTCTTTGGTCTGCAGTAAAACCGTATAGTTAGGTTGCTGACGGCGCGGGGTTTTATCCTGTTCCATCCACGCCGGCCCGCCACGCTGGGGCGGAATGTTCCAGCCGGAGATCAGTCCGTTCCTGCCGCTGAACGCTATCTCACCAAACGTCGTAAACGTCGGGTTCACTTCAAGATCCTTCACGATCGGCAGCAGCGCCCAGGTCTCCCCGGCGTCAAACGTTTCAAAGACCCGCTTTTCCAGCCCCGCGCCGAAACCATGCGTACGGTCCAGAAAATGGACGCTCAGCAGACCGGAAGGAGCTTTGAGCCGCATCCAGCTCCGGCCCGATTCTTCCGTGAACCAGACACCTTTTTCGGTGACCATCCACCCGATGGAATCGTCCAGCAGAAAGAGTGACAGGCCGATTTCCTTAACCACCGCCTCAGTCCAGTGTTTGCCGCCATCTGAAGTAAGCAACATCACCGGCTTGCGGTTTCCGTGCCGGTCCGTAGTGAAACCACACACGATGCCTCTGGCGGCTGTCGGAAACGCGATATCGTTGATCGAAAGCGTGCTGTCTGCCTGCCTGTAGACGTATTGCATGTCCCAGTGGGGGCCTGCGGGTGACGGATCGGCCGCTAGGCTGGAGATGACCGTACCCAGCGCAATGCCAATCGTAAAAATGAGCTTGCGCATAGCAGTCTCTTTCCGAAATCCGCTAAGCGCGCTGCCGCAGCGGAGGCCCTGCCACCACCAGTTCCGCATGGTTAATCGTCGCCATGGTCAGGTTCGACATCCGGGCCAGCGCGATCGCGCAACCCACCTGCTCGCCCAGCGTGGTGAGTACTTCCATTTCGCCGCCCGTATGCTGATGCGCGGCCCGATGTTGTACGTTGATCACGCCCACTACTTTGTTTCGTGCAATCACAGGCGCTGAAAGAAAAGCCTCATAGCTGTCTTCTTTCAACTCGCCAAAATATTTAAAACGCGGGTCCCGGTAGGCTTCGCGTGAGATGGCCAGCAGACGCCTCTCGCGTGCCACCCAGCCCGTCAATCCTTCATTCAGTTTCAGTTTGACCCGACCGATTTCGGCTTCGTGATGAGAGTTCGAGGCGCACAAAACCAGATCATCACTGTCGCAAAGATAGACCAGACAACTGTCGCATTGCGTAAACTCCACCACCAGCGCGACAATCCCCTGCAAAACCTCATGGAGCGTCAGTTCTTTCACCATGAAGCGGCTAACTTTCTGAAAAAGCCGAAGTTGCTCTTCGATGCGCTGCAGGCGCCCTTCCAGCTCTTTTCCTTTGGCCACGTTTACAGTATAGAGTAGAGTCGGAAAACGCCGATTTTCCCGACTCCCTTTCCCATGCCCGAATTGATTCCCCAACTGATCCAATGGACCGGTGCCGACAGCCTTTTGCGGGTAGAGTGCGCACCAGAGGTCATGGAAGAGATACGTCTGCGCGTGCTGGCCGGGTACAAGTCGCTGCCGAAGACGGGCGCAGGGGTTGGCGGCTTGCTGCTGGGTGAGCGGGCAGGGTCCGTGGTGCGCGTGCTCGGCTCGGTTACGCTGCCCTGTGCCTACACGTTCGGGCCCGGTTTCGCTCTGACGCCGCATGAAAAATCCGAGGGCAGGGAATTGGTACGGGAGCAGGCGCCGCTCGAAGCAGTCGGCTGGTATTTTTCCCGGACTCGCGGGGATCTTTCCCTTCTGGACGCAGATGCAGCGCTGGGGCGCGATCTGTTCCCGCAATTCACTCCCCTCACTCTGGTGATGAAACCCGCACCGGACGCACCAGTTAAGGCAGCGCTGTATGCACCCGGTGCCGCAGGGGAATTGATCCGAACGGCTGAGCGGGAGCTTTCACTGGCTCCACCGCCACAGGCCCCTCAACTTGCACTGGTCCTCGCACCCAAACCCGTGCGCCTGCCGCTTGAAACATTGCCTGCCCTCCCGCCGATGGAACCGGAGGACGAATCAGCGTATGGCGCATTGCCGGGTTCAGTAACGCCCCGAAGCTGGACTCGCCTGATAACGGCGGTCGCAGTGCTGGCAGTAGCATTTGCCGTCTTCGAAGCCCAAAGCATCTGGTTGAACGAAACACCAGTTCAGCCAACTTCTGCAGCACGTTAGGGCTTTTAGCGTCGCGGTGGCGGTATACGCTTTTTCCGCGTAGAAGCGGCGTTCTTTTCCACCCGCGATTTCCAGGCTGCACGCAGCGCACCCGTTAACACCTCCCGACTCGCGGCCCCAAGCCGAATGTGCGTCATGCCCATCCGTCCCCATCCACCAGTGATCGGCAAGAATACTTCCGGCTGTTCTGCTACGAACGCACTCTGTTCCTCAGCGGAAAGCATCAGGTTGCCGTAACCCTGGTTTTGCGAAGCGAGCGTGGCGAAGATCCGGCCACCGACACGGAAATCCGGGGATCCCATGTGTGCTGCCTCTTCAGCACCTTCCATGCTCAACGCAATCCTTCGGAAATCGGCGGCGTTCATAAAATCGATTAGAACTTCCCGATCAGTATCACATAAACACGATTGGCCAGCCGTCGATTTTTGGGCCTCGGTATAGTTGACGCCTCCAGACCGCTACGAGCTTCCGGACACGAATTCAAGATCTTCGTAATTAGCGACCGGGGCGTCGATAAACAGCTTTCCAAATACTTTTGGTTCCGCGATCATGACGCCGCCACCATACGTTTTGACATACCAGTCGCTCGGGCCTTCCGCAGGGTCATGAATGGATTCAATTTCGGCTGGCTCACCATGAAGGCTCACACGATCCCGCAGATTTATCTGCTCCCCGGATTGGTAGAAGAAGGGCACCGACACACGATCATACAGCTAAAAGGGACGGTGGCCTCAAAAATATCACCGTCGATTTTTACCCATTCCTTTCCGCCTTCGGCCCGTGTATGATGGCCCCGTTCTGTTTTATCGCGACCGGCTCGGCCGGCGGGAGGAAGTGTATGACAAAAACGATCCGGCTGCACACCACGCTGCTTTTTAACATGTCAGGTGCGTGCATACTGGCCACTCTCTTGATTTTGGCGTTGCCGCAACGAGCCCGGGGCCAGGCTCCGCAGAATCAGATTTCCTTCACGCGTGACATCGCGCCCATCCTGCAGCGCACCTGCCAGGATTGTCACCGCCCCGGCAACATCGGACCCATGTCCCTACTGACTTACGATCAAGTCAGGCCATGGGCCCGTTCCATACGCCAGCAGGTCGTCCAACGCAATATGCCGCCCTGGTACATTGACCGGGCAGTCGGCATCCACAAATTCAAGAACGACCCTTCCCTCACCGACCGCGAGATTGAAATGATCTCCCAATGGGTTGACGCGGGCGCTCCGCAGGGCGACCCCGCCCTGATGCCGCAGCCCCGTACCTTTGATGACAGTGATCGCTGGCATATCGGTAAACCCGACGTCGTCGTCACCCTGAAGAAGGAAGTCCTGGTGAAAAGCAAAGCACCTGACTATTGGGCCGACCTGGCCATGGAAGACCTCGGCCTCAAGACGGACCGTTACATTCAGGCCGTAGAAGTGAAGCCGCTCAAAGGTGCCAAAGTAGTGCACCACGCCGTCGCCCAGACACGCCTCGAAGACGCACTGGGCAATGAAGAACAGGGGCTGCTGGAAGAATACGCGGTTGGCAAGTTTGGTGACATATTTCCCGAAGGCACGGGCCGGCTCATCAAAGCCGGGACCCAGACCTACATGAATGTCCATCTGCACGCCAACGGGGAAGACACTATGGTGAACCTGGCCGTCGGCATCCGGTTCTATCCCGAAGGGTACGTGCCTAAGCATCTCGAACAGGTCGCCCACGTCGGAGATAACGAAGACCTCGACATCCCCCCCAATACGAAAGACGTCCGGACGGATGGCTACACGGTTCTGCTCAAACCTGCGCGTCTCACCGCTTTCCAGCCGCACCTGCATAACCGCGGCCAGGCCCAGTGCCTCGAATTGATCTATCCACCCGCCCAGTCTGGCGGACGAGCCCCCAACGAAACCATCAGCTGCGTCGACCGCTATCACTTCAACTGGCACATCGTCTATCACTACGATGAAGACGCTCAGCCGATCGTGCCGGCGGGCACCATCCTGCATGTCATTTCGTGGTTCGATAACACGGCGGGAAATAAATCTAACCCCGATCCTTCCAACCCCATCGCCTTTGGCCAGCGCTCTGTAGACGACATGAGTTTCGCGTGGCTGAGCTGGTACTACCTGTCCGACGATGAATACCGTCAGATGCTTTCGCAACGCCAAAAGAAACCAGCGGTCACCACTGCCAAAAAGTGATGGGCTTCCGATACTTCTCACTCACTGCCGCCGCGATGCTGGCCTCGGCCCTGTGCGCTCAAACGCTAAGCACGGATGCACTGCCGTCAGACAGCGGCTACGGACGTACCGGCGGCCAAAACATCCAGCCCTTTTACGAAGGCTGGCAGCGTGTGGCGGATGGTCATATCGTCATGTGGTTCGGCTACCTCAACCGCAATTTCGACGAACAGGTTGACGTCCCGGTCGGGCCCGCCAATCAATTTGACCTCCGCGCCGATATGGGCCAGCCCTCTCATTTCTACATCCGGCGTCATCTGTTCGTCTTCAAGGTCGACGTGCCGGACAAATGGCCCGCCGACCGCAAACTGATCTGGAGCGTCACCGCCCACGGACGCACCAGTTCCGCCAGCGGCTGGCTCCAGCCGGAGTGGGAAGTGGATGAAGGCGTGATCCAGATGAACATCGGCCCAGGTGGAGCGCCGCCCGATCCACCCAATCACGCCCCTGCCGTTACCGTGAAAGGCGATACAACCATCGCCGTCGGCAGAGAACTTAAATTAACCGCATCAGCCACAGACGATGGTATTCCGAAGGCACGGAAGCGCGCTCCCAGCCCTGCCAGCGCAGTGGCGCAGACACCGTTGCCGGCCGCTGCAGCGCCACCTCCGCGCGCGCAAATCGGACTGCGCGTAAACTGGATCCTTTACCGTGCCCCGGAGACCGGAGGCAGCGTCACGTTCGATCAGGAAGCGCCGCGACCGAGTGTAGGCGCAACCTCAGCGGAACTGACAACCAATGCCAGTTTCAGCGCCCCGGGTATGTACTGGCTTCGGGCTGTCGCCAGCGATGGTTTGCTGGAAACACCGTACGACCTGAAAATAACGGTCCTGAAATGAAACTCTACGGGCTTTGTAGTGAGTAAGGGCGGAAAATGGGGGAATGCACGACAAGGAACTTTACTCTCAGATTCTTGGGATACGGGAGCCCTGGTGGGTAGACCGGGTTGAACTGAAGTTGGTGGACGGCGAGGTGCGAGTCTGGCTGGCGCATAGTGAAGGCGGGC
>JANYDS010000005.1 GCA_025363475.1 Terriglobia bacterium
GAGGGGTCTTTAACTGTCCCTTGAATTCCAGCCGTCGTTTCCTGAGCAAAGCCCGAGGGAATCAACAGCAATGACATTAGTGCCAGCGGTAGCCAGCGCACGATTGCTTTCATGGAAGTGTAATATGCAAGTACGAGACCATACACGAAAAACGTAAACAGTTGCAAATGAATAACTTAACTATGGGTACTGTTTAGTACATATGAAAAATGGAAGATATTCCCTTTTTTTCCAGCCGGTCTATACGCAAACCAGTAAAAGAAGGTTCCCTAAATATTTTCGTCCCATGCCGTTTAGAGCTCACCTGCAACCGCCAGCACATCCGCATCGCAATTCTTCCGGCCTACAATCTGCAGCCCGACGGGTAAGCCGGAGGAAAGCATCGGCACCGAACACGCGGGTAAACCCAACACATTAAAGGGCCGGACAAACTTCGTTGAGGCCAGGCGGACATCCTCACCATTCACGGTGCTCTGGCCAATCAGCGGGGCTTCAATAGCCACCGTCGGTATGACGATGAAATCACACGATTCCCAGACGCCATCCCACTCCGTTTGAAACACATTCCGCAGCCGTTTCGCCTCAAAATATTCGGCCTCAGTAACCAGCAGTCCCTGATCGAGCAGCGCCAGCACATCAGTGCCAAAATCCCCGCGCCGGTGAAGATGCGGTTTCATCAGATCCGCCGCTTCTCTCAATAGAATCGTACGGCCCACAGCGTTGATTTGACGGGGATCAGGAACTGCCACTGGCACAATTTGAAACCCCTTCTCCACCGCCCGCCGCATCGCACCGGCAAACCCTTCCACCACTACGGGTGACAGCCCTTCATTGAAGAAGGTCGAAGGGAGGCCCAGACGGGTTCCCGCCACCGGGGCTTGCAGTTCTGTAAACGCACCCATCACCAGCGTCAAATCCTCAACGTTCGCCGCCATAGGCCCCGCATGATCCTGACTCACGCTTAGCGGCATAAGGCCGCGCGTATCGATCAGCCCCAGCGTAGGTTTGAAGCCTGCGCAGCCGCAATACGCGGCGGGAATCCGAATCGACCCGCCGGTATCCGTCCCCATGGCAAAAAAAACCATACCCGCTGCGACCGCAACCGCTGAGCCGCCACTGGACCCGCCGGGAATCCGGGCCGGGTCATGCGGATTGCGAATTGCTCCGAAATGCGGATTGTTGCTCGTAGTACCGTATGCGAGTTCATGCAGTCCGGTCTTGCCCATCAGTACGGCGCCCGCCTCCCGCAGCGTTTCATAGACGGCGGAATCGTAATCGGGAACGTAATCAGCAAAGATCTTCGAGCCGCAGGTTGTGCGAATTCCCTTCGTCGCGAAGCAATCCTTCAGCGCGTACGGAATTCCATGCAGCGGCCCGCGATCATGACCCCTCGCCAATTCGTCATCTGCCCGCCGCGCCTGCTCAAGCGCGAGGTCGCCAGTAATGGTGATGAATGCATTCAGTTGTGGTTGCAATTCCGCAATGCGCCGCAGCGATTCCTGAGCCAGTTCCAACGCCGATATCTGCCCTGCGCGCAGCTTCATTCCCGCCTGTTTGATCGTCATCACGCATTACTATAGACGAAGTGGTCAAGCTGCTCTTCATATGAGGTTCTCCCGCCGCTTGCCCCACGGACTGGCGGCCAACGCCCTGTCCGCCTTGCTCGACGCGAAACGCCGTGACGGTGTCCCATTGCTCGACCTCACCGAATCAAATCCCACGCACGCCGGCATCATTTACCCTTTGGGGTTGCTTTCCGGATTAGCCAGCGACGCCTCGCTGCATTACGAACCCCAGCCCTTCGGTTTGCCATCAGCCCGCGACGTTATCGCTGAACAATACAACGCACCTGCAGAACGAGCCGTCCTCACCGCCAGTACCAGCGAAGCCTATTCCTGGCTCTTCAAACTCTTCTGCGACCCAGGAGATGAAGTGCTGGTCCCGCGCCCTTCATATCCTTTGTTTGAGTATCTGGCAGCCCTCGAATCCGTCAACGTGCGCAACTATGCGCTGTTTTACGACCACGGCTGGTTTATTGACTTCCATACGTTGCACCAGGCCATCACCCCGCGCACACGCGCCATCGTATTGGTGAACCCGAACAACCCCACCGGCCATTTTCTG
>JANYDS010000020.1 GCA_025363475.1 Terriglobia bacterium
TCCGGAACGTTTCGTTCGCAAGCCGCCTCAACCGCTGCCTGCGCCAAAGGAGGTCTGGATCAACAAACCACAACTACCTCCAGAGAATAAAACTCAGTAAATTATGCTTCGAGGTGTCTCAAACACGTTGACACGCACCGCCGTGTACAGGCGGTGTCGGAGGTCCCGGTTGGCGAGGTATACATCGGCCCGGTACGACAGGCACCACAAGCGATGTGCGGGCACCTTGATACAACGCGAAAAGACCCGTCCCTGTGTTGGCTGACAGTCCCGGTTGACGCTTGCGCCCGCCGGACAAAGTGAAATACCTTCCGAGGAACATTGCTGAGACTGGATTTGCCAGATCCCTGAAAGAAATTTCCTATCGGCTTGCTGTTCTGCTCTTGAAGACCAGCGCGACTTTGCAGACAACGCTTCACTGAACAAGAGAGCTGGGGCTGGGCTTGAGCTTTGTGGCTTGGATCGTGCGCGCTCATGGCGGGTCTATTGATGTGCAAAGTGAGCCGGGCAAGGGCACCAGGTTTCGTGTGATGTTGCCGTTGACTCTGGACAGCCCAGTGCCTCAACTGGAGAACGTAGTCAGTTAGCCGCAGGCTTCGACACGTGATCGATGGCGACGGTGTCGATCGGACCCTTTGACGGCGTAAGTTTCAACCCGAGTTGTTCCTGCACGGCGGTAAAGATCGAAGGCCCCGAGCTTTCATCCACGGGCTGCATCGGGCCCATGCTGATGTCGGGTGAATCGAGCGTGAAGTCGTATTCCCCGATGACCCCGGTCTTGTCGAGCACAGGGCGACCGAGAACACTCGACAGTACAGCGGCGAACTGAGCGGGGGTGATCTTGACCATCATGAGGTGGCCGGAGCCCATCTGCATGGTGGGCCGTTGCGCGACGCTGGGTTTCAGAACAGGCCCGGTGCGGGCGGGTTCCAGAAGGTAAACTTTGGCCTCTTTGGTTTCCTTGTGTACTTTCAATTCAAAGCGGTCCGCCAGCAGGCTCTGCAGCAGTTTTCGGACTTCAGCCGTCGCCGGGGCCGCCTCACCTTCCGCTTTTGCAGAGACCGTATAGGTTTCGGACCCGATCCAGCCTGGCCCGCCCGAGATTTGGTAATTCCGCATGTCGAAGGCGTACTGGATGAGCGCGCTCACCGTGTAGCCAGTGAAGGTTACGCGGGGGCCGGATGTGGCCACACTGCCGTGGCCAGGGATACCTGTGCGGTCTACCGGACGGATAGAAGCGACTTCGAAGGACGGGAGGGTTTGGGCGGAGAGAGAGCCGATGGCAATTGCGAAAGTACAGGCGATGCGCGGAATTGCGTTCATGAACACTAGTGTAAACACTTCGCGCCGCAGCATAATCACAGTGGCCATTCTCTCCGTGGGGTCGTGCCTGATTACGGTGAGCCAAAGCGGAAATGCGACGTATGCCGCAGTTAGTTCGACGCAGGGGATTCCGATTGGCACGCGACCGCAAACAATTACCTTGAACCAGCCGGACGTAAGCTATAGTCCCGCTGCCTTCGCTCCCAGCGGGATCGGTCACCTCCGCCGGAGTTCGGTTCGAGCTCGCCCGCAAAAGCGCTATCTCGTTCCGGAACTCGACGTTTTGCGTCCGTAAATAAAGAAGTTCCGCTTCGTCAGCGCGTATTTCGGTTATGTCCACGTTTATTGTCCGGGCTTCTGAACTGACGACCGTCAACGAGCCAGATTGCCCCATCGTGTCATATTTTCGCCACGGGAGGTTTCCTGCCGCGATCAGTTTTTGTGCATGAGTTTCGCGAAATTGACTTTTCGTGAAAGCCTGCGCGACATCGAAGCATGCCTGCCGCCGACTAATTTGGTATTAATCTCGAAGCCACCATGTACGCAGTGGACTCGACCACTATCGAGCTCTGCCTCGTCGTCTTTCCATGGGCGCACTCTCGCCGGCGATGGCAGGAGCGCTTTGGCCCGAGAGACCAAACCAAAACGAAATCCGCGAGCCCCCCGTCCTCATCTATGACAGCGGAGAAACGGCCAGACCTTATCCCTCAGCAGACTCCGGCATTCTCCCACAGTGAAGGCCGGAAATGACCACGCCAATCCAACCCACCAGCCCTCCCGAACCCGCGCTGCTTCCAGCACAAACTGATGATTACCCGCCGGGCCGAACTGCTTGTTCGTCAGCGTGGCTGCCGAGGTTGACGCTCTGGGGTTGCGCGAACTGGCTCAGACGCTGGCCAGTTTATAGCGATCCGTTATTACGCCAAACCGGCAGGAGCCTGTAGATGCATCTGGTCGGCCAGCTTTTCCAAGGCGCGCACGCCATCCACGTCCTGGTCCAGTTCTGAAAACACCTGCACTTCCCGCGCCTGGCCGGCATACCCCTGCTTCAGTTTCCAGATCTCTTTGCGGTGCGCGTCGCTCACGGTCTTATACCAGTCGAGAACTTCGCCCGCCAGGCCGCGCGGCACGGTATCCGGATACGGATGCAACCAGGCGCGGTTGACGCAAAACGCACCAATCCGGAACTTGCGCTTGTTAAGCGCATCGGTGAAAAACGCGGCGTCGCGCAGAGCCTTCTGCGGCGTTGTCACGACCCGAAACTCAGTTACGGCAGGGTCGCGCAGCATCGCTACCGTCTTCTGCGCGCGCTTCGAATAGCCCTCCGCAATCGGATAGAACAGCGAATAGAAATCAAGAATCTGCCGCACAAGATGCACGCCCAGAATCGATTCCACTCTACCCACGATATCCACCGCTCCCCTGCCGATGGCTGTCAAACCCAGACCCGCGGCCAGCTGATAAGTACGGCCCACGAGCTGAACCCTGCGTGAACCGGAAATATTGGCAAATAGTTCCGGTTTATCCAGAATCTCCAGCGCGTGCCGCGACGGTGCCGTATCGATCACGATGTGATCGAAGCCCTGCTGAATCAGCTGGTCAATCCGTTCCACCGCCATCAGTTCCTGCATACCGGCCAGTGACCCGGCAATAGTCGCATAGATGGAATGGTTCAGGATCCGGTCAGACGTGGAATTCTTTGCATAGAGCCGCACGGCTTCATCAAGGGTGGCCCGTACATTTAGCAAAGAGGCCCAGAGTTCACCCGCCTTCGGATCATCCAGAGGCACGCGCTGTTCGGTGATGTTATCGGTCAGTCCAAGCGCTGTGCGCAGGCGCAGGGAAGGGTCGGTGGTCATCACCATAGAGCGTTTGCCGGTCCGCGCGACAGCCAGTGCGGTGGCGGCTGCCACGGAAGTTTTACCCACACCGCCGGTGCCCAGATAGCAAATGATTTTCATGCCGGTTGCGGTTTCTCACCCGCACGGTGTTCCGGCAAAGTCAGCCACTGGCCGATCTGGTCGAGAAGATCAAGATCTCCGTCCCAATGGCGGATGCGCGGAATGGTCACCTGAGGCGCGGGAATCGCCGCTGCGACCTCCGCACCGCGTGCCCGCTCCGAACGACCGCGCGCCAGAGCGAAGCGAAATGCCGCTGATTCTTCGGAGGCTGTTTTCAACCGCGTCATCTCCTGTTCGGACGCGCTAAACAACGGCGAAACCAGATTCAGGATCAGGGCTGTACACTGGAGCCCGAAATCGCCCTGTAGCGCCTGCGTCATCTCAATGGTTTCCGCTATGGCCATTTCTTCGAGCGGCGTCACCGCCAGAATTTGCATGTTGGCGGAGTTGGAAAAGAAACGATCCAGTTCCGCTCCGGCCGCTGCGAGGGGTCCGGAAAGGAAGGTTTCAAAAGCACGGGCGGCGCGTAACGTACTCAGAAAATGCCCGCTGGCCGGCGCATCCCAGATCAGATAGTCGTAGTCCGGACCGTCTGCACCAGCCGCAGTTCTGCGCCGCTCTGCAAGCTGTTGCAGCCGCGCCAGAAAGTAGAACTCTTTCAGCCCAGGCGCAATGGCGATCAGGTTCGCGAAGAGTGAACTGTTCAGGATGGTCCGCGCCAGCAGAGGTACCGGAAAGTGCTTTTTCACAACCTCAGTGAGCAGTTCGCGCGGGTCAAGATGCACCACAAATAAGTTGCGGGCCGCGACGGGACAACGACGGCCCAGACCTTCGAGCGAGACCGAAATGGCCAGCTCATCGAGAGGCGCGGAACTCACGATGACCACGCGTTTGCCCTCGCTCGCGTGCTTCAGCCCGAAGGCCAGGCTTAGAGTCGTTTTGCCGACTCCGCCTTTGCCGCACACAACCATGATTCGCGCCTGCGGGTCCATTTATATGCCGTGGGACTTCTGAGTGTATCACCGCATTTTGGGAGCCGATCTATCTCCAGGTACTAGTTCTTGCGACCCGGTACCGGCCCGGCAACCGTACACTGGTAAGTTGGAACCCGTCACAATCGCGGTACTGGCTGAAAAGCCTTCGGTGGCCCGCGATATTGCCAAAGTTCTTGGTGCAAACACGCGCGGCGATGGCTACTTGCACGGCAATGGTTATGTTGTGACGTGGGCAGTGGGACACCTGGCCTCGCTCGCGCAGCCCCATGAAATCCGGCCTGACTGGAAGGCGTGGCGGCGCGAGTCTCTGCCGATGCTGCCGGAAAACTGGCCGCTGGTGGTCTATGAAAAAACCAAAGATCAGTTTGAAGTGGTGCGCCGCATCCTCAGTTCTCCGCGTGTGTCGAACATCATTTGCGCAACGGACGCCGGGCGCGAAGGCGAACTCATCTTCCGCTACATCTATGAAGCTGCGGCCTGTTCCAAGCCCGTAAGCCGGTTGTGGATTTCGTCGCTAACGCCGGAAGCCATCCGTAAAGGTCTTGATTCCGTGAAACCCGGCATCGACTACGACCCGCTCGCGGATGCAGCCCGTGGCCGCAGCCGGGCCGACTGGCTGGTGGGAATGAACCTGTCCCGAGCTTACTCGCTGACCTATGGCGACGATCTTAGCGTGGGCCGCGTGCAGACTCCCACGCTGGCCATGGTGGTGGATCGGGAACTGGCCGTGCGGCAGTTTGTTCCTGAAGACTATGCCGAAGTTTCAGCCATTTTCCGGCCGCAGGGGAAACCGGATGCAGAAGCGTACAAAGGTACGTGGATCCGCGATGTGAATGAGATCCAGAAATCGGCGCGGCTTGATCCGGATGGCATAGAGGCTGCGCAGATCGTCGCGCGCGCACGCACCGGGGCTGCTGCCATTGAAACGGTACAGGCGGAAACGCAGCGCATGCCTCCGCCGTTTTTCTATGATCTGACGGAATTGCAACGCCATGCGAACCGGCTGTTCGGTTTCAGTGCGCAGAAGACCCTGGATCTGGCCCAGATTCTTTATGAGCGCTACAAGCTCATCAGTTATCCGCGAACCGACAGCCGGCACCTTTCGCAGGATGTTGCCGCCACGCTGCCTCGCATTGTCCGCACCGTTGAGGGGGCTTATAAGGTGGATCTGGCTCCCGGGACCGGTGAGAAACCGCTGGGGCGCAGGTTCATCGACGATGCGAAAGTCAGCGACCACCACGCCATCATTCCCACGGTGACTTCACCGGAGCGCGCTGATCTCACGCCTGACGAAGCGAAGATTTACGACTTGATCTGTCGCCGCCTGTTGAGCGCCTGGCATTCCGATCACGTCTGGGCCACCACTACGGTAATCACGGCGATTGTGAATGCTTCCGTTACGGATCGCTACCATTCGTCCGGGAAAGCCATCCAGCAGGTCGGCTGGAAAGTACTTGACGTTCAGGTGCGCAAGAAGAACGCACAGCAGGAAGAAGAACAGGCGTTACCCGGCGGACTTGCGGCGGGGCAGGCACAGGATGTGCTGGATGCGGAAAGCGTTCGCAAGAAAACCCGCGCGCCCAAGCGGCTGACTGAAGCGACGCTGCTGACTGCGATGGAAACGGCGGGCAAGACGCTTGATGAAAAAGAGCTTTCCGATGCCATGAAAGAATCTGGCCTCGGGACGCCCGCAACGCGCGCTTCCATTATTGAAGTTCTGCTCAAGCGCGAATATATTCTGCGCAATGGCAAGAATCTCGAAGCTACTGATAAAGGCATTCGCCTGATTGAAGTGGTGCATCCGGAAGTGCGCAGTCCCATCATGACCGGGCAGTGGGAGGCGCGGCTCAAGCAGATTGAACGGGGCAAGGCGGAACTCGGGCCGTTTCTCGCTGGCATCGAAGAATATGTGCGTGAAGTGGTGGGCAAGGTGAAGGGAATGCCGGCTGCACCGCGGGCGTCCGGACCTGTATCCGGGGCCGGATCTATGGCAATGATCGGGGCGGCAACCCCGGCAACTGCGCCCGCGCCTGGACAGAATGTCACCGGCGTCATGGCTCTTGAAAACGAACCGCTGGAAGACCTGCTGCACCGCGCTTTCGGATTCGCTTCGTTTCGCGCAAATCAGGAAGAAGTCTGCCGTACCATCGTCGAAGGCCGCGATGCTCTGCTGGTGATGCCAACTGGTGCGGGCAAGTCTCTCTGCTATCAGCTGCCGGGTGTGGCGCGGGGTGGAACCACGCTCGTAATCAGCCCGCTGATCGCTCTGATGGAAGACCAGTATGCCAAACTGCGCGAACGCGGGTTTGCGGTGGACTGCATTCATTCCGGGCGCGACCGGGCGGCTTCACGCCAGGTTTGCATCGACTACCTGGCGGGCCGGTTGCAGTTCCTGTTCATTGCGCCTGAACGTCTGCGCGTGACTGGCTTTCCGGAAATGCTGGCGCGCCGCAAACCAACCCTGATCGCGATTGACGAAGCGCATTGCATTTCCCAGTGGGGTCACGATTTCAGGCCCGATTACCGTTTGCTGGGAAGTTATCTGCCTACCCTGCGCCCCGCGCCCGTGATTGCTCTTACGGCGACCGCAACACAGGTAGTACAGGAAGACATCCGCCGGCAATTGGGCCTCGAAAGCTCAGCCAGTTTTATTCATGGGTTTCGGCGCTCGAACATCGCGATTGAAGTGGTTGAGACCAGCCCTGGCCAGCGTCCCGACCTTGCCCGGCAGTTACTGCTTGACCCCGACCGGCGGCCCGCCATCATCTATACCCCCAGCCGCAAACAGGCCGAAAGTGTTGCGGCGCTGCTCAAGGCCGACTTCCCGACAGCGGCTTACCACGCGGGTCTCGATGCGGACCGCCGCAGCCGCGTCCAGGAAGGCTTTCTGAATGGAAAGCTGGAAGTCATCGTGGCCACTATCGCATTCGGTATGGGCATTGATAAGGCCAATATCCGGTCAGTGATGCATACTGCGCTGCCAGGCAGCATGGAGGCCTACTATCAGGAAATCGGCCGTGCGGGCCGCGATGGCGAACCCAGCCGCGCCATTCTGATGCATTCGTATGCGGACCGCTATACCCACGATTTCTTCTATGAACGGGACTATCCGGAAGCGATTGTGCTGGACCAGATTTTTAACCGGCTGCATCCGGAACCTCAGCCGCGGGCATTGATCGAAAAGCAACTCCGCCTGGGTGCCGATGTTTTTGAAAAGGCGCTGGAAAAGCTTTGGACCCACGGCGGTGCGGTGATTGACTACTCTGATAACGTCAGCCGTGGCACTGCGGACTGGCGCGAATCCTATGTGGAACAGGGTGCGCAGAAGCAAAGCCAGATCGAATCGATGATTCGTTATGCGCAGGGTCAGCATTGCCGCATGTCTACCCTGGTGCGGCATTTCGGTGACGTAAAAGACGGGCAGACGTCGTGCGGCATTTGTGATTTCTGTGCGCCGCAGGATTGCATTGCGCAGTTGTTCCGTGCACCGAGCGTGGAAGAGGAGCGAGTGGCCCGGGCGGCGATTGAGGCGCTGCGCGGCAGTTCGCGCTCGGTCGGGCGTCTGCATACAGAGCTGTGCGGGGACCGCAGTTTATCCCGCGATGAATTCGAGGAACTGCTGGGCGCGATGGCCCGTGCGGCGCTGGTTGTGATGACCGACGCGGTCTTCGAAAAAGACGGCAAGCAGATCCCTTACCGCAAGGTCCATATCACGCGCGATGCGGAACATGTTGACGACGGGACGCCGCTTGCAATCACGATTCGCGACGCTGCGCCCGGTGCCAAGTCAGGTGGCAAGGCATCCCGAACGACGAAGAAAAAGGCTCCGTCCGCCCGGAAGACAAATGCCTCGACGGTCAGCAGGGAGACAAAGGTCGCGGAGCCGTCTCCAGGCGAAAAAATGCTGCGTGCATGGCGTACCGGCGTGGCAAAGAAACAGGGTGTGCCTGCGTTCCGCATCTTGTCGGACCGTGTTTTGCTGGCCATCGCCGAAGACCAGCCGCGCACTGCTGCGGAACTTCTGGAGATTCCCGGCATCGGAATCAAGATGGTGGAGAAGTTTGGCGCCCAGATTTACCGCATCCTGAACGAGTTACAAAAGTAGGTCTTCGATTGGCCATCCCCTTGCAGGCTTAGTGGCGTACGTCACCGCGATTGACACAAGGGAGACACTTTATGAAGAAGAAACTACTCGCACTCGCAATGCTTGCTGGAGGTGCGCTGTTTGGGCAGATTACGATCCAGATTGGGCCGCCTCCCCAGCCCCGTATTTTACGAGTCCGTCCACCTCAGCCTGGTCCGGGGTATGTCTGGGTTGACGGGTATTGGAACCCCAATGGGAACCGCTACCAGTGGCATCCGGGCTATTGGACGCGGCCACCTTATGATGGTGCTCTCTGGATCAACCCGCGTTACGAAAGTGGCATGTTCAACAACGGCTACTGGCAGGGCGGGGGAAGGGAGCGTTTCGAGCACAATCACGGCTGGGACCGTGACAAACGTAACCGGGATTACCAGCGCGATGAGCGCAAAGATGAACGCAAAGAACGCAAGGATGAACGCAAGGAAGATCGCCGCGACGACCATAGATAGTCTACTTGCCGGTTTTTAAGCTGGTGGTTTGCGTCCAGACGCGACCACCAGCGTCGGTTCCCGTCAGTACAAAGGTAAGCGTGGCGGGCTGAGGAAACCACTGAACCGACATGAGGGCGATTAGCGTACCGCGTGCCGGCAGCTGTGAATTTCCAAACAACGCACTGATCGCGGATGAGAAGCTGGTGCCGTTGATGGTCAACCCGGTGAGTTTCGTTGGCACGCCATTCTGTTCCTGAATTTTCAGAGCCGCAGGGATGCCTGCTTGTACCGATGTTGCCAAAGCAGCGCTGAAGACCACGCTTGACTTGAGAGCCGGGTCTGCCACAACAGTTAGCTGTGCGGTAGCGGCGGAAGCACCGAAATTTCCCGTGGGTATATAGGTAGCCAAAATGGTGTTAATGCCACCGGGCAGGCTGCTGCCTTTGATGGAGACGGAGCCGACAGCATTGATCCCGGAGGATGTGAGTGCCACTGTACTGAGCGGGATCCCTGCTGCCGTGAATTTTGCCGAGCCGGTGGGGCTGGCCCTACCGGTGGTTGCTTTTACGCTGAATTGGAGTTGGGCCGTGCCGGTGGAGTTGACGGCGGCTGAACTGGCCGACAGACTTGCTGCGGTAGCTGTGGTTCCAGGCAGAACTGTTACGGTGACCTGACCTGATGAACTGGTGAAATTACCGGCGGCAATGTAATTGGCAGTAATCCTGTTTTCCCCGGTGTTGAGAGCGCCGCCTTTCACGGTTAGGGTCGCGGTGGCCGTGCTGGCAGAAAACGTCAGCGATACCGAACCCAGTTGCGTGGTACCCAACATGAATGAAACCGTGCCTGTCGGTGCCATGCTGCCCGACCCCGGTTTTACCGTTGCCACCACTTGCGTGCTTGCTGTCTGCGGCAGTGAAGCCGGTGTGGCCGAAACGCTGGTGGACGTTGCCACCGCGGGCGGTGTGACGGTGACCATCACTAACGCTGACGTGGAAGCGAAGGTCTGGTTCCCTTCATAACCCGCCGTCACGGTATTGGTGCCGGCGATGAGTGCCGAACCCTTAACGACAAGTGTCGCCACGCCCGCCGCACTCAAAGGCGCAGATCCCAGTGCGTTCCTGCCCGAAAAAAACGATACATTGCCTGTCGGACTCGCGCTGCCCGTCGCAGCTTTCACCCTTGCCGCGATGGTTGTAGACCCGGCAGGGAGAATCGCGGCCGGAGCCGCCGTCACGGTTGCCGCTGTCGCGATGGGGGGCACAGCACCCACTACCGTGACCGGCGCGGATCTTGACTCCGCGAATCCGCTCGCGCCGGCAAATGAAGCTGTCAGTTGATTGGGGCCGGCCGCAAGCTTCGACGCAGTAATCGTCAGCGTCGCTGCGGACGAAGCTAATAGCGCTGTTCCCAAAATCGAGCTGCCTGCGGCAAAAGTTACGGTCCCGGAGGCCGCAGGTTTCACCGTCGCAGTCAGTTGAAAACCGGCACTAGTGGCATTTACCACCAGTGTGGTGGTGGTAGCGACCACGGTTGACGTGACACTGACCACCGCTGTTCCTGTGGAGTTGCTGAAATTCCCGGTCGCAACATAGGCCGCCAGAATCGTATTACTGCCGGCCGCAAGGTCGCTGCCTTTCAACGTGAACGTCGCGGCCGCTTTGCTGCCCGTGATCACGACAGGCGCGGAACCGAGCGCTGTATTGCCAGAACCAAACGTTACTGTTCCCGCTGGAAGTGATGCGCCGGTGACGGCTGTCAGTGTCGCCGTCAGCAGCGTGGAAGCTGCTGATGCAATGGAGGCTGGGCTGGCGGTAAGGCTGAGTGTGGTTCCCGCCCCTCCTGGCTGACTCGTCCATTTCGTGACCAGGTTGTAAGCGTCAACAGATCCCAGCCCCGTCACCATGTCGTAACCGACGCCCGCTTTGTAACCGAACGAGCCGTTGGCACAACCGTTGCTGCCGGCAGCGCACGGAACTATGTTGTCGCCCGCGATGGTGTCGTGAAACACGTCCGACGTCTTCTGCGCCAGGTTGTAGAGCGCGGGATTGATATTGCCCAGACCTGCTTTGGCAAGGCTCCCCTTCGCCACCAGATACTGGTTGAGGAGCGACACAATACCGGCGAAAGCAGGCGAAGAAGCCGACGTCCCGCCTACGGAATACAACTGCCCGTTGGCAAACATCAGGTAACCATCGTGCGCGCCGGAGGCTGATAACGAGACATCAGGAACATCGCGCGCCTTGTCATCAGGCACGCCTGTTCCCGACTGCCACCACGGCTTGCCATAAACCTGACTAGCGCCTCCCCCTGTCGATGCAAGACCCTGCCCCAGCGCCGTGTCATTCCAGGCTTTTTCGGAAATCCAGCCGGAAGCAGAAGCCCAGTTCGCCGTGTTCGTGCTGCCCCACCCGAGGCTGCTGGTGTCATTGGCTGTCTCATTAAATTCGGTGCCGCCGACAGCGGTCACTTCCGGGATGTTGGCTGGAAACACAACCGCCGGCCCGCCGGTTGCCACTTTCACGTTATAGTCGCACCCAGCCGCGCCGGAATCACCCGATGAATTCAGCCAGGTGATGCCCTGTGCGTTCGCCTGCTGGGCGATGGAACGAAAGCCGGCGGGGTTGCCGGTCTCGCATCCGCCGTAGCTCAGGCTTATCACGGGGGCCAGATTCTGATCAATGGCGTATTGAATGGAATCGAAGACGTTGCGGGAATTGACGTAGATGATGGTCGCGTTACGGGCCACCGCTCCTGACCATTCCAGATCCAGATCGGCTTCTATCTGATCTTCGGGACTCACGCCCGGGTCTGAACCTGAAAGCACGATTTGCGGATCTTTTACCGGCAACCCGAAGCGGCTGCGGAATGCCCGTATATCGGCCAGGTTGATGTTTGTCTGGCCGGGAATGACGATCTTCTGCCCGGTGCCGTCATATCCTGCTCTGTAAAGCGCAGAGATGTTGTAGATCGCAGCCAGGTCGTCCGGTGCCAGATAGTGGGCGCCGTTTGAAGCAGTAAACGCAGGCCGCATTCGTGTAGTTCGCTGCGGATGGGGCCGAAAGTCATCCAGACCGCGAATGCTTTCCACAAGATCTGCCACAGCCTCAGGAACGGCCGGTTCGGTCATGTTGGCGAAATGCGTCCCGCCATCCGCCGCGTAACGGTGCAATGAAGTTCGGAACGTCCGTGCCACTTGCCCGGCCGTACCGCGAACTGAAATCCTGTTGCGCCCCCGCGCCACGGTGATGTCTGCAAAACCCTGCGCCTGCAGCCAGGAGGAAAGCGCGGCCAGATCCGCCGGGCTGGCACCGAAACGTTCGCCGAACTCTTCCGGTGTCAGCCAGTGCTGGTATTCCGGCGAAGCGGGGTTTCGCTGTTGTTCCAGGAAATCTTCCAGCAGCGCGGCCTGTTCGTCAGAGGGCTTGAGCATGAGCGAAAGGTTTTCCAGCACCAGAGAATCGGGGACAATCCCCCGGTCATTTTCCGGCAGGGCCAGCCGGTGGATCTGGCCACGCAGAGACACCATGCGACTGGCCTGTATCGGCCCCTGGATGCGCGCGGGCGGTGCAGCCAGAATTGCGGCGGCAGCAAGAGTTATCAGCGTGAGCAGGCGCGCGATTCCGCGAGCAGCTCTGCAAGAGATGACAAGCACGATTCCTCCTATCTGTAAATTCATAAAGGCGGGTTGTTTGAGCTCCTGTTTTTTGACCGGGTTCCCAAAAGCGAACACTCCCGTTTCAAAATGGAACTTCTGGTTAAGTCCACTATCGACGGAACTGCTCCCGGGCTGTAGAGGCGCAGGCGGTTTATTTTGGGACCGAAGCTACTATGAACAAGAGTGCCGGTGCTGCCGAAAACACTGAAAAGCGCTGTGCGCTGGAGCCTAACGATGTTGCTTGTGTTCCTGCTGACCGAAGCTGCCCTCTTCCGCTCGGGCTGGTATTTCAAAGATTTGGAACCCGACTCCTCGGCAGGCCTGGTGGAATATCCGTTGTACTGGCTGCGCCGCAGCACGGTGGCAAAGAACGCCCCTGCGAACCAGCACGAAATTATTGTGCTGGGCGATTCCAGAGTTGCGGAGGGTTTTTCCAGCCGTCAGGCCAGTGAAGTGACCGGGGGACAAACCCGCTTCTGGAATTTCGGCGTACCGGGTTCATCCCCGCGCGACTGGTATTACATTCTGCGCGACGCAGACCCATCCCGGCGCCGGTTCCGGGTCATCGTCATCGCCCTCGAACGCTACGCGGACGAAGACCTGTTTGACGATTATGCTGATCGCATCATTGATCTCAACTATTCCATCGGTCGTTTGCGACTTTCGGATTGTCCGGATTTTGCCTGGTCAATGAAAACCAGCACCCACCGGCAAACCGCCCTGACTGGTTGTCTGTTCAAGGGCCTGACTCTGCGCCTGGATCTGCGTCAATTCCTGAACGACCGGGCGGTGCGTCTCAAAGCAGCCCGTGCCAACCGCGAACACGGCCTCGAATGGCTCACCGGCTACAGCGGTATGAAGGAGAGTCTGGCCGGACTCTCGGCGGATGGGGAACATGGCAGCATCAACTACCCTCCCGGCCTGAGCGAAGCGCAAAGAGGCTCCATTCGTGCCACGGTAACGCCGATTTATGCCCCTGACCATGGGGCCACCACGCGCTATCGCACCCTCTGGCTGGGCCGGATTCTGGACCTTTATCGGAATTCGGCTACCCGCATCGTCTTCATGGAATTGCCACGCAGCCCGCTTCCCATTCCGGATGCGCAGGTTCCCGCGCGGTTTGTTCAGTCCTTGCTAAACCGGCGCGGCGTCACCGTGCTGCCAGCCAGTACTTTCCGCGAATTCGAGCGCCCTGAGTTATTTGCCGACGGACGGCACCTCAACAGCGAGGGCAGGGCACTGATGAGTGCCAAACTGGCGAAACAGACGTCTGAATTAGAATGAGCGGGGTACTTAGCCTGCAAAAGCCCCTCAAAAACGCCGTCTGGTGGAGCGTTATAACGCTGCTTGCATTCTTCACCCTGGACGCGGCTATATTTCGCTCAGGCTGGTATGGCAAGTACCTGCAGCCGAATTCTTCCACAGGTATCGTGGAAGATCACCTCTACTGGCTTCTTCACACACCGCGAGTAAAAAAAGGCGAAGTGCTGGTACTGGGAGATTCTCGGGTGGCGGAGGGTTTTTCCGCGCCCACTGCCGGTGCGGAAGGTGCAAACCGTCTTAAATTCTGGAATTTCGGGCTTCCCGGCGCCTCGGTCCGCAACTGGTACTACGTGCTGCGTGATGCGGACCCTGATCGGCACCGGTTTAAAGCCATCGTCCTGTCACTCGAACGTTATACCGATGATGATTCCGCCGATAACCCGCCGGATCGCATTGCTGATTTAGGCTATTCGCTGGGACGTCTTCGCCTCACTGATTGCCGTGATTTCGCCATGTCGATGAAGTCACCGGAGCGCAGGCAAACGGCGCTTTCAGGTTGCCTGTTCAAGGGGCTGCCACTCTGCGCGGATATTCATGAATTTCTGCTGGAGGCCGCAGCCCGAATCAAAGCGGCTGATGCCTCGCGCGAGCATGGTCTGGCATGGATGGACGGTTATACCGGTATCCCTGAAAATCTCACGGGCCTTTCGGCGGATATCGAACACGGAGTGATCAATTTTCCGGCCGGGTTGAACCCTGTGCGGACCATGTCGATCAAGCAATCCGTGCTACCCGTGTGGGCACCTGATAGGGGCCAGACCACAGCCTACCGAAAGTTGTGGATTGGACGTATTCTCGATCTCTATCGGGACACAGACACCCGGATCATCTTTATTGAGATGCCCCGCGCTCCTCTTGCGTTGCCGGATGGAAAAGTGCCCCCGCGATTTCTGCAATCGATCGCTGGCCGGTCACAGGTCTCGGTAATTCCGGCGGACAGGTTCCGCGACTTGGAACGTCCGGAATTATTTGGCGACGGCCTGCACCTGAATTCCACAGGCCGCGCATTATTCAGCGCGAAGCTATCCCGCGAAGTCTTTCGCGTACTGGGGATCCACTAACTTTGCTTTTCACTACCTTCCCGTTTCTGGTCTTCCTGGTCGTTGTTCTGTGTCTGTTCTATCTGCTGCCACGGCCCGCCCGGCGATACCTGCTGCTGGCGGCGAGCCTGTTTTTCTACATGGCCTGGAACGTCAAGTTCGTGGTGCTGATTCTGGGACTGATTACCATCGACTATTTTGCGGCGTTGTGGATTCGTTCACGCCAGGGCTGGCAGCGACGTATGGCCTTGCTGGTGAGTCTTGCAGCCAATATCGGCCTGCTGGGCTGGTTCAAATATGCGAATTTCATCCGTGAAACCTGGTTTCATTTTGCCCACGCCGGTGCGGTGGTTCAGCCCCTCGATATCATCCTGCCACTGGGTATCAGCTTCCACACGTTTCAGAGCATCTCGTATGTAATTGATGTCTATCGCGGGGAGCAGCCCGCGATTACCAGTTATGTGGACTACGCGCTGTTTGTCTCGTTCTTTCCGCAACTGGTAGCAGGGCCGATTGTACGCGCGAAGGAATTTTTCCTCGATTATTTCAACTGGCGGCCGCCCACAGCGGAGGAGTGGCAGCGCGCCTGCGCCATGATCCTTACGGGCTATGTGAAGAAGATGATCTTTGCCGACCAGTTCATGCTGGTGGCAGACCGCTATTTTGCGAATCCACAGGCGCTGCCCGGCCTGATTCCGGCATGGACCGGTGCCATCGCTTTTGCCCTGCAAATCTTCTTTGATTTTTCAGGCTATACGGATATTGCCATCGGTGTGGCGCTGCTGTTTGGTTTTCACTTTCCGGAGAACTTTCGACGACCCTATCTTGCAGCCAGCGTAACGGAATTCTGGCGGCGCTGGCATATGACCCTCTCGGGCTGGCTGCGGGACTACGTGTATATATCGCTTGGCGGCAATCGGCGCGGTGAATTAAGAACTTATGCGAACTTACTTTTCACTATGCTGCTGGGGGGTTTATGGCATGGGGCCAGCTGGAATTTTGTGATTTGGGGTGGTTATCACGGAGCCCTGCTGGCGGTGGAACGTGCTGTTTGGGGCCGGAAAGAGCTGCGGGGTGTGGCCCGAATTCCGCTGGCGAGTTTGACTTTCCTGCTGGTTTGCGGAGGCTGGGTTTTCTTCCGCGCCAAGACCCTGACTGCGGCTTTGTATGTTACTGGTCAGATGTTTTCTTCGGTTCATGGGCACTCGCTCATGACTCCGCCGCACTGGCGTTTGGCTGCTGCTGCGCTTGTCGTCGCACTGTCGGAAGAATACGGCAGTATGTTGACTAAGCTGGCTGTTTCTCCCGCCTGGTTAGTTACGGCGGTTGCGGTTATTGCTTTGCTGGCGATTGAGATTTTCAGCGCGTCAGATCAGGCCGTTCCGTTTGTATATTTTCAGTTTTGAACAGGCCAGTTACCGCAGGATCTTGTACACATTGCTATAGTCCTCGGTCCAGGTGCGCAGGCCTTCGATAGGTTTGATGACTCCCGCAGCTGTCTTCAGCTCGCCTTCATCGAAGAAGCCTGGTTTTGAAGTTACCAGGACCCAGTCGGACGCAGCTTCTTCGTCAATCTCAGTGCCGTCATAACTGACAATTTTCGCTGTCTTTCCGCTTTCGGCAGCACCCAGTGCAATCACCGGCGCTAACCGCAAATAACGATTCGACACATGCACGGCAAGTACCCCATTCGGAGTCAGATGCTGCCAGTACAAAGCCCACGCTTCACGCGTCAACAGGTGGACCGGGATAGCGTCGCCCGAAAACGCATCAACAACCAGTAAGTCATACTTATCTTCTGGTTTATCTGCTGGTTCACGTTCCAGCACCAGACGTGCATCGCCCAGAATAACATCATGCTGCGCGCGGCAATCCTTCAGAAACGAGAACTGCTCGTCTGCCACCTTCAGCACCAGCGGATTGATGTCGTAATAGCGGTAGCGGTCTTCGGTGCGCCCGTAAGCCGCGATTGTGCCTGCGCCCAGGCCGATGATGCCGACATGCATCGGGCCCTGCGGCTGCAAAGCATGAATGGCCAGGCCGATACCGGATTTGGCGGTGAAGTAAGTGGTGGGGCGGTGGCGGTTTGTGGCTCGCAGGAACTGTTCGCCGTGGTCAATCGTTCCGTGGCGCAGTACGCGGACGCGGCCCTGTGTGCCATCGGTATCGGAATCGTAGACCTGCAGCGAACCATAGAAATTGCGACCCAGCACCAGGGAATGGCTGTTAGTCACCCAGATGTCTTTAGCAAGGAACGCGACGATGCCGACTGTAATTCCCGCTGCGATGGCGAACCGGGCAAAGCGCGCATCGGCTATTGAGCCTCCTTTTACGCGGCTGATCCAGAGCAAGTATGCGGCAACCATGCCGGCGAGGCCATAGAGCACCGGACCGTCATAGGGGCCTTTGAGAAAATGCGGAGCTTTGTAATACACTGCCGCCACGGTGCGGAAGATCGCATAGACTGCCAGCAGCAGCGCGAAACCGGCGAGGACTAATTTGTCTTTCGGGTCGGAAGTGGTATCGAGAGGTGCTTTGTCTCGTGAAGTTTCGGCCCAGAGTAAGTAGATAAACAACAGACTGGTAAGTGCCACGATCACCGGCAGATCATAGACTGCATTCAGCAGATAAGGTGCGGCAAAGCCGATCAGCAGGCCGCCGAAGGCTCCACCAAGTGACACCATCAGATAGAACGATGTGAGGAACGCCGGGGCCGGACGACGTCGCGCCAGTTCTCCGTGGCAGACCATGAACAATACGAAAATCGCGACACAGAAGACAGCGATGGTGGGTTTGATGCCGCCGAATGCTTCGCCATTCACCATGCCGTACGCCAGTCCGGGAAGTGCAACTGCAGCCAGAAGAGTGAACGTCGTCCGGTGGTACCAGCGGTCGCTGTCGAAACAGAGGATGAAGCTGAGCAGATACAGGCTAAGCGGCGCGACCCACAGAAACGGAATGGGCGCAATGTTCTGAGTTACATGATTAGTCACGGCCAGCAGCAGGGCGGAGGCCGCGGCTGCAAGACCCATCCATAGCAGCTTGTCGAAGAATGCAGGCGCGGGACCAGTCTGCGTGGTCCTGGTTTCAGCAGCGGCGCGGTTATGCCGCGACAGCCAGGCGACAGTGCCGCAAACTACGGCGAACGTACCATAGGCGAGGGACCAGGTCCACGCCTGAGCCCGGTTGGTGAGGTTGGGTTCAATGAAGATGGGATAAGTCAGCAGCCCCGCCATGGAACCCGCGTTCGACAGGGCGAACAGACGGTAGGGCATGGCGCCGCCGTTGGCGCGTGAGTACCACGTTTGCAGCAAGGGACTGGTTGATGAGAGCAGGAAATAGGGCAGGCCCACCGTCATGGTGAGCAGGCCGAGGATGCCGAGCAGCGGGTCGCCCGGCTCGGTGGGTTTCCAGTGTAATGACGGCAGAATGGGCAGAGAGAACAGACTGACTGCCAGCAGGGAGAGGTGAATGGTGGTCTGCCGGCGTCCGGATTGTTGATTGAGCCAGTGCGCGTAAGCGTAGCCCCCGAGCAGCGCCATCTGGAAGAAGAGCATGCAACTGGTCCATACGGCTGCGGACCCGCCGAACCAGGGCAGGATCAGTTTGGCGATGAGTGGCTGAACTTGGAACAGCAGGAAGGCACTAAGAACGATGGTGGTGCCAAAGAGCGGCGTGGGGACACGGTTGGGCTGACTGTTTTCGGGCATGTTGCGTAAGCATTTCAGGATACTAAGGCTGCGTCGGCCGGTCTGTCAGGGTTTGCAGGAACGCGACTATGTCGTCGATTTCGGGGTCAGTGAGGCTGGGCGGGTCGCCTGGTTTGCCTCCAAACGGGGCGGTTGTCTGGATGTTGCTTCGGACCTCCGGTGGCACCGGCCACTGATCGGGTTTGCGGTCACGTTCGGAGTAGAAAGCCACTGCGTCGCGGAGCGTATGGACGCTGCCGTTATGAAAAAAGACAGCCCGGGTGGCGACATTGCGCAGACTCGGCGTTATGAACAGACCGCAGTATTCAGGATGTTGTGCAAGGTCTTTCCGCTCCGGGCCGCACAGGCCGAGATCGCGATAGTTCGGGCTTGCACGGAGGCCGAGCGCCGCATAGCCGTAATCAGTGAATTGGGGTGCAACTCCGGGGCGACTCTCGGCGGTGTGGCAACTGGAACAATTGCCTTTGGCAGGATCGATGAACAGTTCATATCCGTGAGCTTCCTGGGGTGACAGGGGCGGGCCGCCCTTTCGCCACGCATCAAAACGGCTGTCATAGGGATAGAAATCCTGCTCGTTCTGCTGATAGATTTCGAGGGCTTCGAGAGCACCTGCAAACACCTGCTCATCGGTACCACCGTTGAGTTTCCGAAGCTCTTCAAAATATGCCGCTCTGCGTATACGAGCGACAATCGCTGAAGGCGAACCACCGGCCATTTCAGATTCCGCCAGCAATGGAATGCGGGCCTGATCGCGGCCCCGGTTGACCCGTCCATCCCAGGTCAGGCCACCCGTGGGACCGGCATCCAAACTGTCATCACCCTTGTCCTGGTCAAAGTAATGTTCTGTGAACTGGGGAATCGTTTGCAAATAACGCAATGAAGGTACGGCTCGGTTGCCCGGTTTCAGTCCGGGCGGTGGTCCGAAAGCATAAATCGGATCATGACAACTCGCACAAGAGACCTTGCCCGAGCCGGAGAGTGCAGGGTCCCGAAACAGTTTCGCGCCCAGTGCAGCGAACGCTTCGGCGTGCGCAGTCGCCGCAGGCCGTGACATTGCTATATGCGGCCTGGCGCAACTCACCAGCGCAATCAGTAAGACGCAGGGAGCGATTGACTTTGTCACTAACTATAAATGTTCGCACCTGTAAAATAGACATTCATGCCCGTGCGTAAACTTGCTCTGCTGGCCGTGCTTGCGGTCGCTGGAATTGGCTTCGCTGCCGCCCCTCGACCCGCGCTTAACGACATCCAAAACATCGTCGTCATCTACGCGGAGAATCGCAGTTTCGATAACCTCTACGGCAATTTCCCCGGGGCCGACGGACTGAAGAACCTGAAGCCCGCAAAGTACCGGCAAACTGACCGGGATGGCTCACTGATGAAAGTCCTGCCGCCCGTGTGGGGTGGCGTTACAGAGAAGTCCGTTATGCCCGTGATTCCGGAATCGCGCACTGCGGACATGCCGAACAAGCCCTTCGCCCTTGACGATCCCAAAGGGTTGAACTCCGCACTAACTGTGGTCACGCGGGATCTCTGGCACCGGTTTTATCAAAACCAGATGCAGATCCACGGCGGGCGCAATGACCGTTTTGCCGCGTGGGCAGATTCGGGCGGCCTGGTGATGGGTCACTACGACGGCTCGCATCTTCCGCTGTGGAAAATCGCGCAGCAATATACGCTGGCTGATCATTTCTTTATGGGAGCGTTTGGTGGTTCGTTTCTGAATCATCAGTGGCTGATTTGTGCCTGCGTGCCGGTGTATCCGAATGCCGATCAGAGTCCGGCGCGCAAGTCGATTGCAGCGGTGGAAGCGGATGGGGTGACACTCAAAGTCGCGACCATAAAATCGGCGATCGGGAATCAGCCGGAGTTCATCTCAGACGGCAACATTTCGCCGGATTTCTATGCCGTCAATACGATGCAGCCGCCGTATCAGCCGAGTAACGTGAAGCCTGCACCGGGCGGTAACCCCGCACTGGCGGATCCTGCGGCCGAGAACCGTTTGCCGCCCCAGACTGCGATCACGATTGGTGATCTTCTCAGCGCGAAGGGCGTCAGTTGGGCCTGGTATGCCGGTGCGTGGAAGGCGACTCTGGAAGGCCATAACAACCGAACGAACCCAAATTTTCAGTTTCATCACCAGCCCTTTAACTACTTCGCCAGCATGGCTCCTGGCACAGAGCAGCGAACCAAACACTTGAAGGACGGCGGCCTGGCTGGGGCAGAATTTCTCAAAGCGGTGGACAGCGGCGCTCTGGAACAGGTCACGTTCTATAAGCCCCAGGGCAATCTGAACGAACATGCCGGGTATGCCGATATTCAGGCGGGTGATGATCATATCGCCGACGTCATCGCGCATTTGCAGAAGAGTCCGCAGTGGAAAAACATGGTGGTGATCGTGACCTATGACGAGAACGGCGGGTTCTGGGATCATGTCGCGCCGCCGAAAGCTGACCGCTGGGGTCCGGGCACGCGCATTCCCGCCATCATCATTTCTGATTATGCGAAAAAGGGCAGGGTGGACCACACACCTTATGACACGACATCCATCCTGCGCCTGATCACGCGTCGATTTCAATTGCCTGTATTGCCTGGCATTGCAGACCGCGATGCGAAGTTGAAAGCGAATGGCGGCACGGCGCTGGGCGATCTCACGGGCGCATTGAATCTGTTTGGGCGCTGATTCGGTAGTAGAATCGTTGACGGTCGTGTTTTGGCCTCATTTAAGGGAGAAATTGTTGATGTCCAGTGGAAACCAGATCAGATTCAAGTTCGCCGCGGCCGCCTTTGCGCTGACGACGGTGTGCGGAACAGCCGCATACGCGCAGGGTGATGCACCCACCAACGACGCTCCAAACCGTTATAAGACCGTGGAAGGCTGGGCCAAGCTTCCCGAAGGCCGCAAGTGGGGTTCCACCAGCGCCGTCGACATCGATAAGGATGGCAAGTCGGTTTGGGTGGCGGAACGCTGCGGCGCCAACAGCTGCCTTGACAACGCTACGCGTGAAGTGAAGAAGGTAGATTCCATCCTGAAGTTTGATGAGACCGGCAAGCTGGTCAAGAGTTTCGGTGCGGGTTTGCTGGTTGCGCCCCACGGCATCTATGTGGATAAGAAAACCGGCAATATCTGGGTCACGGATTATCAGGACAATGCACCTCCTCCTGCTGGCGGACGCGGCGCAGGCCGTGGTGCTGCTCCCACCGGACCCATTGGACCCCGTCCCGGTGCCACTGTTGGCGGACAGGTTTGGGAATTCAGCCCCGAAGGTAAGGTTCTTATGACGCTCGGTAAGGCGGGCGGAGCGGCAGCCCCGGATTTCTTCTTCGCGCCGAACGATGTGATCGTCAACGCCAAGGGTGAAATCTTCGTATCTGAAGGTCATGGAGCAGGGAACAACCGGGTGTACAAGTTCAGCAAAGACGGCAAGCTGATCAAGGAATGGGGAAAGCTTGGTACGGGTCCCGGCGAATTTGACCAGCCGCACAGCCTGCAGTTTGATTCCAAGGGCCTGCTCTATATCGCTGACCGGAACAATAACCGGGTTCAGGTATTTGATCAGGACGGCAACTACAAGCGCGAGTTCAAGAACTTCAGCCGCGGCAGCGGTATTTTTATCGACAAGAAAGACAACCTCTATCTGGCCGATTCGGAATCGATGTCGGTTTCGCGTAACCATGATGGCTGGAAGCGTGGCATTCGCATGGGCAGCCTCAAGGATGGGAAGGTAACTGGTTTCATTCCCGATCCTGTCGAGAAAGCAACCGGTACCAGCGCAGCGGAAGGCGTTGCGGTGGATGCCAAAGGCAATATCTACGGTGCCGAAGTCGGCCCGCAGGCTCTGAAACGGTACGAAAGAATCAAGAAATAGTTTCTGTACAACCCCTGGGTGATCGCGTTAAGCGGTCGCCCGGGGATTACCTCGCCTGGTCCCCCGTTGGTACACCCTGCTGCGTTCGTCCTGTTTTTACCTGACCCTGCGCTATTCATAGTGTGAAGAAACAAAACGTCTGCTGGCCGCACTCGGTACAAAGAAAAGTTTGGTACTCTACTTTTATCGATTTTTCTGATCTAATGTCTTCTAAGGATTTCACGCCCATGCGTAATGTCGTCGTTCGCGGTTTACTCGGATTAGCTCTCAGCGGTTTCGTGGCGGTGTGCTCTGCCGCAGTTGTCATCAATACAGGTGCCAGTCTGGGGACCTATCCGATTGGAACCGTTCAAATACCCCTGGCAGCAACGGGTGGCGACGGGACATTCGTGTGGACGGTAACCGCCGGGACTCTGCCTCCGGGCCTGGCATTGCGGACTGACTTGCCATCCTTCTTTCCGCCGGGTACAGCATCGGCTGGTGTGATTGGCGTGGCGACCACGCCTGGTGCCTATTCGTTTACGCTGCAGGCGGCCAGCGCAGGCCAGACCGCGATCCTCGCGGCCACAATGAATATCACGAAACTGACTCCGGTAGCGCGAAATCAACTGCCTGATGCATTCATTGGCACTCTCTACAATGCTTCGATTAATGTCCTGGGTGCTGCCGCCGGAAGCACTCCGGCGTTTACCGTCACTGGAGGTTCTTTGCCATCAGGGTTGATTTTGGCCTCGGATGGTACCATCACTGGCGCGCCAGCGACTGTCTGCAACTGCAACTTCAATGTCACGTTGAATGACGGTGCGGACACGGTCACCAGGAACTTCAACATCAGTACTTTAGTGGTTGGCTTCGCGACTGCGCAGATTTTGCCCAACGGCGTCCAGAACACAACCTACAACGCCACCATAACCGGCAGCGGCGGCGCAGGCGGTTATTCATATCAGAATTTCGGCGGTCTTCCCAACGGTCTTTCTCTTTCGCCGGGCGGCGCGATCTCCGGCACCATCACCGCCGGTCCGGGCAAATATAACTTCAATGTTCAGGTCACTGACTCGGGGAGTTTCAGTTCGCAGCGCGCGTTCTCCATCGATGTTGCGAGCAATGGCTTGCCGCAACTGAGCCCTTACGGAAGTCTCGATGATGCAACGGTCGGCAATTTCTTCAATCAGGGCTTCAGTGTTCAGGGCGCGGGTACTGGCCCGTTTGCCTTCAATGTGACTGGTTTGCCTGCGGGCCTGAATTTCCGCGTCGGGGGGCTGACGAATCCCAACATCAATCCTGGCGATCTGGAAATCTACGGCGTAACCCAAACGGCTGGCAATTTTACTTACAGCGTGACCGTAACAGACGCGAATGGCAATACTGCGACAAATCCCTATACCCTGCTCGTTTCTGTGCTGGACCAGAATCCTGGCTTGCCTGGCGGGACCCTCGGCACGGCATACTCCCAAAAATTCCGCATCCTGGGCGGAACCAGCCCTTATTCCATCACCGTTGTTTCAGGCCAGTTGCCCGCAGGTCTGACTTTGAACGCGGCAACCCAAACCGTGAGTGGAACCCCTCTTGAAAACGGTCAGTTCAATCTGACGCTGCTTTTTAGTGACGCCGGCAGCAATGCTCTGCGCCGTTCGAGCCGGCTCGACATCGGGAATGCCGGAGGCGGAATTTCCATCAACAACCAGTCAAATCTCGGCCAGTTTGCGGCGTCGGCCACTGTCAATATTCAGCTCAACGCATGCTGTGTGGCGTCGACTACATGGTCACTGCTGAGCGGTTCGATGCCGACCGGGTTGAACCTGTCGACGAGTGGTGTCCTCTCGGGTTCACTCACAAGCGCCACACCCGGAACCTATACATTTCTCATTCAGGCCGCCGATGCTGCGCATCTGGCGGCGTCCGGTGCCAAACAGTTCACGCTGGTTGTGAGTAACCTGGCAATCAACGGTAATCCGTCGTTCGGCAATGTCGGCGCTGCTTACAGCCAGACGCTAACGACGACCGGCGGTACAGGCACAGCGAACTTCACTCCCGGTTCGTTTACCTTTCTGCCTCCCGGTTTGACTGTCGGACCCACCGGGGTGATCTCAGGAACTCCCACCAGCAGCGGTGCGTTCTCATTTACCGTTACGGCTTCCGATACTGCGGGGAACGTGAGTTCGCGTTCCTTCACGATTTCGATTTATCCTGCCGGCGGCGGACCCCCGGTTTCAATCTCAACGTCTGCCGGCCTGGGCACCATTCCGCTGGGTGATTACCAGCAGCAGTTAGTCGCAAACGGGGGAACTGGAACGTTCACCTGGGCCGTGACAGCAGGTACGCTGCCGCCCGGAATCTCACTGCGGACTGACGGCGCTTCCTTCTTTTCACCCTCGGCGTCGGCCGGCTTGATCGGCGTAGCAACTACGCCGGGTTCCTATGCCTTTACGCTCACCGTAACCAGCGGGGGGCAAACGGCATCGCAGGCTTTCACGCTGAAAGTGACGGCACTCGAAATAAAGGATTTGTTCAGCCTGCCGGATGCGTTCACCGGCGCTTTCTTTTCCTACCAGCTAACTGCTCAGGGCGCGGCGGCTGGCAGTGTGCCGGCTTACTCCATCGCGGCCGGATCGGCCTTGCCCACCGGGCTGAACGTTTCCAGCAGCGGCCTGATCTCAGGGACGCCTTCGGTCAACGGCTTTTTCAGTTTCACCCTCCAGGTGAATGACGGCACCGACACCGTCGTGCACTTCTTTCAGCTTCGTATTTCCGCGGTTTCGATAACCACGGCGGCCATCCTGCCAAACGGTCCTGCAGGCGGAATCCCCGGTTACACGCAGACACTAACGGCGGCAGGCGGAACCGCAGTCTATACATTCTCCGGTTGCTGTTTCCCGCAGGGCCTTTCACTTTCCACCGCAGGCGTTCTGGCGGGGAATATCCTTTCCAGCGTCAATCCCGGGGTCTACAGTTTCTCAATTAAGGTGAGCGACTCGGCCGGAAATTCCTACTCGAAACAGATGTCACTTGATGTGATCGGCTCGACAGCCCGGCTCGCACGTTTGCAGGCGCAGACGGCGACCGGTGCGCTGGAAGATGCAACCATCGGCGATTCCTATTCCGTGGCCATTGCGGTTCAAAACGGCGGAACTGCGCCGTTCACATGGACTGCCTCCGGTCTTCCTCCCGGCATGTCTTTCCGCTCCGGCAGCGGCACCACCAATTATGTGGGAGCCGGCTCGGTTGAACTGTGGGGTACCCCGTCAGCAACAGGTCTGTTTAACGTTCAGGTCACAGCTACTGACTTGCTGAATGCGAGCGTTACGCAGATTTTCCCCCTGTTCGTCAGCGCGATGGACCACACCCCGAACCTGCCGAACGGCTTGCTTGGTGCGTCCTATAACGCGACGCTTCGTGTGATTGGAGGCAATGCCGCGTCCTATTCGAGGACACTTGTCCAGGGCACACTCCCGGCCGGGTTAACTCTCAACAGCGGGACGGGTCTCATCACAGGTACGCCGACAGAGAACGGGAATTTCAACCCGGTCTGGCTGTTCACCGACGCCTCCGGCGCGACTCTGCGCCACAGCGAAAATCTGTTCATCAACAATGTTGCGGGTGGTATATCGATTAACAACAGCTCCAACCTGGGGACTTACACGGTAGGTTCCACTCTCAATTTCACCCTCGGTGCATGCTGCGTTACGAGCTATGCGTGGACCCAGCCTGCGGGCGCGCTGCCTCCTGGCGTAACACTAAACTCAGCCAGCGGTTTGCTTTCCGGCATCATGAACACCGCCGGAACCTATACATTCACCATCACGGCTGCCGATGTCGCCAGTGTTGCCGCCGCAGGCGTCCGTCAGTTCATTCTAATAGTCACGCCGTTAGCCATCACAACCGGTCCGCTCACTTACGGAACGCTGACTGCTGCTTACAGCCAGACGCTGGCTGCGACTGGCGGCACCGGGGCGCTTACATGGTCACTGCCGCTGGGGAATTTCCTGCCGCCCGGTCTGTCGCTTTCAAGCGGTGGCGTGATTAGTGGAACTCCGGTCAGCACGGGTAATTATTCGTTCAATGTCGCGGTGGCGGATACGGCCAGCCACACCGCTACGCGCTTCTATTCCATTGATGTCTATCCGGCAGGTGGCGGACCACCGGTTATTATCAGCACCGGTAGCAACATGGGCACCTGGCATACCGGTACCAACCAGATTTCACTCAGTGCCAGTGGCGGAAATGGTGTCTATACCTGGGCGCTTGTGTCAGGTAGTACATTGCCCCCGGGAATGGCGCTCCGAACCGACGTCCCCACCTTCTTCCCCTCCAGTGCACAAGCTGGATTGATTGGTGTGGCCACTACCCCGGGAACTTCCAGCTTCACGCTCAGTGTAACCAGTGCGGGTCAGACGGTATCGCAAGCCTTCACCATCAAGTTTACGGCGCTGAATATCCGCAACTGGAATTTGCCCGACGTCTTTATTGGTGTACCGTTTACCTATCAGCTGATTCCGATCAGCAACAACGGCGCGGTTACGTTCTCGTTCTCCTCTACGGATACTTCGGTGCCGGCATGGCTCTCGCTTTCGAGCACTGGTTTGCTTTCCGGTACTCCGGGTGCTTCGGGCGTTTTCATTCTGCACCTGGTTACTTCTGACAGTGTCGATACCGTCAGCGAACAGTTAAACCTGAACTCGTTCGTGCTCAATATCACCACTCCCGGCCTGTTGCCCAACGGAACGCAAGGTGCCAGCTATTCGCAAAATCTCGCTGCTACAGGTGGCGCTGGCGGCTATCGGTTCACGGTTGGCAACGGACTTCCCTCTGGCCTGAATCTAAGTCTGGGCGGGACCATCGCCGGTACGATTACCGGCGGACCCGGCCTGTATTCCTTCCAGGTATCTGTGACCGATTCCAACAGCGTTGCCTACGTCAAACCGATGTCGATCAGCGTAGTGGGTGTGCCGGTTGCACTGCCTCGTATTTCAGCCAATCAGATCTTTGATCCGGTCTATGGAAACCCCTATTCGACCACTATTGGCATTTGCTGCGGCGGGACTGCGCCTTTTGTCTGGACTGCCAGCGGCCTGCCAGCCGGCCTGTTCATCGCCTCGGGCCCTGCTGTGTCGTCGGGCGTGAATCCCGGAACCGCACAGATCTATGGTGTGCCGTCGCTGGCGGGTAGTTCCACTGCGACGATCACGGCTACGGATGCAAGCGGCCTTGTCACCAGCATTCTGCTACCGATTCGTGTTTCCACTCTGGATGTGGTGGCAACCGATTTCTCAAACGGCCTCCCGTCCGGCACCATCAACAGTGCGTACACCGCCTCAATCCGTGTTCTGGGCGGAACCGCGCCCTATTCCGCCGTACGCACGGCCGATGGACACATGCCTGCCGGTCTCAACGTTAGCGGGAACGGTTTGCTGGTTTCCGGCACACCGCTCGAGAACATTTTCGGTTCCCCCGGCTTCCTGTTCTCTGACTCGGCTGCTACCCCCGCCACACTGAAACGCAACATGAATATCAGTATTGCGGGCGGCACCAACACGATTGGCGTAAATGGCAACGGGATTGACAGCTACAACCTCGGCACCATCCCGGTGAACGTGTCTTATTCGACCGGTCTTTCTGCGTGCTGCATCCCGTCTCTGACCTGGAGTCTGCCAGCCGGCAGCTTGCTGCCTCCCGGCCTGGTACTCTCTGCTGCCGGCGTCATCAGCGGAATCCCGACAACCAGTGGAGTCTATACGTTCTTCGTCAGGGCTGCGGATTCGACGAATCTTCCCAATGGCGGCGTACGGCAGTTCCAGCTCACCGTTTCCCCCGTCACCATCACGACAACAAGTCTGCCGTTTGGCAACGCTGGTGCTGCGTATGCCCAGAATTTCGCTGCCTCCGGCACTTCCGGCGCAGTGTCATGGTCACTGCCGTTTCCGACTAATGGTGCGTTGCCCCAGGGTCTGACACTTTCAACGGGTGGCGTGCTTTCCGGTAATCCCGTCAGTGCCGGCAATTTCACCTTCTACATTCAGGTGACCGATGCGAGCAATAACATCGCCTTCCGCAACTTCAGCCTCAATATCTTCGCGGCAGGTGCCGTGCCGCCCCTGTCGCTTAATTTCGGACTGGGCACCAGAATCCTCGGCCGTTCCGTATCTGATCTCAACGCTTCGGGCGGCTTCCCTCCGTATGCGTACTCGCTGAGTCCCGGTGCGACGGTCGTCGCGGGCATGCGTGTCCAGGACGGGCAGCCGTTGCCCCAGGGCTTCAGTTCCACCGCCGCGTACCTCGGCGTGCTGACAACGCCTGGAACTTACTCCAGCTCCATTCGGGTTACTGACAGCACCGGAACAACCTTTGACCGCGCCTTTACCTTTACAGTGGTTCCCTTCCTGCTGACCAGTCAGTTCAGTGCGCCGAAAGCTCTGGTCAATTCTTTCTATAGTTATCAGTTAACTGCTACTGGCGGCAGTGGCAATTACGTCTGGGCCATCAATAACCAGCCCACTGGTTTGACCATCAACAGCTCCGGTTTAATTTCCGGCATTCCCACCGTGGCGGGATCGTACAATTTTTCTGTCACGCTGTCTGAGGTGGCGTCATCCACTGTTACCGCGTCGTTCGGAATGTCGATCGTGGTAAATCCGTTTGCGATTACAACCAGCCCGATACTCCCCCAGGGCGCAGCCAACAACGCCTATAACCTCCAGCTGCTGGCCCCAGGCTGCGGCGCGACTTGTTCGTGGTCAATCCTCAGCGGGTCTCTGCCTTCTCCGCTGACGCTGTCAGCGGGAGGCTTGATTGCAGGAACTTTCACCGGCACGGGCGGGGCAAACTCCTCATTCACCGCTGCCGCGCAATATACCTTTGCCGGTACAGCTACTGTCATCGTGTCGCAGGTGTTCGCCCTGAGTATCCCGCCCACCACCATCTCGGGACTCTCGATTTCGACAAACATTGCTACCAGTAATGTGGTCGGGGCAACCATCACCAGCGTGCTCTCGGCCCTTGGCGGAAGGGCTCCCTATACATTTACCCTTCAATCGGGTACTTTGCCCGCAGGCATCACCCTGCAGAGTTCAGGTGCGTCCTTTGCGTCTTCCCTTACGCCGGGCTTTTCATATCTGGCGGGCCGGCTCATCCAGGTGGGAACCAGCAACTTTACGCTTCAGGTGACGGATTCTTCTACCCCTGCCAGAACTGCCACAAAAGCATTCTCGTGGCAAGTTTCGCCGCTGAGTATTGAGTACACAAATCTCCCGCTGACAGGCTCGCTTGTTCTTGGCACGGCGTATACCCAGCAACTTTTGGTCATCGGCGGTACGGGCAGCTATACGGCCTGGTCCAGTAACCCTGCGCCTGTTTATCCTGGTCTGACATTGGTCCCGGCAACAGGTCTGGTCAGCGGAACGCCCAGCAATACCGGATCAATCACGTCCGCCATTACAGTGAATGACAGCAGTTCCGGCACTGCAACTCAAAATGTTTCGTTCAACGGCGTTTCCTCAGCCGCTGTCAATGTGACTCTCGGTGGTCCTGTCAACGGAACGGTCGTCGAAACCGGCATTACCAACACCTACAACCTAAATCCAAACGGCGGAGTCGGCCCGTACACGATCACGCCGGTTGGAACCCTTCCGGCGGGTGTTACGGTGCTTGTCGGCAATACGCTGACGACTAATTTCGGCAGCGCCTACACACTGCTGGTAGTGCCGGAAGCGGCTGGTTTGCTCACATTCACTCTTCAGATACAAGACGCAAACGGGGTCACGGGTGCCAGAACTTACACTCTGATCGCCACGGGGTTTACCAACATTGTGACCCAGTCTTTACCGGACGCTTCTGTCGGTGCAGCCTACTCGGCACCGCTGGTTGTGAACGGTGGTTCTTCTCCGGTGTTTGGCCTTGCTCCGGGCGCAGCACTGCCTGCGGGATTGTCGATCTCGGCATCCGGCGTAGTCAGCGGCACTCCGGCTGCGGGCAGCGCCGGCACCTACTCATTCAATGTTAGTGTCAGCGATGCCAGTGGTACCGCCATATTCACCATTTCACTCAGGGTATCGACGTTTGCAATCACAGGTTCGTCGGTGCTGCCAGTCGCAGTGGCCAATACGCCCTACGTCTATCAGATGACTCAGTCCGGTGCCACCGGCAGTGTTTCCTGGGCGGCAGCCGGTTTGAACGGGGCGCTCCGGATGGATTCGACGGGCCGCATCACGGGAACTTCCACGGGCACTTCACGTTTTGCGTTCACAGTGACTGCAACCGACTCTGCCGGGGCGAAAGTCATCCGGTTGATGACGCTTTTTTCGCGCAACCAGAATGCGAATCAGCTTGATTTTTCCATTCTCAATACTGCACTGACAGATGCTTTTGCAGGCCAGTCCAGCTCCTACAATCTGATTCCCACGGGAGGCTTGCCTCCGTATAGCTGGTCAGTCACAGCGGGTTCTTCGGTGCCTCCGGGCTTGCGTCTGCTGAGCGGCGCAACACTTCCCTCCAACTTCAGTCCGGACGTAACAGTTCTTGCTGGTTCGCCCACCACTGCCGGTTCATATTCCTTCTCTCTCACTGCGACGGATTCGGCCGGTGCAACCATCACGCGCGTGTTTAACCTCAATGTTTCCGCTCTGAATCTGCCTGCCGGAAGCCCGCCCAACGCAACCGTTGGAACGGCCTACACGTTCCAGTTCTCACCCTTATACGGAACGGTGCCTTATACCTATAGCGCTGCTCCGGTGAGTCTGACTCAGGACACTCTGCCGCCTGGAATTACGCTTTCGTCCGCCGGTCTGCTCTCAGGCACGGCAACGAGTAGTGGCAGCTATGCCTTTTTGCTGAATGTTCGCGACGGCACCGGCCAGAACTTCACCAGGAGGATGAGTTTCAATGCCGGCACAAGCGGCGGCACCTATGTAACCAGTACAAACCTGGTCGGTGTTCCTGTGGGCTTCGGCGGACTTTCAACACTCAATGTGTCTGACGGCACTACCAACGCGATCTGGAGCGTTTCTTCCGGAAGCCTGCCTCCTGGCATGCAGATTGTCCAGGACAGCGTAAACGGCTCGTCCATCGAAGGAACCTCCAGCGCGCCTGGCAGCTATACCTTCACGATGCGTGCCACGGACGCTGTTACCACGACCAGATTTCTTGAGCATGTGGTCACTTATCAATTCGCGCCGATGCAGCTTACCAATCCCGGCCCCACAGGCCTGGCTGGCGGAATTTTCCCTGCAGGACAAGTCGGAACGGCCTATTCCGTTAACCTGACGGTTGCGGGGGGAACGGCACCATATACATTCAGTGAGTCTCCCTTCAACCCGCTGCCACCTGGCCTGACTCTGAGTGCAGCAGGTATGCTGTCGGGAACACCAACCGCCGCCGGTGTATTTAACCTGATACCGATCGTAAACGATTCCACCTCAGCTGCGAACCGTCTGGTTGCTTTCAGTCCTATTTCACTGGTGATCACTCCATCCGGTGTGAACGCTCCGCTGATTGCACGCGGCAACTTTGTTTCAGATGTCACTCAGGGTCTTCCCGCTAACCTTCCGCTGGATCGTTTTGTGAAGGATGGAAAGACGCCTTATACATTTGCGGTTGCCCCTGGCTCCAGTCTTCCCCCGGGCATGAGTATTCTGGCAGGCGGCAATGGCGTTCCCTCATACCTCGCGGGAATCCCCACCGCAGGCGGAGCCAATGTCTTCGCGATCCAGGCTACTGACGCCAGTGCGCAGACTTTCATCCGTAACATCACCATCAACGTGAGCGGCCTCTCTCTGGCACCCGATACCAGCCCGGCAGGAATCGTCGGGACGGCGTATTCGGTCTCTTTCTTTGGAGCGGGCGGCGCGGCACCTTACACGCTTAAACTGGTCAAAGGTTCCGATCTGCCCCCCGGTCTGACAGGGAGTTCGACGGGTGTTCTGTCTGGCATCCCCACTTATCCCGGGAACTTCACCGTGGGTGTCATCCTGACGGATTCCCTGAGTAATACGCTGCAACGTTTTTATGAAATCACCATAGACAATGCCGCAGGTCAGTCTCCGGCAGTCAAACTGGGACCACGTCCGGTCAACATTTACTACCAGATCGGCGACCCTGCGCCCTCAGTACCCGTTTCAGTGAACGAGACGAGCGGGACTCTGGCCTTCACGGCTGGTGTTTCGGGCATTACAGGTGCGACACTTTCAGCCACCAGCGGCACCAGGTCAGGTTCAGTTAATCTGAACATCGCCACGGCGGGTCTTACGGCTGGCCGCTACCTGGGCCTGGTGGCGCTTGGTGCACCAGCGTCAATCAACAAAAACGATGCGGTACCGGTGATCTTCACGGTGGCCAACCCGCCGCCCTGCGCTTACGCTGTGTCTCCGCAAAACGCGACTTTTGATGCCGTCAGCGGCACAGGGAGCTTCAGTATTGCGGCCGCTTCTTATTGCACCTGGACTGCGGTTTCGTCTAATCCTGCAGTAACCATTACCAGCGCGGCATCAGGCAGCGGCAACGCCCGCATCAATTACACAGTGGGCGTGAATGCGCCAACCTCTCCGCAACGCGCCATTACGATTACGGTTGGTAGCGGGGCCACCACAGCCGTTCACACCGTTACGCAGTTCGCGGCGGCGGGCTGCTCTTTCTCCATCGATCCTTCGCTGATTCGGGCGACGGCGGCGGGCGGAACTGCAGTAGTCAACGTCAACACCGGGGCAACTTGTACCTGGACCGCAACAGGCCTGGGCGTTTCTCCGGCGGGCGGCACTGGGAGTGGCCCGGTAACGGTGACCATCCCGCCGAATGCTACGGCGGCACCAGTCAGCCTGACTGCAACCATTGCTACCCAGACGCTTACGGTTTCACAGACCGGCGTCAACTGTACCTTCAGCCTGAATTCGCCAGGTACTTCAGTGGGGTCAGGTACTTCAAATGGTTCGGTTGATATCTCGACACCAACCGGCTGCGATTACAACACTGTTCCGGGACCAGCGTGGGTTTCGGTCACCTCTGGTGTCTCGGGTACCTCCACCGGTACGCCGCTGACTCTGACTTACTCAGTTGAAGCGAACTCGACAACGGCCTCCCGCTCCGGCACACTGCTGGTCGGGGGCCAGCCTTACCAGGTTACTCAGGCCGGCCTCGCTTGCAGCATCAGCCTCGATACTTCGGGTCTGGGCAGTCCCTTTGCCCAGGCCGGCGGTTCAGGAACGATCCGAATTAATGCCAACGGTGCGAACTGTGCCTGGACCGTGACGAACGGCGCAACATTTGCAACCGTTAGTCCCCTGAGCGGAAACGGGACCGGAACCATAACGGTAACGATGAATGCGGCTAATGCCGCCGCATCTGCCGCCACGGGGACGGTAGCGATCTCCGGTCAGACGGTAACGTTCTCACAGGCCGGTGTGAGTTGCGCCAGCGTCTACAGCCTGCGCTCCGCATCAGGTGTGGTTCCGTATACGGGCGGCAGCGGCTCAGTGGGTGTGATTGCCCCCGGCGCCTGTGCATGGACCACAGTGAGCAGTGATACCAGCTGGCTCACCGCCACGCCGACTTCATCTGCTGGTTCCGCCGACATCCTCTTCGTTGCGCTGGCTAACCCCAGTACGACAACGCCGCGTACTGCAACCGTGACACTCAGCGGCAGCGGAAGTGGTGCGGGAAGCTCTGCCACCTTTACGGTGGCGCAGGCACAGGCACCCTGTTCCTTCACACTACCGGTGCCCGGAACCACTGTCGCTTCCGGCGGCGTTGCCGGGGCAACCTTTGCCTTCACTACCGCAGCCGGATGCACGGCAAACCCGGTGAGCTACGCGAACTGGATAACAGCAGCTGGTCCGGGTGCAACGGGCAGCGGTAACATCACTTACGATGTTGCGGCGAATACTGGCGGCGCATCCCGCACCGGTACCGTACAAGTGGGCGACAAGTTGTTCTCAGTCACCCAGACGGGCGTCGCTCTGGCCTGTAATTACAGCCTCAACGCTTACGGCGCGGCTTACTCACAGATCGGTGGTAACAGCAGCATACTGGGGTCGCAATCCGCAGTCGGTTGCGCTACGCCGGTCACCGGCACTACCCAGCCGACAATCGTTTCACTCGGAACCATAACTGGTCCAGCGAACAACATCTTCACCCAGCCCTATGCGGTGAATGCGTTCAACTCAGCCACTCTTGCTGTGCGAAGGATGCAAATAACCTTCGGCGGCAAGATCTTCACAATCAAGCAGACATCATGGTAAGGCAGAGGATGACTCAGACAATGCGCGAGAACAAGACAATGAAGAGCCTCAGCCTCATGATGAAAAACATTCTGCGGACCACCTCCGCGCTGCTGCTGGCGGTGTCGGCACTGATAGTGCCTGCATCGCTGTTGGCGGCGAATAAAGGCCCCGATTCGGGTGGCTATTCCGCCACTGATGCCACGGTGTACAGTTTTATTGATATATCAGGTCCGGGTGGCGGCGCAAGCGTTCTCAGCAACGCGGACGATTCAACAGCAGCCCTCACTCTGCCATTTTCGTTCGGATTTTACGGCACGAATTACACTTTGGTTTGTGTTAGTTCGAACGGTGCGCTTTACTTCGTGCCGGATGCCAATGCCTGTACGGCAGTTGGCACCGCGAATGACTTTGCCAATACCGATCTGACCGTAGCGGGCACGCCCAATGACTTACCGGCTGTTCTTCCGCTCTGGAGCGATTTGACCTTTCAGCAGGCGGGCGGCGGTTCGGTCTACTATCAGTCGTTCGGTGCAGTTGGTTCGCGCCGGTTTGTCGTGCAGTGGAGTAATGTCTTCCCGCAGGGTTCGGCGAGTGCAGTTACTTTTCAGGTGGTCCTCGCCGAGACAACGAATTCGATAACGGTTCAATATCAGACCGTCACGCTGGGCGGTGGAAACCCGGCCAGCAATGGAGCACAGGCTACAGTGGGTATCCGCAATTCCGGGGCTGTCTCTAACGGTCAGCAGATCCCCTGGAGCTACAACGTCGGCGTGCTCTCGAACAGCTATGCGATCCTGTTCACCAGCGGCGGCGCTCCTTCCGCGCCCGTGCTGACGGCTCCGGCCAATGGCGGCGCAAGCGTGAATACTCCGGTGACTTTGAGCTGGGCTGCGGCTGCCGGTGCCACGTCTTACGATGTCTATTTCGGCATCACGTCGCCGCCCGCACTGGTAACGAATACGGTTGCAACTTCTTACATTCCCGCAGGCGTCTCGCTGGGAACTTCTTACAACTGGCAAGTGGTGGCAAAGAATGCTTCCGGCTCCAGCGCATCCCCCATCTGGTCGTTTACAACAGGTGCGGTGCCATGCACTTACTCACTTGATTCACCCAGCGCGACATTCACATCCGCCGGTGGAACAGGTTCGTTCAATGTAACGGCTCCTGGAGCTTGTGCATGGACCGTTACCGGTACCCCGGCATGGGTAACCATCACGGCTGGCGCTTCCGGCACGGGCAATGGTCCGGTCAACTATACCGTTGGTCTGAATTCCGGGGCGGCTCTTGCGGCCACTCTGTCGATTGGCGGCCAGACTTATTCGATTACTCAGACAGCTGCCCCTGCCGGTGGTGGTGGCGGTGGCGGATCAACACCAACAGCCCCGACCATTTTCTGGACTACACCGTCGCCCATCACCTATGGGATTCCCCTTGGCGCAACTCAGTTGAACGCCGGCGCGAGCACGCCCGGCACATTTATTTATTCTCCGCCTGCGGGCACCATACTCAGCGCGGGAACGCAAACCCTGTCTGCGGTATTTACGCCGGCTTCGCCCAATTTCACCAGCGCTTCGTCGGCTGTATCTCTGGTAGTGAATCGCGCGGCACAGACCCTCACCTTCGGTGCCCTGGCTGACCGCACAACCGACACTGCAACTCTAAGTCTGACGGGCACGACCAGTTCCGGTCTTGCCCCCGTATTCAGCGTCATCTCCGGTCCGGCCACAGTAAACGGCAGCACGCTTACCATCACGGGATTGGGGACCATTACAGTTCGGGCCAGCCAGGCCGGTAATATTAACTACCTCGCGGCGACGCCAGTCAACCAGTCGTTCAGTGTGACGCTGGGTTCTGCAAATGTTGGTGCGATTGTCAACGCGGCAACCTACGCCAACGTTTCCCTGGTCGCCGATGCTTACGGCGTTGTCTTCGGTAAAGGCTTCTCCATCGATACCGCACAGGCGACTTCTGCCACCTTCCCCACGACTCTGGCGGGCGTCACGGTGACCATTACAGACGTTAACGGCAAATCTGCGCTTGCCCTGCTCTACTACGTCTCGCGATCGCAGATTAACTTTGTCATGCCGAAGGGTCTGGCGACGGGAACTGCCATTGTTACGGTAAACAACGTGATAGGCAAGGCAGGAACCTTCTCGACTAACATCGGGACTATTGCCCCTGCCTTCTTTACGGCTGATGCCAGCGGGAAGGGAACTGCGGCATCAGTTGCGGTTTCCATAACGCCGGATGGTGCCACTACCGTACTCTGCGGTGTGTCAGTCGCCTGCACTGCACCGATTGATGTTTCATCCACCACGGCCAGCGTCTACCTGAGTCTCTACGGCACTGGTATTCGCAACCTGCAGGATGCGGCGGCGGTAACAGTAGCCATTGGCGGTGTCCCGGCTAAGGTGACTTATGCCGGGGCGCAACCCACATTCCCTGGTCTTGACCAGGTAAACGTATTGCTTGACCGCTCCCTCGCAGGCAAGGGAACTCTGGATGTTGTGGTTACGATTGACGGCATTGCCGCCAATACAGTCCAGATCAACATCAAGTAAAAGGATTCCTAAGCGATGCCGCTATAGCCGGTAACCGGCCATGGCGGCATCGCTCGCGAACATCCTGACAGTATCGAGCGAGAGTTGTTCCTGGTCCGCTCCCGCCGTTTTCATGGCCTTCTTTAGAATGTCGTGCGGCACGGTGACGATATCGCAACCGGCGGCATTCGCTTCAAAAAGATTCCAGACTTCTCTGACGCTGGCCCATAGCAGCTCTGCCAGCGGAAGTGCAGCCAGTGCCTGTTTCGCAGCACGCATCACGGGCAGCGGGTCAAGTCCGGAATCGGCGATTCTCCCGGCGAAAACGGAAACCACGGCGGGTGTCCGAACATACAGAACTTCCGCCACACTGCGAACCTGACTGGCAGTCAGGATGGCAGTAACATTCACCTTGACGCCTTTGGCACAAAGCTCCCTAACAAGTTCGAGTGATGACTCTCCCCGCGTATTTGTAACTGGAATCTTGACGTAAACGTTGTCCCCCCAGGACGCAATGCGAAACGCCTGACGGCGCATCTCGGCGAATTCGTCTGAGAAAACTTCGAAAGAGACCGGCTTTTGCCGGACCACGCCCAAAACGTCTTTGGCGAAGGCTTCGTAATCCAGGATACCGGCCTTGTGCATCAGCGTGGGATTGGTAGTCAGCCCGCTGATCAGGGGGTCGGCATAGAGTGCGAACATGCGTTCGCGGTCGGCACCATCTGCGTAAATTTTTACACTCAGGTCCTCCAGTGCCTGATTTCTTACGATGTGGCGGGTGGCATCGAGCAGACTGGAAGACCGCAGGACGGGTTGGGTTCTCAGTGGTTCGTTGTAGTGATGATCGATGAATATCGTGGTGCAGCCAGCCGCATTGCCGCAATCGATGTCGCGCCAGCGGTCACCCACCATGAAGCTCTGATTGAGATCGATGTTCAATGCGCGGGCTGCATCGAAGAGCATCCCCGGCCTGGGCTTCCGGCGGCTGGCCGAAGGTGAATCGGCTGGTTCGTAGCAGACTTCCACGCGGTCAATCGGCAGTTGGGCGCACATGGCCTCATTGATCAGTCTCACGGCATACTCAGTCTGCGTTCCCCGTCTCACGTCGGGCTGGTTCGTGACCACCACCAGCAGATAGCCGGCATCTTTAAGTGACTGGCACGCTTCGCGCACGCCGGGTATTAGCCGGAACCCGGAAGGTTCGTCAGGGGGGAAGGGAAGTCCATTGCGGACCACGGGCTGGTTGATGACGCCGTCACGATCCAGAAAAACTGCGCGATTCACCATTTTGTTCCTACCTGCTGCAGGCGGGGATGCGAAACGAAGAGATGCCAGAAAACCGCCTGAAACGCTTCGGTCAGAGGGGTGATGCGATCCGGGTTCACGGTGGGTACGATCACGCAGACATTGGCCACACGGGCGGTGTAGCCGCCGTCCCGCCCCACGATTCCGATGATGGCCGCTCCGGTCTTGCGGGTAAATTCCAGAGCGGCCACCAGGTTGGGGCTGACATTCAGTTCGCGGTCTCCGCCGCCCACGGAAAGCACCATCACGCCGTCTTCCGGCCGCAGGCGGCTGCCTTTGAGCCAGGCGGAAAAGGTGGTTTCCCAACCCTCGTCGTTGGTACGAGCGGTTAGTTCTGAGACGTTATCGGTGGGTGCATAGGCTTCAAAGCCGCAGAGTTTACGGAAGTCATTGACGGCGTGACTGGCGTTGGCCGCACTGCCGCCCACGCCCAGGATAAACAGGCGGCCCCCACGATCACGAATGGTGGCGAGCAGGTCAACAGTGGCTTCCAGCACGTTTGGGTTCGTTTTGCGCGTTACTTCCGTCACCTCGGCGAGGTAGCGTTCACTGAAAGTCATGGGCGAATTCCTCAAGGCCAGCAGGGGACCCAATTTCATAGAACCGATCATGGACTTCGTGCGCGACCAGGTCTCCGGCGTTCAGCAACCGATCAAATACCTGGGCGAGGTCGAATTCAGACGCGGGCGGAGTCTGATGGAACGCCGAGACCGAAAAGAGGCTGAGGCCGTAGTCGATGTGCTGCATTTCAGGAATTGGGTTCGTTTTGTCGTAAACCCGGATGCGCTCGCCGTCGAACCAGACGTTGCTTCGTCCCCAGCGGTTTTGGTTGCGGTAAACCGTCATGAGCGCGGCGGCCCCGGATGATTTAAAGGCACGCAGCACGGCGGAAAAATCTGTTGGCAACCAGGAATCGCCGTAGATCACAAAGAACCGTTCTCCGAGTAAAGGCAGCGCCCGCCGGATGGCCCCTGCTGTCCCCAGCGCAACGGGACCGTCAAACGAATATTCGAGGGTGCTGCCGAAGTAGCCGCTGACTTGCTCTCCAAGATGCCCTGCGCAAACTACAATCCGCCGCAGGCCTTGTGCCCGGAGATAGTCGATCTGATGGGCCAGGAAAGGTCGCCCGTGAACGGACAACATAGACTTCGGAATGGCATCGGTTAAGGGCCGCATCCGGGTCGAGAGGCCCCCGGCCAGGATCGCTATGGGAGTCGAATTCACGTCACTGAAACAGTGGCGGGAACCAGAATTATTCTCCGGTCAGAGTTTCAGACCGCAGAGGTCTGAACACAGAAGCCGCCGGCATCCGTAAATTCGCGTATCACTTTCGCCGCCTCTGTTTCCGAGAGGTGGTGAATGGCATCCGTGACCAGCGAAACTTTGCAGCCACGCTTGAGCAGGCCCATGATGGCGAACTTCACGCAATATTCCGTCAGGACGCCGTAGACCACGCATTCATCGATTTTCAGCGTTTCGAGCAGCTTTTCCAGCGACGGGTTGGTGAATAAATCCAGTTCGTCTTTCTCGATAAAAATCTGATTGGGCACCAGTGTCGCGGCCGGCTTTTGCTGCCCCACAGTACCTTTGATGCAGTGCGGCGGCCAGACCTTAAACTCTTCCGCATTCTCACCATGGGCGCACATAGTCGAGATCAGGGGCAGGCCCCGTTCACCGGCCAGGCGGTTCAGTTTCGCCACATTCGGAATTACATTCTCAGCACCGGGTGCATACAGAGCCCCGGCAGGGAAAACAAAATCTATCTGGGTATCAATATCGAAAAAGGCTTTCACGCCGTCACCTCGGCCATCAGATTTTCAAGCGCGTCAGAGCGCTTCATCAACCGCGGGAACGGCTTTGGGGGCCATTCCACGCGCTTGCGGATCTCTTCGAGCGAAGGCAGCGGTTCCACCAGTTCACCGCCCAGTATCACGGGCTTTAAGAGGGCCTCGGCACCCGGCACGCATTCGTCATGTAAACCCAGCAGATCGTAATCCGGAAAGCGGAATAGTTGTTTGGCTCCGGGGATGGTACCTTTTTCCGCACTGTGTTTGGCGGTGTAACGAGTGTGGCCGGGCCGCTCGATTTCCACGAGTTTATAGATGCTGCCCATGGAAGGCGCATCGGCGGAAGTCGCCAGTTCCGTTCCCACGCCGAACGCGTCAATAGGCGCACCGTCTTCCACAATAGCGGCGATGCGAACTTCGTCCAGATCGCCACTGGCAATGATCCTGGTTTCGGTCAAACCAGCATCGTCGAGGATACGGCGGATGCGGCGCGAAAGCAGGAAGAAATCACCGCTGTCGATGCGGACTCCCCACAGTGGTTTTCCCAACCGAGCCGCCGTGCGCGCGCCTTCAATCGCATCGTAGGTGTCTACGAGCTGAACCGTTTGGTCGGCCAGCAAATTCTGCAGTTCGCGAAAAGCTTCCGTTTCTGAATCAAAAGCCATCACCCAGGAGTGCGCCGCTGTTCCCACCACAGGAATGCCGTAGCGATAGCCTGCAAGGGTATTGCTGGTGCCGGCACATCCGCCAATATAGGCGGCCCGGGCGCTGAGTACCCCTGCTTCCGGCGTGTGCGCGCGGCGCGTACCGTAATCGAAAACACCTCGTCCATCAGCCGCGTGGGCCAGGCGGACTGCTTTCGAGGCAATCAGGGTCTCAAACGAAACTGCCGACAACAGGTACGTCTCGGGAATCTGACCTTCAATCAGCGGCGCCCGAATGTTCATCAGCGGTTGCCCGGCGTAAAGCACAGTGCCTTCGGGAACGGCGAAAACATCGCCGGTAAAACGGAATGAAGCGAGATATTCCCAGAAAGCCGGTTTCGCATGGCGGAAGTGCGGAAGTCCCCGCAGCCACGCAATCTCGTCGGCCTCGAAGCGCAGATTGAGAAGATAATCCACGGCGCGGTGCAGACCTGCGGCCACGACGAAATCGCGGTTGCGGGGCAGTCTCCGGATGGTGAATTCAAACGTCCCGGTCTCGTGCTGCTTGCCCGCCGCAAAATAGCCGGCGGCCATCGTCAACTCGTAGAGATCGGTAAGCAGGCCGTTCAAGCTATTTCTTCTTGTCGTTCGTACTGGGGGGCGTTTTAGCGGGCATTTGCTGCTTGATCCCTGCGATCGCTTTTTGCAACTCGCCGATGTTCTTCGCTTCCACAATGTAGACCGGCGCTTCACCGTCGCGCTGCGCGTTAAACGCTTCGCCGTCTCTATTGATCGTAACCCGTTCCACCCGTTTCTTTTCGCCGGACGTTACGGCCAGAGTCAAAACTTTAGTCCCTGACATCTTTTCCGAAAACTTCACCGCGCTCAAATCGCGCACTTTATCCAGCACAGTTTGAATACTTGCCGGGTCGAACTGCACCTGATTCGCGGTCCACTTTTCACCCGCTTTTTCATAGGCCTGACCGTTTACTTCAACCTTCGACGGGTCAGTGAAACCGAAATCGAAGATGCGTTTATCGCGGTAGTCGTCGATCGATTTATTCAGACCGTCCGCAATGTCCGGCATGATCTTGTAGACGTTTTCCACTGCCGAACTTTTGGCGTAGTAGCTGCTGTCGGCGGCCTTGCGCACTTCAAGGGTTTGCGTTTCCTTCTCGTCCGTGGCTGTGGCGATGGCAATTTTCGCGCCCGTGGCAAAAGCCTTTGCCGCATCCTTTTCATCGTAATTACCGGTCAGGTCGATGCGGGCATCCACCATCTTGCGGATCAGATCCTGGGCCTGCAGGGGGTCGGCACGATAGTGGCGCGGTTTTACAATCTGCCAGTCCAGCTGTTCGTTCTTGCTGAACTCAAATACGGGTCCCCTGGCGGCCAGCGTGAACGACTTCAGCTTGTTCTGGTTGAATGTCATCAGCCGTTTGTCGCGCAGGTCGCTGAGTGTCTTGTCGACACTGGCCTTGACTGACGAGGCGATTGTGTAGACCTTCGGGTCGTCACCCAGCTTTGCATAAAGATTCCCGGTGCCCGGCGTTTCGCCGCCGGTGAGCAGCTTGTAGACTTTGCCTCCCTTCGCCGTAATGTCGATTTCAAAAACCGGCGTTTCAAGCCCGAATTCTTTCAAGCTCGTCGGGTGTTCATCAATGATGCGCTCGGCTGAAATTGAGGCTAAACCACCCAGCATCGGGCTGACCATTTCGGAATCAGCTCCAAGGTGTTTCGGTTCCGTAATCTCCCAAATATCCGAGACTTTCTTCAGGACAATCGGATCTTCGCCCGCCTTCGCCAGCCGGAGGCCTTCAATCTGCGCCGGGTCAAGTGTAACCAGTTTCGGGGCCACCGGAGTATCAGATTTCTTGCCCGCATCCGGGTTCTTGCCGGTGTACCAGACAAGCCCCCCGAGTACGCCGAGCACGACCACCCCCGCAATCAATCCGCCTGTCTTCATCCGGTGCTATCTCCGCTTCCACCAGGTGGAAACACCCGAGAGAATCACAATCAGGGGCAGCATAATCACACTGGTGAAGAAAAGCACCCACATCGCGTTACCGGTAACTTTCATGCGACGGTCTTCCGGATCTTTCGGCCGGATCGAAATCAGGTCTTCATCCGAAGTGAGCCAGTTGAACATGTTCAGAACCAGGTTCTTGTTTCCAACCGGCGCACCGAAGATGGAATTGGTGAGCCAGCTGGAACTGCCAACAACAACGACCAGGCCCTGTGTGGGCGCTTTGCCCACTTTGATTGCCGCACCCAGAGTAAAGGGGCCTTTGGGGCCTTTATCGAGGTCGGCTTCTTTCAACGGAAGCTTCGGGTCCTGCAGGGAGATACTCTCCGCAGAACTGCCGAAAAGCTTTTCGCCAGGTGCTTTGACATCAAGGCTGCGGGAGAGCGGGAACACCGTGTCGATCCCCACCATAACGTTTACGATCGCGTGAGACGCATAGGCACTGACCACAGGCGAAAACTGCCCCAGCGCGGAACGCGGATCGAGGATTACATCCCTTGTGGGTGTAACTCCCCAGCCCGCGAGCATCGCTTCAATATTGGGCGTGTCGCCCATCTTGTCGTTGGGCAAATTCAGCACAGGGTCAAGATTGACGAGTGCCCGGCCACCGCCTTCAACGAACTTCTTAACCGCCGCAACGGCTTCCTGAATGTAATCGGTCTTCGGTCCGCTAATCACGATTACGGTACAGGTGGAAGGAACTTCCGGTTTGCCGATCAGGGAGACGGTATCGGTCTTGTAATTGTTCTTTTCGAGCACGTCCTTGACCGCAGCGTAGCCTTCGCGTGTCGTATCAATCAGCGGATGTTCGCCGGAGCCATTGATGAAACAAACCATCCGCAGGCCCGTCTTGATGCTGCGAACCAGCGCTCCAGTCAGTTCCTCTTCGGTAAGGGAGCGGGCTGTTTCCTTCTTGACCCCACTGTCGACAATTATGTCGCCAAATGCGCGAACACCTTCGGCACGGGCGACGTCGGGTTTTTTTTCCGGGTCGATGTACTGAATGTGGATCTTCGTCGAGAGGTTCTTATAGCGGTCAAGCATGTTGCGTGCCTGATCGAAGCTTTCACTCTTGTTGAAGTAGTAGATATTGATATCGCGAGTCAGATTACCGGTAATCTTCCGGGTCTGATCGGACAGCGTGAAGCGCTTGTTGGCGGTTGCGTCAAACGTCGCATTCTTCCGGCTGGCCAGCCAGTTCGCCAGGCCCACCGCGCCCACAACCACAGCTACATAGAGGACAAGAAACGCGCCGTACCGCGTCTGCCGTGCTTTAATCCATTCGCTTGCCATTATGCCCGCCACCTCAGGGAATCAAGAGATCGCGATGTCATGAACAGCGCGAGGAAAATTGCCGAGAAGTAGAAAATCAGATCCTTCGTTTCCACGATGCCCCGCGAGAATGGCTCGAAGTGAGTCAGGATTGAACAGTACGCGATTGCCTGCGCCCAGCCCGCTTGATTGTAGGAGCTGACCCAGCTCAGCACCCAGAGCAACAGGCAAATCGAAAACGTTGAAGCCCCGGCGATGATCTGGTTTTTCGTCGTGGTGGAAATGAAAGTTCCAATTGCGAGGATTGTCCCGCCCTGCAAAATCAGTCCCAGGTAACCGGTGGCGACGGGACGCCAGTCCGGGTGGCTCCAGGCGAACAGCAGCGCGATATCGAGAGCGGAAATTGCCAGCATGCAAAGGTACATGCCCATCGCGCCCAGCCACTTGCCTAAGATAATTTCCCAGTCGCTGATAGGCGATGTCATCAGCAGTTCGATGGTGCCAGAGCGCTTTTCTTCCGCGAACAAACGCATGGAAATCAGCGGGATCAAAAACAGACCCACCACGCTCGCATTGTTCAGCAGCGGAGCAATTACCCATTCATTCACGCTCATGGGCTGTTCCTGCCCGCTCATTTGTGACTGGACGCCTGCGTTCACGAAAAACTGTGCCGCGCTATAGAAAAAGAAGCCGAAGACCAAACCAAACAGGCCCATCAGCAGGTACGCTACGGGCGAGGCAAAATAGGCCTTCAGTTCCTTCCCGCAAATTGTGCCGATGTTTCTCATTGCGTCACTGCTCCGGTTTCTTTTTTACTTTCAGATTTTGTGAGTTCAAGGAAAATTTCTTCGAGGGATTCGCCTACCGCACGCAGTTCAGTCAAATTCCAGCCCGCTTGCACCACCGCCCGCGCCAGTTCCGGACGCACTTCCCGTTCCGCCATACCGAAGACTTCAAATGATGCCGTGCCATCCCGGCCATCGCGCGAAACCACGCGGGCCACGCCTGAGACCTGTTCGAGGCGCTGCCGCACTGAATAGGAATCGGCCCCGGTCACTTCGATCAGCACCGTTTCAGATGCCTGCCGGCGGCCATGCAGATTCGCCACCGAATCTACCGCTACAATTTCTCCGGCGTTGATGATGACCACTTTGCTGCAGGAATGCTCCACTTCCGAAAGGATGTGAGTGCTGAGAATGATGGTGTGGTCGCCTGCCAGGCTGGCGATCAGTTGCCGGGCTTCGCGCTGCTGTTCCGGATCAAGGCCAGAAGTTGGCTCATCCAGAATCAGCACCGGCGGATTGTGAATGATCGCCTGGGCCAGACCGACTCGTTGTCGATAGCCCTTGGAAAGTTTGCCGATGATGGTGTTCTTGACATTGGTCACCGCGCAGCGTTCGCAGGCTTCATCCACCCGTTTGGCCACGTCGTTTGAGGCAATGCCCTTGAGTTTGGCGACGAAAGTCAGATAAGTAGTGACGTCCATTTCCGGGTAGACCGGGGGAGTCTCTGGCAGGTAACCAATACGTTTCTTGACCTCAAGCGGATGCTCAAGGACATCGAAACCGGCCACGCTGACGGCACCCGCGCTCGGTGGAAGGAAGCAGGTGAGGACGCGCATCGTAGTCGTTTTCCCGGCGCCGTTCTTGCCCAGAAAACCGACGATCTCGCCCTTGCTCACTTCGAAGGAGATGTTGTTGACTGCGACATGGCGTGCGTATCGCTTGGTCAGGCCTTCGACTTTAATCATATGGAATATAAGTTTTGACGAACTTTGCCACAAGAAGTTACGGGTGACTTCAAACCACCTGTTTTCTTATATCTGGCAGCGCTCACCATAATACCAGGTTTACATACGGGATTGGGTATTCGCTCACCGCCTGTACAGTAGAGGCTTGGTGTCCGAAGGTTCCAGTTCCGCGATTCTTGCTCTGCCTGCTGCCGCAACGCTGGCAGCGGTTGTTGCGGCGTCGGCGGGGATTGTACTCACCGGACGGCCGCAACTCACGCGTTATCTGATTCCCGTGAGCGGCGCGATTCTGGTGTTAGCAGCGCTTTTCGGTGTGGTGCCGGAGCTGGTTGATGACATCGGCTGGATCTGGGTCTTGCCGCTCATGGCCCTTGGCTTCGGTGTACTCACCCTGCTGGACAGGTATTCATTTCCGGTATGTCCGTCATGCGATCACGGTGAGCACTATGGTTTCGTTGCACCGCTTTTGATTGCTACCGCCGTTCACGCGTTTATTGATGGCTGGGGCCTGGTGGCCGTCCACCTTGCTGCTCCTCGCGGGGGCAAAGCGGTTGCGGTGGCGATCCTGCTGCACAAGATTCCAGAAGGACTGGCCCTCGGAACGGTTTTGAGCCTTCTGCTTCGTCGCGCGGGACCGGCACTCGGGTGGTGTGTTCTGGCGGAATCCGCCACACTGGCTGGAGGCGCGACAGGCCTGTGGTTAACGCCGGCCGGTTGGGTTAGCTATCCGCTCGCCATTGCTGCGGGAACGTTTCTATATTTGGGGATTCAGGCTATGCGTCCCGCCCGGTAGTAGGTCCGCTTGAAATATGAATTTCGGCCCTTCAACGCTGCCCATATCTGGATTTCAAACCTGCGATGCGATCCCTTGTATGAGTGATAAGGCACATGGTAAGTGCAGGAGTGCCACCGGTTCCTCGACCCCAAACGGCGTGCTCAGCGTCACAGTCTGCTTCGCGACAGGCGATCCATTTGCGTTCGGAATCCTCGAGTTTTTGAACAACTACTTCGTCGTAGTCCGCCGCGCTCTTTAACGCTTTTTGATATTCCGAGTTCAGCTCGGCGTCCACTTGTTTGTATAGTGCCACCAGGCACATGGAAGTATCGTATGTGGCGCCTGCGCACTCGTTTTCAGGGTATTGGGCGGCGGTGGTCAACGTGAAGACCAGCGACAGCAAGAGCGCTCGTATGGTCATAAGTCCGCCATAACGCTAACATGCCTAGGCTCAAGCAAGACTACGACTTACCTCGATAGCGCAGTTCGTGCTCGAACAGGCCGTCGGTAAGCACGTGGATGAAGTCAAAGAAGAACCCGGCAGCGGTCGCATTGGGAAAGTTTGGCGGCGCTAGCGACTCAGTGACAGTACTCTCGCCGACGCCAGATTGAAAGTCGTCACGTGGGGCCAATCAAATTGAATCACTCACGATCACGGGAATCGTGAGGCTGCGGATTCGGTTTGAAAACTGCGAACAGCCTGCGAGAGTTTGATTCCGCCTCATTCTTTTGCTCCGCAGTCTCCATCAGCATGTGCCGCAGTACCAGCGCTCTCTGCTCTTTCATCAAACGGTCCAGCCGCAGGAATCGAAGCTTCTCTTGGCAACGAGTTGACAACGAGAGCGTTTGCAGCAAAGCTCATCACTGGCGCTGAGAAGTGAAACCGTACACAGAATGATGGTGAGGCCCACCAGCGCACCACAGGCGAGAGAAATTCTTGTGCCGATCGTCATGTCAATTGCGCTCCATGCAGGTCTATCGGCGGGCGTGGACAATTTCTTTAATTCAGAGAATCTCTTAAATCGAACCGGTGATGGCCACCGGGCGGATTGGCGAGCCCGTGCCGCCTTTTATTTTGAGCGGCAGAGCAACAAACTGAAACTCTGTGACCCCAGCTTCGGCCAGGGATTCCAGATTCAGACACTCAATAATATGAATGCCGTTTTCTACCAGCAGATGAACATGCACCTCCATGCTGGAAGGCACGCGCTCAAACGCCACGGTGTCTGACCCGGCGGCGAAAATACCCCGTTCACTCAACCAGCGGGCGGCGGGAAGTGTCGGTCCTGGACCTCTGGGAATGGCACCCGAACCCCCGGTCAGGAATTGTTTTGAATTGTTCCAGAAGCGTCCCCAACCCGTACGGATGAGGGCGATGCCACCAGGCTGCGGCATTACGCCACAGGCCGCCAGGTGCTCCGGCGTAATCGTCCAATCAACGGGCAGCGCATCCATACCTTCGAGTTTTGCGATATCGAAAAGCACACCAGGCCGGAAGATCGGCGCAATGGTCTCCACCCCGTGTTCTTCAATTCCCGTGGCGCAGGTCTGGGTTGGTTTGATGTCACCAAACAATTTACCGCAGCAGCTGAAGTGTGAAAGCGCGTCAATATGAGTGCCTACATGGCCGCCCATCGTAAACGTTTCAGACGAAGAACTGATGTCGCCTTCGATTACATAATCCCCGTGCAGCTTGTTCAGGCTGAACAGAAACGGCGGATGCGCCGGATGGTGCGGAATACCCGGAAACAGGGGCTGACCAAGGTCGTAAATCATCCGGTTTGGCGCAGTTCTTTCGACGTCGGTGTGAGAATTTCGCAGCCAGTTGCCGTCACCAGAACGGTATCTTCTATGCGGATTCCGCCCCAGCCTTCCTGGTAGATTCCCGGTTCGACGGTAATCACCATGCCTGGTTCCAGCTTCGTCGGATCTTTTCGCCCAAGACGCGGCGGTTCGTGAATTTCAAGGCCCAGACCGTGGCCGGTTGAGTGAATGAACTCTTTATCCAGATTGTGGCGCTTCAGTACAGCACGCGTGATCTGATCCACCCTGCCCGCAGTTACACCGGGTTTGATTGCATCGATCGCTGCCAGTTGCGATTCCAGTACCGCCGCATACCCTTTCTTATAAAGGGTGGTGGGTGGACCCACATGCACCATCCGCGTCATGTCGCTGGCGTAACCCGCTTCAAACGCGCCCATGTCGATGAGCAAAATGCCCGCGTTGATTTTCGTTTTTCCGGGGCGGGCGTGGGGCTGGGCAGAGTTGGGTCCAACGGCGACGATGGTGTCAAACGCGGGGCCGTCTGCTCCAAATTTGCGGCTGTGGTAGTCAATTTCGGCAGCCAGTTCTGTTTCGGTCATGCCGGTTTTGAAGCGTTTCAGCGCGGCTTCGAGTGCCTTTGAATTGGTGATGACAGACGCGCGGATTTTGGTAATTTCGTCATCAGTTTTCACCATCCGCAAAGTCTCAATCAGGACTTTTGCGGGTTTGAGTTTGAAATCGGAAAAAGACTCGTACCGACCCACCGTGAGGTGTTCAGCTTCGAAACCGACGCGGCGGATCTTCAGGCGTTTGAGGTCCTCCTGAATCGCTTCAGACAGCATGCCTTTGGCTATGACCACCTGGCAGGTACATTGCACTGCGGATTGCACGGTATAGCGCGGGTCAGTATAGAGCGTGATGGCTCCATCGGGAAAGACCAGCAGCCAGCCATTGCTGCCGGTAAAGCCGGTAAGATAACGGACGTTTTCCGGCTTCGTGACCAGAAGTGCGTCAAACTTCTGGTCACGGAAAAGAGCGGTAACGGTGGGTGCGGACATAAATCTTAAGGGATGAGCAGGAGCTTGCCAGCCGTCTTGCGGCCTTCCAGATCGCAATGGGCCTGCGGTGCGTCGGTCAGCGGATAGGTCTTGTCGATACGGAGCTGAAGCTGGCCGGTACCGATCCACCGCAGTACATCGCCTGCCCGCCAGAGCAACTCTTCGCGAGTGAGGCAGTAATGCGCCAGGCTCGGGCGGGTTAGGAATAATGAGCCTTTGGGATTCAGAATATTGGGGTCAATCGGTGCGACGGGGCCGCTCGACTGGCCAAACAAAGCCATCATGCCGCGGGGGCGGATGATGTCCAGGCCCTTCAGAAACGTAGTGGCTCCCACGGAGTCGTAAATCACATCGACCCCTTTGCCGCCCGTGAATTTCTTAACCTCGACGGCAAAGTCTTCACGCGTGTAAACAATCACTTCATCGGCCCCGGCCGATTTAGCGATGGCGGCTTTCTCGTCATTGCCCGCCGTTCCGTAAACGGTTGCGCCCAGCATCTTGGCCATCTGCACGATCAGGCGCCCCGCCCCGCCGGCCGCAGCATGAACCAGAACCTTGTGGCCGGGTTGCAGGGGAAAGGTTGAGTGGGTCAGGTAGTGCGCGGTCATGCCTTGGAGCATGGCTGCAGCGGCTGTTTCAAAGCCCACATTCTCAGGCAGGACCACCAGTGTGGACGCGGGAACCGTCGCGTATTCGGCGTAGGAACCACGGTGCATCGCATAGGCAACGCGGTCACCGGGTTTCACGATGGTGACTCCCTCGCCAACTGATTCCACCACGCCCGCCGCTTCATTGCCGGGCGTGAACGGAAGTTCAGCCTTGTAGAGACCAGCGCGAAAGTAGACGTCAATATAGTTCACGCCAGTGGCGGCAATCTTGACAAGGGCTTCGCCCGGGCCGGGTGAAGGTATGGGCGCGTCAACCAGCTTCAATTCTTCGGGACCGCCGGGGGTAGATACCTGAATGAGTTTCATAGTTTTGTCGAGTTAAGGTGTGTGAGATCGAAGTGCCCGACGGGTATGAACCGCCAGAGCGTACACTATTAAAAATAATACAGTGAAGGGAAACAGGCAGAGCCGGCCCACAGTGCGCGGCGCGCCTTCGCCCGCCAGACCTGCCCGAACCAGCATGAATCGCCGGATGATGGCCGCGCGGTCACGGTGGACCCAGAAGTAGTCGGCATTCTCATTGATGACAAAGAATTTGGCCGGCGTGCGCAGCGCCAGAAACCATTTCCATTTCGTCATGATTGGCTCTGCCGAACAGATCACGCCTGCAAAGGAATAGTTGCGTTCGCGCAGCAGGCGGAGCAGTTGCTGCCTGCCTCCTGGCGAACCGTAGTCCGAAACGTGGAATGTCCGGGTCTGAGCTGGAAACCCTTCGGGCAGCCCTGCGTAACAGGTCACCAGATCAATCGAAACTTCCTGCCCCCACATGTCATACAAATGGGGCAAAAGCTTTTCGAGGAGGGAACGCGACCCGCTTTCTATGAGGAGAACCCGCGTGAGGGGCGGTTCGCGGCGGGTTAGGAAATAGCGCACTACTGAACAGGATTAACACATTGCGTGTCAGGAATGGGTATACTGAGATTTACCTTTACTTCCCTCCCGTTTCTCCATTACTTTGATCCCCGCCTACTTTAGAGCAAGTCAGCTCGCGCCAACCCGGCTTCCAAGATTCGCCAACCCAAGAAACGTGAACCAGGTATAGTAACATTGATATCGGAATTCAGTAGAGGTGCCAGCAGTCCCGAGCAGTTTCCCACCGACGGGCTGCCCGAGGTCGCTTTTCTGGGGAGAAGCAATGTCGGAAAATCCAGTCTTCTGAATGCAATTGCAGGGAAACCGGGAAAGCGCGGACTGGCTTTCACGAGTAATACGCCCGGTCGTACACAGTCGATCAACTTCTATCGCATAGACGGCACCATGTATTTTGTCGATCTACCCGGGTACGGATACGCCAAGGTACCTTTGGCATCGAAGGCTGAGTGGGCACGGCTGATTGAGCAATATTTACAGGAGCGACGCAGTCTCAAGCTATCTTTTTTGATCCTGGATGCCCGGCGCGGCTGGATGGATAAGGACCTCGACCTGAAGGACTGGCTCGAGGCCAACAATCACCCTTATATCGTCGTAGCATCGAAAATAGACAAACTGAATCAGGCAGAACAGGCCCGCGGACTGAAGGCGATACGCCAGCACGCGGAACCGCTGCCGTTCTCGGCCGTCACTGGCCGGGGAGTGAGGGAAATTTGGCAAGCGATAACGAAAACAATCCAGCAGTAGAGACTCCGGTCCCCGTACAGGAAAAGGCCGGGGTGCCTGTTCAAGAAAAGCCTGTCGAGCGCGCGGCGCGTCCGGTGAAGAAAGTCGAGGCTGCAGCGGCCCCGGTGGCAGTTGCTCCGGTGTCTACTCCGGTTGCTGAGGCTGCGCCCGTTGTTGCAACGGCTCCTGTTGCTGTCGCACCAGTGCAGCAGGAATCCACCAGTCATAACGTGACTGCCGGTCTTGCACCGCAGGATCATCCCGGTCAGCAGCGCCGCAAACAGCAGCAGAACCGGCCCGGTGCCGGTCCGACGCTTGATCTGGTGGCGCTCAAAGACATGAGTATCCTGAACCTGAACCAGGTGGCGAAGGACATGGGCGTGCTCAATGCCGCAGGTCTGCGCAAACAGGAACTCATCTTCAAGATTTTGCAAACTCAGGCTGAGAAGAGCGGTCTGATCTTCTCGGAAGGCGTGCTGGAATGCCTGCCGGATGGCTTCGGCTTTCTGCGCGCGCCGGAATACAACTACCTGCCGGGTCCGGACGATGTGTACGTTTCGCCGTCGCAGATACGACGCTTTGATCTGCGCACCGGTGACACGGTGTCAGGTCAGATTCGTCCTCCCAAGGAAGGCGAACGTTACTTTGCCCTGATCAAAGTTGATGCGATCAACTTTGAACCGCCAGAGGAAGCCCGCAACAAGATTTTCTTTGATAACCTGACGCCGCTTTATCCGGATCAGCGTTTGAAGCTGGAAACGGTGAAGGATAACTTCTCCGGGCGCGTGATGGATTTGGTCACGCCCATCGGCAAGGGTCAGCGCGGTTTGATCGTTGCGCCTCCGCGTACCGGTAAGACGATGTTGCTCCAAAATATCGCTAACTCGGTTACCACCAATCACCCGGAAGTTTCGCTGATTGTTCTACTGATCGACGAGCGGCCGGAAGAAGTCACCGACATGCAGCGCAGTGTTCGCGGAGAAGTCATCAGTTCCACGTTTGATGAACCGGCGACACGGCACGTGCAGGTTGCGGAGATGGTGATTGAAAAGGCCAAGCGGCTGGTCGAGCACAAGAAGGACGTTGTGATTCTGCTCGATTCCATTACGCGTCTGGCCCGCGCTTACAACACGATTGTGCCGCCTTCGGGCAAGGTGCTTTCAGGTGGTGTGGATTCGAATGCACTGCAGCGTCCGAAACGGTTCTTTGGTGCGGCCCGCAATATTGAAGAGGGCGGTTCGCTCACAATCATCGCCACTGCGCTGGTCGATACCGGCAGCCGAATGGACGACGTGATTTTCGAAGAATTCAAGGGTACCGGTAACATGGAAATCCATCTGGACCGGAAGCTGATCGAAAAGCGTGTGTTCCCGGCCATTGATATCAATAAGAGCGGTACGCGGAAAGAAGAATTGCTGATGCCGGCGGATGAGTTGAACCGGGTTTATATTCTGCGGCGGGTGCTGAGTCCGTTGTCTCCGGTGGAGACGATGGAACTGCTGCTCGACAAACTGGGTAAGACGCGGACCAACAGCGAGTTCCTGGCTTCCATGAGCCGGTAGCGGTTAACGTGCCGGGTAAGTAACCGGGACAGAGTAAACGGGGGGCAGATGTTCAGCCAGCGGCTTCCAGCTTCCACCGGCGTTACTGGTGCCGAACACGGCTCCGCCCGTGGTCCCGAAATACACGCCCGCGTTGTCCAGGTGATCGGACGCCATGGCTTCGCGGAGCACCAGTGAGAAGTCATTTCGCTGGGGCAGTCCGCATGTCATGAATTCCCGGTTCCTGCCGTTATCGCGGCTGCGGACCACGCGGAGTTTTCCCGCTTTGAACTGCGTGCGGTAAACGCCGCAGTGATTCTGCTGATAAAGCGCATCACGTTTGCGGGGATGCGCCAGCAGTTTATGCACGCACTGACCCACTTCAGGGAACTTTACCGGCTGGAAACCGCACAGCACATTACCGTTGAATGGCTCTCAGGTTTGGCCGGTGTCCGAGCTTCGAAAAGCTCCCGCCGCCGAGATGCCCACGACAACGCGTCCTTTCCCCAGAGCCTGGATGGAATGGACCATCATGCCGCCCGCGCCAGGCATCCATTGTTCGCGCGTGGGGTGTTGGGAAAGACCTTCGACAAGGTGCCAGTTGTCGCCATTGTCTGTGCTGCGAAACAGAACGCCGGGGTCCGCACCCAGCCAGAGAGCATTGGGATCATCCGTCGCACTGGGAGCGATATGCCAGATGCGCTTCAGCGGTGCATCAGGGAGTTTACCCTCCGTGGTCAGCCCTGTCTCAGCTACCTGCCAAGTCCTGCCTCCGTCGGTACTGCGCTGGAGGTGTGACCCGAACCAGGCATCACCGACTGCGGCGTAGAGCCGTTCAGGATTGCGCGGATCCTGTACTACGTGATGAACTTCCTTGCCAGTGAAGACCGGACCGGAAATCGTCTATTTCTTTCTGTCAGACGAACTAAAGACAAAAGCACCCTTCCTGGTGCCGACCCAGACCTTGATAGTTGCTGCACCCATCCGCATATCTTACTCCACGCGGGGCAGACACGCTCAAGGCAGCAGGACGTCGACCAGCGGCATGGCAATTCGTCCATCAGCAAGTTCTCATCATGCCGTCGGTTGCGGTGGCCCAACCGCCAGCAGTGACTTGCCATCCGCGGTGTTTCCACGGGTCGATCACCCAGATGTTTGGGACACCAAAAACGACATAGTCATCCAGCCGGTCTTGCATGTCGGCCATTGTGTCGTCTGGCGACATCACTTCGACGCAGAGGTACGGGGGCGCAGTGAATATCTCTTCGTTCGGAAGGGGTGATTCGACCACCACTATATCTGAAATCCGAACCCGCGCGGCGCCAACCCGCACTCGCATTCCCGTCAAAGGTTCAAGACGCGGGATACCGTTACAATTTGCGAACCAGGCGGTGACCGGTGATTGAGCCAAAGCATGTCTGTGTTCACCGCCGTTACGCTCCAGGACTGCACCGTCGAGGAAGTCGCAGTCGGGGTGAAAGCTCATACCGAGATACATCATCCACCGAAATCCGCATGGATTAACGACAGACCGTGAAAACGCTACTTCAGTGCCTTGCGTTCGCGCTTCGGTGTCCGGCCACGGATCTTGATATGGATCGGCGTGCCTTCAAATCCAAATCGTTTCCGCAACTGGTTGGTCAAATAGCGTTCATGCGAGAAGTGCAAATCGCCAGCCTTATCGGTAAAGACAATGAACGAGGGCGGACGGATACTAGCCTGCGTAATATAGAGAATTCTGCGTTCTTCAAAATGCAGGGTTTCCACGAAGCGGTTAAGTTCACCGGTAGTCACGCGGTGGAAGGCTGATTCGTTCACTTTCACGATCAGATTGAGCAGGTCATTGATACCGGTCTTTTTCGCTGCCGACATGAAAACCAACGGAGCGTATTCAAGAAATTTCAGACGGTCCCTGACATCCTGCTCGAAGATTTTCTTATTGACATCGCTGGTCAAATCCCACTTGTTGATCACCAGGATAACCGGACGGCCGCCTTCATGGGCATAGCCTGCGATCGTTGCGTCAAGGCCGACAAAACCCTCGCTCGCATCCATCACCACAACCACAATGTCAGCCAACCGGATATGACGGCGGGCCATAACCACACTCAGCTTCTCCGCCATGAGCTTGGTCTTGCCCTTGCGACGGATACCGGCCGTATCGACGAAAACAAAAGTCTCGCCATTGCGCTCGATGGTTTCATCCACGGCGTCGCGAGTCGTGCCGGCGATGGGCGAAACAATAGCGCGTTCTTCGCCGGTCAGGGCATTGAGCAGCGTCGATTTACCCACGTTAGGGCGGCCAATAATGGCGACCTTGATGCCACGAACCTCAGGCGCTTCCGGAACAACGGGGAAGCTTTCCGTGACATGGTCCAGCAGTTCCTGAATTCCCAGCCCATGCTCAGAGGAAACCGGGAAGACATCTTTGATCGCAAGGCTGTAGAAGTCGTACGCCAGACTGTCTTTCGCGCCCGTGTCCGCTTTGTTCACAACCAGACTAATCGGCCGGCCGATCTTGCGCAGCATGCCCGCCAGATCACGGTCGGAGGAAGTGATTTCACTGCGGCCATCTACCACCAGCAGCACGTGATCCGCTTCCTTCAGCGCGACCTGCGCCTGGGCAAGAATCTGGCTCGGAATGTAATCTTCGTCGCGCACCACGATGCCGCCGGTGTCGATCAGTTCGAAATGTTTGCCATCGTGTTCGGCTTCGCCCGAGATCCGGTCACGCGTGATACCAGGCTCATCGCCCACAATGGAGCGGCGCTGCCTGGTTATCCGGTTGAAAAGAGTGGATTTGCCGACGTTGGGCCGGCCCACGATGACAACGGTGGGCCTAACGGCTGACGTCATATGTTTTCATGATATCAGTGTCTGCCTAACCCGGTTTCATGATCAGGACCCCACAGAAGGGGAGTGCCGTTCGGCGCTTCTTCCGGCCGGATGGCTTGCTGGCATCAAAACACACCGGCTTTGAGTCACGCCCGGGCCAGGTTGAGATGGCTTTAGCCGTCGAAGATGCCCTGCTCGAAAAACGCAAACTGATCGTCGAAGCAGGCACAGGAACTGGCAAAACGCTGGCCTATCTGGTGCCCGCACTGCTTTCCGAACGCCGCGTAGTGATTTCCACTGGCACTAAAGCGCTGCAGGAACAGCTGTTTTTCCGCGACATTCCGTTTCTCGAACGTGTGCTCGACCGTCCTCTGCGGGTCTGTTACATGAAGGGCCGCAGCAACTACGCCTGCCGCCAGAAAATTTACGATGCGGCCGATTCGCCCGTTCTGACGGGCATGGACGAGGTCTCCGATTTTCAGATCATTAGCGATTGGGAGAAAACCACAGACACCGGTGACCGGGCCGAAATTCGTACCTTGCCGGAAGACAGTACCGTCTGGGGGAAGCTCGACGCCCGCAGTGAACTCTGCGCCGGGCAGAAGTGCAAACAGCACGAACGATGTTTCATCACCCTGATGCACCAGCGTGCTGCCGAGGCGGATATCATCATCGTCAACCACCACCTCTTCTTTGCCGATCTGGCGGTTCGCCGCGATGATATGGGCGCAATTTTGCCCGATTACAATGCGGTTATTTTCGATGAAGCGCATGAGATTGAGGACATCGCGGGGCAGTATTTCGGCTTTACGGTGAGCAGCTATCGGGTGCTCGATCTGCGGCGCGATATTGCTGTTCTCTCGAGGGCGCGCAAGTTCGGATCAGAGGAACTGGACCGCATTTTGATCCGGCTGGAAGAGCTTTCCCTGTTGTTCTTCGGACTGCTGCCGGGTGATGACGGGCGCACTAATTTCACTGGCCGGGGAGAGTTCTTTGAACAGAACCGTGAGAGCTATCAGGATTTTCTGGCCGCTTTCGATCTGCTGGCATCAACCCTGAAGCTGATTCCCGATTCTCCTCAGGACGTGATTCCGCTCTTCCGCCGCGCGGTGGAATTGCGGGCCGCGCTCCAGTTTTTAATCGAAGGGAACAATCCCGGTTTCGTGCACTGGATTGAGCGGCGGGGGCGGGGAACTTTCCTGCAAGCCACGCCCATCGATGTTGCTGATCTTCTGCGCCAGCACCTGTGGGACAAGGTGGATTGTGCCGTGCTTACTTCAGCGACTCTGGCGGTGGCAGGCACGTTTGATTTCGTTCGCGGACGGCTGGGCCTCGATATGCCGCGCACGCTGATTGTGCAGAGCCATTTTGATTACCAGTCCCAGGCGCTGCTCTATATTCCAAACCATCTGCCGCATCCGTCGAGTCCGGGCTATGTGGCGGCCGCGAGCGATGAAATTGTACGAATTTTGGGCGCGAGCAAAGGCCGGGCGTTTGTCCTGTTTACCAGCTATTCGCAGATGCGCATGGTTTATGACCGGGTGTCTTTCAGCATCGATTATCCGATTCTGGTACAGGGGACAGGGCCGCGCATGGCGCTGCTCGACGAATTTCGCGAAACGCCCCACTGTGTGCTCTTCGCCACTTCGTCCTTTTGGCAGGGCGTCGATGTGCCGGGCGAGCAGTTAAGCTGCGTTATCATCGATAAGTTACCTTTTGCTGTGCCGAATGACCCTGTAGTTGAGGCCCGGATTCGCGGTGTGCGTGAGGCCGGGGGCAATCCTTTTTACGATTACCAGATCCCGCAGGCGGCGATTGCGCTGAAGCAGGGGTTCGGAAGATTGATCCGGACACGTTCAGACCGGGGAGTGCTTTCATTGCTCGATCACAGAATTACGCAACAGCGTTACGGCCAGGTTTTTTTCGACAGTCTGCCGGATTATTCGTTTACCCTGCAATTCGGGGATGTGGAGAAATTTTTCGATGTTTGAAGTTTCCGTTGAACATACATTCGCAGCCGGGCACGCCCTGAGGAACTACCGGGGCAAGTGCGAGAACGTGCATGGGCACAACTACAAAATCCGGGTCATCGTCCAGGGTGAAAAACTGGATCAGACTGGCATGCTTGCGGATTTCGTGGTGTTGAAACGGCTGTTGCGCGATGTTTCCGAGCGTCTGGATCACGTGTTTCTGAACGACATTGAGCCGTTTGACACTTTAAATCCCACTGCGGAAAACATGGCGATCTATTTCTGCGGAAAGATGCAGGAAGGTTTGAAGCTGGAAAACCCGGTGGAAGTGGCGGAAGTTACGGTCTGGGAAACAGACATTCAATCCGCCACCTACCGTCCGGGCCGCGCTTAGACTCTATTCAGTCCAGTAAGTAACGAGCAAGCCTTCGCCGGCTACATCCGCATCAACCGCGTACTCAGCGAGCCGGATGGAATTAGCGCCGTCCTGCGATTCCACGGAAAAATACTCCGAAAAGCCACCGCTGGCATTGGGCCACAGGACGCGTGCTACGCCGGTCAGCGCACTTTTGGCCATGGCGGGCGCACCGATATAGGTTTTACCGGTAAGCCCGGGGATCACCTGAAAAAACAGTTTTGACGCGGTGAGCGTCGTGTCCGTCGTGAGCGGAACAGGGGTGCCTGGTGTTGCGACATTCACCCTTCCCTTCAGATTCATATGCATGGAAAACTCCTCGGCTGCATCATAATCCCGCGCCGTGGCATTTCTGGCGCAAGAAAGCGCCAGGCTGTTGAATCCAAGAGGGAAATAGTTTTGTGCCGCTTGTGACCAGAATCGCCGGGCCACACTCCTGCGGGAATTACCTGCCGAAATAGGCAGCGTTCTTCGCCGTGAAATCTGTCCATTTTTCTGGCAGATCGTCGAGCGCGAAGATGGCGGACACGGGACAAACCGGCACGCAGGCGCCGCAATCGATGCACTCAACGGGATCGATATACAACATTTCGGCGTCGGCAAACTTGCCGTCTTCTTTTTTCGGGTGGATGCAATCAACGGGGCAGGCGTCGACGCAAGCCGCGTCCTTGGTGCCAATGCATGGTTCTGCAATTACGTATGCCATAGGTGTTTGGAAACTTCCAGGTTACCATACGCCATCTGACGCTTCGGTAACCGAAAGAGGACTTGCGAAGCCGCTACCCCAGCCATCAATATAGTAGAGTTATGGCCGCAGCCAAAGTTCGCAAAGCAGTTTTTCCCGCCGCCGGTTTAGGCACTCGTTTTCTGCCCGCCACCAAGGCCCAGCCGAAGGAAATGCTGCCGCTGGTGGACAAGCCCATCATTCAATACGGCGTGGAAGAAGCCCTGCATTCCGGCATTCGCAACATCATCATGGTGACGGGTCGCGGCAAGAGCGCCATTGAAGACCATTTCGATGTCAGTTTCGAGCTCGAAAATCTTCTGGAAAGCCGCGGCAAAACGGAACTCCTGAAGATTGTCCGCCAGGTTTCTGATCTTATTGATGTTTCGTATATCCGGCAGAAGGAAGCGCTGGGTTTGGGCCATGCGGTGCTGCGGTCTCAGGACCTGGTGGGTCCGGAACCTTTCGCAGTGGTTCTGGCCGACGATGTGATTGATTCCGAGACTCCCTGTATCCGGCAGCTTCTGGACATCTACGAATTTTTCGGTGCGCCGGTGCTGGCTGTGATGGAAGTTCCGCCGGAAGCCATATCATCCTACGGCTGCATTGATGCTGAGCCGGTAGCCCACAACGGGAGTAAAGGCAAAGTATTCCGCATCCGCGATCTGGTGGAAAAGCCGAAGCAGAATGAAGCGCCGTCGAACCTGGCAATAATCGGACGTTATATCCTGACGCCCGACGTTTTCGATTCCATCAGTCAGGTGGAGCCTGGTTCCGGTGGCGAAATTCAGCTGACGGATTCGCTGCGCCACCTGCTCCGGAGCCGCCCCCTGTATGCGTATAAATTCGACGGCAAGCGTTATGATGCGGGGGACAAACTGGGCTTTTTGAAAGCTACGGTTGAGTTTGCTTTGCAGCGCCGTGATTTAGGCGGTCCGTTTCGGGAGTATCTTAAAAGCCTGGCCTTATAAAATGCGAAAACACATTCTTGCCCTTGCCGCCTGTTGTGGACTTGTCTACGGTCAGGCTGTTGCACTGGTGCCTTTGATTCACAAGGCCGCGATGGCCGGGGATTTTGCGGCGGCGCAGAAGGCGCTGGATATCTACCGCCAGGCAGTTGGTGTGACGCCTGAATACATTGAAGCCTGTTCGTGGATGGGCAGGGGTCGGCTCAACGCCAAACAGTTCGATGCCGCGCAAGCCAATGCTGTTGAAATTCGCGCGCTTTCCGACGCCTTACTCAAAACCCGCAAACTGGACGCTGAACCGCACTTGCCCATCGCGCTGGGAGCTGCTATTGAAGTGCAGGCACAGGCACTGGGGCAGCTCAACCGCAGGGACGAAGCGGTGTTGTTCCTCCGTGATGAACTGAAGCGCTGGCAAGGCACGTCGATCATCATGCGTTTGCAGAAGAATGTGAATTTGCTCACGCTCGAAGGGAAGCCGGTTCCGGAAATCGTGGCGACGGTGGGAATTGGCAAAACGAACCCAATGCCGCTAAGCGCACATAAGGGCCACCCGATTCTTATCTTTATGTGGGCGCACTGGTGCGGTGACTGCAAAGCGGAAGTGGGCATCATCGAGAAATTGATGGCGGCTTACGGCCCGCGAGGACTGGTTGTGGTGGCGCCTACACAGCACTATGGATACGTGGCGGGCGGGGAAGACGCGAAGCCGGAAGCGGAAACGAAGTACATCAACGAAGTATTTGCGGCCTATTATGCGCCGCTTCGCAACGTGGAAGCACCGCTGAGCGAAGCCAATTTTACTCGTTTTGGCGTGAGTACCACTCCGACCCTGCTGCTGGTGGACGGGAACGGGATTGTACGGCTTTACAACCCGGGTGCCATGACCTATGAGGCGCTGGCGGGTCGAATCGAACCTTTACTTCGTCAAACTATGTAATTCGCGGCAACCTTGGGGCTGTAGTTCGACTCTCTTAATTAACATGAAATTGTTTTGGATCTTTGGCGGAATCGTTTTAATGCTCGGTTCGTCGCTGGCGGCACAAGAAAGTGGCGCGGGTGTTACCCCGGAAGACAAACACGCTTTCGGTGTTTTGCCCAATTACCGTACCGTGGAAAGTGCGGATACGTTCCGTTCGATTTCGACGAGGCAGAAGTTCAAGATTGCCGCGGAGGACACGTTTAGTGCGCCGTCCTATCTGCTGGGCGGGGTGTTTGCCGGTCTCTCGCAAATGAATAACAGCAACCCTTCGTTTGGACAGGGGGCTGAGGGTTATTTGAAACGGTATGCCTCGAATACGGCCGATCAGGATATCGGGAATTTCATGACCGAAGCGATCATGCCGTCGCTGTTGCACGAAGATCCCCGCTATTTCCGCAAGGGGACGGGTTCTATAAAAAAGCGGCTGTTGTACGCAGCGAGCCGTGTGCTGATCACGCGCACGGATTCCGGTGGGACGTCATTCAATACGGCGGAGTTTCTGGGGAACGGGACGGTGGCTGCGATCGGGAATCTCTATTATGCGGATGCAAAGGGTTTCTCGCCGACGATGCAGCGGATGTTTACCCAGATCAGCACGGATGCCATTTCTAATGTGCTCAAGGAAATCTGGCCGGACGTGAAGCGGAAATATTTTAATAAGAAGAAAAGCTGAAGGTCGGTCGTGCGGCAGAAGACTTCCACCGTGTCCGCCGTGGATCGCACATCCACCTCCTGATGCACCAGCGCATGCGGCACGCTGTAGCAATGCCGGTCCACTTCCACGTGATAGTTGAGATCCACCCGGCTTGTCTTCCACTGGCCAAACTCG